>NZ_DATJTA010000093.1:0-90879 GCF_035503875.1 Nocardioides sp.
GGTGAGCCGACCAGCAGCCCGGTGCCCTACGGCCGCAAGACAGCGCAGGCGTTCTGCCAGCTCCTGGAGACCCTCGACCCCACCCGCCTCCCGATCCACGGCGGCGACGCCACCACCCTGGTCGTCACGATGAGCTTGGACGCGCTACGCGCCGATCTCGGCACCGCCACCCTCGGCAACCCGGCCCCCGGCGACTCCCACGACCGCATCACCGCTGACGAGGCCCGGCGCCTGGCCTGCACCGCAGGGATCGTCCCCGCGGTCCTTGGCGGGAAGGGCGAGGTCCTCGACCTTGGCCGGAGCAGACGACTCTTCGCCCGCGGGCAGCGACGGGCGCTGGTGCTCCGGGACGGCGAGTGCCGCGCCGAGGGTTGCCACATCCCGGCCCCGTGGTGCGAGGCCCACCATCGACATCCCTGGTCCACCGGTGGGCGCACCGACCTCGCCGACGGGATGCTGCTCTGCTCGCACCATCACCACCGGGCCCACGACCCGGGGTACCTGACCGAACGCCTCGGCGACGGAGACGTCCGCTTTCACCGGCGGACGTAGCCGGGGAGCGCTACGACTTGTCGTCGCCCGCGGTGTCGACCTCGTCGAGCATCTTGGTGAGGTGGCTCCGCAGTTGCGCCCGGTGCTGGGTCGCCAGCTGCTCCAGCTGAGCGATCTCCTCCTCATTGCGCTTGCGCGCCGCCGTCGACTTCTCGCGCACCCGGTACGCCTCGACGCGCGCGTCGTTCACCGTCTCGGACGCCTTCTCCTGCGCTGACGTCACCAGTCGCTCCGACTCCGTGCGGGCCGCCTGCACGAGCCGGGCCGCCTCCTCGCGGGCGCCGGCCACGATCGCGGCCGCCTCGCTCCTGGCCTCCGCGCGCCACTGGTCGGTCTCCCGGGCGGTCATCTCGAGGAGGCGAGCGGCGGCCGGCGAGCTGTCCGGGGCACTGTCCGGCGCGCTCCGTGGCCGCAGGGGACGGACGGTTCCCGTGCCGGTGTCGGCGCTCTCGCCGGAGGGCCGGTTGTCGCGGTTGTGCGCGTCGATGCTCATTGTCCTTCTCCCGAGATTGGGGACGTGCGCCGGTCGTCTGCAGCGCGGTGAGTCCGATAAGCGTGCCTCGGGCAGCCTGGATTCCGGGAATCGGCGGGCTCCGTGACCGTTCCTGTCCCGCTCGGCGAGGGGTGTCGGAGGCTGGCTCAGGCCAGGCGCTCGTCAGCTCTCACCCGCGCTACGACGATGCCGATGGAGTCAAGCTGATGGCGGCAGCGGGTGCACTCGGCGTCGGTGCTCGAACCTCGCTTGACTTAGGTGAGATCAAGTGCGCCTTCGTGGAGTCCTTGCTATGGCGCGGGACGCCGCTTCAATGATACGACCGCTTCACGCAGGGGCCCAGGTGAACTAACGCGCTCGATTGCGTCCAGGAATCTCGACGCGCCGGGGTAGAGGCGGTCGTCGAACTGCTCAAATACGCCAGCTAGATCGTCCGTTAGGCGATCACCATAAGCGAGAAGGGTCAACGCCCCACGCAACTGCTGATGGTGCCACTTGCCGTCGATGCTGATCTGATCCCGCAGGAACAGTTCGTCGTCGCGCGAAAACTCGAGCGATCCCACGAGATTCTTCCGGATGGGCATACCTCCGAGTGACCAGGCAAGAATCCGCCTCGTCTCATCGCCTGTCTCGGCCAGTGTCTTCCAGTCCCGCAGTTGGGCAGATGCAAGCGAAACGAGAAGTGCGCGTGGCCAACGCATGATCGTCCCGCCCCACGCAATCGCCCAATAGGAAGCCATTCTTTCGAGTGGCTCCAGGTTTCCCGTTATCAAGTTCCCACGAATTGAATCTAGGCAGTCCCGTAGGGCCGCCAGTTCTCCTGGAGGCAACTTGCGTGCCGACAATCGTTGATTGAAGTGAGGATAATATTCGTAGGCTGCGTTCATGACACAAGTTATTCCGACCACGCGTTCCCTCAGTTCCGACGATTGCATCAGGTCGCTGGAAATGTCGAGATACTGAATCAACTCGCTGGCTACATCGAATACCCGAGTAGGATTATCGAAACAGTAGATATGGGTCAGAACCTGGCATGCCCCAGGTGAAACAGAACCCAGTTCTCGGGCGGACCGCCATGATGTTTCGTCGAACATCGTTGCGAACTTGCTACGGAGGATAGAGTAGGCCGCTGCGCGATCCTCCGCGATGTCCCCCTCAAGTAGTGCCTCAAGTGCTTTCTGTGCAACGGTTGGCGAGATTAGTACATCGTCACTAAGGCACACGGTCAGCATTCGGGCCGCAACTGTCCGCGCCTGGTGGTTTCTGGCCTGGTCTGTAGCAACAGTCATGATCCGTTCAACGAGAGGCGCTGAATTGCGGCCCGCCAGTACTGCGACAAGCGGAATCACCTCCTCCCACGTCTCATCTCCCACCTTTTGATCGATGACGTCCACGTAGCTTCGTTCTCCCGCGGATGAGTGCCAGCCCTCAACCACCGCCCTGGCTGCCAAGAATTCTTGAAAGGCGAGATGCTTGAATTCGTAGAAGGGCTCTACGATCCCGCCTGCGATATCGTGTCCCGTAAGCGTCAGAAGACTACTTCGGTGTTCGACGGAGTCGACTAGCGACGCGGGTCCACTGCGGACGTAGCCGAGTATCTCTGGCATGTCTGAGCGAGCACTCGACAGAAGACGCTGAACTTCGCGGCGGCTTACTCGCTGGGTCCCAGAGTCCAGCATCGAAAGGGCTACGTACCCAAGCTGTGGCAATACCTCGTCGAGGTCGAGAGGCTCATGCGCCTCGACATTCCAGGTCATTGCGAGAACTTCGATCGCCTTTCCATAGAGTATGGTGCGCTTTCTCGGGATCTCGCCTATCCAGCGCTTCACCAAGAGCATGGTGGTGAGAAGGAGCGGGTTAACTGCTAGAGCGGCCACGCGTTCACTGGTCGTAACTTCCATTGCGAGTTGCGCACCTGCGGTTCGGTCGCCAGCGAGCACTTGATCGGCCCAGTTCTGGCATAGGCGACTGATTCCTTCGTGATCCAAGTCGGACACGCGGCCCAGGGCGCAGGTTCCTCGCAGACTGCTAGCAACTGTTCTAAAAGCTGAAGATCGCGAGGTAATGACTGTTCGAATTCGCGGATACGTAGAGAGAAAAGTGCGCAGTTGTGTCGCGAAGGCGGTGCGAGCTCCAGGGTCGGCGATCTCGTCGAGGCCATCGATCAGAAGCAGGAGCGATCCGTTTCCAAGTTTCTCGCGGACAACCTCCAGAAAGGGCTGCTCAAGCTCGCCCAGCTCGGCGCGGCGAATCGCGTTCGCAAGAATGTCCTGCATTGGCGACCTGCTCAAATCCCCTAGGGATCGGCAGCGGATCAGTAACGGATAGGCCTCCGTCTCTGTGTCGGCATCGGCAGCAAGGAAATTGAGGCTGCCTGTAGCTAGTCTCTTCATGAGAGTGGACTTGCCGCATCCGGGCGGCCCAACGATCGCGGCGGCTCGGTGCGCCTTCATGAATGTCTCGGTCGATACCGCCGTGGCATCGAACTCGAAGTCCGAGCCCGGGGTCGAGGGACCCGAACTATGTGGCATCTCGGGATGAACATTGAGCGGAACGAAAAGATCGTGTAGCGGGATGGCGCGGCTGCCGATTTGTTCGTCCGCCGGCATTCCCTCGAGCGTGATGAATCCGGCGTCTCGTTGGAGATGGGCCAAGTATGCTCGGGCGGCGGTCGTCCGAGCAGAAGCCGAAGTAGTGGTCGAACCATTGTGCCCGATATACGATAAGTCCTTCAGAATTTGCTCGTAGTCCCCGTCGTCGGAACAGATCTGTTCGACGATTCGTTGATCGAGTGATTCGCCGTTGGCGTGAACCAGCGTAAAGCACTTCCGATCGCGGCCGCCCGACAAGAAGACTAGCCAAGTCCAACCAACCTCGTGGGCGATCAGGTCGCGGACCGGATCGACCTCGAACTTGCCTCCGAGGCGCTCGATGATCGCCTGTCTGGCTCGGTCGGGCGAGATTATAACGGACGACTGAACAAGTTCATCGATGATCCTCGTTGAATCGATGAGCGAGATCCGGCCGTCTGCTTCGAGCTCTTGTTCGACCGCAGTCTCAGTAAACCCGTTCAGCGATATGAAGTAGGCAGTTACGGGCTCTTCGGCTTTTCGTGATTCAACGTCGACCGCTCCGGCGAACTTGTTGAGGTCGCCCCCACCAACTGGATCTTTCTTGGCTTTGCACTCGGCGCGAAGCTGGCGTCGCTCTGTGCGGTGATTTGCGGTGACGTCAATTTCTCGTCCGGATTTGGCGATATCGAAGCGAAAGTTCTGCCACCCTAGGACATGAAGTACATCGGAAACCCTCTTCGTAAAGAGGTCGCCGCGGCGGTTGGAGTCGGGCTCTACAAGGTGGACGCGCACTCAGAACTCCAGAAATGTGGTGGTCGGATCCGTTCCGAGGAGACCTTGCCACGTTTGGGGCGCGGTTGTTGGAGATTGACGGAATCGGAGGGGACTCTGGTGGTGCGACTTGGCATTCCGGGCGGCATCGAGGTTTGTGGTCCAGTGAAGTGGAGAGGACGCACGCGCGATGGTGACTGATCGGCACCGATCGGTGACGATCCCGTTCGAGCCATGCGATGGATGGTGATCCTCGTTCGCTAGTCGTGCCGAGGAGGTCAGTCTGCCGTGTGCCTGCCGAGCAGCCAGCTCTCGGTGGAGTCGCTGGTGCGGCTCCACCGACGTTCGGTGGTTCCAATTGGGCCTAACGCGAACGGCGGACTTGCTGTTCTGTGACTGCCCGTGCTGCCGTAGTCTCGGTCCGTTTGGAGGGAGATTCGTGCCACGGCTTGGCAAGTACGATGCACAGTCGGGTGAAGCGACGTGAGCGGAGCGCGCGAGCTCCTGGGTTCAAAGAGTGGGTGATCGCGGAGCGTCGTCGCCGAGATCAGTGCTGAGCAGTGGTGCAATTGTAGGTGGAACTCCAGGGAAAAACACGGTGCGGAAGCGACGTACGCCCCGGTGCATCCCAGGTCGGTCCGTTAGCGGCAGTCCGGTCGTTAGCGAGACGGCTTGTGGAGTGAGTATGCGGACCAATTTGAGACCTGCCGGTTGAAGGGTCCGTTGCCAGGTCACTTATGTGGTCGGACGGTCGTTGAACGAGGACAAGGACTCATTCGTAGTTTGCCATGCGACACGCCCTCGGGTGCCGGTTTAAGAATCTACTCGTCCCCCGTCAGGTTGAACCCCCGCAGCCGGTGCCCGGTGAGCCAGGCTCCGCCGAGGATGACGACGAACGAGGCGACGAGGGCGTACCAGGTGGGGACGTCGGTGACGATGGTGGTGGAGGCGACGGCGTCGACGATCTCGCCGGACCAGCGGGTGATGGAGAGCCAGCGGACGCCGTCGAGGAGGCCGCCGAGGAGGCCCTCCCAGATCAAGAGGTAGATCAGGCCCACGACGATCGCGTGCCGGGTGAGCACCGAGAGCAGCGCGAAGAGGGAGCAGTAGGCGACGCCGCCGAGGAGGCCGGCGAGGCCGAAGCCGACGGCGATCGCGGGCTCGGAGGCGAGCAGGACGAGACCGGCGACGAGCAGGGGTACGGCGGCGAAGACGAGGACGCAGCCGATCGCCACGACGAGCTTGCTGACCACGATGGACGAACGCGGCAGCGGCTTGGCGAGCAGGTAGGAGATGGAGCCGTCGTCGATCTCCGGCGCGAGCTGGCCGGAGGTGGCGAGCAGCGCGACCAGCGGCGTGACGACGGAGAGCCCGAAGGCGTACAGCGTGTTCTCGGTGACCGGCTGGTCCTCCCCGACGAGCACCCGGATCAGCACCGCCAGCCCGAGGAGTACGACGGGCAGCACCATCAGCAGCAGGCCGCGCCAGCGGCCGAAGACGCTGAGCGCGCCGAGGCGGACGATCGTGCGGTTGATCGGCATCGGGGTCGTCATGACGACACCAGGTAGGCGAAGACGCTCTCGAGCGACTCGTCGGTCGGCGTCACCTCGTGCAGGCGTACGCCGTGCTGCCGGGCCAGGCGCGGCAGCACCTCGCTGAACCGCCCGAAGTCGGACGCCTCCAGCTCGATCCCGCCCTCCGCACGAAGCCGGGCGCCGCGCACCGACGGGTCGGCCAGCAGCACCGAGGCCAGCAGCCGGTCGTCGGCGGTGCGCAGCACGAACCGGTTCGGCCGGTCGGTCATCAGCCGCCGGATCGCGCCGAAGTCGCCCGAGGCCGCGTGCCGGCCCGCGACGACGACCTCGATCTGCCGGGCGACCTGCTCGACCTCCTCCAGGATGTGCGAGCTGAACAGGATGGTGCGCCCCTCGGCCCCCATCGACCGGAGCAGGTCCATCAGGTGCATCCGCTGCCGCGGGTCCATGCCGTTGAACGGCTCGTCCAGCAGCAGTACGGCGGGGTCGTGCACCAGCGCCGAGGCCATCTTGATCCGCTGCCGCATCCCCTTGGAGTACGTCGAGATCTCCCGGTCCTGAGCGTCCGTCATCTCGATCAGCGCGATCGCCCGCTGCGCCGCCGCCCCGGGGTCGGGCAGCCCGTGCAGCTCCGCGTTCGCGACCACGAACTGCCGCCCGGTCAGGTAGTCGAACAGCGCATCCCGCTCCGGCACCAGTCCGAGCCGGCGGTAGACCTGCTCGTTGCGCCACAGCGGCTCGCCGTCCAGCGTGACGGTCCCCGCCGACGGCGCCAGGAAGCCCGACATCATCGCGATCAGCGTCGACTTGCCGGCGCCGTTCGGCCCCAGCAGGCCGGTCACCCCGGGGCCGATCGTCATCGAGACGTCGTTGACGGCGACCACGTTGCGGAACCACCGCGACACGTGGTCCAGGACGATCGACGTCATCAGTCGGCCTTCCGGTAGCGGAGCAGGAGCGCGCCGATCGACCCGAGCACGACGAGCACCGTCACGACGACGTACAGCAGCCCCATCGCGGCACCCTCCGGCGGCGTCGGGGTGGCGGCCGGGGAGTCGAAGAGAGCGTGCTGCACCCCGTTGACCAGCGTGTACGGCGAGAACAGCCCCGCGACCTCGCCGACCCGGTCGTTGTCGACCTCCGAGGACACGCCCTGCACCGTCGACACCACCGTGTAGCTGACCAGCAGCACCACGATCACCGCCGCGACCGCCAGCCCGCGCCGGACCGTCAACGCGGCGACCACCGCGGAGAGCCCGGCCAGGCAGGCGGCGAGCAGGGCCGCGCCCACGATCGCGCCGAGGAACCGCTCGGTCTCCCGCCCGGGTGCCAGGTCGGCGAGCAGCCCGCCGACGTACATCAGCAGCAGCGGCGAGCCGATGAGCACGAACGTCGCCACGGTCAGCGAGGCCAGCCGGACCAGGACGTACGTCGTGCGCCGCATCGGCCGCGCCAGGTAGAGCGTCAGCGTGCGGAAGCGCAGGTCGCGCGAGATGAGCGCCGGCGCCTGGGCGGCGACGAACACCGAGATCAGCAGCTGCGTCGTGAGGGGGTACGTCGAGTACGCGACGAGCTGGCTGTCCAGGTCGAGGAGGTCGCGCGCCTGGACCAGGACGCCGACCAGGATCAGCGCCGGCAGCAGCATCAGCCCGAGCAGGATCATCGGCAGTGCCTTGGAGCGCGCCGAGCGCCCCAGCCCGTAGGTGTTGCGCAGGCCGGTGACGAAGAACGTCCAGGCGACCGAGCGATCGCCGAGCCGCGGGCCGGCGTACGGGCGGTAGCCGAGGTCGTGGATGACGCCGGTGGGCTGCGCCGAGGCGCCGGGAGTCTCAGGCAGGCTGGACATGACCGGCACCTCCCTGGCGGAAGACGTCCTCGATCCGGTGGTGCCGCTCCTGCATCCGCACCAGCCCGAGCCCGAGGTCGACGGTGAGGTCACGCACCTGGTCGGGGGTGTGCTCGTCGCGGACGTCGACCTCGATCAGCCGGCCCCCGGCGGGCCGCGCGGCCAGCCCGGCGTCGACGAGCGCCTGGCCGAGCAGCCGGTCGGCGTCGGGCCGGCCCTGGACCTCGACCAGCAGGCTGCCGGTGGCGTGCAGCAGGTCGGCGGTCGCGGACGACTGCAGCAGCCGGCCGCCG
This sequence comes from Nocardioides sp., assembly GCF_035503875.1. GTDB lineage: Bacteria > Actinomycetota > Actinomycetes > Propionibacteriales > Nocardioidaceae > Nocardioides. The sequence continues at coordinate 8,064 of NZ_DATJTA010000093.1, forward strand.
TCGAGCACGACGATGCTGTCGCTGATCCGCTCCAGCTCGCCGAGCAGGTGCGAGGTGACGAGGACGGCGATGCCGAAGTCGGCGCCGATGCGGCGCACCAGGGAGAGCATGTCGTCGCGCGCGGACGGGTCCAGACCGTTGGTCGGCTCGTCGAGCAGCACCAGCCGCGGGTCGTGCACGAGCGCCTGGGCGAGCTTGACCCGCTGCTTCATGCCGGTGGAGTAGCCGCCGATGGGGCGGTAGCGCTCCTCGGCGAGGCCCACGTGGCGGAGTACGTCGGAGGCGCGCTCGCGGGCGGCGGCGTACGGCAGTCCCGACATCTGCCCGAGGTGCACCACCAGGTCGCTCGCGGACACGTCGGCCGGCAGGCAGTCGTGCTCGGGCATGTAGCCGACCAGCGCCCGCACCGACGCGCCCTCGGTCGCGGTGTTGTAGCCCAGCACCCGCGCGGTCCCGGCCGTCGCCGGCACCAGGCCGAGCAGGATCTTGATGAAGGTCGACTTGCCAGCCCCGTTGGCGCCGACCAGGCCGGTCACACCCTCGCCGATGGCGAGGTCGAGGCGGTCCAGGGCCGTGACGCCGGGGTACGCCTTGGTCAGCCCCACGGTCTCGATCACGGCCACCACGCCACGGTAGCGGCCAGGACGCACCGGAGCCCGGCACCGTGCGGTGCCGGGCTCCGATGTCCTGCGATCGATCAGTGCGCGGTCACCGCACGATCCGGACGGTCTTCACCGTCCGCGCGTCGCTGAAACCGGTGCTCGCGTCGTACCGCACGACCAGCCGGACCCGGCCCGGCCGCGCCTGCTTCGGGAGTACGACGCGTGCCCGGCCGTCGCGCAGCGCCTTGGCACGCAGCGACGTGCCGGCGTACGTCACCTTGATCGCACCCCGCGCCGTGAGGCCCGGGGAGGTGACGGCGACCTTGACGACCGCCGTCCGGTTCCGCTTCACCGTCTTCGGCGCGCGGACGCTCAGCCTGACCGCGGCGGGCCGGACCCGTGCCGTCGAGGTGGTGGACGTGCCGCTGTCGTAGCCGGTCGCGGTCCGGGTCTCCGTCACGCTCACCGTCTTGCCGGCGTCCGCGGGCCGCACCCGGTAGCCGGTGCCGGTGCCGACCGTCTTGCCGCCGACGGTCCAGGTGAAGGTGCTCGTGCCGCCCACGGCCCAGGTGGCCGGGACCACGCCCAGCCGCTGGCCCACGCGCGCCCGGCCGGTGATCGCGACGGGCGCGGTCGCGGCGGCGAACCGGCGACCGGCCTTGACGACCATCTGACCGGTGCGCTCGTCGGAGGAGAGCACCTGGATCATCGCGCCGACGCCGGCGACCTGGGTGGAGTACCAGGAGGCGCGGACGGAGGCGTTGTCCCAGTAGCGGTTGACGTCGCTGTCGTCGAAGACCGGGTTGCCGGGACGCGCGGCGACGTCGTACGTGACCCCGTCCAGGCTCTCGTTGGTCAGCCGCAACGCGTCGGTCTGGTCGACGTCGAAGGTGGCGTCGTACGCGTTCAGCCGGCCGCTGGCCGCGGCGGCGTCCACGCCGTTCTTCTGCCACCGCTGGTACGCCGGCCGGGCGTCGACCGGCAGTGCCTGGCCGCCGCCGGGGTGGGCGCTGGTGTTGTTGTCGGTGAACAGCCCGTTGGCGTACCAGACGAGCAGGCCGTCCTGGTAGGGGAACTGGTCGACCCGGTTGGGCGCGGTCACGGGGTAGTCGGCGCTGTACGGACCCTCGGCGAGGGTCTTGTCGTAGCCCTGGTACTGCCGGTTCTCCGCCACGTAGTAGCGGTCGTAGACCTTCGTGTACGACGGCCCGTCCATCACCTGGAAGCCCTTCAGCGTCCAGTTCGGGGCGCCGTCCTCGACGTCGGTGAGCAGGGTGTCGCCGATGGCGATGCTGTCCACCGAGAAGCCGAGCTCGTGGTACGCCGCGTCGTTGAACATCTCGAACTGGACCTGCACCTGCTGGCCGGCGTACGGCGTCAGGTCGGCGGTGAGGTCGGTCCACGCGTTGTCGCAGACCCCGTCGTCGTCCCGCGTGCCCGAGCAGCCGGTGATGCCGAAGCCGGCGTTCTGCTGGTTCGGGTCGTCGGTGGTCGACAGGTTGGTCTCGAGGTAGGTCCAGTTCGCGCCGCCGTCGGTGGAGACCTTCGCGTAGGCGTAGTCCCAGTCGTCCTCGATGGAGTAGCTGACCCGTGCCGTGAGCGTCGGGTCCTCCGCCGGGACCGTCGTCGTCGGGCCGGTCACCGTGGCGACGCGGTCGTCGCCGTTGCCGGAGTAGAAGTAGTGCGTGCCCTGGTCGGGCTCGACGACGTCGACGGTGGAGCTGCCCTGCGGGAGCTGGACCGCGAGGGCCTGCTTGCCCTTGGTGGTCGCGTGGTACGACGGGCCGAGGGTGATCGTCTTCGCCGGCGCGGTGCCGTCCACGATGGCGAGGTCCTCCCTGTTGTCGCCGTACCAGCCGAGGAACAGCTTCTCGGTCGCGCCCATGTGGTTGGGCGTGGTGCCGGTGGTGCCGTCCCCGTGGCCGAGCCAGGAGCCGGAGCTCATCAGGCTCCAGAAGCCGGTGCCGTTGTCGCCGCCCTGGGTGTCGTAGTAGTCGGGCAGGCCGAGGTCGTGGCCGAACTCGTGGGCGAAGACGCCGAGCCCGCCGTTCTCGGGCTCGGTGGTGTAGTCGCGGATCCACAGGCCGGTGTCGCCGATCTGGACGCCGCCGTTCTCGTTGCCCGCCGGGCCGACGTCGGCGTTCTGGTTGACCGCGGAGCGGTGCGACCAGATGGCCCAGGTGTCGGCGCCGGCCTCCTCGCCCTCACCGGCGTGGATGGCCTGGAAGTGGTCGATGTAGCCGTCGGCCTCGTTGAAGTCGCCGTCGCCGTCGTAGTCGTAGCGGTCCCAGACGTCGAAGGTCTTCAGGTAGTCCTGGATCTGCGCGTCCGTCTTGCCCGCGGCGACCTGGGCGGCGTACCAGGCGTCGGCGGAGTCCTGGAGGAAGCTGGTCATCTTCTGACCGGTCTCCTCGCCCGTCTCCGGGGTCTCCGGGTCGTTGTCGGCGTCCTGGAGCTCCTGGTAGAACGACGCCGGGTGGTCGACCTTGACCCAGTCGGAGACGTCGCCCTTCAGGTCGAAGCGGCCGCTGGACATCTCGTCGTACACGTCCTTGAACGACTCGCCGTCCTGGTCGGCGAGGCCGTTGAAGAACATGTCCAGGAAGTGCTGGCGGGAGAAGTCGAGCTTCCAGTACGTCGTGTTGTCGCTGCGGGCCGGCTCCGGGATCTCGTTGTGCAGCGGACCGGAGGTGTTGTCCGGGAAGTCGGGGTTGCCCTCGCCGTCGCCGAACTCGACGAGGAAGGTCAGCAGCTGCGAGGTCTGCTTGACGGGATACTCGACCTCCGTGCCGTCGGCCATCCGGATGGTGCGGTCCCGACCCTTGCCGACCGTCCGGGCCTCCCCCGCGACCAGGTCGCCGACCGCCCGCTGGCGCAGGGCGGTGCGCTTGCGTGCGAGGGGGTCGGGGAAGTTGTCGGGCTTGGTCCGCGGCTCGCCCGTGGCGGCCGTGACCTCGTCGAGCCGCGGGGCCGCCTGACCTGGTGCCTGCACTGTCGCCTGAGCGGTCGCAGGCACGGCCATCGACACGAGGCCGAGACCTGCGACCACACCGACGACCCGAGAGATGCGTCGATTCACATGATCCTCCGAGATATGTGCGAAGGGCGCCCGGAAAGGCGCCGCTCCGGCGGGCCCGAGACGGTCCGCATCGAGAACATCACCAGAAAATCTCGCGTACAGGAAGCATCGGACCGGAAATCGTTGCCCCTCACCCGAACGGGTGAGGAACCGTTGGGGTGGGTCCGGTGAGGCGTCGTCTTGATCGCTGACCTGGGCTTTTGGCAGAATTTCGTCGTGGACGAGTTGCCAGTTCGCGTCGCGATCGTCAGCCCGCAGCCGGTCGTGACCTCAGGTCTTCGCGCGATCCTCACCGAGTGTGAGTGCCGGGTCGACGTGGTCCCCCTCAACGCCACGGGACCGGACCCGGACGTCGTCCTGTACGACGTGATCGGCCTCCTCGGCGGGGACGGCTCGGACCTCGACATCCTCATCGACAAGACCGCCTCGACCGTGCTCGCGGTGACCCGCGGACTGCGCCCCGACCTCGGCTCGCAGGCCCTCGCCCGGGGCGCGGAGGGCTTCTTCGACATCGGGGCCGACGAGGCCGAGATCTGCGCGGCCGTCCACTCCACCCAGACCGGCTGGCAGCCCGGCGACACCGGCGAGAACCCGGTCGTCGGGTCGAGCGAGTCCGCCCGGTTCAAGGACCGGGTGGGCTCCGACCTCGGCCTCACCCCCCGCGAGCGCGAGATCCTCGCGCTGATCGCGCAGGGCTACTCCAACCTCGAGATCGCCGGCGAGATCCACCTCGGCGTCAACACCATCAAGACCCACATCCGGGGGCGTACCGCAAGATCGGTGCCACCAACCGCGCCGAGGCGGTCGCCTGGGCGATCCGGCACGGGTTGCCGACGCAGTTCCGGTAGGGGGCGCGCTGCTGCTGGTTCATCACGGTATGCAGGCGAATCGGCGGGGCGTGCAGGCACATCACGGTAGGCAGATCAGTTGTCGGTTCCCATGGTGGGTACGCCGTGGTGAGTGCGAGCTCGTCTGCATACCGTGATGAACCTGCGGCTCCTGCGACGACCCCGCGCACACCCGCCCGACCCCACCCTGTCGGCGGCTCCCGGCAGCATGGGCGCATGACGACGTACGCCGACGAGGAGGCCCGGCTGGCGGCGTACTCCGAGTTGCCCGGGCTGGCCGAGTGGTCGGCGTGGGCGCCGCTGGTCGAGGCGATCGCGGAGGCGCCCCGGGCGCCGGGGGTCTACCTCTTCCTGGAGCGTCCGAGCCGGGTCGTCCGGCACGTCGGCCACGCGGGGGAGCGGGCCGGGGGCGGGTCGCCGCAGGGGCTGTACGGGCGGCTGCGCGCCTACCTCACCGGGCAGGCGGCCGTGTCGGGCTTCTCGGAGGCCGCGCTCGATCGGGCGTTGGCCGACACCGACTGGGTGCGCGAGCAGGTCGAGGGTGGAGAGAGGCGTGCGCGGCGGTGGGCGGCGAGCGCCGTACGCCGTCTCGAGCTCGACGTCTCCTGGGCCGTCTGCGCCGACCGCGACGAGGCGCGGTGGCTGGAGGGCCGGGTGGTCGAGCTGCTCCGGCCGCACGGTCTGTGGGTGCGGTGAGTCCGACTGTCGGTGCCGGGTCCTAGGGTTCCTCGGGTGAAGCAGCGATGAGCAAGATGGACGCCCTGCGGGCGATGCGTGAGGCGCGGTACGCCGAGATGACCGCGCGGGCGGCGACTCCCGCCGCCCCGCGGAAGAAGCCGGCGGCGACCCCCGCCAAGAAGGCGGCGGCCCGAGCGGAGGAGCCCACGGGAGACGCGCTCTGCGGACACCGCAACATGAGCGGCCGCACCTGCACCCGCGAGCAGGGCCACGCGGCCAAGAGCCACCGCTACTCCTGAGCGGTCGCCCAGCGCGCGGCGAACTCGTCCGGGGTCAGCTCCTCGAGCTGCCGGTCGAGCTCGGCCCGCAGGACCGCGGCCTCCTCCTCGTCGCCCGCGTCGACCCGGAAGAGCTCGCGCCCGTCGGTGCGGTGGCGCACCACCCACTCGCCCACCGACGGGCTGCCGACGAAGCCCTGGGCGACGGCGGTGGCCAGCGCCCAGGCGCCGACCCGGAGCCGCCGCCAGCCGGTGTGCTCGTGCTTCTCGAGGCGGACCTGGAACACCTCCCCCGCCGTCATCACGAGCCCAGCGCCGCCGTGACGACCGCGCGCGCCTCGTCCTGCACCTGCGCGAGGTGCTCGGGTCCGCGGAACGACTCGGCGTAGATCTTGTAGACGTCCTCGGTGCCGGACGGCCGGGCGGCGAACCACGCCGAGGAGGTCGTGACCTTCAGGCCGCCGATCTTCGCGCCGTTGCCGGGCGCCTCCGTCAGCTTCGCGGTGATCTCCTCGCCGGCCAGCGAGGTGGCGGAGACGTCGGAGGGGGAGAGGGCGGCCAGCGCGGCCTTCTCGGGGCGGGAGGCCGGCGCGTCGATGCGGGCGTACGCCGGCTCGCCGTGCCGTGCCACCAGCGCGGCGTACCGCTGGGACGGCGAAGACCCGGTCACGGCCTGGATCTCGGCGGCCAGCAGGCACAGGATCAGCCCGTCCTTGTCGGTGGTCCACGCCGATCCGTCGCGGCGCAGGAACGACGCCCCCGCGGACTCCTCGCCGCCGAAGCCGAACGACCCGTCGATCAGCCCGGGCACGAACCACTTGAAGCCGACCGGCACCTCCACCATCGGCTTCCCGACGGCGGCCGCGACGCGGTCGATCATCGACGACGACACCAGCGTCTTGCCGATCCGCGCTCCGGCGGGCCAGTCGGGGCGCGCGCCGCCGAAGAGGTACTCGATCGCCACGGCCAGGAAGTGGTTCGGGTTCATCAGCCCCGCGTCGGGCGTGACGATGCCGTGCCGGTCCGCGTCGGCGTCGTTCCCGGTCGCGATGTCGTACGACGCCTTCTGCGCGATCAGCGACGCCATCGCGTTCGGCGACGAGCAGTCCATCCGGATCTTCCCGTCCCAGTCGAGCGTCATGAAGCGCCACGTGGGATCGACCAGCGGGTTCACGACCGTCAGGTCGATCCCGTGCCGCTCCGCGATCTCGCCCCAGTAGTGCACCGACGCCCCACCCATCGGGTCGGCGCCGATCCGCACCCCCGCGCGCCGGATCGCGTCCAGGTCGACCACGGACGGCAGGTCGTCGACGTACGTGCCCAGGAAGTCATACGAACCGGCGGCCCGGCGAGCCGCGTCGTACGACGTCCGCCTCACCTCGGCGAGCCCGCCGGCGATCAGCTCGTTGGCCCGCTGCGCGATCACCGAGGTGGCGTCGCTGTCGGCGGGCCCGCCGTGCGGCGGGTTGTACTTGAAGCCGCCGTCGGTGGGCGGGTTGTGCGAGGGCGTGACGACGATGCCGTCCGCGAGCCCGGAGCCCGTTGCACGACCGCCGTTCGCCCGGATGATCGCGTGCGAGACCGCGGGGGTCGGGGTGTACCCGTCGCGCGAGTCGACCAGCACGGTCACGTCGTTCGCGGCCAGCACCTCCAGGGCCGAGGCCCACGCCGGCTCGGACAGGCCGTGCGTGTCGCGGCCGAGGAACAGCGGGCCGTCGTACCCCTGCGAGCGGCGGTAGTCGCAGATCGCCTGGGTGGTGGCGAGGATGTGCGTCTCGTTGAACGAGGTCTTGAGCGAGCTGCCGCGGTGACCGCTGGTGCCGAACGCGACCTGCTGGTCGACGTCGTCGGGGTCCGGGACCCCGGTGTAGTACGCCGTCACGAGGTGCGCGACGTCGACCAGGTCGGAGGGCTCGGCGGGCTGTCCAGCGCGGGGGGAGGCCATGGCGTCATCATGCCGGGCGCCGCGAAGGGGCGGAGCGCCACGACGCTTGACGAACGGCAGCCACGCGATGTGCAATATATTGCATGCCGATCCCCGCGAGTCCGCCGCTGCCCGAGCGGTCGCTGCTGCGCGACGACGTCTTCCACCGGCTCCGCGATGCGATCGTGGACGGCACCCTCGCCCCGGGCGAGCAGCTGCGCGACCTCGACCTGGCGCAATGGCTCGGCGTCAGCCGCACTCCCGTCCGCGAGGCGCTGCTGCGACTCGGCGAGGTCGGCCTGGTCGTCGCGCGGCCGGGCCGCTCCACCGTGGTCAGCGAGCTCGACCTCGTCCAGGTGCGCGAGGCCCGCGACGTGGTCGCCGGCCTGCACGCCGTCGCCGTCCGGCAGGCCGTCGAGCGGCTGAGCGCGGCCGACCTCGAGATCATGCGGGCCGCCAACGAGCGGTTCGCCGCCGCCGTCCGGTCCGGCGACCTGGACGCCGCCCACGAGGCCGACCGGCAGCTGCACGGGGTACCCCTGCGGATCGCCGGCAACCGGGCGATCACCGCCGTCCTTGAGCAGTACACGCCCGTGCTGCGCCGGGCCGAGAACCTCCGCTTCGCCTCCGACGCCGGGCTCCGCTCGGTCGAGTTCCACACGACCCTCATCGAGCACTGCGCCGCGGGCCACGCCGAGCAGGCCGCCCTGGTCACCTACGACACCTGGCACACCCTCACCGACGATCCCCGAGCCGAAAGCTGACCGAGACACCCATGGCCCTCTCCGACTTCCCCCGGCACCCCCTGACCTTCGGCCCGAGCCCCGTGCACCCGCTCGACCGGCTCAGCGCCCACCTCGCGACCGAGACCTCCGCCGGCACCGGCCCCCGGATCTGGGCCAAGCGCGAGGACGTCAGCTCCGGCCTCGCGTACGGCGGCAACAAGGTGCGCAAGCTGGAGTACCTGGTCCCCGACGCGCTCGCCTCCGGCGCCGACACGCTGGTCTCGATCGGCGGCTACCAGTCCAACCACACCCGCCAGGTCGCGGCCGTCGCGGCGCACCTCGGCCTGCAGTGCGTGCTGGTCCAGGAGAACTGGGTCGACTGGCCCGACGCCGTCAACGACCGGGTCGGCAACATCCTGCTCAGCCGGATCATGGGCGCGGAGGTGCGCCTCGACCCCGCCGGCTTCGGCATCGGCTTCAAGGACTCCTGGAAGCAAGCCCTCGCCGACGTCGAGGCGCGCGGCGGTACGCCGTACGCGATCCCCGCCGGCGCCTCGGACCACCGCCTCGGCGGGCTCGGGTTCGCCAACTGGGCGCACGAGGTCGCGCAGCAGGAGGCCGAGCTCGGCGTCTTCTTCGACACCGTGGTGGTCTGCTCGGTGACCGGCTCGACGCACGCCGGGATGATCGCCGGCTTCGCCGACCTCGAGGTCGCCGGCGGCCGGCGCCGCCGGGTCATCGGCATCGACGCGAGCGCCAAGCTCGACGAGACCCGCGAGCAGGTCGAGCGGATCGCGCGTCGTACGGCCGAGCTGATCGGCGTCCCGCGCGACCTGCGGGACGACGAGATCACCGTGCTGGAGGGCTGGGCGGGCGACCTGTACGGCGTCCCCGTCGACTCCACCCTCGACGCGATCCGGCTGGTCGGCGGCCTGGAGGGCGTCATCCTCGACACCGTCTACGAAGGCAAGTCGATGGCCGGCCTGCTCGACCTGGTCCGCACCGGCGAGATCGGGCCGGAGTCGAACGTGCTCTACGCGCACCTCGGCGGCCAGCCCGCACTGAACGCGTACAGCGCGCTCTTCCGCTGATCGGGGCCTGCCAGCAGGCACAATGCGGGGCATGCCCGCCCCCCGACCCCGAGCCCGTTGAGGTACGCGCGCTCGCTCGCCCTGCTCGGGACGGCGCTGCTCTACCTGCTGCTCGGCCCCGTCGTGGTGCTCGCGGTGGTGGTCGCGTTCGCGGTTCCGCGCAGCCGCCGGAGGCTCTGGCCGTGGCTGCGCCCGACCCGCCGGGTGGTGGCGGCCTGGGCCGGCGCGGTGGCCCTGGTGGTGGCGATCCCCGTCATCGCGCCCGACGGGTGGTTCCCGCTCCCGCCCGGAGGCGGCGCGCTCGTGACGCCGTCGTACGTCGGCCGCGCGGTGAGCGAGCAGCCGATCCCGATGGAGCTGCCCCAGCACCCGGAGCTGGCGCCGAACGGGCGCAGCTCGATGCACAACGACGCCTGGGCCTCCGACGCGTACGCCGGCCCTGGCCCCACCGGCGACTCCCCGGAGGTCGACACGGCCTGGTACGGCGTCGAGGAGTGCGCGACCCTCGCCTTCGACGAGCGCGAGCGGCTGGTCGCGCTCTGCGGTGACCTCAGCGGCCCGACCCTGCACGTCATCGACCCCGACACCATGCGGCCGCTGGTCACCAAGGACCTGCCCGACCGCGTTGGCAACTCCGGCAAGCGACCCTGGCAGGACCTGTGCGGCGGGTCGTACTTCTACCTCGACGCCGAGGACCGCGCCGTCCTCGCCACCACCGACCGCCGGGTGCTCGTCGTCGCAACCCACGACGGTGAGGGCGACCCCGACCTGACCACGGAGGAGAGCTACGACCTCTCCGGGGTGGTGCCGGAGGACGACTGCCTGATCGCGCTGATGCCGGACTGGGAGGGCCGGATCTGGTGGGTCACCGGCGACGGCCTGATCGGGACGATCACCGAGACCGGGGCCGAGGAGCCCGTCGTACGCACCCTCGACCTGGGCGAGGAGGTGGCCAACTCGCTGGCCACGGGCGAGGACGGCGGGGTGTACGTCGTCACCGTCGAGGCGCTCTACAAGCTGGTCGCCGACGACCGGCGGCACCGCCCCGTGGTCCGCTGGCGCACGACGTACGACCGGGGTACGTCGCAGAAGCCCGGCCAGCTGAGCCAGGGCAGCGGTACGACGCCGACGCTGCTGCCCGACGGCCTGGTCGCGATCACCGACAACGCCGACCAGCGGATGCGCGTGCTCTTCCTGCGCACCGACGACGGCGAGGAGGTCTGCCGGGCGGAGGTCTTCGAGAAGGGCGCCGGCGCCACCGACAACTCGCTCGTCTCCGTCGGTGAGGGCGGCGTCGTGGTGGAGAACAACCACGGGTACGCCGGCCCCTGGAGCACCATGCTCGGCTTCGCGACCCAGCCCGGCTTCGCCCGGGTCGACGTCGCGGACGGCGAGTGCCGCGTGTCGTGGACCTCCGACCAGGTCGCCCCCACCTCGGTCCCGAAGGTCTCGCTGCAGACCGGCCTGGTCTACGCGTACACGAAGCGGCCGAGCCGCTGGGGCGCCAGCGCCTGGTACCTCACCGCCATCGACGCCCGCACCGGCCGCACCGCCTTCGCCGTCCGCACCGGCCTCGGCACGATGTTCAACAACCACTACGCCGCCGTCACGCTCGCCCCCGACGGGTCCGCGTACATCGCCACGCTCGCCGGGTTGGTGCGCGTGCGGGACCGGGTCAGCGAGTAGAGCTCACGCCCGGTTCAGCGCCACCGCGTCACGGACCAGCTCCACGAACGCGTCCTCGTCGAGCGTGTCGCCCTCGCGGAGGTCGACCGCGCGGCGGGTGCCGGCGTCCAGGCTGGCGTTGAAGATCCCGGTCGGGTCGGCGACCGAGGCGCCCTTGGCGAAGGTGAGCTTGACCTTGTCCTTGTACGTCTCGACCGTGCAGACCAGGCCGTCGCAGGAGAACGTGGGGACGCCGTCGGGGTTCGACGCCTTGCGCCACTTGGCCTCTTCGACCACCTCCGGCTCGGCCGTGCGGATCAGGGTCCGCACCCGGTCGACGGTCTCGCTACGCCAGTCGTCGCTCACGCCGGGGACGATACTCGCCGCCGAGGGCCATGCTCCAGACTGGACCGATGACGATCGGAGTCATCGGAGGACGGGGCAAGACGGGCCGGGCCGTGTGCGAGGCCCTCGAGCGGCGCGGCGTGGAGACGGTGCCCATCGGGCGGGCGGAGTGGCCGGACCTGCGCCGCGTGCTGTCCGGCTGCGACGCGGCGTACCTGATCGCGCCGAACCTGCACCCGGATGAGCCGGCGTACGTCACGGAGGTCCTCGACGCCCTGCGCGACGCGGGTGTCGGGCGGATCGGCTACCACTCGGTCGCGTCGCCGTACGTCCCCGCGATGCCGCACCACCTCGGCAAGGCCGCGTCCGAGGACCTCGTCCGCCGCTCCGGGCTGGCCTGGACGATCCTGCAGCCCGGCGCCTACCTGCAGAACCTCGATCTCTCCGCCGATCTCGACGTCCCGTACGACGTCGACGCGGTCTTCGGCTTCGCGGACCTGGCCGAGGTCGGCGAGGCGGCCGCGGTCGTGCTGACCACGGACGGCCACGTCGGGGCGACGTACGAGCTGGCGACCCGCGCCGCCACGATCGGGGAGCTGGCGGCCGAGGCCGGCAGGAGCGCGCGGCGGGTCGAGAACGACGTCGAGCACCCGTGGCTGCGGGCGATGTTCGACTACTACGACGGCTACGGCCTTCCGGTCGGCACCCGACCGCTGGACCTGCTCCTCGGCCGAGGCTGAGCCGGGCTCAGGCGTCGTCGTCCTTCGGGTCGGACGACGGATCGGACGGCGGGGCCGGACGCTCGCGGCGCTGCTGCCGCAGCTCGTCCTGCTTGCGCCGACGCTGGATCTCGGTCCGGGCGATGACGATCGCGAGCACGATCGGCCAGACGTACTTCACCTTGTCGAGCACCCATTCCACCCAGCCCGGGACGCTCACGTCCGGCCAGGGGATCGACGGCCACGGGATGTCGGGCCACGGGATCGACGGCAGGTCCGGGGTGGGGATCGACGGGAGGTTCCAGTCGGGCCACGGGATCGACACGGCGAACCGCGCCACGAGCAGCGCGAGCAGGATGGGCACGACGACCTTGGCCACCCCGCCACCCGCCGCCAGCAGCGCATAGGTCGTCGGGTGCGCGCGGACCCGCTCCTCGTACGCCGCGGCCTTCGAGCCCTCCTCGGGCACCAGGTCCAGCCCGCCGACGCCGGCCAGCGCCTTCAGGTCGCCCTGCTGGCCCGGGTCGAAGTACGTCGCCCGCCGTGGCCTGCCGAGCCCGGAGAAGAAGACGCCGATCGAGCCCAGGTCAGGGTCGTCGTCGGCCTTGACCTGGATCCGGTCGTCCGTGGACTTCTCCGTGCCGACCAGCTCGCCGTCGACGTACCACTCGATCCGGCGGTTCACCGAGCCGTGCACCTCGACCAGGTGCGCCTGGCCGTCGATGACCAGCTCCCAGGTCTGCTGCGGTTGCTCGGCCACCCCGGCAGGCTAGGACGACCGGCGCCGCCACCGCATCGGCCGCTCGTCGGTGCCGGCTCCGACTTTGGTCTACGGGTAGCGGACCCCGGTGACGTCCTCGCTCAGCTCCCAGAGCCGACGCTGGGCGACCTCGTCGTGCGAGCGTCGGGTGCTGGTGACGACGCGAGGCGCGCCGGCCATCTCGAGCGGCCCGCTCGGACCGCAGTAGGTCGCACCCGGCAGGTCGGCCGTCGCCGCCATCAGCGTCGGCCACGCGCCGGCGGCGGCGGACTGCGAGACCGCGCGGATCGCGGCGTCGAGGATGGTGGCCCGGCCGCCCTGGGCGCGGCCGTACTGACCGTTCGCGGCCAGGTGGGTGCCCGCGAAGCCGGGGTGGGCGGCCAGCGCGCGGACGGGCAGCGAGGCCTGGCGCAGCCGGCGGTCGAGCTCGTAGGTGAAGAGCAGGTTGGCCAGCTTCGTCTGGGCGTACGCCGGCCAGCGCGAGTAGCGGCCCTCGACCCGGGGATCGCCGAGCGGTGCCGAGCGGGCGTAGCGGTGGAACTGCGACGACACCGTCACCACGACGCCCGCCTCGCTCGCGACCAGCTGCGGCAGCAGCAGCCCGGTGAGCAGGAAGGGTCCGAAGTGGTTGGTGGCCAGCTGCAGCTCGAGGCCGTCGGCGGTGCGGGAGTGCGGCGTCCCCATCACGCCGGCGTTGTTGACCAGGACGTGGATCGGCCCGAACGCCGTCGCGGCGTCCGCGGCGCGGCGTACGGACTTCAGGCTGGAGAGGTCGACCTCGAGCCGCTCGAGGTCGGCGTGCGGCACCTCGGCGCGGATGGCCTCGTCGGTCTCCTCGATCTTCGACGGGGTCCGCCCGGCCAGCACGACCCGGGCACCGCGACGGGCCAGCTCGAGGGCCGTGTGGTGGCCGAGCCCGCCGACGCTGGTGCCGGTGACGAGGATGGTGCGCCCGGCCTGGTCGGGCAGGTCCGCCAGCTGCCAGGCGTCGGTCCGCGGCGCGCTCACGGCGTGACGGCGAGGGAGTCGAGGATCCTCCGGCCGAGCTGGGCGTCGCCCTCGACGACCACCCGGTCGGGCTCCGCGCGCCGGCCGCCGGCCAGGCGGACGAAGGTCTCGCGGTCCATCCGCAGGGTCACGTCGGGCGACGCCGGCGCTTGCGGCAGCCGCTCGCCGCGGCCGGCGTCGTTGAGGGTGAACGCGAACGGCTCGCTGCCCGCCATCTCCAGCACCGCGGTCGAGCCCGGGGCGGCGCCGGCCTTCTTGGCGAGCACGAAGCCGAGCGACTCGGCGAGGTACTCGGCGGTGTGCCGGGCCGGCTCGCCGTCCATGCCGCCGGGGCGGTCGATCGCGCGGCGTACGTCCTGCTCGTGCATCCACACGTCCAGCGGGCGGTTGCGCAACAGGGTCTCCCAGTCCCACGGCACGCCGCCGAAGATGACCTCGGGCTTGGCGCTCGCGTCGGTCGGCGGGTCTGCCTGCAGCGCGGAGTAGCGGGTCGTGGCGGCCTGCCGGATCTCCTCGACGATCTCGGCCGCGGGGAGCTCGCGCCGGTTGACGACCCCGATCTCGGTGTACTGGCCGAGGAAGCCCGTGACGTGCTCGGGCTCGCCGATGTCGGCGGACTCCTCGGGGCCGCCGGCGAGGATCCCCTCGAGGTGCGCGATGTGCGAGGCGACGGCGCGGACGTCCCAGCCCGGCAGGTCGGTCGGGCGGGACCAGTCCTCCTCGGGGAGGCTCTCGAGCAGGGCGACGAGGTCGTCGACCGCCTGCTTCCACACCTCGACGTACGCCGCGAGCCGCTGCTGGTCGTCCATGGCGATGCAGCGTAGCGAGTGCCACCGTCAGCCGAGGGCGAGTGAGACCGCGATGGCCAGCATGGTCAGGCCGATCACGACGTCGAGGACCTGCCACGCGCGGGGGCGCGCGAGCAGGGGCGACAGCAGGCGGGCGCCGAAGCCCAGCCCGGAGAACCACAGCAGGCTCGCCGCGCCCGCTCCCACCGCGAACGCCCATCGGCCGTCCGGTCCGTGCGTGTTGGCGATCGAACCCAGGAGCAGGACGGTGTCCAGGTAGACGTGCGGGTTGAGCCAGGTCAGCGCGACCGCCCGGCCGACCGCCGAGCGGCGCGACAGCCGCTGCCCGCCGTTCGCGGCCAGCCCGGAGGCGTGCCGTACGGCGAGCAGCGTGCGGACGCCGTACCAGGTCAGGAAGGCGACGCCGAGCCAGCGCACCACGTCGATGACGGCGGGCGCCCGCTCGACGACGGTGCCGATGCCGCTCACTCCGACGAAGATCAGCACCAGGTCGGAGACTGCGCACACCGCGACGACGGGGACGACGTGCTCGCGCGCGATGCCCTGCCGCAGCACGAACGCGTTCTGCGCGCCGATGGCGACGATCAGGGTCAGGCCGGTCACGAGGCCGGCGGCGGTGGAGTCGAGCACACGGCGACGCTACGGTCGCGCTCCGATGAAGGCCAGCGAAAGAATCTGCAGCAGCATTAGCATCGCTTCATGAGGCCGCACCCGGACCAGCTGGCGGCGCTGGTCGCGATCGCCGACCACGGGACCTTCGACGCGGCCGCGCGGCAGCTCCACGTCACGCCCAGCGCCGTGAGCCAGCGGATCCGCGCACTCGAGTCCGCGGCCGGCCGGGTGCTGATTCGGCGCGGCACCCCGTGCCGGCCCACCGAGGCGGGCGAGGCGCTGCTCCGGCTGGCCCGCCAGACCGAGCTGCTGTACGACGAGGCCCGCGATGCGCTGGGCCACGGCGGCCACCGGGTCGAGCTCCCGCTCGCGATCAACGCCGACTCGCTCGCGACCTGGTTCCGCGATGTCGTCGGCGAGGTCGCCGCCTGGGACGACAGCGTCCTGCGGCTGCACGTCGAGGACCAGGCCTGGTCGGCCGGCCTGCTGCGCGGCGGTGACGTGCTCGCCGCGGTGACGAGCGACCCGGTCGCGGTCCAGGGCTGCGAGGTCGAGCGCCTCGGGTCCCTGCGCTACCGGCCGGCCGCCGCCCCGGGTTTCGCCGAGCGGTGGCGGCGCGGCCGCGGTCACGACTGGGCCGCGATGCCGGTCGTGCTCTTCAACGACAAGGACGACCTGCAGTACGACGTGCTCCGCGGGTACGGCGTCGACTCCGTGCCGGTCGTGCACCGGGTGCCGACCAGTGCCGACTTCCACGAGGCGGTCCGGCTCGGGCTCGGCTGGGGGATGCTCCCCGAGCCCCAGCTGCTCCCCGACCTGGAGGCGGGCCGGCTGGTCACGCTGGGCGGCCGGACGCGGCTCGACGTACCCCTGCACTGGCAGCGGTGGCGTCTGGACTCCCCGGCGCTGACCCGCCTCACCGACGCCGTACGACGGGCCGCGCGGGCGCACCTGCGGCCCTGAGTGCCCGGGAACGCCGACGGCCGCCCCGGGAACCGGGGCGGCCGTCGTGCGGTGGAGCCTGGGGTCAGAACGAGCCCTCATCGAGATCCATGACCGACAGGTCGGTCGCCTCGGCGATCGCGCGCTCGGCGCTGATCCGCGGCAGGTTGGTCCGCGCGAAGAACTGCGCGGCCGCGACCTTGCCCTCGTAGAACGCCTGGTCCTTGCCGGTGTCGCCGCCGAGCTTGTCCAGCGCGACCTCGGCCTGGCGCAGCAGCAGCCAGGCGCAGACGACGTCGCCGAGGACCATCAGCAGGCGCGTGGTGTTGAGGCCGACCTTGTAGAGGTTGCGGACCTCCTCCTGCGCCGACATCAGGTCGTTGATCATGTGACCCACGAGCGCGTTCGCGTCGTCGAGCGCGGTGGCGAGCAGCTCACGCTCGTTCTTCAGCCGGCCGTTGCCCGCCTCGGAGTCGATGAACTTCTTGATCTCGCCCGCGAGGTGGCCCAGCGCCTTGCCCTGGTCCTTGACGATCTTGCGGAAGAAGAAGTCCTGGCCCTGGATCGCGGTGGTGCCCTCGTAGAGGGTGTCGATCTTGGCGTCGCGGACGTACTGCTCCAGCGGGTACTCCTGCAGGAAGCCGGAGCCGCCGAAGGTCTGCAGCGACTCGGTGCCGAGCAGCACCCAGGAGCGCTCCGAGCCGTAGCCCTTGACGATCGGGAGCAGCAGGTCGTTGAGCGCGGCGGCCAGCCGGGCCTCGTCGGAGTCCGAGGTGCCGTTGGCCTCGGCCAAGTAGACGTCGTCCTGGACGGTGGCGGTGAAGAGCACCAGCGCGCGCATCGCCTCGGCGAAGGACTTCTGCGTCAGCAGCGAGCGGCGTACGTCGGGGTGGTGGGTGATCGTCACGCGCGGGGCAGTCTTGTCGCCGGACTGGGTCAGGTCGGCGCCCTGGACGCGGGTCTTGGCGTACTCCAGCGCGTTGAGGTAGCCCGACGACAGGGTGGCGATCGCCTTGGTGCCGACCATCATCCGGGCGTTCTCGATGACGTCGAACATCTGGGCGATGCCGTTGTGCACCTCGCCCAGCAGCCAGCCCTTGGCCGGCTCGCCGCCGCCGACCTGCGGGTCGCCGAAGGTGACCTCGCAGGTGTTGGAGACCTTGATGCCCATCTTGTGCTCGACGTTGGTGACGTAGACGCCGTTGCGCTCGCCGGTCAGCTCGCCGGTCTCGTGGTCGAAGTGGTGCTTCGGCATCCAGAAGAGCGAGAGGCCCTTGGTCCCCGGGCCGCCGACGCCCTCGACGCCCTCGGGGCGGGCGAGCACGAGGTGCATGATGTTCTCGCTCATGTCGTGCTCGGCGGAGGTGATGAACCGCTTCACGCCGGTGATGTTCCAGGAGCCGTCCTCGTTGGGGACGGCCTTCGCGCGGCCGGCGCCGACGTCGGAGCCCGCGTCGGGTTCGGTGAGGACCATGGTGCAGCCCCACTGGCGCTCGACCATGATCTGGGCGACGCGCTGGTCGCGCTCGACGCCGTTGGCGTTGTTCCACACGACGCCGGCGAACGGCGCGCCCGCGGCGTACATCCAGATCGGCGCGTTGGCGCCGAGGACCATCTCGGCCAGGCCCCAGATCAGGCTGGGGGGCGCGGGGGTGCCGCCGAGCTCCTCGCGGATCTGCAGGCGCCAGAACTCCGCGTCCATCCAGGCCTGGTAGCTCTTCTGGAACGACTCGCCGATCGGCGCGGTGTGGGTCTGCGGGTCGAAGACCGGCGGGTTGCGGTCGCTGTCCTCGTACGACGCCGCGAGCTCCTCGCGCGAGAGCCGGTCGACCTCGGCCAGCACCTCGCGGGCGGTCTCGGCGTCGACCTCGGCGAAGGGGCCGGTGCCGAGGACCTGGTCGCGTCCGAGCACCTCGAAGAGGTTGAACTCGATGTCGCGCAGGTTGCTCTTGTAGTGGCTCACTGGTGCACACCTATCCCTGATCTGTTCCGTGATCGATCGTCTGTGGAGAAGGCGGTCATGCGCGCTCGGGATGACGAGTGCTACTGACCGGTAACTTAATAGTAGGTCGGGGTCTTCGCCCACGCAACACGTCGAAGGTGGCCGGAAGTTTGACAGCAGGGGGCCGCGCAATCTCTACTAGGTAAGTCGAATAAGCCAAATCAGGCTTCTCGACTGTCTTATGTCCGGTCGGTGATGGTGCAGTCACCGAACGACCAAGGGTGCAACCTTCATGCGTAAGCTCATCGTGCTCGGCTTCGTGGGCCTGTTGGCCCAGCTCATCGACGGCTCGCTCGGGATGGCGTACGGCGTCACGTCCTCGACGCTGCTGCTCGCGGCCGGCGTTGCGCCGGCCGCGGCCTCCGCCGCGGTGCACTTCTCCGAGATCGGCACCTCGCTGGTGTCCGGGTTCTCCCACCACAAGCTCGGCAACGTGGACTGGCGGACCGTCTCGATCCTGGCGATCCCCGGCTTCGCCGGCGCGTTCGCGGGCGCGACCTTCCTGGTCAGCCTGGACGGCGACACCGCGAAGCCCTGGGTCGCGGGCATCCTGCTCGGCCTGGGCATCTACGTGATCTGGCGGTTCCTGGTGCTCGGTGGGCGCCGACCCACGTTCAAGAGCCGGCCCTCCGCCAAGATGCTGGCCCCGATGGGCGTCATCGGCGGCGCGCTCGACGCCATCGGTGGCGGCGGCTGGGGTCCGGTCGGTACCACGACGCTGCTGTCGTCGGGCCGGCTGGAGCCGCGCAAGGTGATCGGCTCGATCGACACCTCGGAGTTCGTCGTCGCGGTCGGTGGCTCGCTCGGCTTCATCCTTGCCCTCGGCTCGCAGGGCATCGAGTGGTCGTACGCCGCCGCGCTGCTCGCCGGTGGTGTGATCGCCGCGCCGATCGCCGCCTGGCTGGTCAAGAAGCTCGCCGCCCGCGTGCTCGGCGTCGCGGCCGGCGGCCTGATCGTGCTCACCAACTCCAAGACCATCGTCGAGTCCCTCGGCGGCTCCGATGCGGTCGTCATCACGGTCGCGTCGGTGGTCGGCGTGCTGTGGATCTCCGGCATCGTCTGGGCGGTCCGCCAGGAGCGCCGCTCGCGGGCGATGGAGGTCGACGACGACAAGGACGACGACCTGGTCCTGGCCTGAGTAGTCACACCTCTCGCTGGGCGGGGAGTCGTCGAGTGTGTGCATCGATTTTTCTGACACACTGCACCCATGCGAGTTTCCGCGAAGTCCGACTATGCGCTCCGTGCGCTGATCGAGATGGCGTCGCGGGCGGACGGCCGCGCGGTCAGCGCTGAGGAGCTCGGTCGGCTCCAGGAGATTCCGCACGGGTTCCTCCAGGCGATCCTCGCCGACCTGCGCCGCGCCGGCATCGTGATGTCGCAGCGCGGCCAGTCGGGTGGCTGGCGGATGGGCCGGTCCGCCGACGACGTCTCCGTCGCCGACGTGATCCGCGCCGTGGACGGCCCGCTCGTCTCGGTCTACGGCCTCCGCCCCGAGGCCGTCACCTACAACGAGGCCGCCGACGTGCTCCAGCACGTCTGGATCGCCGCCCGGCGCTCCCTGCGCGACGTTTTCGAGCAGGTCTCGATCCAGCAGCTGGCCGACGGGAAGCTGCCCAAGGCGGTCACCACGCGTACCGCCGACGAGGACGCCTGGCAGCCGCACTGATTCGTTCGGGGCGGGTCTGCGGGCTCATCACGGTATGCAGACCGGCCGACGGTTCCCATGGTGGGTACGCCGTGGGGAGTGCGAGCTCGTCTGCATACCGTGATGAAGCCGCGACCCCCGGGACGACCCTCGCGCAGAACTAGAACTCGTTCTACGCTGCGAGCATGATCACGTCCGACGCCATCACCTGGACCGCCCCGAACGACCCGCACCCGGCGCGCGCCGCGTCGCAGCGGTCGTACTCCGCCGTGGCCAAGGGCGACCTCGCCGAGTGGCTGACCGTGTACGCCGAGGACGCCGTCCTGGAGGACCCGGTCGGGCCGTCGATGTTCGACCCGGACGGCAAGGGCCACCACGGGCACGAGGGCATCTCGGCGTTCTGGAAGCTGGCCATCGAGCCGATCGCGAAGTTCGAGTTCGAGATCTACGAGTCGTTCGCCAACCCCGGCAGCAACACGTGCGCCAACATCGGCCGGATCCGCACCAGCTTCCCCGACGGCAGCCACACCACGACCGAGCTGATCATGGTGTACGTCGTCCACGACGACGGGCGGGTCGCGTCCATGAAGGCGTTCTGGGAGCCGGAGCGCACGATGGCGAGCTTCACGAAGGCCTGAGGCCGTTCGCGCCCGGCTCAGGTGCTGACGTGCCGGGCGACCCACTCGACGAGAGGGCGCAGCGCGCGCCAGTCGTCCCGGACCAGGTCGAGCACCTCGGGCGTGTGGATGACGGGCTCGAAGCCGAGCGAGCGGCCGACGGTCAGCGACCGGTGACGGAGCAGCTCGATGCGCGGGTGGTCGGCGTCGTACCCGCGCGGGGAGGTCTTGAGGCGGTCGCCGCCGATCTCGAAGTCCTGCTTCTCCAGCTTCCGCAGGATCTTCTCGAGCTCGGGGCCGAAGCGGTCGTGGGCGACCGCCTCGCGGAAGGCAGCCAGCCGCGGGCCGCTGGCCTCGTAGAACCCGGCGCCGGTGCGGACCCCGCGCGGCGAGACCTCGACGTACCACCCGGTCGCCTCGCCGACCCGGACGAACGCCCCCTGGTGGGTCTTGTACGGCGTCTTGTCCTTGGCGAAGCGGACGTCGCGGTAGGGGCGGAAGATCTTCGCGTCGCCGAACTCGGGCGCGAGCGCCGCGCACAGCGCCGTCATCGGCGCCTTCACCGACTCGGCGTAGACCGTCTTGTGCTTCTCCCAGAACGACTTCGTGTTGTCGACCTCGAGGTCGTCGTAGAAGTCCAGGGCGGCGACCGGGAAGCCTGCGAACTCGCTCACCGGCCCAGCGTACGGACGCCTCAGCGGACCCGCGCCGAGACCTGCTCGTCGCCGCCCTCGGCGTACGCCGTGAGGGTGAGGACGTCCCCGCCGCAGCGTGGTGTCTCCAGGAACGCCGGGCCGGCGGGCGACTCGTAGACGACCTCGACGCTGGTGCCGTCCCAGCGGACCAGGCGGGCGGGGTCGCTCGCGTCCTGCGGGTCCCGGACGAAGTACGCCGCCCCGCCGCAGCCGACGAGCGTGCCGGACGTGCCGACGCCGAGCTCGACGACGTCGCCGGGGCCGCCCGGACCCTGGGCGAAGAGGTCGACCTGCTCGATGTTCCGCTCGTTGCGGACGACCGACCAGACCGGACCGGAGTCCAGGACGAGGGCGTCCCAGGCGGTGCAGGCGGGAGCATCGGCGAACGGCACGACCTCGGTGCCCTCGACCGTCCCGACAGTGCGGCAGGAGGGGCGCGCGTCGTCGAAGGTCTGCAGAGTGGTGCCGGCGTCGGTGATCCGGGCGCCGGTGAAGCCGTGCCGCTGCGGCGCGCACCAGCCGCGCGTGGCCGCGAGCGTGTCGAGCTCGACGGTGGCGAGGCAGTACGAGCCGTCGGGTGCCACGGTCGCGTGCACCAGCGACCCGGGGCCGAGCGCCCAGGTGCCGCCGGTGGTGGTCGGCACCTCGGAGTCACCGTCGAGCACACTCTCCTTGCCGGACTCCAGGTCGGTGAGCACGGCGCGCGCCGGCTCCGACTCCTCCGGTTCCTGCTCGACGACCAGCGAGTGGGTCTCGGTCAGGAAGGTCTCGCGATGGGTCGCGCCGGTGAGCTCGGTCCCGCGGGCGTTGCGGGTGACCGCGCGGTCGACCGGACCGTCGACGGGCTGCCAGTCGGGCGCCGGCGCGGGGGCGGCGGTAGAAGACCCGGTCGCGGACTCGGTCGTCGACGGCGCGTCGGCGTCGGGCGGCGTACCCGAGCCGGCGTCGCTCGAGCAGCCCGCGAGCACGAGGAGGGCGGCGGGGACGGCGTACCGGAGGGCGCGCATCAGACGCCGATGTTCTGGTGCGGGTGGGCCTTGTTGGCGCGGTAGCTCTTGTAGGCGCTGCGCCACTGGACCCGCTCGATGTACGGCTCCGAGGGGTCGAACCGCTGCTGGTCCCAGGGCTCGAAGTAGGAGATCGCCATCGCCTTGCCGGGGCGCTGCCGGTAGCCGCGGCCGACCTGGAAGTGTCCCGACGCGTCGTCGTCGAGGTACGGGTAGAAGCGCTTGAGCAGGATCGGGTGCAGCACGACCGGCGCCCGGTAGACGGCGATGTGCTTCATCAGCAGCCGGGACCACTGGCGGTAGGACCAGTCGCCGATGTCGAGGACGATGTACGGCCCCGCGTGGTCCGGGCGGTCCCAGCCGGTCGACCGGTTGATCGTCGCGACCATGCTGGAGATGGCGGTGCCGTCGCTGGTGGTGCCGAGCCGGGCCGCCCACCTCGACTGGGCGCGCTTCTTGTCGCGCCAGCCCCAGGCGATCATCTGCATCGCGGTGGGGCCGCACCAGTACGTCCGCGTCTGCGAGGAGACCTGGCGCGCCTTCATGACCCGGGCGTACGGCGGGTAGTCCTTCGCGCTCGTGCGCGCCACCGGGGCGGCACCCGGGATCGCCCGGGCCTCCGGGTGTCGCTCCAGGAACCCGGCCGGGAGCGGGACGCCCTGCAGCTCGTGCCGCAGCAGCCAGACCTTCGCGACGGAGCGCGCGGCGGCCGTCAGCTCGGCCCGCTCCTGGGCGGCGCGCTGGGCCGGGGTCAGGGCGGCGGTACGACGCAGGCGCGCCGCCGTGTCGAGATCGCCGGTCCGCTCGACGCGGCGCGCCCGGCCGGCGACCGGCTGGGCGGCGGCACGTGCCTCGGTGGCGACCCTGCTCCGGACCTCGGCCGGGGTGGATCGGGTCCAGCCGGTGCCGAGGCAGTACCGCTGCCCCTCGAACTCGGCGCACCGGGTCAGCGCGGCCGCCTGTGCGGCCGGTGTGGCCCGGGCCGCGACGGTGTCGCGCCGTCCCTGGCCGACCACGCGGTCGATCTCCGCCGCGGCGGCGGGAGTCAGCTCCCCGAGGCCCGCCGCGGCGGCCGGGCGGGCGTCGTACTCCTGCTGCCCGGAGGGCGTGATCGCCCCGTCGTCGCGGTCACCTCCCCGGGGGACGAAGGGGCCGACGGCCAGCAGCAGGACCAGCGCGCCGATGGCGATCCATCGAGGGCGAGACATCCGAGACTCCGAACATGGGGGGAAGAGGGAGCCGCTCCACCATCACCACTGGTCCCACGAGTTGTCAATTGCCCCACCAGTCACATCCACCTCGCACCGAACCGCCGACCCGGCGTGAATGTGGCGCCGAGCCGGCGTGAATGTCGGTGAACGACGGACCACATTCACGCCGGGTCGGGCATGGAGAACGGCCCAGCTCGAAGGAGCTGGGCCGTTGGCGGAGACTGGAGCGGATGACGAGACTCGAACTCGCGACATCGACCTTGGGAAGGTCGCGCTCTACCAACTGAGCTACATCCGCAGGCCGGTGGGACCGGCGGGAGGATGCTACCCCAGGTGGGGTCGGGCGAGAGCGGGGTACCTCGGCTCCAGGCCGTCGCCGGACGAGCGGCCGGTCAGCCGGCGACGAACCCAGGGGCCGGCGGACTCGCGGACCCACACGGTGTTGGCCGCCCGCTGCTCGGCGCGGGAGAGCGGCACGATCTCGCGCAGGGGCAGCGGCCGGAGGTCGTGAGCGACGCCGAGGAGGTCGAGGACCTCGGTGGCCATCCGCTGGTGGCCGGCCGGGCTCATGTGCATCCGGTCCAGGTCCCACAGCCGCCAGTCGCGGTAGTCCCGCAGCCGCCAGAAGTCCACGACGGTCGCGTCGTGCCGCTCGGCGGCCTCGCGGACCAGCTCGTTGTAGAGCGCGAACCGGCCGCGCACAGGACGGTAGATCGCGCTCCCGCCCGGGTCGAACGCCGTCCACACGAGCAGCCGTGCACCGGTAGCGGCGAGCTTGCCGAGCGCGGCGTCGTACCGCTCCACCAGCACGTCGAGGTCGACGCGCGGACGGAGGATGTCGTTGGCCCCCGCGTAGATCGTGACGAGGTCGGGCGCGAGCGCGATCGCGGGCTCGAGCTGCTCGGCGAGGATGCCGTCGAGCTTGCGGCCGCGGATGGCGAGGTTCGCGTAGCCGAAGTCCGGCGACTGCGCCGCCAGTACCTCCGCCACCCGGTCCGCCCAGCCGCGCAGGCCGTTCGGGCGGGCGGGGTCGGGGTCGCCGACGCCCTCGGTGAACGAGTCGCCCAGGGCGACGAAGCGGCGGAAATGCTGCATGCGGACATTCTGGTCGGTGTTCCATGAGGACATGACAGGGGTACGGCGCGGGCTCGCCGTCGCGGTGGTGCTCGTCATGGCCGCGGTCCTGGCCGGCTGCGACGACGAGGCGGAACAGTCGCCCGCCGCCGACGTCTTCTCCTGCGACCGCACCTTCACCCACGAGGCCGAGCCGCCCGCGGACCTCGTCGAGCAGGGCGGGATCTCGGAGTGGGCCGGCGGCTACGTCGGCGAGGGCTACGTCGTACGCCGCACCGCGAGCAGCCGCCTCGGCCTGATCGCACTGGTCTCCGGCGACCTGGCGAAGGCGCGCGCGGAGCTGATCCCGCGCGGGGTCGCGATCGTCGAGCGCTGGCACGACCCGAAGGGCGACGTGAACCCGATCGCCCAGGTCACCGACGTGGTGGCGGCGCGGCTCAGGCCCGTCGAGCGAGAGGTACGACGCGCGACCCGCGGCCTGGAAGGCGGCTACGACGTCGTGCCCTGGGTCGCCGGCGGTGCCGTCGTCGTGCAGTGGCGCCCGCCGGTCCCGGGCGTGGTGACCGCGCTTGCCGGCGAGCGGCCGGACCGGGTGCGCGTGCTCGTGGAGGAGGTGCCGCTCTCCCGGCACCAGGTCGACCGCGCGGCGTCGGCGGTCGAGGACGCGGACGACCTGGGCGTCGAGGTGACCGCGGCGTACGGCTGCGCCGACGGCACCGGGCTGGTCGTCGGGGTCGCGCCCGACACCGACCTCGACGACCGGTCGGCTCTCCAGGAGCGGATGGCGGCCGCGGCCGGCGTGCCCGTGCTGGTCGTCCCCGTGGAAGCCGGGGCCGCGCCGGGCGGCTGACCGGTAGGTTGAGCGCGTGCTGCTGTCAGACCGCGACATCCTCGCCCAGATCGACGAGGGCCGGATCGCCCTGGACCCGTGGGACCCCGCGATGCTGCAGCCGTCGTCGGTCGACGTGCGGCTGGACCGCTTCTTCCGGGTCTTCGAGAACCACCGGTACCCGCACATCGACCCGGCGGCCGACCAGTCGGACCTGACCCGCGAGGTGGAGCCGGAGGGCGACGAGCCGTTCATCCTGCACCCGGGCGAGTTCGTGCTCGGGTCGACGTACGAGGTCGTGACGCTGCCCGACGACATCGCCGCCCGGGTCGAGGGCAAGTCGTCGCTGGGCCGCCTGGGCCTGCTGACGCACGCGACCGCCGGGTTCGTCGACCCCGGCTTCTCCGGTCACGTCACGCTGGAGCTGGCCAACGTCGCGACGCTGCCCATCAAGCTCTACCCGGGCATGAAGATCGGCCAGTTCTGCTTCTTCGGGCTCTCCTCGCCGTCGGCCCACCCGTACGGGTCGGAGAAGTACGGCTCGCGCTACCAGGGCCAGCGCGGCCCCACGCCGTCGCGCTCCTTCCAGAACTTCCACCGCACCTCGATCTGACGAGCATCCTCGCGTAAGGTGCGCCTTACTTAGGTTCACCTAACACGAGGACGCTCATGACCACGCTCGCTGCCCCCGACCTGCCGATGCTCCTGGAGGAGGTCGAGGTCGTCCGGATCGACCGGCTCTCGCCGAGCTTCCTGCGGATCGAGCTCGGCTCGCCCGCGCTGGCGGAGTTCGGGGTCGACGGGCCGCTGTACGACCAGCGGATCAAGCTCGTCTTCCCGCACGGCGACCAGCCGCTGCCGCCGCTCGTGGACGTCGACGAGGCGTGGATGACGTCCTGGTTCGAGCGGCCCGCCGAGGAGCGCGGTCACATGCGCACCTACACCGTCCGCGACGTCGTCGGCTCCGGCGCCGACACCCGCCTCGTCGTCGACTTCGTGCTGCACGGTGTCGACGGGCACGGCGAGGCCGGCCCCGGGTCGACGTGGGCCGGACGGGCCACCGTCGGCGACCGCATCGTCGTCCTCGCGCCCCGCAAGGGCTCCGTGTACGGCGGCATCGAGTTCGTCCCCGGTACGGCGGGCCGGCTGCTGCTCGTCGGCGACGAGACCGCCGTCCCGGCGGTCGCCGCGATCCTGTCCATGCTCCCCGACGAGGCCCGCGGGGCGGCGTACCTGGAGGTGCCGGAGGCGGCCGACGTCCAGACGCTGCAGCACCCGGCGGGCGTCGAGCTGACCTGGCTCCCGCGCGAGGGCGCGCCCCGTGGCGAGGCGCTGCACGCCGCCGTGCTCAAGCACCTCGGCGCGCCGCTGAAGCCGGTCGAGGTCGCCGACGACGAGATCGACCCCGACCTGTGGGAGACGCCGTCGTACTCCTCCTCGGGCGAGGACGTCGACACCGCGGTCACGCACGTCGGCCACGACCTCGACGACCTCTACGCCTGGATCGCCGGCGAGTCGAAGGTCGTCACCGGCCTGCGCCGCGCGCTCGTGAAGGGTCTCGACGTCGACCGCCGCCAGGTGGCCTTCATGGGCTACTGGCGCGAGGGCGTCGCCATGAAGTCCTGATCCGGGAGTCGTCGACGGCGTCGTGACGACGCCGCCGTTTGTGCGAGCGGGCCAGAGGGCACTCATTGGAGGCTCAAACCGGGAGGACGCCACCGGTCCGGTTGCACGAAAGGCACCGTCATGACGAGTCCGCTCGCGACTGACACGATCATCTCCGCGCACGCCGTCGACTACCTGATCATCGCCCTGTACTTCGCGGTGGTCCTCGGCATCGGCATCGTCGCTCGCCGCCAGGTCTCCGACTCCATCGACTTCTTCCTCAGTGGTCGCTCGCTGCCCGCCTGGGTCACCGGACTCGCGTTCATCTCCGCCAACCTCGGCGCGGTCGAGATCATGGGCATGTCGGCCAACGGGGCGGAGTTCGGGCTCCCGGCCGTGCACTACTTCTGGATCGGCGCGATCCCCGCGATGCTGTTCCTCGGCGTCGTGATGATGCCGTTCTACTACGGCTCGAAGGTGCGCTCGGTCCCCGAGTTCATGTTCCGCCGGTTCGGCACCGGGGCACACCTGGTCAACTCGATCTCGTTCGCCGTCGCCCAGCTGCTGATCGCCGGCATCAACCTCTACCTGCTCGGGACGATCATCCGGGCGCTGCTGGGCTGGAACCTCACCCTCGCGCTCGTCCTGGCCGCGGTCATCGTGCTCTCGTACATCACCCTCGGCGGCCTCTCGGCCGCGATCTACAACGAGGTGCTGCAGTTCTTCGTCATCGTGGCCGCGCTGCTGCCGTTGACCCTGATCGGGCTGCACAAGGTCGGCGGCTGGGACGGGCTGACCGACCGGATCACCGAGAACGCCGGGATCGGCGGCTCGGCGTCCGCGGCCGAGCAGCTGAACTCCTGGCCCGGCAACGCGTTGACCGGCTTCGAGTCCGACTTCTGGTCGGTCGTCGGCATCGTCTTCGGCCTCGGCTTCGTGCTCTCGTTCGGCTACTGGACGACGAACTTCGTCGAGGTCCAGCGGGCCATGGCGACCGACTCGATCTCCTCGGCCCGCAAGACCCCGATCATCGGCGCCTTCCCGAAGATCCTGGTCCCGTTCATCACCATCCTGCCGGGCATGATCGCCGCGGTGCTCGTCACCGAGATCGCCAGGACCAAAGCCGGTGAGACGGTTGCCGGCGGCGCGAACGGCACGGTGCAGTTCAACGACTCGCTGATCCTGATGATGCGCGACCTGCTGCCCAACGGCCTGCTGGGCGTGGCGATCGCCGGTCTGCTCGCGGCGTTCATGGCCGGTATGGCCGCCAACGTCTCGGCGTTCAACACCGTCTTCAGCTACGACCTGTGGCAGCGGTACGTCGTCAAGGACCGCGACGACTCCTACTACCTGCGGGTGGGGCGGGTCGCCACCGTGGCCTCCGCCGTGATCGCGATCGGCACCGCGCAGCTGGCCTCGAACTTCTCGAACATCATGGACTACCTCCAGACGCTGTTCGGGTTCTTCAACGCCCCGCTCTTCGCGACCTTCATCCTCGGCATGTTCTGGAAGCGGATGACCGCCACGGCCGGCTGGGTCGGCCTCACGGCCGGCACGCTGTCGGCCGTCCTGGTGGCCTTCCTCAGCGAGGACGCCTTCGGCTCCGCGAGCCTCGGCGTACTCCCGCTGGCCGGGCAGGGTGCGTCCTTCGTCGCGGCCGGCGCCGCGTTCGTGGTCGACATCGTGCTCAGCATCGTCGTGTCGCTCGCGACCAAGCCCAAGCCGCCCGAGGAGCTGCGCGGCCTGGTCTACTCCGAGACCCCGCGCGAGGACCTGGTCGACGAGAACGAGGCGTCGTACCCCTGGTACCGCCGCACGATGCCGCTCGCCGGCGTCGCGCTCGCCCTGGTCATCGTCCTGAACGTCGTGTTCTGATGGCGTCCCCCGAGGAGGACCGCATGTCTTCGAACTCCAGCACCGAGCGCAAGCACCAGGCCGGGGCGTTCGACATCCGCAACATCATCGGCGGCCTGATCGGCGTGTACGGCGTGATCCTCACGCTCATGGGCATCTTCGGTGACCCGGAGACCGACAAGACCGGTGGCCCCAACGCGAACCTGTGGGCCGGGCTGATCATGCTGCTCGTCGGGATCGGGTTCCTCGTCTGGGCGCGGCTGCGGCCGGTGCTCGTCCCCGAGCACACCGACAAGGACGACCTGCCGTAGCTCGCCGTCCACAGGTCGATGTGTGGGCGGCCCCGAGGTCGGCGTCCGCGCGGCGGTGCTGCTGAACAAGGTGCTGAGCGAGCGTGCGGGCTGAGGTGGCTCGGGTCGCGTCCGCAAGTGTTGGCCGGCCGGGGAGCACGCGGCATGTCTGCGGCCTCGATCGCGGCGACGGGGCGGGCCGGGGGTTGGGCGGTGCATGCCCATGTCGTACGGCCGCAATTGCGGTGGTAGGGCAGGCTCAGGCGCCCTGGAGGTGTCGGGAGGCCGCAATTGCGGCCGTTGGACGACGCGGGCCGGTCAGCTGCCCGGACTGCGGTGGATCCGTTCAACCAGGTTGAACGGATCCACCGCGTTCCTGCTCAGGCTTGCTCTCAGAGGTCGAAGAGGGACGAGGCCTGGTCGATGTCGGCGTCAGTGCGCGGCTGGTGCGCCTCGCCGCTGACGGTCGGCTGCGGCTTGTTCTCTGCCGGCTTCTCCTCGTCGGGGGTCTCAGCGACCACCGGCTCGACCTCGAGCTCGACCTCGGGCTCCGGCTCCGGGTCGGGAGTTGCCTCCGGCTCCGGTGCCGGCTCCTGGTTCGCCGCCGCAGTGGCGGCGGCGCTCAGGTCGGCGCCGGGGCTGTCCGACTCAGTGGCGGGAGCTGCCGGAGCCGACTCGGCTGCCGGAGCCGCCGGAGCCGTCGGAGCGGCAACGGGCTCGGGTGCCTCGATGTCGAAGAGCGAGCCCAGGTTGTCGAAGTCGACGCCCGTGGCCGGCGCGGCCGCGGGGGCGCTCGACGCGGTGGGCGTCGGCTCGGGCTGAGCTTCGGCCACGGGCTCCTCGACCGCCGGGGTCTCCGGCTCCGCGGGGACCTCGACCTCGGCCGCGGCCGCGGGCTCGGGCTCAGCCGGGGCGGCGGCGACCGGCTCGGGCGCGGTGACGTCGAAGAGCGAGCCGAGGCTGTCGATGTCGACGTCCGATGCCGGCGCCCCGGCGGACGTCGAGGCGGCCGCAGCAGGCGGAGCAGCAGGAGCAGCGGGGGCCGGCTCGGGCTCGGACTTCGCCTCCGGCGTGGCCGGAGCAGCGGGTGCCGCCGGAGCCGCCTCCGGCTCGGGCGCGGCGATGTCGAACAGCGAACCGCCCGAGCTCAGGTCGACGGCGGGCTCGGCGTTCGTCGGCTCCTCCTTCGGCGCAGCGGCCGGGGCTGCCGGCTCCGCCTTCGCGGCGGGCGCAGCGGGCTCGTCCGCCGCGATGTCGAAGAGCGAGCCACCGGAGCCCAGGTCCGCCGCAGGCTCGGCCTTCGCGGCCGGTTCCGCCGCAGCGGCGGGCTCGGCCGTCGCCGGCTCGCCGGCCGGGATGTCGAAGAGCGACCCACCCGAGGACGGGGCGGCCTCCGCCGGAGCCTCCGCCGGAGCCGACGTGTCGTCACCGAGGTCGAACAGCGACCCACCGGACGACGCGGGCTTGGCGGCCTGCGCCTCCTCGGCGGGCGCCTTGTCCTCGTCGGCGGTGGCCGGAGCGGCCGTGGCCGCGGGCTCGTCGAACATCGAGGAGGCGTCGTCGAAGAGCGACGATCCGCCGGAGGCCTTCGCGGCCGGGCCGGCGTCCTCCGTGGCGACCACGGTGTCGTCGGTGATGGTCGCGTCGCCGGCCTCGGGCTCCGCCTTGGTCTCGACCGGGGCGGCCTTCGCGGCCGGAGCGGCAGGAGCGGCCGGAGCGGCGGCAGGCGCCGCGGCGGCACCGGCGCCCGGCGCCAGCTTGGTCGCCATCTCGCCCTTGACCGAGGCGAGCAGCATCTGCGCGACGTCGAGGATCTCGACCTCCTCGCGGGCCTCTCCCTTGGCCTGCTGGGCGGTGAGCCCGTCGGAGAGCATCACGCGGCAGAACGGGCAGCCGACGGCGATCTGGTCGGCACCGGTGCCGACCGCCTCGACGGTGCGGTTGACGTTGATCCGCTCGCCGAGGTTCTCCTCCATCCACATCCGGGCGCCACCGGCGCCGCAGCAGAAGGACCGCTCGCTGTTGCGCTCCATCTCGACGACCTGGGCGCCGGGCAGCACCTGCAGCAGCTCGCGCGGGGGCGTGTAGACGCCGTTGTGGCGGCCGATGTAGCACGGGTCGTGGTAGGTGATCGTGCGCTGGTGCGCACCCGCCCCGTCGCGCACCGGGGTCAGCTTGCCCTCGCGGACGAGGCGGTTCAGCAGCTGGGTGTGGTGCACGACCTCCAGCTCGACGCCGAACTCCTTGTACTCGTTCTTCAGCGTGTTGAAGCAGTGGGCGCAGGTCGAGACGACCTTCTTGACCTTGTACTCCTTGAAGGTCTCGGCGTTCTGCTGCGCGAGGCCCTGGAAGACGAACTCGTTGCCGGCGCGGCGGGCCGGGTCACCGGTGCAGGTCTCGCCGTTGCCGAGGACGCCGAACGAGACGCCCGCGATGTCGAGCAGCTCCGCCACCGCGCGGGTCGTCTTCTTGGCGCGGTCCTCATAGGCACCGGCGCAGCCGACCCAGAACAGCCAGTCGACCTCGTCGAGCGACTCGACCGTCTCGCCGACGACCTTGACCTCGAAGTCGAGCCCCTTGGCCCAGTCCATGCGGGCGTTGGGCGACATGTTCCACGGGTTGCCCTTGTTCTCCAGGCCCTTGAACAGGCCGTTGAGCTCCGCGGGGAAGTTCGACTCGACCAGCACCTGGTAGCGCCGCATGTCCATGATGTGGTCGACGTGCTCGATGTCGACGGGGCACTGCTGGACGCAGGCGCCGCAGGAGGTGCAGGACCAGAGCACGTCGGGGTCGATGACCGCGGCGCCGTTCTCCGGCATGTAGAACCAGTCGCCGTCCTCAATGCCGTCCATCCGGCCGCCGGTCTCGCCGACGAGGGGCCGCTCGGCCTCCTTGGTCAGCGTGTCGCTGCCCTCGAGTACGGCGGCCCGCGCCTCGTCGTCCGCACCCGCCTGCAGGTACGGCGCCTTGGCGTACGTCGCGTCGCGCAGCGCGGTGATCAGCAGCTTGGGGGAGAGCGGCTTCTCGGTGTTCCAGGCGGGGCACTGCGACTGGCAGCGACCGCACTCGGTACAGGTCGTGAAGTCGAGGATGCCCTTCCAGGAGAAGTCCTCGATGGAGCCGACGCCGAGCTTCGAGTCCTCGTCGAGGTCGTCGATGTCGTCGAGCGTGATCGCCTTGCCGTCGCTGGTCAGCGGCTTCATCGCGCCGAGCGCGGTGCGGCCGGAGCCCTCGCGCTTGAACCAGATGTTGAACCAGGCGGTGAACCGGTGCCAGGCGACGCCCATCGTCAGGTTGTTCGCGATCACGATCAGCCACACCATGGCCAGGCAGATCTTGATCATCGCGATGACCACGATGATGTTCTCGAGGGTCGCCTCCGAGCCGGGACCCGAGGGGAAGATCGCGTCGCCGACCAGCGAGCTGATCGGGAAGTGGAAGTTGTCGAAGTCCTCGGGGTGGTCGCTGTCGATCTGGCCGAGGTTGTACTCCGCGGCGCGGATGAACAGGATCGCCGAGCCCTCGAGGAGGGCCATCGCCTCGACGAAGTAGGCCTGCCAGAAGTTGGAGCCGTAGAAGCGGCTCTTGGTGCCCTTGCGCCGCGGGTGGTTGAGCTGGCGGTAGACGATCAGGAAGACGATGCCGACCGTGCTGAGCAGGCCGAGGCCCTCGCTGACCCACTCGTAGAGGAAGAAGTGGCCGATGATCGGCAGCGCGAAGTCGGGGTTGAACAGCTGGACGTACCCCGTCGCGACCGCGCCGCTGAGCACGATGAACCCGGCGTACACGAACCAGTGCATGATGCCGACCCAGGTCCACTGCAGCATCCGGGTGTGACCCAGCGACTCCTTGACCATGGTCCAGGTACGGCGTCCCGGCCGGTCCGTGCGGCCCAGGGCTGGCCCGCCGACCTTCAGGGTGGCCAGGATGGACCGGACCGCTCGGGCGGTCAGGACCACCGCCACGGCCGTGATGGCCAGCGAGACGATGATGGCGAAGGTCTGCATCGAGTAGGGCTCCTCGTCGTGGTACGCGCGGCCGCAGGGCCGTCCGCGAGCCTAGAGGCCCCCGGGTGCCCCGTCAGTGCCCGGTCGGCGTGAGAATCATCCTACTGGTGGGTAACCTCGCCGACGACGCTTGGGTGCTACCTGCGGCGTACGACGCGCAGCGTGGCCTTGCCCGCACGGTCGGCGACCGAGCCGACGACCACGACCGGGCGCCGGCCGGGCTTCCCGGCGATCTTCAGCCGGACCTTGCCGGTCCCCGAGGCGTTCGCCGTCCCGGTCGCCTTCCTCCCGCCGACCCGGACCGTGAAGCGCTCGTTCGCCGCCAGGCCCCGGACGGAGATCGCCGCCCGCCGGCCGACGGTGACCCGGGAGGGAGCGACGACCCGCAGGCGTGCGGCCCCGAGGGTGACGACGGGGGTGCTGGCGGAAGCGCCGGCGACGGGCGTGTAGCCGGGCGCCGTGCTGGTCGTCCGCACGCTCAGCCGCGAGCCCAGGTCCGCGGCGGTCACCCGGTAGGTGCCCGCGACGGCCCCGGCGATCGGAGCCCCCGAGCGCAGCCACTGGTACGTCGTCCTCGTCGCAGCGGGGTCGGCCGCGGCAGCGGCGGTCAGGGTCTGGCCGACCCGGGCCCGTCCGCTGACGGAGACCCTCGGCGCGGCCAGCGTGCCCGCGGCGATGGTCAGGTCGACCTGGTCGAAGGCGGGCTCGTACCCCTCCTTGGTGACGGTGACGTTGGCCGACACCGTCTTGCCCTCGAGCTCGGGGGTGACGGTCAGGACCCCGGACGCGGTCCCGTCGATCCGCTCCACCATGTCCTCGTCCCGGTCGACGAGGTACCACCCCCACGCGACGTCGTCGGGGAGCGGCGACGCGGAGGTCGCGGTGGCGGTGAGCGTCCCGCCGACCCGTGCCTCGCCGGTCACGGTGATCTCCGGTGCCTCGGCGAAGAGCCGCTGAGCGACGTTCGCGGTCTGCTCGGACGTCGCCGTCGCGCCGACGAACCCGTCCTTGGTCGCGGTGACCGTGACCGACAGGGTCACCCAGTCCCAGGCGTCCTGGGCCGTCGGGGTGTACGTCGGTGCGTCGGTCCCGACGACGGCCGAGCCGCCGTTGCGGTCGTGGGCCCGCCACTCGAAGTGGACGTCGTCGGGCTGCTCGCTCCACGCGCCCGGCGTGGCGGTGAGCTCGTCGCCGAACCGCGGCGCACCGTCGATCGTGGGCGCCGCGGTGCTGGTGAGGGCGCCGTAGGTGATCACGCCGCGGCTGCGGTCGAGGTCGATGCCGACCGGCCGGGCGTCGTCGCGCGGGGTGGGCAGCTGGCCCTCACCCTGGCCCCAGACGACGACCTGGCCGTCCTCGGTGATCACCGCCGAGCGCTGCTCGTAGCCCGCCTCGACGTCGACGACCGTGTCGTCGCCCAGGTCGGGCATCGGGCCGGCGGAGTAGACGCCCCAGTCGAAGGCGTCCCCGGCCACCGTGCGGACCAGCAGGTGGCCCCGCCCCGCGGAGACCTCGGCGACGGGCCCGTCCAGGCCGTCGGGAGGCGTGCCGAGCATGCTGCCCCAGGCGTGCAGCTGCCCGCTCGCGGTGACCGCGGCGGAGATGCCGTACGCGGTCGCGACCTGGACGACCGGGTCGGCCTGGTCCGGGACCGTCAGCGCGGCGGGGATCGCGAGCTCGTTGAGGTGCGACGGGGTCCCCCAGCCGACGACCCGGCCGTCGGTGGTGAGCCCCAGGTCGTGGTTGCGTCCGGCGCTCACCTGCTGGAACGTCGTCGAGGCGATGCCGGGCGGCACGGTCGCCGGGACGGTCCGGTTGTCGTCGGCGAACCCCCAGGTCGCGACGTGCCCCGCCGAGTCGAGGGCGAGACCGTGCTGGCCACCGGCGGCGATGCTCACCCAGGACCGGCCGCTGGGAGGCGCCGGCGGGGAGGGGAGCCCGGGGTAGGGGCCGACGGCGTCGATGGCGCCGTCGGGGCGCAGGCCGTACGTCATCGAGTAGCCGACAGCGACCTGGCGGTAGGCGCGGTCGGCCGGGAGGGTGTCGCCGAAGTTCACACGCTCGCTCGCGATAACGTTCACCGGCGCGGGCGTCGGCACCGCGGCCGTGGCGGGCGAGCCCTGCGGCAGGACGGCGAGCGCGGGCGCGACCAGGGCGAGCAGGGGCAGCAGGCGCGGGGCGCGCAGGTTCACGGGACTCCTCGGGAGGGCGGCGGAACGCCGATTCCATCACCGGACAGCCCGGCGTACCCCAGGTTTGAGCAAATCTCCTTAGCTGGGGTCAGCGCCGCGCCCGCACCTGCGTCACCTTGCCGCCCCGACCGAACGTGATCGTCACCCGCACCCTCGGGTCCTTCGCCGTCCGGGCGCACACGCCGTACGACGAGCCGAGCCGCGTGAACGGCTGTCCGACGGCGCGCATGACCGCCTTCGTGCTCATGCCGCGGCGGACCAGCTTCGTGACCCGCGAGACCGGCTCGCGCAGTCCGGGGTTGCGGCACGAGTCGGCCCGGACGCCCTCGGCGCGCTCCCACATCTGCAGGTACGCCTCCGCGCCGCGGGCCATGTCGTCGACGATCGCCCGGCCGGCCCGGCCGCCGGCGACCTTCCGCAGGTCCTCGATCCAGTCGGGGTAGAGGCCGTACTGGGCGACGCCGTCGACGTTGATGTCGTAGACCCGCTGGCCGGCCCGCTGCTTCTTCACCTGCACGCCGCCGAGACCGCGGAAGGGGTAGCGCACCGGGTTCCGCACGGTCGCGCCGCGGGGATCGCCCTGCGCGCCGAGGCCGTTGATGTCGGCGCCGAAGCCGATCCCCCAGTAGTAGCGCGGGTCGGCCCAGCCGACGTGCTCGCGCCACTTGGTGACGAAGCCCGTCGAGTCGCCGGCGTACGGCGTGATGAAGCCGCCGGAGCGGTAGATCCGCGGGTACGTGTCCGGGGTGGACCACGAGTGGCTGGAGAGCACGCCGGAGTAGCCCAGCCGCTCGATGGTGTCCATCGCGGCCCGGCGGGCCTTGACGCTCATGTGGTCGGGGTCGAAGAGCATCCCGCGCTTCGCCAGCGCCCGGATCATGTGCTCGCCGAGGGTGGTCAGCCCGCGGCTGTTGCAGTGCTCCGGCGGCGGGTAGAGCGGCAGGGCGATGTTGGGCAGGCCGAGGTCGAGCCCGAGCTTCGCCACCGCGCCGAACAGCGCGTCCTGCTGCCCGCCGCTGATGTCGGGCAGCGCCACCTGGCTGTTGTCGTGGGAGCGCCCGTCGGCCGGCTCGCAGTGCCGCATGTCCCAGAGCGACCCGGTCTCCAGGAAGTTGGCCAGGTTCACCAGCGGACCGACGGCGCCCTTGTCGCCCGCGACGCCGGAGAGGGCGTTGTCGAACTTGTTGACCAGCTCCATCTGCCGCACGCCCAGCCGGTGCACCTCGTCGAGCTGGCGGTCGATGTCGGCCAGCGAGCACTGCGGGATGTCGACCTTCATCGTGCAGCCGAACGGCACCGAGGTCTCGATGCCCATCACCACCGCCAACTTCCCGGCGTTGATCACCTTCCGGGCCTGCCAGGGGTTCTTCACGATCCGGTAGAAGCCCTTGCCCGGGCCGCCGAACTGGGCGTCGACGTAGTCCTGCAGCTCGTACATGCGCTGCGCCTGCAGCCGCACCGAGTCCATGTCGTCGCAGGAGTTCCGCTTCAGCGGGTAGAGCTGGCAGAGCTGGTTGTTCTCGACCAGCAGGTTCACGAAGAGCCGCTGTCCGCCGCGCCACGCGCGCTCCAGCCAGCGGTAGTAGGTGCCCTCGTGGGTCAGCGAGTCCGGCGCGGGCCAGTCCTCGAACGTCGGCCACCCGACGGGATCGTGGCCGGGCTCCCCGGAGAGCGCGCTCTCCAGCACCCCGCCGTACCCGCCGGTGACCGTGTGGTCGACGCAGTCGACGAGGGCGTACGGCGCGCCGTACCGGTGCCAGGGCCGGCCGCAGTGCGCCTGGCCGCCGAGGAACTCGAAGGCCATGCCGTGGGTGTGCGCGTCGACGTACCCCCGCACCTCCTGGTACGGCGTGACGCCGCCGTGCGGAGCACCGACGACGTCGACCTGGGACTCGGGGTACGCCGCGCAGCCCGTCGTGCGCTCCAGCGGGAAGTGCGCCTGCCCCCGGATCCGCAGGTAGCCGCCCGCGTTGCGGAAGGTCAGGTTGCGGCGGCCGACCTTGGTCGCCTGCCATTCGACCTCGGGCGACGGCTTGGCGACGTGCTCCCCGCCGACGCTCAGGAACCGGCGGTCGGCGGTGTAGAGCAGGTAGGTCCCGAGCCGGGTCGGCTTGAAGAAGACCGGGCGGCCGGCCATCCGGTAGCAGCCCTTCGCCATCGCGTAGCGGTCCTGCGGTCGTGCCCGCCGCTTCTGCATGACCCGGGTCCGGGTCAGCCGGGGGTCCTTCAGGCGCCGCTGGCGCTCGACGTACGCCGCCGCCGCGCGCCGCTGGGGCGACGTCGTGGGGTCCTGGGTGTCGGCCCCGGCCTCGGCGGTCCGCGACAGCGAGTTCTTCGTGGCGGGGTCGTCGTGCGTGTGCGGCGGCGTGCCGGGCGGGTCGACGTGCGGCAGACCCGCGGCGGCCTTCCGCGCGTCGAACCCGGCCGCGAGGGTGCCGGTCCGCTCGCCCGGGACGTCCCCGACGACGACCGCACTGACGACGACCGCGGCCGCGGTCAGGCCGGCGACGAGCAGGTGCAGGTACGGGCGGGTCGCGCGCATCCGGGCCTCCCAGATCGAACAGGAACGCGTTCTACGTGCCCGTTCAACGAGCGGCTCAACCCGGAGGTACGACCGGCTTCCGGCCGAGCCCCGCGACGGCGAGCAGGATCAGTGCCGTGCCGATCGCACCGAGGACCCCGATCCGCTCGTCGAGGACGACGGCCGCGACGACCGCGGCGGTCACCGGCTCCAGGAGCGTCGCGATCACGGCGGCGCTGCCGGGAGTGGTCCGCAGGCCGGCGTACAGGAGGCCGTAGGCGAGCGCCATCGTCATCACGCCGAGGTAGAGGAGCGTGCCGGCGGCGACCGGGTCGGTGGTGACCACGGGGCTGCCGCCGAGCGCGCTGACCGCGGCGAGGGGCAGCAGCGCCAGCGCGCCGACCGTCGTGGTCGTGGTGGTGAGCGCGAGGGGCGAGGTGACCTGGGCGAGCGGGCGGCCCAGCGCCGTCGTCAGGGCGTACGCCGTCCCGGACCCGACGGCCGCGAGCAGGCCGAGCGCGGGGTGCGGGCCGCCGTCGCCGGTGTGCGCCGTACCGCTGACGAGGAGCAGGCCGGTCAGGGCGACGCCCAGGACGACCAGGTGCGCGGTGTCGGGCCGGCGGCGGTCGCGGACCGCCTCGCCGACGGTCAGCAGCACGGGTGCCAGGCCGAGGCTGACCACGGTCGCGACGGTGACGCCGACGTTGACGACCGCGACGAAGTAGAGGACCTGGTACGCCGCGGTCGCCGTACCGACCAGGACGGCGTACGCCGGCCTCGTGCGCAGCAGGGTGCGCACGCCCGCGACCTGGCGGGTCAGGGCGAGTGCGGCGACCAGGACGAGCGCGGCGATGACCATCCGCCAGGCGCTGATGACGACGACCGACATCGGCAGGACGTCGCGGATGATCTGGACGGCGAGGCCACCGGTGCCCCACAGGACTCCGGCGAGGGAGACCTGCAGCAGCCCGGTGCGGGCGGAGAGCGTGGGGGTCGACGAGGTGTGCGTGGGCATGCGTGTGCTCCTGGGGAGGTCCGACGGGGGCGGTGGTCGGAGCACGCCTGGTGGGGCGCTCCGGTCAGGCGACCGGAGGCGGCAGGATGCCGAAATGGAGCACGCGGGAGATCACGAGGAGCATCCTCCCCGATCGGGGCGGTTTGCGGCAGCCCGGTTTCGTGGAGTGGCCCTCGACCGGCGTGTCTCGCCGATTCATCGACGGGTCGGCGCGGTGAGGCCGCCCAGCCGGCGGGTGACGAGCTCCGCGGTCCGTCGTACCTCCGCGCTGACGTCGGGCGGGTCCGCGCTGGCGTAGGTGACCGCGACCCCGGCGACGGGGTGCCCGTTGTGGTCGACGACCGCGGCGGCGACGCTGGCGAAGCCGGGCGTGACCTCGCCGTCCTCGGTCGCCCAGCCGCGCTGGCGGGTCTCGGTCAACAGGGTGCGCAGCGCGGCCGGGCCGCGCGGCCCGACGCCGTGCCGGTCGGCGAACGCGGCGGCGTCGGGGTAGAGCGCGCGCACCTGGGCCGGTGGCAGCCCCGCGAGGATCGCCCGGCCGCTGGCCGTGAGGTGGGCGGGCAGCCGGACCCCGACGTCGGTCACCAGCGGGGCTCGTCCGGGTGCTCGCTCCTCGACGACGTACAGGACGTCACGACCGTGCAGCACGGCGAGGTGGGCGCTCTCGCCGGTGCGGTCGGCCAGGGCCGCGACGGCGCGGCGCGCGATGCGCTGCAGCGGGGCCTGGCGGGAGTAGCCGCTGCCGACCTCGAAGGCGGCCAGCCCGAGCCCGAAGCGGCGCTCGTCGGCCAGGTGGGAGACGAAGCCCTCGTCGACCATGGCGCGCAGCAGGTGGTACGCCGAGCTGCGCGGCAGGTCGCACGCCCGCGCGATCCGCTCCAGCGGCACGGCCTCCGGCTGGCTGGCCAGGAAGCGCAGCACCCGCAGCGCGCGGGTCGCTGCGGGCACCTGGCTCATGCGGGCAGGCTAGTGCGCCCGCCGGCGGATCAGACGTCCTTGTGGCGGCCGCCGTGCTGGGTGTCGGTGGGAGTGACGGGGTCGGTGCCGTCGTGGTCGGCGCGCGGCTCCGTGCGCGGGTCGGTGCGCGGGTCGGCGTCCGTGCCGACGGTCGGCGTGTAGTCCTTCGAGCGGTGGTCGACGTGCGGGTCGAGGCGGTCGGCCTCCCGCAGCACGTCCTCCTGCTTGGCCTCGGCCACGGCGGACCCCTGGCGGGCCTCCGCGGCCCGGCGGTCGGCCCGCTCGGCCTCGGCGCGGGCGAGCTCCGCCTCGGCCTCGGCCTGACGCGCCTCGAGCTGCGCGTCGGTCACCGCCGGCGTATGGGCCAGCGCCTCCCGGCGCAGGTGCGTGGCGTGCTCGTGGGCCTGGTGCTGCTTGCGCTTGCGCTGCTGGCTCAACAGCCACGCGACGAGGGCGAGCACGGCGAGCGCCACCACGGCGATGATGATCCAGACGACGACGTCATCCACGAGTGCCTCCTAGGTCGGGTTCCGTCCGGTACCCGGACGCCTGTCCACCCAGTCAGGAGGGGGTCTGCTCCTCGCGGACCGGCACCAGGGGCGCGGCGATCAGCGGGCACAGCGCGGCGAGCCCGAAGGCGGCGGCGTACCCGAGGTGCGTGACCGCGAGTCCGGCGATCGGCGGCACCGCGGAGCCGGTCAGGAACTGCGCGGTGTTCTGGACCCCGAGGGCGCGTCCGGACCAGAACGGCCCGGCGCGCTCGGCGACGGCCGTGAACGCGAGGCCGTTGTCGGCGACGGTGACGACCGTGGCCAGCACGACCAGGGGTACGGCGATCGCGAGCTCCTGGCCGGCGGCCACCCCGAGCAGCCCCATCGTCACCGCGGCCGCCACCGCCACCCAGCGCAGCGGACGCATCCGGCTCGCCACGACGTCGGACAGGTGGCCGGCGGCGATCCGGCCCAGCGCGCCGACGACCTGCGCACCGGCGACCAGGCCGCCGGCGGCCGCGGGCGACCAGTCCCGGTCCTGCACCAGCCAGACCAGGGCGAAGGTCCACACCACGAACTGGGGAGCCACGAGCAGCACCGAGACGCCGTGGATCCGGGTCAGGTAGCTGTTCTCCCGGTACGGGTTGGGCGCGTCCCCGGCGACCCGGGCCGGGCGCGGCGGGTCGATCACGATCGCGGCCACCACGAGCGCGGCGAGCGCGGCGGCGATCGTCGGCACGAGCAGGGCGGCC
Source organism: Nocardioides sp. (assembly GCF_035503875.1). GTDB lineage: Bacteria > Actinomycetota > Actinomycetes > Propionibacteriales > Nocardioidaceae > Nocardioides. The sequence goes on from NZ_DATJTA010000093.1 coordinate 48,913, forward strand.
TGGATGCCGGCGCGGTCCGCGATGACCGCGATGCTGATGGCGGCGACGCCGACGCCGACCGGCTGGGACATCTGCCGGATGCCCATGGCGAGACCGCGCCGGTGCGGCGGGAACCAGCCGACGACGACCCGGCCGCTCGCGGCGTTGGTGCTGGCGGCGGCGCCCCCGGCGAGGAGGAGCGCGAGCGCGAGCGGGACGAGCCCCTCGACCAGCACGCTGAGCGTCCCCGCGGCCGCGGTGGCGCCGAGCCCGCTCAGCAGCACCCGCCGCTCGCCGATCCGGTCGGTGAGCGCGCCCCAGGCGACCAGGGTGAGCATCACCCCGACCGTCGGCGCCGCCGCCACGAGCCCGGCCTCGGCGAGGCTGAGACCCTCCCGCTCGTGCAGGACGGGGATCAGGAACGCGGGGCCGTGCATCATCACCGCGGCCGAGGCCTGGGCGAGGGTGCTGGCGGCCAGCATCGCCCACCGGCGCAGGGTGCTGACGTCGTCCACGCGGGTCAGTCAACGCCCCGCGATCCGGTGGTGAGCGCACGTCTCACGGATGGCGGGTGTGAGGTTGTCGACAGGTCGAAGGGGGCTGTCCGGAGGCCGGGCTGTCCGGAGGCCGCAATTGCGGCGGTTGCGCAGGGTGAGGACGGGCCAGGGTGTCCAACGGCCGCAATTGCGGCCGTTGGACGGACCTGACCGCCCGTCAGCGCCCGCTGCGCGCGATCTTCAGCTTGGCCTGGCCGAGGTTCACGACGCCGCCGGTGCCGTCGAGCAGGGTGATCCGCAGGGCGGTGATCTGGCCGCCGTTGTTGAAGCGCTCCTCGACCATCGTCTCGACCTTGGCGATCCCGGGGATCTCCAGCCCGTCGAGCTTGGGCAGCGAGTAGGTCTGGCCGTTGACGGTGATGCCGGCGACCGTCGTGCCGTTGAAGTTCACCTTCGCCTTGCGGCCCTTGACCCGGGAGACGTTCACCCGCGCCTTGATCGCGTCGACGACCAGGGCGCCGTTGCCGAGGTTGATGCTGGCGACCGAGGACTCCTCGTAGCCGAACGCGCGGCGGCGGCGCTGCTCGCCCATCTGGCTGGAGCGGGCCGCGCCGACGTCGAGGATGCCCGGGATGGTGAGGTCGAGCGCGCTGGAGTGCTCGACCTTCCCGTCGGTGCCCTGGCAGGGCATGGTGATCCGCTGGGTCCGGCCGGTGCCGACGAGCCCGCCGAGGAGCTCGGTCGAGGTGGCGTTCGACGAGCCCACGAACAGGCCGGTCTGGATGCCCTTGGTGAGGTAGGCGACCGTGCGCCCGACGACGACCTTCGTCTTGGTCGGGATCAGGGTGATGGTCAGGCCGTTGGCGCGGGCGCGGGCGAAGTCCGGTCCGGTGCGCTCCTTCTGGTCGCCGATCGCGACCCGCAGCAGGCCGGGGACCTCGATCGGCCGCTTCAGGGTGGGCAGCGGCAGCTCCTGGGCCTGGCCGCCGGGGGCGCGGAAGACGAGCTTGGCCAGGGTGGTGTCGGTCTCGGTGGCGTAGCCCGCCGAGGTCGCGCTCGCCTTGGAGTACGACGTGATGCCCTCGATCGACAACCGGCCGAGCGCGGACTCGGCGAGGACGATCTGGGCGACCTTGTGCTCGGAGATCGAGGCGGTCTCGGTCGCGGTCTTGACGGTCCGGACGTCGGTGCGCACGCCGGAGATCGTGCCGAGGCCGGGCAGCTTGACCTCGGCGACGTTGTTGTCGCGGTGGACGCCGGTCTTGTTGGTGCAGCCGATCACCGCGAGCGCCGTTGCCCCGGACGCGGCGGGCAGCTGGCCGCCCACGACCCGGGTGCCGTAGCCGTGGGCGCGGAAGGCGTACGGCGTGGGCTTCTTCTTGGCCTTGGGCTTCTTGGGCTTGGCCTTGGCGACGACCGACGCGGCGTCGGGGTCGGAGGCCGCCGCCGTGCCGGCGAGGGGGGCCGTGAGGGTGGTGGCGGCGAGCACCAGGGCGGTGCCGAGGGGGATGAACCGGCGCATCGAGAGAACTCCTCAGGGGGATCACGGGTGGGCATCCGCGCAGGTGGAGCGGCGCCGTCGACGTCTGACCTGCCCGGCCGGTCGCGGCGGCAAACGCTTTTTCTGCAACACGTTCTACCAATTGTCTCGGATCTGAGACGTGGGGTCCCGCCACCCGCTGGTGGGCCGTGCGAGCCCGGCCTTGGATGAGGGCATGTGCTCGCTCGTGCCCGTCGACGTCGGCCCGCTGACCTTCGCGGAGGTCGTCGCCGTCGCGCGGCACGACGCCCCGGTGGAGCTGACGCCGGGCGCCCTCGAGGCGATCGCCCGGTCCCGCTCCGTCGTGGAGCGACTGGCCGCGGCCGAGACTCCGTCGTACGGCGTCTCGACGGGCTTCGGCGCGCTCGCGACCCGGCACATCCCGTCCGAGCTGCGCGAGCAGCTCCAGCGCTCGCTCGTCCGCTCGCACGCGGCCGGGTCCGGCCCCGAGGTGGAGCGGGAGGTCGTGCGCGGGCTGATGCTGCTGCGGCTCTCGACGCTGGCGACGGGGCGGACCGGCGTACGGCCGGAGACGGCGCAGCTGCTGGCCGCGCTGCTGAGTCACCGGATCACGCCCGTGGTGCACGAGTACGGCTCGCTCGGCTGCTCGGGCGACCTCGCTCCGCTCGCGCACTGCGCGCTGGCGCTGATGGGCGAGGGTCAGGTGCGCGACGCGAGCGGCACGCTGATGCCGGCGGCCGACGCGCTGGCCGCCGCCGGACTCGAGCCGGTGCGGCTGGCCGCCAAGGAGGGGCTGGCGCTGATCAACGGCACCGACGGGATGCTCGGGATGCTGGTGCTCGCGATCGAGGACCTGCGTCGCCTGCTGCGCACCGCCGACATCGCGGTGGCGATGTCGGTCGAGGGCCAGCTCGGCACCGACCGGGTCTTCGCGCCCGAGCTGCAGGCGATCCGGCCGCACCCGGGTCAGGCGCTCTCGGCCGCCAACCTGGTCGCCCTCCTCCGCGACTCCGGCGTCGTCGCCTCGCACCGCGGGCCGGACTGCAACCGGGTCCAGGACGCGTACTCGCTGCGCTGCTCGCCCCAGGTCCACGGTGCGGCCCGCGACACCGTCGAGCACGCCGCCTCCGTCGCCGAGCGCGAGCTCGCCTCCGCCGTCGACAACCCGGTGGTGCTCGACGGGAGGGTCGAGTCGAACGGCAACTTCCACGGCGCCCCGGTCGCCTACGTGCTCGACTTCCTGGCCATCGTGGCCGCCGACGTCGCGTCGATCGGCGAGCGCCGTACCGACCGGTTCCTCGACAAGGCACGCAACCACGGGCTGCCGCCGTTCCTCGCCGACGACCCCGGCGTCGACAGCGGACACATGATCGCCCAGTACACCCAGGCCGCGATCGTGTCCGAGCTGAAGCGACTCGCGGCGCCGGCGTCGGTGGACTCGATCCCCTCCAGCGCGATGCAGGAGGACCACGTGTCGATGGGCTGGTCGGCCGCGCGCAAGCTGCGCCGCTCCGTCGACGGACTGACCCGGGTCGTCGCGATCGAGGTGCTGACCGCGGCGAGGGCGCTCGACCTCCGGCGGCCGCTCGAGCCGTCGCCGGCGACGGGCGCCGTCGTACGCCTGCTTCGTGAGGCCGGGGTCGAGGGGCCCGGGCCCGACCGCCACCTGGCGCCCGAGATCGAGACGGCCGTCGGCCTGGTCGCCTCGGGTGCCGTCCTGTCCGCTGTCGAAGACGTGATCGGAGAACTGTCGTGAGAGAGGTGCGCGCCCCGCGGGGCACGACGTTGAGCGCGGGGTCGTGGCAGACCGAGGCGCCGCTGCGGATGCTGATGAACAACCTCGACCCCGAGGTGGCCGAGAACCCCGCCGAGCTGGTGGTGTACGGCGGCACGGGCCGCGCCGCCCGGTCCTGGGAGGCGTACGACGCGATCGTGTCCTCGCTGCGCTCGCTGGCCGACGACGAGACCCTGCTCGTGCAGTCCGGCAAGCCGGTCGGCGTGATGCGTACCCACGCGTGGGCGCCGCGGGTGCTGATCGCGAACTCCAACCTGGTCGGCGACTGGGCGAACTGGGAGGAGTTCCGGCGGCTGGAGGACCTCGGGCTGACGATGTACGGGCAGATGACCGCCGGCTCGTGGATCTACATCGGCACGCAGGGGATCCTGCAGGGGACCTTCGAGACCTTCGCGGCGGTGGCCGACAAGATCTCGACGGCCTCGACCACCGGGGAGCGCGGGACGCTCGCCGGGACCATCACGGTCACCGCGGGGCTGGGCGGGATGGGCGGGGCGCAGCCCCTCGCCGTGACGATGAACGACGGCGTGGCGATCTGCATCGAGTGCGACGACGCGCGCATCCAGCGGCGCATCGACCACCGCTACCTCGACGTACGCGCGACGTCGCTGGAGCACGCCCTCGAGCTGGCGGTGCAGGCGCGCGACGCGCGGACGCCGTTGTCGATCGGAGTGCTGGGCAACGCCGCCGAGCTGCTGCCGCGGCTGCTGGAGATCGACGCGCCCGTCGACATCGTCACCGACCAGACCTCGGCCCACGACCCGCTCTACTACCTGCCCGTCGGCGTGCCGTTCGAGGAGTGGGAGGCGCGTCGTACCGCCGACCCGGAGGGGTTCACCAAGGAGGCGCGGGCCTCGATGGCCGCGCACGTGCGGGCGATGGTGGAGTTCCAGGACCGGGGAGCCGAGGTGTTCGACTACGGCAACTCCATCCGCGACGAGGCGCGTCGGGGCGGCTACGACCGCGCGTTCGACTTCCCGGGCTTCGTGCCGGCGTACATCCGGCCGCTCTTCTGCGAGGGCAAGGGCCCGTTCCGCTGGGCCGCGCTGTCGGGCGACCCGGCCGACATCGCCGCGACCGACGAGGCGATCCTGTCGCTGTTCCCGGACAACGAGCGGCTGCACCGGTGGATCCGGATGGCGCAGGAGCGGGTGCATTTCCAGGGCCTGCCGGCGCGGATCTGCTGGCTCGGGTACGGCGAACGCCACCTCGCCGGGCTGCGCTTCAACGAGATGGTCGCCAGCGGGGAGCTCTCCGCTCCGATCGTCATCGGCCGCGACCACCTCGACTGCGGCTCGGTCGCCTCGCCGTACCGCGAGACCGAGGCGATGCTCGACGGCTCCGACGCCATCGCCGACTGGGCGATCCTCAACGCGCTGGTCAACACCGCCTCGGGCGCCAGCTGGGTGTCGTTCCACCACGGCGGCGGCGTCGGCATGGGCCGGTCGCTGCACGCGGGCCAGGTGTGCGTCGCCGACGGCACCGCCCTGGCCGCCGAGAAGATCGAGCGGGTGCTCACCAACGACCCCGGCATGGGGGTGATCCGGCACGTCGACGCGGGCTACGACCGCGCGCGTGAGGTCGCCGCCGAGCGGGGGGTGCGGGTGCCGATGGGGGAGTAGCGGAAAGTCCGTCACGTTTTGGACGTTGAGAGCCCTCTTACCGTCGAAAACGTGACGCACTTTCCCCAAGCGCCGCACCGGGGTGCTCCACCAAAGCTGCACAGTCGGCGAGGTGCGCGCGTCCTCCACAGGCTCGCGCCCGGGAACGGGAGCCCTGGACCTGCACGGGACAGACCCGGTGCATGTCATCGAATCGATGGAGTGCGGTATGCACGCGACCGGCCCACCTCGTCGTGCCCACCCGCGTCGATCCCACCGGCGAGAGTGGTCCGACCTGGCGGCAGGCCAACGGCCGGGGGTTCCGCAAGACCGGGGTGGGCCTGTATGTCCCGGCGGAGGCGCCGGAATGCGTCGAGCAGCGGATCGTCGAGCAGGCGGCGCGGCTCCGACCTGACGGCTCGTCGGGTTGTGTCACAGCCTGGGCGGCGCTGCGGTGGCGGGGTGCCGCCTACTTCGACGGCCTCTCCGAGGGAGCGCTGGAACCGCTCCCAGTCCCGCTCGCGCTCGGTGGCGCGCACGCGAACCTCCGGCCATCGCTGGGATGCACGATCTCGCGCGCGCGGTTGGCGCCCACCGAGAGAGAGGTCGTAGACGGAGTCCCCGTTGCGACGGTCCAGCGTGCCCTGTTCGACGAGGTTCGCCGCCGCGGCGAGCTGTGGGCGGCGGTGACTGCGATCGACATGACCGCTGCGGCGGGCCTCATCTCAACCTGGCTGTTCGCGGCGTACGTCGCGGACCTCAACTCACGCAACGGTGCACCGCTGGCTCGGCACGCCGCCTCCCTGGCCGTCGACGAGAGCTGGTCGCCGCGGGAGCCGTGGATGCGCCTGGTCTGGCAGCTCGTGGCCGGGCTCGAGCCGCCGCTGGTGAACGAGCCCGTGTACGACCTCGACGGCAAGCTGGTGGGGATCCCCGATCTCTTCGACCCCGTGGCGGGTCTCGCTGGCGAGTACAACGGGGAGCACCACAAGGAGGTCACCCAGGCGCGGGACGACGTCGCGCGGGAGGAACGGTTCCGCAACCACGGCATCGAGTGCTTCGCAGTCGTACGCGGCGACACGCGAGGAGTGGCAGCGGCCCGGATGCTGGCGGCACGCGGCCGTGCCAAGTTCCTGCCCCCCGAGTCACGGGCCTGGACGGTGGAGCGTCCTCCGTGGGACACGGCGCCCGAGACGCTGGACGATCGGTTCGTGCGCCTGGGGATGGTGGAGGAACTCACCCATCACTGAGGTCGGGAAAGTGCGTCACGTTCTCGACGTTGAGAGCGCTCTTAGCGTTGAAAACGTGACGCACTTTTCCAGCCGCCTGCGAGAGTAAACCCCGTGACGACCTCGCCGGCTCGCCCCCGTGCCATCCTCCGCGACATCAGCTCCCGCGCCTGGGAGCATCCCGCCGACCGCGGCGCGCTGGTGGCGCTGCGCAAGCTGAAGGGCTTCGACACGGTCCTGAAGGCCATGTCGGGGCTGGTCAACGAGCGCGCCGTACGCCTGGTGTTCCTCGGGTCCGCCGTCCGCGTCGACGAGCGGCAGTTCGCGACGCTGCACCGGCTGCTCGGGGAGGTGGCCGAGGTGCTCGACGCCCCGGACCTGCCGAAGCTCCCCGAGGTGTACGTCGCCGCCAACCCGGTCCCGAACGCCCACACCCTGGGCATGAACGAGCCGTTCATCGTGCTCACCTCGGGGTTGGTCGACCTGCTCGACGAGGACGAGCTGCGCTTCGTCATCGGGCACGAGCTCGGGCACGCGCTGAGCGGGCACGCGGTCTACCAGACGCTGCTCCAGCGCCTGATCAAGCTCTCCGGGCTGATGTCGACGATCCCGATCGGCGGTCTCGGGGTGCGCGCGATCGTGGCGGCGTTGCACGAGTGGTCGCGCAAGTCCGAGCTCTCGGCCGACCGGGCCGGCCTGCTCGCGACCCAGGATCCGGCGACGGCGTTCCGGGTTCACATGAAGCTCGCGTCGGGCGGCCGTCTCGACGACCTCGACACCCCGGCGTTCTTCGCGCAGGGCAAGGAGTACCTGGAGGCCGGCGACCTGCGGGACTCGGTGCTGAAGCTGCTGCTGATCGAGAACCAGTCGCACCCGTTCGCCGTCGTACGCGCGGCCGAGCTGCGGCGCTGGGTCGACTCCGGCGAGTACACCGCGATGCTCGGCGGCACCTACCCGCGCCGCGACGACGACGCCACGGCGACCGTCACCGACGCGGCCCGCGAGGCCGCGCGCAGCTACTCCGAGGTCTTCGAGCACAGCCAGGACGCGGTCGGGAAGCTCGCCCACGACCTGGCCGGGTTCCTCGGCACCGCCAAGGTCTGGCTCGACGACGCCGTACGGCGCACCCGCGGCGCGTGAGCCGTCGCCGATGAATCCGGGTCGCCCGGCCGGTCGGTAGCGGCATGAGCGACGACACGGGTCAGGGCGCGGCCGAGGAGTGGCGCGAGATCGGCGGCGGCTTCACCCGCCGCGTCGACGGAGCGGACCCGGGGTCCTGGGACGCCCCGGCGCCGGTCGACGGCTGGCGGGCGCGCGACGTGGTCGGCCACCTCGTCGAGTGGTTCCCCGGCTTCCTGGAGTCGGGGTCCGGCATCCGCCTGGAGGTCGCGACCTCGGTCGAGGACGACCCGGCCGCCGCCTGGAACGAGCTGGAGCGCGGGGTCCGCGACCTGCTCGACGACCCGGCGACCGCCACCCGGGTGCTCAGCAACCCGCACATCGGCGACGTGCCGCTCGACCGGGCGGTGTCGCAGTTCTTCACCGCCGACGTCTTCATGCACACCTGGGACCTCGCCCGCGCCACCGGTCAGGACGAGTCGCTCGACCCCGAGCGTTGCGCGCGGATGCTGGCCGGGATGGAGCCGGTCGAGGAGATGATCCGGGCCAGCGGGCAGTACGGCCCGCGGGTCGCCGTACCCGCCGACGCGGATCCGCAGACCCGGCTGCTCGGGTTCATCGGGCGGGACCCGGGCTGGCGGGCGCCGGGGCGGTCCTGAGCCTGGTCGGGGTGGGGTCGGGCCGTGCAGGCTCATCACGGTATGCAGACGAACTCTCGGTTCCCACGGCGTACCCACCGTGGGAACCGACAATCGGTCTGCATACCGTGATGAGCCCGCAACCCGGCCCAGCCGATGCCCAGCCCCGGACATGACACGACCCCGGCCGTCCGGCCGGGGTCGTGACGAAGGTGCCGAGGCTCTCGCTAGTAGACCCGTCGACGGGTGCCACCGATCGGCACCAGGTTGAGGATCAACCCGACCACCAGCAGGATCGCGCCGATCGTGGTGAGGATGCTCGTGGTCGTGACGAGGCCGAGCACCAGCAGGATCAGTCCGAGGACGATCATTTCAGTCTCCTTCCGGGAGCGTCTGCGGTTCCGGTACCCCGAAGTCCGAGACGGGTCACCCGGGTTCGGCAGGATGGCCCCATGAGCGCCTACTGGATCAGCATCTACAAGGAGATCCTCGACGAGTCGAAGCTGGCGGCGTACGCCGTGCTCGCGGGACCCGCCCTCGAGGAGGCCGGCGGGACCTTCGTGGCCCGTGGCCTGCCGGCGCAGACGTGGGAGTCGGGGGAGGCGACCCGGACCGTGGTGATCCGCTTCGACTCGGTCGAGGCTGCCCGGGCCGCCCACGACAGCCCGGCGTACCAGGAGGCGCTCGCCGCGCTCGACGGCGGCGCCGTCCGCGAGATCCGCGTGGTGCCCGGCGTGGAGTAACCCCGGCACTCATCAAATTCGGGGCTGTCGGCGCGCGCGGGCGCTGCGACGATGTCGAGATGCGCGTGCTCGTCGCCAGCACCGCGGGGTCGGGCCACTTCGGTCCGCTGGTCCCCGTCGCGCACGCCTGCCGCGAGGCGGGGCACGAGGTGGCGGTCGCGGCGCCGGAGTCGTTCGCGGCCGAGGTCGCCGACGCCGGCCTGGAGCACCGGCCATTCGCCGACGTACCGCCCGACGCGCTCGGCGCGGTGATGGGCCGGCTGCCGGGCATGTCCATGGAGGAGGCCAACCGGACCGTCGTCGCGGAGGTCTTCGGCCGGCTCGACGCGCAGGCCGCCCTGGCGGGCGCGACGGCGACGGTCGAGGAGTGGCGGCCCGACCTGGTGCTCCGCGAGCCGGTCGAGTTCGGCTCGCTCGCCGCGGCGCTGTGCGCCGGCGTGCCGCACGCGGTGGTCGCGGTGGGCGTCGCGGCGCTGATGGAGCAGGTCGGCGCGATGGTCGCGCCGTCGCTGGCCGAGCTCGACACCCTCGCCGGCCTCCCGTTGGGATCCTGCTCGGCCGCGGCCCGCACCGCGCCCACGCTCAGCAGCGTGCCGACGGTCCTCGACGACGTCCGCCCGTCCGACGCCGAGCACGCGGGTCCGGTGCACCGCTACCGGGCGCCAGCGGCCTCCGGTGACGGTGGGCTGCCCGAGGCCTGGGGTGACCCCGACCAGCCCCTCGTTTACGTCAGCTTCGGGTCCGTCGCCGCGGCGCTCCCGCCGTTCGCCGGGATCTACCCGGCGGTGCTGGAGGCGCTGGCCGAGGAGCCCGTCCGCGTCCTGCTCACGACCGGTCGCGGCGTCGCGGTCGACACCCTGACCGTCCCGCCGAACACCCGGGTCGAGCAGTGGTGGCCCCAGGCCGACGTGTTGCCGTACGCCGCCGCGGTGGTCGGCCACGGCGGCTTCGGTACGACGATGGCGGCGCTCGCGGCCGGCGTACCGCAGGTCGTGCTACCGCTGTTCGCGATGGACCAGTTCGTCAATGCCGACCACGTGGCGGCCGTGGGGGCCGGGCTGACCGTCGCCGGTGGTCCGGCCGCCGCCGGGGAGCTGCCCGCGGCGCTGGCGCTGGTGCTGCACGACGGCGACTACCGCGCCGCCGCCCGCACGGTCGCCGACCAGATGGCGCAGCTGCCGCCGGTGGCGGACGTCGTACCGGTGCTGGAGCAGGTGGCGAGCTGACCGGCGCCGGCCTGTTGTCCCGCGAGCGGGATGAGGCGCATCGTGGAACCAACGGCTCGAGGAGGACCCATGAGGGCGAACGTCGGCGACCGGCTGGTGGTGGAGAGCGCCTCGGCGGAGCAGCACCGCCGCGAGGGCGAGATCATCGAGGTGCACGGCGAGGAGGGCGCCCCGCCGTACCTCGTGCGGTGGCCGGACGGCCACGAGGGCCTGTGCTGGCCCGGCCCGGACGCCCGGGTGAGCCCCGCCTGACCGGTTCGCTCAGGCGTCGAGCGCCTGGATCGCCTCGTGGATGTCGAGCGTGCGACGGGCGGACTCGACGTGCAGGCTCTCGACCATCTTGCCGTTGAAGGTGACGACACCGGCCCCGGCGCCCTCGTCCCAGGCGCGGATCAGCCCGCGGGCGTCCTCGACGGCCTGCTCGGACGGCGCGAAGGCCGCGTTGGCGCCCTCCACCTGACCGGGGTGGATCAGCGTCTTGCCGTCGAAGCCCATCTCGCGGCCCTGGCGGCACTCGTCGAGGAAGCCCTCGGCGTCCTTCACGTCGTTGTAGACGCCGTCGACGATCGCGATCCCGGCGGCGCGGGCGGCGAGCAGGGCGGTGTGCAGCGACGGCAGGATCGGCGCGCGGCCGGGCACGTGCTCGGCGTACAGCTCCTTGACCAGGTCGTTGGTGCCGATCACGAACGCGGTGAGCCGCTCGGAGGCCCGGGCGATCGCCAGCACGTCGAGGATCGCCACCGGCGTCTCGATCATCGCCCAGAGCTTGGTGTGCTCGGGCGCGCCGGCGCGCTCCATCGCGGAGACGAGCTGCTGCACCTCGGCCGCGCTGTTCACCTTCGGGACCACGATCGCCGCGGGGCCGGCCTGCGCCGCCGCCGCGAGGTCGGCGTCGTGCCAGGCGGTGCCGAGGCCGTTGACCCGGATCGTGACGGTACGACGGCCGTACTCGCCCGACGCGACCGCGGCGCAGGCCGCGTCGCGTGCGGACTCCTTGGCGTCCGGCGCGACGGCGTCCTCGAGGTCGAGGATCAGGGCGTCGCACGGGAGCGACGTGGCCTTCTCGAGCGCCCGCGCGTTGGAGCTCGGCATGTAGAGGACCGAGCGGAGGGGGGTGAACTCGCTCATCTCAGGCCTCCAGCTCGATGGCGTCGTACTGCTTCTTCAGCTCCGGGTCGATGGCGGCCAGCTGCTCGGCCAGCTCCACCATCACCAGGCACTGCTTGAGGGAGGCGTCGTCCTCCATCTTGCCGTCGAGCATGACCGCGCCGGTGCCGTCGCCCATCGCGGCGACCACCCGGCGCGCGTGCCGGATGTCCTCGACGCTGGGGGAGAAGACCCGGTTGGCGATCGCGATCTGCTTCGGGTGCAGGCTCCAGGTGCCGACGCAGCCGAGCAGGAAGGCGTTGCGGAACTGGTCCTCGCAGGCCGTGACGTCGGCGATGTCGCCGAACGGCCCGTAGTAGGGGTAGATGCCGTGCATCGCGCAGGCGTCGACCATCCGGGCGATCGTGTAGTGCCACAGGTCCTGCTGGTACGTCGTCCGGCGGGCGTCGGGCTGCGCCGGGTTCGGGTCCTCGCGGACCAGGTAGCCGGGATGGCCGCCGCCGACCCGGGTGGTCTTCATCCGGCGGTCGGCAGCCAGGTCGGCCGGGCCGAGCGAGAGGCCCTGCATGCGCGGGGAGGCGCCGCAGATCTCCTCGACGTTGGCGACGCCGCGGGCGGTCTCGAGGATCGCGTGGACCAGGATCGGCCGCTCCAGGCCGGCCTTGGCCTCGAGCTGGGCGAGCAGGCGGTCGACGTAGTGGATGTCCTCGGCGCCCTGGACCTTCGGCACCATGATCACGTCGAGCTTGTCGCCGATCGCGGGCACCAGGGTGGTCAGGTCGTCGAGGACCCACGGGCTGTCGAGCGAGTTGATCCGGGTCCACAGCTGGGTCGGCCCGCTCTGCCCTCCGAGATCGGCCGTGGATCGAGCGATGTCGACGAGACCCTCGCGGGCGGCGACCTTGTTGTCGGCCTTGACCGCGTCCTCGAGGTTGCCGAGCAGCACGTCGACGGTGCCGACCATGTCGGGGACCTTCGCCGCCATCTTCGGGTTGCTCGGGTCGAAGAAGTGGATGGCGCGGCTCGGCCGCGCCGGGACCTCCGTCAGGGGCGTCGGCGCGCCGACGGCCAGGGGCCGGAAGAAGTCCTTCGCGCTGCGTGATCCGCTCATGCGCGCGAACGTAGCAGCGGCGGGTTACTCCGGAGTATGAGCAATGTCTCGACGGGCGCGGACGACCTCGTCGAGGGCCTGCTTGAAGTCGGGCAGCTCCTCGCGGAGGCGTCGTACGGCGTCGTCGGTGAAGTGGATGAGCTCCAGCGGGGTGAGGGCCACGAGGGTCGCGGTGCGCAGCGTGTCGGCGACGATCGCGGTCTCGCCCATGATCTCGCCGGGTCCGAGTCGGGCGATCTCCTCGCCGCCACGGCGTACGGAGACCTCGCCGGAGAGGATGATGTACGCCTTGTCGGCCGGGGTGCGCTCCCGGATCGGGGACCAGCCGGCGGGCAGGTGGAGGCGGGTCCCGGCCGCGGTGATCCGCGCGACCTGATCGGGGGTGAATGCGTCGAGGAACGAGTCGGTCATGGTGTGTCCTTTCGGAGACGACGGCTCCCTCTGGACTTCCATACTGACGGTATGGAACGACGCCCGACACCCCCTCGCGGGGTGACGGTGCCCACGTCAGCGGCGGCGCTGCCACCACCGGCGTCGGGGCGGCTCCGCCGCGCGGGCGGTACGCCGGGCCGCGGCGCGCGCCGCGCGGCGCGCCTGCCACGCGGCCACCGTCTCCTCGACGTCGCGCGGCATGGTGATCAGCGGCGGCCCCTCGGGCAGCCGGTAGCGGGCCGCGATCACCCGCTGGTTGAAGTCCTCGACCGCCGCGCGTACCTCCCGCTCGGAGTGCAGCGTGTCGAGCCGGTCGTCGAGCTCGGCATCCTCCTTGCGCAGCTGCACGCTGGGCGGCAGCACGACGAGCCGCTCCCGCTCGACCAGCTTCCGCAACCACCAGTCGGGGTCGTGCCCCGATCCCAGGGCGCCCAACGGCTTGCCCGCGCCGGGCAGGTCGTCGAAGTCGCCGCGCTCCATCGCGATCCGGATCTGCTGGTCGACCCAGGTCTGCTGCTGGGCGATCCGCGCGGCGGCCGCAGCGCGTCCGGTGCGCTCGTCCCGCTCCTCGCTCATGCCCTCCGAGGATAGTCCGTCACACAGAGGTGAGTTACTCGTCGGTAATGCCCCCCTGTGTGACGGACTACCCCGGCGGTCAGACCACTACCGGCCGCTCGTCCACCTCGTCGCGGTCGGGGGTCGGCAGCATCAGCAGCACGGCGGCCGCGACCAGGGCGGCGACCGCGCAGACCGCCCAGACGGTGAGGTAGCCCGAGAGCGGCGCCTTGGCGTCGTCGAAGCCCTCGATCGAGCCGGTGGCGGTCAGCGCGATGGCGAAGACCGAGGAGGCGATCGCGCCGCCGACGGTCTTGGTCGCGTTGGTCATGCCCGTGGCGAAGCCGGTGCGCTCGGGCGGAGCGGTGGCGGCGGCGGTGGCCGGCAGGGCGGCGACCAGGGCGCCGGAGCCGAGGCCGATCACGGCCATGTTGAGCAGCGCCTGCGCGGTCGTGTCGTGCAGGACCAGCCACATGCCGTAGCCGACGGCGACCAGGAGAGCCGACGTGACCAGCGCGTTGCGCGCGCCGAGCAGCCGGCTGGTGAGCGGCAGGCTGAACGCGCCCAGCGCCATGAAGACGACGTAGACCCCGATCAGCGTCGAGACGAACGACGAGCTCGCGCCGAGGCCGTAGCCGGCGACGTCGGGGTCGGTCTGCGCGAAGGTCGACAGCGGGATCTGCGCACCCAGCACCGACATGCCGAAGAGGAACGCCGTCAGCTGCACCGGCCACTGCCCCGGCGTCGCCATCAGGCGTACGTCGATGAGCGGATCCGCGATGCGGTTCTCGTAGCGCACGAACGGCACCAGCACCGCGAGTCCCGCGACGACCAGCAGCCAGGCGACGACGCTGCCGGCACCCTCCAGGCGGATCACCACCAGGCCGGCCATCACCAGTCCGAGCACCAGCGTGATCAGGCCGAGGCCGACCAGGTCGATGCCGCCCGAGGACTCGCCGGGCACGTCCTCGATGCCCCACCAGACCAGGCCCAGGCAGATCGTCACGACGATCGCGGGGAGCATGAGCAGCACGGTCATCGAGGTCGACTCGACCAGCGCGCCGGAGGTGAGCGCGCCGACGATCACGGCCAGCTCGAGGGCGCCGACCAGGACCGCGGCCGAGCGGCGGGTCAGCCGGTTCTGCTCGCGCGAGCCCGCCGTACGCCGGTAGATGATCGCCACCTCGAGCGGCAGCCAGACGACGTACGCGCCCTGGATCGCCCAGCCGATCAGGAACGTGGTGAAGTTCGGCGCGAACGCGAGCACCCACGAGCCGAGCGCGGTGACGGCGGTCGAGAGCAGCAGCACCTTCTTGTGGCCGACCAGGTCGCCGAGGCGCGCGAGGAGCGGGACGCAGAGCGCCGAGACGATCAGCTGGGCCGCCTCGAACCAGTTGACGTCGCCCTCGTGGATGTCGAGGTGCTCGGCGATGTCGGGGTAGATCGGCGTGTAGAAGCCCTGCAGCACGCCGCTCGCGATCTCGACGCAGACCAGGAAGCCGACGATCGCGAACAGGCCGTGGACCGGCTTCAGGGACGTGTCGCTCACGCGGGGAGCCTCTCGATCAGGTGGCGGTACCAGCGGACGCCGTCCAGGAAGGCGTCGACCCCGAGATGCTCGTCGTACGAGTGGATGGCCTGGCGCTGCGCCTTGGTCATCCGGAACGGCGCGAAGCGGTAGACCCGCTCGCAGATCTCCGTGAAGTGGCGGGAGTCGGTGGCGGCCATCATCACGTACGGCGCGGGGACCGCGTCGGGGAAGATCTCGGTGATCGATCGCTCGATCAACGCGAACGCGTCGTCGCGCGGCGAGATCGGGCTCGGCTCGTGCTCCTCGACGATGCTGATCTCCACCTGGTCGTCGCCGATGACCTTGCGGAGGTGCTCGCGCACCCCGGCGACCGTGTCGCCGACCATGATCCGCACGTTGACGCCGGCCGTGGCGGTGGCGGCGATGACGTTGAGCGCCGGGCTGCCGGAGAGCGTGGTGACGGCGAAGCTCGTGCGGACCATCGACGCCGGCTCGGGGCCGGCCGCGAGCAGCGCGCGGGTGAGCAGGGGCTTGATCCGCTCGGCGCCGGCCATCAGCGGGCGCAGCGGGAGCGGCGCGTGCGGGGCCATCCGGCGGAACAGCTCGACGGTCGGCTCCGGGATGCTCGCCGCCATCGGGGACCGCTCGATGCGGGTGATGGCGCGCGCGATCCGGGCCGTCGGACCCCACTTGGCGGGCGTGCTGGCGTGCCCGCCACGGCCGGTGACGGTGAGCTCGAAGGACGTCACGCCCTTCTCGGTCACCCCGACCACGCCGATCGGCGCGCCGACGCCCGGGAACGCCTCGCTGGCGACCGCGCCGCCCTCGTCGAGCACGAACCAGGGGCGTACGCCGCGGCGCCGCAGCTCGGCGACCGCCTCCGGGGCGGCGGCGCCGGAGACCTCCTCGTCGCACCCGAAGCTCAGCCAGACGTCCTGGGCGGGAGTGTGACCGGCCTCCAGCAGCGTCTCGACCGCCTCGCAGACGGCGACCAGCTGGCCCTTGTCGTCCAGGGTGCCGCGGCCCCAGATGCTCCCGTCGACGATCGCGCCGGAGAACGGCGGGTGCTGCCACTCGCCCTCGACCGGGACCACGTCGAGGTGGGCCATCAGTACGACCGGACGCTCGTGGCTGGCGCCCGGCCAGCGGAAGAGCAGGCCGTGGCTGGTGATCCGGGTGAGCTCCAGCCGCTCGTGGAGGAGTGGGAACTGCCGCTCGAGCTCGACGAGGAAGTCGTCGAAGGCCTGGCGGTCGATCTGCTGCGCGTCGCGGTGGCTGACCGTCGGGATCCGGATCAGCGCCTGCAGCTTCGCGACCGCGCGGTCACTCGTGACTGTCATGGCGCGGAGGTTACTCGTGGTTAACCGTTCTCGTATCCGAGACGTGCCCGCGGGGTGGCGGCTTGTGGAGCGGCACCCCCGAACGGTCTGCTGGGTCAGTGACCCCAGCTGCCCCGGTGCACGACCTCGTCGAGCGGACGACGGCCTCGCCGGGCCGGCGATCCGGGCGCCCCGCCGTCGGCCGGGTGACCGAGCGTGATGACACCGATCGGGTCGTGGTCGTCCGGGATGCCGAACGCCTCCCGCACGGCGCCGTCCGCGTGCGGCGGTACCCCGAAGAAGCAGCCGCCCAGCCCGGCGTCGACCGCCGTCTGCAGGATCAACAGGCTGGCCATCGCGGTGTCCAGGTGCCAGAACGGCATCGGCCAGCGGGCCTCGTCGCGGTCGGTCCAGCCCTTGTCGGGCTGGGCGTAGCGATCGAGGTAGGCGGCCTTGCTGCTGCACGGCAGGATCACGACCGGCGCGGTCATCATCCCGCGCAGCCAGGAGTCCGGCTCCCGGCCCGGGTCGCTGGTGGCGGCCCAGAAGCGTCGTACGTCGTCGGGGGTGTCCAGCACCAGGAACGCCCAGCCCTGGCTGAACCCGGCGCTCGGCGCCCGGGTCGCGTTGGCCAGCGCGCGCTCGACGACGGCCGGGTCGACGGCCTCGTCGGTGTAGCGGCGCACCATCCGTCGGCGGCGGACGACATCGGAGAACTCCATGGAGGAAACCTTGCCCGATGACTTCGAGGCCATGTGGGCCGACCTCGCGCCGGTCGGCCGGTCCGCGACCAGCGGGGGCTACTTCCGCCAGCCGTTCCTGAGCGCCGAGCGCGAGCTGGTCGCGTGGTTCGTCGAGCAGTGCGCCGCCCGCGGCCTGCGCGTCGAGGCCGACGGCTTCGGCAACACGGTCGCCTGGTGGGACCCGACGGTGGTTGAGGAGGTTGCGCAGCAACCGTCTCGAAACCCCCGCAGCTCACGCACCGACGCCGTCCTCACCGGCTCCCACCTCGACTCGGTCCTCGACGGCGGCGCGTACGACGGGCCGCTCGGCGTGGTCTCCGCGCTGGCGGCGGTGGACGAGCTGCGCGCACGGGGCGTCGTACCGACGCGACCGCTGGGGATCGGGGTCTTCGCCGAGGAGGAGGGGTCGCGCTTCGGGCTCGCCTGCCTGGGCTCGCGGCTGGCCACGGGGGCGCTGTCGTGGGACGACGCGCGGTCGCTGAGGGACGCCTCGGGGGTGGCGCTGGGCGACGTGTTGCCGGGCGGTACGTCGGACCTGCTGTCGTCTGTCGGGACCTTCGTCGAGCTGCACGTCGAGCAGGGCCGGGACCTGGTCGACCGGGACGCCGCCGTCGGGCTGGCCAGCGGGATCTGGCCGCACGGGCGCTACCGCTTCGACTTCACCGGGGCCGCGAACCACGCCGGGACGACCCGGATGGCCGATCGGGCCGACCCGATGCTGACGTACGCGATGACGGTGCTCGCGGCGAACAAGCAGGCGCGGCTGGCCGACCAGCGGGCGACGTTCGGCCGGGTGGCGGTCGAGCCCAACGGGACCAACGCCGTCCCCTCGAAGGTGACCGGCTGGCTGGACGCGCGCTGCTCGTCCGAGGACGCACTGGCCGCGCTGGTCGAGGCGGTGGAGCGGCAGGCGTCGGACCGGGCGTCGCGGGACGGCACGGCGGTGGCGGTGACCGCGGAGTCGGTCTCCGGAGCGGTCGGCTTCGACCCGGCGCTCGCGGCATCGCTGGCCGAGCCACGCGGCTGGCCGGTGATCCCGACCCAGGCCGGCCACGACGCCGGCATCCTCCAGGCGGCGGGCATCCCCACGGCGATGCTCTTCGTCCGCAACCCGACGGGCGTCTCGCACTCTCCCGCCGAGTCGGCAGAACTTGCCGACTGCCTGACCGGGGTGACCGCGCTCGCCGACGTACTCCAGGGACTGCTGTGACGAGGTACCTCCTCGAGCGGGCCTGGGTCGGCGGCGCGGTGGTCGACGACGTGGTGGTGGAGATCGAGGGCGGCCGGTTCACCGAGGTGGGGGTTCTGGGGGAGAGCCGGACGTTCTCGGGGGAAGTTTCGGCTGAGAACGTCCGGATTCCCCGGTTCACCGGGGAATCTGCGCACCGGCTCCCCGGCCTGACCCTCCCCGGCCTGGCCAACGCCCACAGCCACGCCTTCCACCGGGCGCTGCGGGGCCGGACCCAGCGCGAGCGGGGGACGTTCTGGACCTGGCGCGAGCAGATGTACGACGTCGCGGGGCGGCTCGACCCCGACTCCTACCTCCGGCTGGCGCGGGCGGTCTACCGGGAGATGGCGGCGGCGGGGATCACCACGGTCGGGGAATTCCACTACCTGCACCACCAGCCCGGCGGCACGCCGTACGACGACCCGAACGCGATGGGCCGCGCGCTGCTCCAGGCTGCGGCCGATGCCGGGATCCGGATCGCGCTGCTCGATACGTGCTACTTGAGCAGCGGCTTCGGCCGGCCTGTCCAACGGCCGCAATTGCGCTACTCGGACGGGTCGGCGGAGGCCTGGGCCGCACGGAAGGCGCAATTGCGGCCGTTGGGCGACCCGCACGTCGCCCGCGGCGCGGCCATCCACTCCGTCCGAGCGGTTCCGCGCGAGCAGCTGCCCACCGTCGTCGAGGCGACCCGCGGCGGGCCGCTGCACGTCCACCTCAGCGAACAGCCCGCGGAGAACGACGACTGCGTGGCGGCGTACGGCGTCACCCCGACCGCACTCCTGCACGATGCGGGCGCGCTCGGGCCGGACACCACCGTCGTCCACGCCACCCACCTCACGGAGGAGGACGTCCGCACGCTCGGACGCACCGCCACGACCGCCTGCTTCTGCCCCACCACCGAGCGCGACCTCGGCGACGGCATCGGCCCGAGCCGGGCGCTGCGCCGGGCCGGGGCGCGGCTGAGCCTGGGCAGCGACAGCCACGCGGTGGTCGACCTGTTCGAGGAGATGCGCGCCGTCGAGCTCGACGAGCGGCTGGCCACCCGGCAGCGCGGGCACTGGAGCGCCGCCGAACTGCTCGCCGCCGGGACCCGGCACGACAGCCTCGGCTTCCCCGACGCCGGCCGGATCGAGGTCGGAGCCCGCGCGGACCTGGTCACCATCGCCACCGACACCCCCAGCACGGCGGGCACCGGCGCCGACGAGCAGACCGCGGTGTTCGCCGCGACCGCCGCCGACGTCACGCACGTGGTCGTCGACGGCAGGGTCGTGTACGACGGGGACCGCGCCGCGGTCGGCCGCGCCCTGCGGCAGGAGATCGAGGAGGTCTGGCGATGACCGCCACCGTGTTCACCGGCATCGCCGAGCTGGTCACCAACGACCCCGAGCGCGACGACCTCCTCGGCGTCCACGAGCAGGCCGCGCTCGTCGTCGAAGGCGCCGGCGTCGCCTGGATCGGACCCGCCGCCGAGGCTCCGCCCGCGGACGCGGCGTACGACCTCGCCGGCCGCGCCGTCCTGCCCGGCTTCGTCGACAGCCACAGCCACCTGGTGTTCGGGGGAGACCGGGCGCCGGAGTTCGCCGCGCGGATGGCCGGGGAGCCGTACGCCGCCGGCGGGATCCGGACGACGGTCGCCGCGACCCGCGCCGCCACCGACGAGCAGCTCACCGCCCACGTCGCGCGGCTGGTCGCGGAGATGCGCCGGCAGGGCACCACGACCGTGGAGATCAAGAGCGGCTACGGGCTCAGCGTCCGCGACGAGCTCCGCAGCCTCGCCGTCGCGCACCAGTTCACCGACGAGACCACCTTCCTCGGCGCGCACGTGGTCCCCGACGGCACGACCCCCGAGGAGTACGTCGACCTGGTGACCGGCCCGATGCTGGAGGCCGTGCGCCCGTACGCCCGCTGGATCGACGTCTTCTGCGAGCGCGGGGCCTTCGACGAGGACCAGGCGCGGACCGTCCTGGCCGCCGGCGCCGCCACCGGGCTGCGCGGGCGGCTGCACGCCAACCAGCTGGGGCCGGGCCCCGGCGTACGCCTGGCGGCTGAGCTGGGGCTGGTCGCCGTCGACCACTGCACCCACCTCGACGACGCCGACGTGGACGCCCTGCGCGACAGCGGCACGGTGGCGACCCTGCTGCCGGGCGTGGAGTTCTCCACCCGCCAGCCCTACCCGGACGCCCGCCGGCTCCTCGACGCCGGCGTCCGCGTCGCGCTGGCCAGCGACTGCAACCCCGGCTCGTCGTACACCTCCTCGATGCCGTTCTGCGTCGCCCTCGCCGTCCGGGAGATGGGGATGACGCCCGCCGAGGCGGTGCACGCCGCGACCGCGGGAGGAGCGGCGGCGCTCGACCGCGACGACGTCGGACGGCTCACCGTCGGCAGCCGGGCCGACGTCCTCGTGCTCGACGCCCCCAGCCACGTGCACCTCGCCTACCGCCCGGGGGTCCCTCTCGTCGCCGGCACCTGGGTCGGCGGCCGGCCGATCTGAGGTAGCCGCCACCTCGCCTAAGGCATCTGCCCGATGTGCGGGCCTACCTCAGAGGACGAATCTCGGAGCATCCGCCGAGGAGCTGAGGAGCCCCAGAGATGTTCGAGAGCAACGTGTTCGTCAAGAGCGAGATGGACGTCCGGAGCAACCGGATCCGCAACGGGGTCGCCGGCAGCCGCCGGGGCCGCGTCCGCGTACCGCGAGTACGCCGCCCCGCCGAGGCCAGCGACAACGCCCGCTGACGCCGGCGGTGCCGACCCCCACGAGAAATGCCGGCCACCTGACCGTCGTACCCGGGATCATGGATCCCGTGGAGCACCCCAACCGGAGCACGCCGACCGAGATGGTCGGGCGGGACGCCGAGCTGACGGAGATCGCGACGTCCCTCGGCGTCGGTGCGTCCGGGAACGACGGGGGCGGGATCGTGCTGCTGTCCGGGGACGCCGGCGTCGGCAAGACCCGGCTCCTCACCGAGCTGCGCGACCTGGCCTTCACGGAAGGGTGGCAGGTCGTCGCGGGGCACTGCCTCGACTTCGGCGACAGCGCCCTGCCGTACCTGCCCTTCTCCGAGGTGCTCGGACGGCTGGCCGGCGAGCAGACCGACCTCGTCGAGCGCGTGGTCGCCACCCACCCCGCCCTGGAGCGGCTCCAGCCCGGTCGGCGGGTCCTCAGCGCCGACGCGGGCCGTGACGACGCCGGCCGCGGCGACGCCGCGGCGCTCGACCGGGGCGACCTGTTCGCCGCCGTGCACCTCCTCCTCGAGCGGGCCGCCGAGCGCGCCCCGCTGCTCCTCGTTATCGAGGACGCGCACTGGGCCGACCGGTCGACCCGCGACCTGCTCAGCTTCCTGTTCTCCCGGCCGTTCGCGGGACCGGTCGCGCTGGTGGCGTCGTACCGCTCCGACGACCTGCACCGCCGCCACCCGCTGCGCACCCACGTCGCCGAGTGGTCGCGGCTGCGCGGGGTCGACCGGGTCGCCCTCGGTCCACTGCCCGACGAGGCCGTGCGGGTGCTGGTGACGCAGCTGGTGCCCGAGGGGCTCGGCGCCGAGGAGCTCGCCCGCCTGGTCGAGGGGATCGTCGACCGCGCCGACGGCAACGCGTTCTTCGTCGAGGAGCTCGCGAGCGCGGCCGCCGGAGGCGGGAGCTGGGTGCCGGCCGACCTCGCCGACGTCCTCCTCGTGCGCCTCGACCGGCTCGACGACACCGCCCGCCAGGTCGTCCGCACGGCCAGCGTCAGCGGCCGCAAGGTCGCCCACGACATGCTCGCGTCCGCCTCGGGGCTCGACCCGGCGGCGCTCGACGAGGGCCTGCGCCGCGCGGTCGAGATGAACGTGCTGGTGTCCGACCGCGGCAACTACGCCTTCCGGCACGCCCTGCTCGCCGAGGCCGTGTACGACGACCTGCTGCCGGGCGAGCGCGTGCGGCTGCACGGCCAGTACGCCGCCGCGCTGAGCGAGCGCCGGGCGCGCGGCACCGCGGCCGAGCTGGCCCGCCACGCCCGGCTGGCGATGAACCTCGAGGTTGCCCTCGACGCCAGCATCCAGGCCGGCGACGAGGCCAAGGAGGTCGCCGGGCCGGCCGAGTCGGCGTACCACTACCAGCAGGCACTGGAGCTGCTCGCGCACCCGCGCCTCGCCGAGTCCAGCGAGGTCGACGTCTCCAAGCTGGTGGTCGCGGCGGCCGAGGCGCTGAACGCCAGCGGTGACCCCGAGCGGGCCGCCGCGCTGATCGACGAGCAGCTCGGCCGGCTGCCCGAGGACGCCACCGACGCCGAGCGCTCGCGGATGCTCATCGCCCAGGCCACGGCCCTCTACGTCACCGAGACCGCGCTCGACCCCGCCACGCTCTCCGCCGAGGCCCTCGCGCTGGCGCCGCCGGGTGAGAGCCCGCTGCGGGCGCGCGCCCTGACCGTCCACGCCCGGATCCTCGCGTCGCGGGGTCGGTACGAGGAGGCGCACGCCGTCGCGATGGAGGCCCTCGCCCTCGCCGAGCAGCTCGACCTCAACGAGATGGCCTCCGATGCGATCACCACCCTCAGCGGGCTGAAGAAGGCCGGGCCGAAGGAGGGACTGCGGGCCGCGCTGGTCGAGGCGGTCGAGCGGGCCGAGCGCACCGGGGCGGTGATGAGCGAGCTCCGCGGCCGCTTCCTGCTCGGCCGCTCCTTCGAGGACTGGGGCGAGTTCGCGGCGGCCGAGGAGTGGTTCCGCAGCGCGATCGCCACGGCGACGGCGGCGGGCGTGCCGTGGGCGCCGTACGGGTTCGAGTCCCGGTGGCAGCTGGCGTGGGTGCTGCACGTGCAGGGCCGCTGGGACGAGGTGCTGGCCCTCACCGAGGTCACCGACCCGAACCCGCCTCCGATCCCGCGGGCCATCCTCGACGCCGTCCGGCTGCTCGTGGAGCAGGCGCGGGGCGGGGAGGTGTCCCGGGAGGCGCGCGAGCTGCGCCGGCTCTGGGAGCGCGAGGGCGGCATCGCGATCCACGCCGCCGAGCTGCAGATCGTCGCGGCGGGGCGCCGCGAGGACGCGGCGGCCGTGCTGGCGGCGTACGAGGACGCGGTCGGCGTACTCAGCGAGATCTGGCACGAGTGGTTCAGCGCCCGGATCCGGCTCGCCGCCGTGACCATCGCCGCGCTGGCGCCGCTGATCCCGCGGATGAGCGCCGCCGAGCGGGAGCGGGTCGCGGCCGACGTCGACCGGCTGCACGCCGACGGCCACCAGGTGCTGCTGCGCTACTCCGACCCGTCCGGCCACTGGGGTCCGGAGGGTCGATCCTGGGTCAGCCGGCTCGACGCCGAGCGGCTCCGCGGCCGCTGGCTCGCCGGCGTCGACGCCCCCACCCAGGAGGATCTGCTCGAGGCGTGGCGCCGGGCGGCCGCGGACGTCGAGGAGTTCGGGCACGTCCACGAGCTGGCCCGGGTCCGCACCGGACTGGCGGGCATCCTCCGCGCGACCGGCGACCCGGCCGCCGCCCGGGAGGTCGCTGACCAGGCCCGTACGGCGGCCCGCGCGCTCGGCGCCAAGCCGCTCCTGGAGGAGCTCCGCGCGCTGGGCTCCGCCCCCGTCCGCGCGGCCGCATCGGCCCCCGCCACCCTGACCGCCCGCGAGGCCGAGATCCTGGCCCTGGTCGCCGAGGGCCGCTCCAACGGCGAGATCGCCAAGCAGCTGTTCATCAGCGCCAAGACGGTCTCCGTGCACGTCTCGAACATCCTCGCCAAGCTCGGCGCCGCCGGCCGGACCGAGGCGGCGGCGGTGGCGCGGCGGCGAGGCCTGCTGTAACGCGGTGTCCACCGACCTGGTGCGGCGTTGCAGCACCGCACCAGGTCGGTGGACACCGCGTTACAGCAGCGGCGCCGCCTAGCCGAAGGCCCGCGCCACGTGGCCCAGCAGGTCGGGGTAGCGCTGCAGGTGCGCCCCGCCGTTGAGGTCCAGCACCTCGCCGGTCAGCCACCCGGCGCGCGAGATCCAGACGACCGCGTCGGCGATCTCCTCCGGCGACCCCGACCGGCCGAGGGGCGTGTTGGCGAGGTAGTCCTCCTCGATCCCCGGGATCCCCATCGCGGACTCCGTGAGCGGGGTGACGACCAAGCCGGGTGAGACCGCGTTGACCCGGATCCCGCGCGGGCCGAGCTCGAGCGCGGCGACCTCGGTGAGCATCGCCAGACCCGCCTTGGCGGAGCAGTACGCCGCCATCCCCGACCCCGGCTGGCGCGCGTTCAGCGACGTCAGGGACGTGATCGAGCCGCCGGAGGTCAGCACCCGGGCGGCGTGCTTCATCACGATCATCCCGCCGGTGAGGTTCACGTCGACCACCCGCCGGAACTCCGCCACGTCGTGGTCGGCCACGGGCATCAGGGTGCTGACCCCGGCGCTGTTGACCACCACGTCGACCCGCCCGTGCCGGTCGACCACGCCGTCGAGGAACCCCGACACCGCCGGCTCCGAGGTGACGTCGACGTCGGGCAGGTCGGCGACCTCGACGTCGTACCCGTCGGCGGCGAGCGCGGTGGCGCAGGCCGCGCCGATGCCGGACGCACCGCCGAAGACGACGGCGACATGAGAGCTGGATTCGGGCACAAGGACCTCCGCTTAGTGATCTGGGACCTGGTGTCCCGGCTCGGCCCTGGCCTGCTGCGCCTCGCTCTCCGGGCACCTGGCGGCGTTGTCGTCGGTCGCCGTGGCTCCGCCACGGCTCCCTCCTCCGCCTTGCCAGGCGCTCCGGACAGCGACGCTCGCGACGGCCATGACCGAGCCGGGACACCAATTGACGCGTGTCAACTTAGGCCCTAGCGTCCCCGTCATGCCAGCACCCAGCTACCTCCCGCGGACCGCAGTGATCGGCGCGGGCATCAGCGGCCTCACCGCGGCCAAGATGCTCGGCGACTACGGCGTGCCGTACACCGTTTTCGAGGCCTCCGACCGGGTCGGCGGCAACTGGGCGTTCGGCAACCCCAACGGGCACAGCAGCGCCTACCGCTCGCTGCACATCGACACGTCCAAGCACCAGCTGTCCTTCAAGGACTTCCCGATGCCGGACGACTACCCGGACTTCCCGCGCCACACCCTGATCAAGGACTACCTCGACGCGTACGCCGACGCGTTCGGCCTGCGCGAGCACATCGAGTTCGAGAACGGTGTGCAGCACGCCGAGCGGCGGCCGGACGGCGGCTGGGACATCACCGACCAGGCGGGCGACGTACGCCGCTTCGAGCTGCTCGTGGTCGCCAACGGCCACCACTGGGACCCGCGCACGGCGGAGTTCCCGGGCGAGTTCACCGGGCGGTCGATCCACTCGCACCACTACATCGACCCGTGGACCCCGCTGAACCTGATGGACCAGCGGATCCTCGTCGTCGGTCTCGGCAACAGCGCCGCCGACATCACCGTCGAGCTCTCGCAGCGGGCGCTGCGCAACGAGGTGACGCTGTCGACGCGCAGCAGCGCGTGGATCGTGCCGAAGCTGATGTACGGCAAGGCCGCCGACATGAACTACCGCACGAACCCGCACCTGCCGCTGAGCTGGCAGCGCAAGCTCGCCCAGTGGGGCCAGCGGTTCACCGCCTCCGACCCGACGCTGTACGGCCTGCCGAAGCCCAACCACAAGTTCTTCGAGGCGCACCCGACGCAGTCCGGCGAGCTGCCGCTGCGGCTGAAGTCGGGCGACGTGACGCCGAAGGGCGACGTCGCGCGGCTCGACGGCGAGACCGTGCACTTCGAGGACGGCACCAGCGCCGACTTCGACGTGATCATCTACGCCACCGGCTACAACATCACCTTCCCGTTCTTCGACGAGGACTTCGTCAGCGCCCCGGAGAACCAGATCCGGCTCTACAAGCGGATGTTCAAGCCCGGCCTCGACGACCTGGTGTTCATGGGCTTCGCGCAGGCCACGCCGACGCTGTTCCCGTTCGTCGAGAGCCAGGCCCGGCTGCTCGGGGCGTACGCCGTCGGCCGCTACGCGCTGCCCGACACCGCCGAGATGGAGCGGGTGATCGACGCCGACATGAAGCTGTACACGGGCCACATGCTCGACCGGCCGCGGCACACCCACCAGCTCGACTACTTCGTCTACGAGCACGACCTGCGCACCCGCGAGCTGCCTGCCGGCGTACGACGGGCCGAGGTGGTCGCGTGACCGTCACCCGGGGCGACCGGCGCCGTACGGCTCTGCTCGCCGCCCTCGACGAGCACCTTCGCGAGGCCGGACCGGGCGCGCGCCTGGACGACATCAACGTCGCCGACCTCTCGCGGCGTGCAGGAGTGACGCGGTCGGCGTTCTACTTCTACTTCGACAACAAGGCGGCCGCGGTGGCCGCCCTGATGGATGAGATGTACGACGAGGCCTGGGGCGCCGCCGACCTGCTCGGGGGCGACGGGTCGATGCGCGACCGGACCGCGGCTGCCATCCGCACCGTCTTCGACGGATGGACCCAGCGGCCGCACGTCTACCGCGCGATGCTCGAGGCGCGGGCGACCAGCCCGGCCGCGCGGGAGCGCTGGGAGGCGCACGTCGCGTCGTTCGTCGAGGTCGTCGCTGCCGTGATCGACGCCGAGCGGGTGGCCCGGCAGGAGACCGGCGGGCCGCCGGCGGTCGCGATCGCGACCGCGCTGCTGGACGTCAACGACCGCACGCTGGAGCGGTTCGTGCGCGCGGGCGAGGACCCCGGGGACGGCGAGAGCTTCGACTGGGAGACGCACGTGGACGCCGTCGTCCACCTCTGGCTGAGCACGATCTACGGGAGCATCCGATGACCTACGAGTCGCTCACCTTCACCTCCGGCGGCGTCGCCTGCGACGCCTGGCACTTCGCGGGCGCCGGCGACGAGCTCGCCTCCGCCGCGGGGCGGCCGGTCGTGGTCATGGCGCACGGGCTGGCCGGCACCAAGGACTCCGGGCTGGAGCCGTTCGCCGTCGGGCTGGCGAAGGCCGGGCTCGACGTACTCGCCTTCGACTACCGCGGCTTCGGCTCCTCCGAGGCTCCTGCCGGCTCGCCCCGGCAGGTGGTCTCGATGGCCGGCCAGCTCGAGGACTACCGCGCCGCCATGGCCGCGGCGGCCCGGCTGCCCGGCGTCGACCCGCGCCGGCTGGTGCTCTGGGGGGTCTCCCTCGCGGGCGGCCACGTGCTCGCCGCGGCCGCGCACCGCGACGACGTCGCCGCGGTCGTCTCGCTGACCCCGCTGGTCGACGGGCTCGCCGCCGGCCGGCACGCGATGGCGCACCACAAACCCTCCGCGATGCTGCGCTCCACGGTCGCGGGCGTGCGCAGCCGGGTCGGGAGCCAGGTGCTGATGCCGGTCGTCGCCGCTCCAGGCGAGCTCGGTGCGCTGACGCTCCCGGGCGCGCAGGAGGACTACCTCGCCATCGCCGGCCCGACCTGGCGCAACGAGGTCGACGCCGCCGTCGGGCTGGAGCTCGGCGGTCACCGCCCGGGCCGCGAGGCCAAGCACGTCCGCGCCCCGCTGCTCGTCCAGATCGCCGACTTCGACCGCAGCGCCCCGCCGTACGCCGCCGCCAAGGCCGCCTTCGAGGCCCGCGCCGAGGTCCGTCACTACCCGTGCGACCACTTCGACGTGTGGCCCGGGAAGGACTGGTTCGAGCCGGCGCTGGAGCACCAGGTGGCGTTCCTGCGGCGGCACCTGGGCGGCGGGGCGGCGCCCGTGCTGTAACGCGATGTTCGCTGCACTACCAGCACGCTGTAACGGGCTGCTAGTGCGGCGAACGTCGCGTTACAGCTGAGCAGCCCAGCCTGTTGACAGATGTTCAACAGCCGCGCCACCCTGGACGCGTGGCCACCCTCGAGGAGACGCCCGATACCCGCGCGCTGACGGGCGCGCGGATGCGCCGGATGAGCGGACTCGGCAAGGCGCCGCGGGTCGAGGTCGACCGGGCGCTGCTGCCGGCGGGGCCGTCGTGGCCGGCGCTGCTGCAGACGGCCGGCCTGCTGCGGTTCCGGCACCGCTTCCACCCGTGGGCGCACCGGAAGTACGGCGACGTCTTCACCGTGCGCCTGGTCCCGGGCGGCCGGCCGCTGGTGTTCTTCACCCGGCCGGAGCACACCAAGGAGATCTTCGCCGCCGACCCGGAGGTCTTCCACGCCGGCAAGGGCAACTCGATCCTCGGCCCGATCATGGGCGAGCACTCCCTGCTGCTGCAGGACGGCGCCGACCACAAGCGGGCGCGCAAGCTGATCATGCCGGCGTTCAACGGCCACGCCCTGCGCGACTACCGCGACCTGGTCACCGATCTGGCCCGCGACGAGGTCGCTCACTGGCGTCCGGGGGTGCCGTTCCGCTCGCTCGACCGGATGAACGCGCTCACCCTCGAGGTGATCCTGCGCGTCGTCTTCGGCGTCACCGACGAGGCGCGGCTGCGCGAGCTGCGACCGCGGGTGACCGCGACCGTCGACATCAGTCCCGGCATCCTGCTCGGCTGGGGCTACCCCTGGCTGCAGCGGTTCGGGCCGTGGCGGCGCACGGTCGAGAACCAGGTCGAGCTGGACCGCCTCATGTACGCCGAGATCCGCGAGCGCCGGTCGGCTCCCGACCTGGCCGAGCGCACCGACGTGCTGTCGCGGCTGATGCTGGTCGACGACCAGGACCCGCTCGACGACACCGAGCTGCGCGACCAGCTCGTCACCCTGCTGCTCGCCGGCCACGAGACGACGGCCAGCGCCCTGTCGTGGGCGCTCTACGAGATCGGGCGCGACCCGGCGCTGCTGCGGCGTACCCAGCAGGCCGCTGACGACGGCGACGACGCCTGGCTCGACGCGGTCCTCAAGGAGTCGATGCGGCTGCACCCGATCATCCCGATGGTGGTGCGCACGCTGATGAAGCCCGCCACCATCGGCGGCTGGGACCTGCCGGCCGGCACCACGGTGGGGCCGTCGATCATCGTGTCCCACCAGCGCTCCGAGAGCTTCCCGGACCCCGAGGTCTTCCGGCCCGAGCGGTTCCTCGGACACAACCCGCCTCCGAACACCTGGATCCCGTTCGGCGGCGGCGCCCGGCGCTGCATCGGCGCCGGCTTCGCGCAGATGGAGGGCGTGCAGGTGCTGCGCGAGGTGTTCGCGGCGTACGACGTGCACGCCGTCGGCGCCGACGGACCCAAGGTCCGCAACATCACCAGCGTCCCGCGGGACGGCGCGCGCATCCGGGTCAGCCCCCGCTCCTGAGCGCGGCGACCGCGAGGCAGGCGACCGACGCGGTCGAGGTCAGGGTGCGCAGGACGTTCCACCGACGCCAGGCCGACTCGAAGTCGGCGCGTACGGCGGCCAGGTCGCGGATCGAGTCGACCGGCCCGGCGGCGTCGAGGGCGTTGTTGAGCGGGACGTTGAGAGCGCCGGTGATCACCACGGTGGCGACCGCGAGGCCGGCTCCCACGATGACCCACGTCCGGGCCGAGCCGCCCGTGGCCGCGACGGCGACCGCTGCCAGGGCGGGGGCGCCGAGGAAGCTGGCGATGAAGACCGGGTTCACGATGGCGAGGTTCATCTGCTGCATCGCGTGCACGAAGGTCCGGTCGTCGACCCGCCCGAGGCCGGGCATCACGCCGCTCGCCCAGGTGTAGTAGGTGCCGGCCTGCAGGCCGCCGAGGACGACGGCGGCGGTCAGGATCGGTCCGCGGAGGGACTCCAGGGTCTCGGTCATGACCCCAGACTGGTCCGACGCGGCGAGACGATCCATGGTCTGAGGTGTCACTTTCATACGCCAGCGTCTACCGTGGCGGCATGGACGGACTCGCCGCGCTGCTCGACGGTCCTCGCGCCCGAGGCGCGTTCCTGGTCCGCGTGCTGCTGGCGGCGCCCTGGGCCGTCCGGCTGGAGGACGAGTCGCCGCTCTCGCTCACGGCCGTTGTGCGCGGGCACGCGTGGGCGATCCCGGACCGCGGCGACGCCGTACGCCTCGAGGCCGGGGACGTCGTGATCGCCAGCGGTCCCGGCCATTGGCGGGTCGCGGACGCGCCGGGCACGGAGGCGTTCGCGACGATCCTTCCGGGCCAGGTGTGTGTGACGCCCGACGGTCGTGAGCTGGCCGAGGAGCTGCACCAGGGGGTGCGCAGCTGGGGCAACAGCGCGACGGGTGAGACCGTGCTGCTGACCGGTGCGTACCTGCTCGAGGGTGAGGTCAGCGGCCGGCTCCTCCGGGCACTCCCGCCGCTGCTGGTGTTGCGGGCCGCGGAGCTCGACTCGCCGCTGGTCCCGTTGCTGGGCGACGAGATCGTCAAGGACGCTCCGGGTCAGGACGCCGTCCTCGACCGGCTGCTCGACCTGCTGCTGATCGCAGTGCTGCGCGCGTGGTTCGACCGGCCCGACGCCGACCCGCCGGGGTGGTACGTCGGGCAGGGCGATCCGGTCGTCGGCCCCGCCCTGCGGCTGCTGCAGCACCACCCGGAGCAGTCCTGGACGGTGGCCGAGCTCGCGGCGGCGGGCGGGGTGTCGCGGGCGGCGTTCGCGCGCCGGTTCGCGGCGGTGGTCGGCGTACCGCCGATGACGTTCCTGACCGAGTGGCGCCTCGCGCTCGCCGCCGACCTGCTGCTGGACCCCGCGCTCACCCTGGCCGAGGTCGCCCGCCGGGTGGGGTACGGCACGCCGTTCGCGCTGTCGGCCGCGTTCAAGCGGGCGCGTGGCGTGAGCCCGCGCGAGCACCGGCGTCAGGCCACGCGCGACCCGGGCTCGAACGTCGCCGCGACCGCCTCGAACACGTCGCAGTAGTCGGCGTACTCGTCCCGGGCGACCGTGCCGGTGAGGGTGATGCCCGTGCGGCCGATCAGCCACGACCACTGCTCGCTGACCAGCTCGGCCAGGCCGAGCCGGTGCCCGAAGCGGGCGTAGATCACCGGCCTCCCCACCAGCTCGAACGCGTCCTCGTCCTCCAGGTCGAAGCCGACCAGCCGTTGCTCGAGCTCGGCGTGCGCGGCCCGTCGCCACGCGGCCAGGTCGTCGTCGACCGGTGCGCAGCGCAGCACCAGCTCGGGCGCCGCGCCGCCGGCAGGTACGCCGCCCGCCCGGGCGTGCACCAGCACCCCGTGCTCCGGGTCGGAGCGCCGGCGCCAGCGGGGCGGCAGCGCGATGGTCAGGTCCAGGAGTCTCGTCATGCCCGAGCAGCCTGGCCCGCGGCCGGGGTCGGGGAAACGCGGCCGGTCCATACCTGTGGATGGCCGAGGGAACCCATCGCTGCCACTGGCACGTCTCTCGGGTGAGGTGGTGGCCATGGCTGGACGACATGACGCGGAGTTCGACGAGTACGTCGTCCTGCGCTGGGACCGCCTGGTCCGGGGCGCCATCCTGCTGGGATGCTCTCCGCACGAGGCGGAGGACATCGTGCAGACCGCGTTGACGAAGTGTCTCGTCCGCTGGGGCCGAGTGCGCCGGGCCGACGATCGCGATGCCTACGTCCACACCGTCGTGGTCAACACCTTCATCGACAGCCGACGGCGACGCTGGCGTGGGGAGCGCCCGACCGCGGAGGTTCCGGAGGTGGTCGCTGCCGACCGGACCCTCGACGTGCTTCGACGCGACGCCATCGATCGCTCGCTCGCAGGCTTGAGCCCTGAGCAGCGAGTCGCCGTGGTGCTCCGGTACCACCACGATCTGACCGAGGCCCAGATGGCGAGCGTGCTCGGGATCGCGCCCGGCACGGTCAAGAGCCGCCTGTCGCGGGCTCTTGCCCGTCTGGCGGAGGACCCGCAGCTGGCCGACCTGAGGAGCGCACCCCGTGACCGATGAGCGCCTGACACACCTACTGCACGACCGGATCTCGCAGGAGCGCGTCGGGCAGCCTCCGCTCCACGCCATGCACCGCGACGCCGCACGGCGACGACGCGGGCGCTCGGCCGTGGTCGTCGCGGCTGTCGGCGTCGCGATGGTCGGCGGGCTGTTCGCAGCGACGGGCGACGATGCGTCCCCGCAGCCGCGACCGGCCGAGGTCGCGACGGCCTCCGACACCCCACCGGCCGGGTTCAGATGGGTGGGAATCGGAGCCGCGGTGGTCGCCGTGCCGCACGAGTGGGGGACCAACGCGGTGCGGTGCGGTACGCCGGAGCGGGACACGGTGATCGTCGACCAGGGCGCGGTCTGCGCAGCCCTGTTCCCGTTCCCCGCCGACACGAGTGCGGTCGAGGTCCGCCCGCGCTACTCCGTCGACGACCGCGACGGGTACACCGAGACCCGGGTCGAGGGGGAGCAGGCGCTGCTCAGCCCGGTCGAATGCCCTCGCGGACGGACCGCCGGCGCGCACACCTGCCGGCGGACCCTGGTGCTCCCCGCCCGCGACATCGTGTTCGCAGCAGAGACGAGTCGCGGGCGCGCGGCGCTCGACGACATCCTCGCCCGGGTCGCGATCCTCGATCAGGACGTCGCCGTACCGGGCTACTCCCTCCTCGCGCTCGACCACCAGGGACGCGCGGGAGCGGCGTACTCCGAGGCGCTCCGTGACGCCGGCCTGCAGGTGAAGATCGTCACGCAGACGCGGCGAGGCATCGAGCCCGGCTACGTGCTCGGCGCGGTCCCGTCGCCTGGTGCCGTCGTCGAGGCGGGCTCCAGGGTCACGGTCACGGTCGTCGCGGCGCCCTCCGGACCGGGTGACGAGATCGTGATGGGCATGGCCGGGAACCGTGGTGGCCAGGACATCGACGTGTCCGACGATCGGCTCCGGAGGAACCCGACCGTGCGTCTGGCCGTCGGCGACCGCCTGTGGACCTATGCCCACGGCGAACGGCAACGCACCTACGGTGCGCAGGTCAGCGGCCACGCCATCCAGGAGGACGGCTGGAAGGACGGGCCGAACTATCCCAACTCGTGGATCGCAGACCGTCCGGGCCGAAGCAAGATCGAGCTCTCGATCGAGGTCGACGGCGAGCGTCTGGTGCTCGGCACGGTGACCGTCGTGGTGCGCTGAAGCGGCGTACCTCTGGGGCAGGACCTGACGTTCTGGGTCAGAATTTCGGCTGAGAACGTCCAGATTCCCCGGTGGACCGGCGAATCCGCGCCCCTTACCGGATCGTCCCCACCCCCGGCACCAGCGGCAGGTCCAGCGCGGTCACCCAGCCCGGCGGCAGGTCGTTGACGGCGGGGACGGCGTTGAGCGCGCGCAGGCCGGTGGCGAGGCAGCCGGCGACGGCGGGGGAGCGGCCGGAGCCGTCGGTGAAGCGGAAGGCGGTCTCCTGGCTGATCGACGGCGACCCGAGGATGTCGACGCGGTAGACGTCGTCGGCGGAGCCGGCGGGCCACTCGGGGGCGGCGTCGAGGCCGATCCGGTTGACGTGCTCGAGGGTGATCACCTCACGGCCGTCGTACACGCCGTTGATGGTGAACCGGATCGCCGCGACGTTCCCGGCCTCGATGACGCCCTTCGCGGTCTTCCGGTCGGTCGGCGTCACCCACTTCTCCCAGGTGGTGGTGATGTCGTCGAGCTCGATGCCGGCCGCGGAGGCGATCATCGGCACCGTCGCGCCCCAGGCCATCACCAGCAGCTCGGGGATCTCGAGCAGCGGCTTGAACGACGGCGGGCGGCCGATGCCCATCTCGTCCTCGTAGTCGCCCTCGTAGTCGGTGTAGTCGAGCAGCTCCGAGGCGCGTACGGAGTCGACCCGGCCGCACAGGCCCATCAGGGTCAGCGGGAACAGGTCGTTGGCGAAGCCCGGGTCGATGCCGGTCGTGAAGCACGACGCGCCGCCCTCGGCGCAGGCCTGCTCGATCGGGTCCAGCCACGCCCGCGGGGTCTGGGTCATCGCCGGCCACACCCACGGCGTCATCGCCGTCGAGCAGACGTCGATCCCGGCCCGCAGGAACGCCGACATCACCCGGATGTTCTCGTCCGCGTGCTGCGCCGTCGGGCCGTAGTGGACCAGCGCGTCGGGCTGCAGCGCGACCAGGTCCTCGACGGAGTCGGTCGCGAGTACGCCGGTGGCCGGCAGCCCGCAGATCTCGCCGGCGTCGAGACCGACCTTCGCCGGGTTGGACACCCCGACGCCGACCAGCTCGAAGAGGGGGTGGCCGACGATCTCGGCGACCACCATCTTCCCGACGACGCCGGTGCCCCAGACGACGATCCGCTTGCGCTCCATGCTGCTCCTTGGGTTGCGGGGTTTCGAGGCTCAGGACTTCGTCCTTCGCGCCTCAACCGGCGTCGGGCTCGACCGCCGGCTGGCTAGCTATCGGTCGAACGCCTCTCGCACCTCGGCCTCGGTCAGGCCGTAGTCGTCGAGCGAGTAGCGGTGCGACGGCGCCGCCTTCCCCTCCCGCCCCTCACGGTCGATCGCGGTGATCGCCGCCTCGGCCTCGGGCGTCCAGTCCAGCCCGAACTGCTCGTAGATCCCACGGGTCACCCCGAGCGGGTCCGAGCGCAGGTCGGCGAAGGCGACGTCCGCGAACTGCTCCGCGGGGTACGACGGCCGCGCGTCGTGGAAGGCGTGGAACGAGCGCGACCACAGGTCGAGCTGCGTGCGGCCGACCACGTCGCCGACGTACGTCGTGCTGTGGCCGGCCGTCGTCTCGGCGGACAACGAGCAGGACGACGCGATGCAGACGACCGGGTCGCGGTGCGTGTAGACGATCAGCGCGTCGGGGTAGGCGGTCATCAGCGCGTCCAGCGCGGTCATGTGCGAGGGGTTCTTCAGCACCCAGCGCTTCTCGGGGTCGTTGAGCCCGACCAGCTGGAGGTTCTGCCGGTGCCGGGCGTAGGCGTCGGTCCAGTCCTGCTTGGCCAGCCACTCGGTGTAGCGCGGAACCTGGGCCAGCGCCTCGTACGAGTTGGACTTCCCCGTCTGGCGCAGCAGCCGCCAGCACTCCTCGACGGTCGTGGCGTCCATGTAGTGGATCCCCATGAACTCCGGCGACTCGGAGTGGTGCGCGGCGAACCCCTGCTGCATGGCGTTGAAGATCGGGTCGCTCTCCCAGGTCTCGCGGGGCGGACGCGGCTGGGGGTACTGCGTCAGCCACATCTCCACCCCCTGCGACATCGGGTCGGCGTGCAGCAGCCGGTGCAGCGCCGTCGTGCCCGTGCGCGGCAGGCCCATCAGGAAGATCGGCCGCTCGATGGGTACGTCGCGGTGCTCGGGGTGGGCGGCGAACTGCGCCTGGGTGAGGAGTACGCCGACCAGCGCGCTCTTCACCTCCGAGCGCTGGAAGTAGTTGCCGCGCGGGGTCAGCCCGGCCTCCGGGGACGCCAGGTCCTCGGTGAGGATCCGCAGCCCCTCCTCGTGGACGCCGTCGCCGAAGTCGATGAGCCCCGTCGTGCGGACGGCGGCCGCCGCGATGTCCTCGTAGCTGCCGACGTCCGCGCGCTCGCGGGTCATGATGTTGTCGCTCATGGTCTCTCCTGTCGACGCTGGTTGAGGTGCGACGAGCGCTGGCGAGGAGCCTCGAAACCCGGTGAGCCGTGAGCCGACCTCGATCGAGGCCGTCGGCCGGCAAGACGGGTTTCGAGGCTCAGGACTTCGTCCTTCGCACCTCAACCACCGTTAGTCGTGGAACTCGCCGCAGTCGACGGTCAGCATCTGGCCGGTGACCGCCGAGGCCAGGTCGCTGGCGAGGAACAGCGTCGCGCGGGCGACCTCCTCGGAGGAGGCCAGCCGCTTCAGGTCGGTCGGGGCGGCCTTCTCGGCGTACACCTCCTCGTGCGTCTTGCTCTCGACGGCCGCGAGGAAGTCGAAGTAGCCGCGGTTCACGTCCTCGTAGATGTACGACGGCGCGACGCTGTTGACCCGGATGCCCCGGGGGCCGAGCTCGGTCGCCAGCGAGGAGGCGAGGTGCTCGAGCGCGCCCTTGGAGAGCTTGTAGCCGGCGTACTCGGGCTGGCTGCTGAAGGAGACGCAGGAGTTCAGCATGATGATCGAGCCCTTGCTTTCCGCGAGCGCGTCGGCGAACAGCGCCGAGAGCCGCAGCGGCGCGAAGACGTTGGTCTCGTTGACCTTGGCCAGCTTGCGCGGGTCGATCTGGGTGATCGGGTCCATCGGCGGGATCGTGAACGCGTTGTTGATGACGCAGTCGACCCGGCCGAACGCCTCGAGCGCCTTGTCGCGCAGGTTGACCCGCGAGTCCTCGTCGGTCACGTCGGTGACCACGCTGAGGACCTTGACGCCGTAGCCCTCGAGGTCGGCCTGGAGCTCCAGGAGCCGGGACTCGGTGCGGCTGGCGATCACCAAATCGGCGCCCATCTTCGCGGCCTCGTCGGCCAGCGACCGGCCCAGGCCGGGGCCGATGCCGGAGATGACGATGACCTTCCCCTTCAGCAGGGGTACGGCGGTGTAGCGCTCCTCGATGGAGGTGTCGTGGGCCTCGGCCAGTCCAAGCTCGCTCAAGAGATCATCCTTCGGGCTACGGAGCGCTGCCGGGCGGCGATGCGCTCGGCGTACTCCTCGGTGGTGATGGGTGAGAAGTGGGGCAGCCGGTCGGCCACCTCGGTGAGCTTGCAGATCTCGACGACCGGGCCGTCCTCGGGACCGAGGTCGCGCTCGAGGCGCTGCCAGCGCAGCATCATGGCGCCGGTGCGGTGGCCGAGGGTCTCCAGCCAGTTCGCGATCCCCGGGTTCTGCTCGGAGATGACGAAGCGCATCCTCCCGTCGGGGTCGGTGACCGCCTGCGCCTTGGTCAGCGAGGTCTGGTGGGTCTCGTAGTCGGTGGAGGCGTACCAGTCCGAGCCGATCTGGATGCCTTGGTACGAGCAGTCGTCGCACGCGGGGACGGTCACGATCATCGCCTCGTCCTCGGCGAGCTCGTAGTGCCCGATCGAGGAGCGCTGCGACGCCAGTCCGCCCGGCGTCGACTGCGGCACGGTCAGGGTGTTGACCGGCTCCTTGTACTGGAAGAAGTGCGGGAAGGCGAACCAGGTCTGGATCGACCCGACCAGCGACCGGGCCGCGACCTCGTACTTCTTCGCCAGCGTGGCCTGCGAGAACGGCTTCGCCGGCCGGCCGAGGGTGTCGGGCCGCTCGATGGTGAGCGTCCCGCGCTCCTCGGTGTCCCAGTCGTTGAAGACCTCGCGCACGATCAGCGTCTTCGCCCCCGGCTCCGCGGTGTAGGTGAACTCGAAGGTCCCGTCGGGGCGTACGTCGAGCTCCCGGTCGTCGAACGCCATCAGGCTCGTCGCCGCGGAGTCGGCGGAGTACGTCCCGCCCATCACCTGGAAGGACAGGTCCGCGCTGGTGCCGCGGCGACCGCGGACGACGTACTCGACTCCCTCGCGGAGGTAGGCGTTGAAGTAGACCGCGTCCGGGTTGTCGAGGCCCTGCCGGGAGAACTGGTGCGTCGGGTTGATGAAGATCGGCCGGTCGAGGTCGTAGTCGAAGGCCATCTGCATGGCCATCCGGATCCGCCCCGCCAGGTAGTCGTAGCCCTCCAGCCGGTCCGCCTCGGTCCGGATGAACGACGCGTTGGCGATCAGCTCCTCCGCCTCCGCGATCGCGTCCTGCAGCGGCTTGGTCAGGTTCAGCGACTCACTCATGCGACATCTCCCGTCGGCTCGACGCTGGTCGAGGCTGCTTCTCGGGCTGCGGGGGTTTCGAGGCTCGGCGCTGGCGCGCCTCGCACCTCAACCAGCGCTGTCGACGCTGGTTGAGGTGCGAAGGACGAAGGCCTGAGCCTCGAAACCCGTCGTGCCGAGAGTCGGCCTCGATCGATGCCGCCTCGCACCTCAACCACCGACCTTGCTGATGATGTTCTCGGCGTACTGCTCGAGGTGCTTGATCTTGGTCTCCAGCGGCTCGGTGTCGGGGCCCTTGATGTAGGGCACCCGGAAGCCGACGATGCAGTCGGTGACGCCCTTGTCCTCCAGGCGCTTGATGCCGTCGAGGGTGTAGGCGTCGTACGAGATGACATGCACCTCGAAGTCGTCGCGGGTGTCGCCCTCCTCGGCGCGGATCTCGGCGAGCCGCTTCAGCAGCCGGTCGAGCTCCTCGCCGTCGCCGCCGGCGTGCATCCAGCCGTCGCCCTTGAGGACCGCGCGGCGCAGCGCGGCGTCGACGTGACCGCCGACGAGCAGCGGGATCTTCTCGGTCGCGCCGGGGCACTGCTTGAGCGAGTCGACCTGGTAGAACTCGCCGTCGTACGAGAAGAACTCGCCGGTCGTGAGACCGCGCAGGATGTCCATGCACTCGTCCATCCGCTTGCCGCGGCGCGCCCAGTCGACGCCGAGGTTCGCGAAGTCCTCGGGCCACGGCGAGATGCCGACGCCGAGGCCGAGCCGGTTGTCGGAGAGGTACGCCAGCGAGGAGGCCTGCTTGGCGACCAGGACCGGCGGCCGGACGGGGAGCTTCAGCACGAACGGCGTCAGGCGCAGCGTCGAGGTGACCGCGAAGAGGTGCGCGCACAGCACCATCGCCTCGATGAACTCCTTGCCGTCGAGGAACTCCCGGTCACCGGTATCGGTGTAGGGGTACTTCGAGTCGGAGGTCTCCGGGTAGATGAGGCTGTCGGCCACGGTCATGCTCGTGTAGCCGGCAGCTTCGGCGGCCTGGGCCAGCGGGGCGTAGAACTTCGCCTGGGTCATCGCCTCGGCGTAGGTGAATCGCATGTCCCGAACACTAGAACGTGTTTCAGTTATCTGCCAGAGTTCCGACCGTGGACCTCCAGGAGATCAGCGACAGGCTCGAGATCACCCAAGTACTGATCCGCTACACGCGCGCGATCGATACCGATGACTGGGACGGCCTCGACACCGTGTTCACGCCCGACGCGGCGATCGACTACACCGAGTCCGGCGGCATCGCGGCGTCGTACGCCGAGGTCAAGCCGTGGCTGGCGGAGGTGCTGCCGATCTTCTTCCCGAAGCGGCTGCACTCGCTCGCGCAGGTCGACATCGCGCTCGACGGCGACGAGGCCACGGTGGACGCCTACTTCCACAACCCCATGCCGCTCAGTGGGCCGGACGCCGGTGGCAAGGTGGCCGAGTTCGGCGGGATCTACCACCACACGATGGTGCGGACCCCCGACGGCTGGCGCAGCCGGCAGCTCCACGAGGAGATCGTCTGGAAGCGAACGATCTAGTGGGGCTTCCCGAGCAGCGCCCCGACGGGCTGGACTCGCCCTGGACCGTCACGGTCATCAAGTACATGGCTAAGGTCCAGGTCGCGGTCTTCCGGGCCACCAACGGCCGGATCGGCAACAAGTGGCGCGTCGGCGCCGGGTGGAAGAAGCCGGTCCCGACGCTGCTGCTCGACCACGTCGGCCGCAAGTCCGGCGCCCGGTTCACGACGCCGCTGCTCTACCTCCGCGACGGCGGCGACCTGGTCGTCGTGGCCTCGCAGGGCGGACTGCCGAAGAACCCGCAGTGGTACGCCAACCTCCTCGCCGCGCCCGACACCATCGTCCACCTGCCCGGCGAGAGCCGCGCGGTCCGTGCGCGCACCGCCGAGCCCGAGGAGCGGGCCGCACTGTGGCCGCGGCTGGTCGACCTCTACGCCGACTTCGAGAAGTACGCCGCCTGGACCGACCGCGAGATCCCCGTGGTGGTCCTCGAGGCGCGGTAGCCCGGCTTGGTCCGCCGTGGTGCGTACCGGACAATGGCCGCGTACGCCGACCGCACGACGACCCGGGAGTGACCGCACGTGGCCGATGGAGAGGACCGTCCCGTCCTGACGGGTCTGGTCGCGTTGGTGGGCGTGGCGGTGGTCGTCGGCCTGGTCCTCGGTGGTGGCGCGCTCGCGGCCACCCAGGTGCTCGGTCTCGGCGAGGACGGCGGGTCCGCGGAGAGCACCTCGGCCGAGTCGCTCTACCTGCCGACGCCGTCGAAGACGCCCGACTCGAAGGACCCCGCGTTCACGCTCGCGCCCGGCGACGAGCCGACGCGGGAGGAGAGCCCGACGGAGTCCGAGAGCCCCGACGACGAGATCGTCCTCACCCTCGGCCAGCCCGAGGTCGGACCCATGCAGAACGTCGACCTGGCGGGCGTCTACCCCGGCGGTGAGGGCGCCATCCTGCAGGTCGAGCGGCTGGCGGGCGACGACTGGGTCGAGTTCCCGGTCACCGCGTCGGTGAGCGGCGAGTCGTTCTCGACGTACGTCCAAACCGGCCAGCTCGGCGAGAACAAGTTCCGGATGCGCGACACCGACAGCGGCAAGGTCTCCAACGTCGTGACGGTGACGATCGGCTGATCGGCCTCACGCGGCCACGCGCACGAGCTCCTCGGTGTCTGCGGGTTCCGGCACGTCGTCCGCACGACGGCGGCGGCGTACGGCGGCGAGCACGGCGGGCTGGCCCGCGACGACGCCCAGCAGGACCAGGGACATGCCCGCGGCCTGAGCCGCGCCGAAGGCCTCCCCGGCGAGCGCGACACCGAGGACGGTGCCCGCGACCGGGTTGAGCAGGCCGACCAGCGAGACCGCGGCGGCAGGGAGGTCACGGAGCCCGCGGAACCACATGACGTTCGCCAGCAGCGTGGCGACCAGGCCGAGGAACAGGAAGCCGCCGACGGCGCGGGCGTCGATCGGCGGCGGTGCGCCCTCGACGACCAGGGCGATCGGGAGCAGGACGAGGCCGCCCGCGACCAGCTGCCACGCGGTGAGGGTGAGCAGGTCGACCGGAGCACGCCAGCGCTTGATCAGCACGTAGCCCAGCGACGACATCGCGACCGCGCCGAGCGAGGCGGCCACGCCGACCGGGTCGGCGGCGAACCCGGACCGGAGCACCAGCAGTGCGACGCCGGCGGCGCCGGTCACGGCACCCGCGAGCGAGGCGACGTGGGGTCGCTCGCGCACCAGCAGCCAGGCGAGCAGCATGATCGCGATCGGCGAGGTGGCGGTCAGCGTGGCGGCCATCCCGCCCGGGAGCCGGTACGCCGCCACGAAGATCAGCACGAAGAACGCCCCGACGTTGAGGATCCCCAGGACGGCGGCCTTCCACCACCAGTCGCCGGTGGGCAGCCGCGGGCGGAAGGCGAGCAGCAGCAGCCCGAACGGCAGCGCTCGCACCATCGCCCCGAACAGCGGGCGGTCGGGCGGGAGGAACGTCTCGGTCACGTAGTAGCCCGAGCCCCACGCGATCGGCGCGATCGCCGTCGTGGCGAGGATGCGCCAATTCGTTTCCATGGAAAGCATAATAGTTTCCCCGTCAGATATATTCCGCATCGTGACGACGAACCCCGAGGACGCACCCGACCACGTCGCCGTGGTGATGGCGCAGTGGGGCGACGAGCGCCCCGAGCTCGACGTCTCACCGCTCGCCGTGATCGGGCGGCTGCACCGTCTCGGCGCCCGGCTGACCGAGGAACTGGTCGCGGTGTACGGCGAGTTCGGCCTCGGCGAGGGGGAGTTCGACGTCATGGCGACGCTGCGGCGGTCCGGGGCGCCGTACGAGCTGACGCCGGGGGCGCTGGCCGCCGGCACCATGGTCACCTCCGGGGCGATCACCAAGCGCGTCGACCGCTGCGTACAGCAGGGCTGGGTGACCCGGCGGGTCAGTGACCAGGACGGCCGCGGCCGCGTGATCGCCCTGACCCCCGCCGGCCGGGCGCTGATGGACCGAGCGTTCGAGGCGCACATCGCCAACGAGCACCGGTTGGTCGGCCTGCTCCCCGCCGACGACCGCGAAACCCTCGCCCGGATCCTGGAGTCCTGGGGCCGCGCCCTCGACTGACCCCGAAATCGCCGACCCGGCGTGAGTTTGCTGCCGACCCGGCGCGAACTCGCGCCG
>NZ_DATJTA010000094.1:0-20635 GCF_035503875.1 Nocardioides sp.
CAGCAGCCAAGACCTCGCCTGGGTCGCCCACGAACTCAACGACCGCCCACGCAAACGACATGGCTACGCTCGCCCCTCAGAACTGATCGACAAGCTGCTGTTGCGCTGACGCCCCGAGCCCGCCCTGCATACCGTGATGAAGCAGCAACCCCCGAGACCGACCCCCGCCAGCCAGGGCGTAGCCTGGCCCCACACGACAGGGGAGCACGCGCGAGCGTGCTGAGAGTGCGGAAGAGCCGCAGACCCTCGAACCTGCTCCGGTTAGCACCGGCGAAGGGAGTCCGGAATGAAGTGCATCCGTGCGCGCGCCCAGGCGGTCGCGCTCACCACCGCGAGCACGCTGCTGCTCGCGTCCTGCTCGCTGGGTGGAGGTGAGAGCGAGGAGGCCAGCGGCGGCGACGGCGGTACGCCGACCGAGGTCGTGCTGGTCACGCACGAGTCGTTCGCCCTGCCCGACGAGCTCGTCGAGGCCTTCGAGGCCGACACCGGCCTGCGCCTGACCCAGCGTGCGGCGGGCGACGCGGGCACGCTCACCAACAAGCTGGTCCTGACCAAGGACAACCCGACGGGCGACGTCGCGTTCGGCGTCGACAACACCTTCGCCTCGCGCGCGGTCGACGAGGGGGTGTTCGCGCCGTACGCCCCGACCCTTCCCGAGGGGGCCGAGGCCTTCGCGCTCCCCGGCGAGGGGGCCGACGTCCTCACGCCGGTCGACGCGGCGAGCGTGTGCGTCAACATCGACGACACCTGGTTCGCGCAGGAGAAGCTCGCTCCGCCGACCAGCCTCGCCGACCTGGCGAAGCCCGCCTACCGCGACCTGTTCGTCGTCCCCGGCGCCACCACCAGCTCGCCCGGCATGGCGTTCCTGCTGGCCACCATCGCCGAGTACGGCGACGACTGGGCCGACTACTGGGGCGACCTGATGGACAACGGCGCCAAGCTGACCGACGGCTGGTCGGACGCCTACCAGGTCGACTTCACCCAGGGCGGCGGCGAGGGCGACCGGCCGATCGTCGTCTCGTACGACTCCTCGCCCGCCTTCACCGTCGACGGCGAGGGCGGCACGACCACGAGCGCGCTGCTCGACACCTGCTTCCGCCAGGTCGAGTACGCCGGCGTGCTGGCCGGCGCCGAGAACCCCGACGGCGCCGAGCAGGTC
Organism: Nocardioides sp.; assembly: GCF_035503875.1. Lineage (GTDB taxonomy): Bacteria > Actinomycetota > Actinomycetes > Propionibacteriales > Nocardioidaceae > Nocardioides. Next base: position 1,160 of record NZ_DATJTA010000094.1, read on the forward strand.
GTCGACTGGCTGCTGAGCGACGAGGTCCAGGCGGCACTGCCCGACAGCATGTACGTCTTCCCCGTCTCCTCGGCCGTCGAGCTGCCGGCCGACTGGGCGCGGTTCGCGCAGCAGCCGGAGACGCCGTACGAGGTCGATCCCGCCGAGATCAGCGCGAACCGCGACGCCTGGCTGCGGGAGTGGAGCGACATCACCAGCCGATGAGGCGCACCGCGGCGCTCCTGGCACTGGCCCTCGGGCCGGTGCTGGTGCTCGGGGTGTTCTTCGTGCTGCCGGTCAGCGGCATGTTGGCCCGCGGCCTGTGGCCGGACGGCACCTTCGACCCGGGAGCGGTCGCGGAGGTGCTGACCCGGCCGCGGGTGCACCGGGTGCTGTGGTTCACCGCCTGGTCGGCCGGGGCCGCGACCCTGGTGTCGGTGGCGCTCGGCCTGCCGGCGGCGTACGCGTTGCACCGCCTGGCGTTCCCGCTGCGCCGGGTGATCCGGGCCGCGCTGCTGGTGCCGTTCGTGCTGCCGACCGTGGTGGTCGGGGTGGCGTTCAAGCAGCTGCTGGGGGAGTCGGGTCCGCTCGGTTTCCTCGGCCTGGACGGTACGCCGGTGGCGATCGTGCTCGGTCTGGCGTTCTTCAACGTGTCGGTGGTGATCCGCGTGGTCGGGTCGGCCTGGGAGTCGCTGGACGTGCGCCCGGCCGAGGCGGCGGCCGCGCTCGGGGCCGGGCCGGTCCAGGTGTTCCGGACCGTCACGCTGCCGGCTCTGCGACCCGCGATCGTGTCGGCGGCGAGCGTGGTCTTCCTGTTCTGCGCCGCCGGCTTCGGGGTGGTGCTGACCCTGGGCGGGCTGCGCTACTCGACCGTCGAGACCGAGATCTACCTGCTCACGACCAACCTGCTCGACCTGCAGGCCGCCGCGGCGCTGTCGATCCTGCAGCTGGTCGTGGTGAGCGTGCTGCTGGTGATCTCCGGTCGGCTCCGGGCGGTGCCCGACCCGGGGGTCTCGCGGGTGCTCGCCCGGCCGCGGCGGCCGCGCCCGGGTGACGTGCCCGTGCTGCTCGCGACCGGCGTCGTACTGCTCTTCGTCGGGCTGCCGGTGCTGACCCTGGTCGCCGGGTCGTTGCAGGTGGACGGTGCGTGGAGCCTCGGCAACTACCGGGCGCTGGGCTCCACCGGCGACCAGCAGGCGCTGCTCGTGCCGGTCACCGAGGCGCTCGGCTTCTCGCTGCGCACCGCCGTGGACGCGACCTGGATGTCGCTGCTCATGGGCGTGCTCGTGGCCACGGTCGTGACCCGGCGCTCGCGCACGCGGGCCGAGCGGCGGGTGCGCTCGGCGCTCGACGGGTTCTTCATGCTGCCGCTCGGGGTGTCCGCGGTGACGGTGGGCTTCGGCTTCCTGATCACCCTGGACTCGCCGCCGCTCGACCTGCGCGACTCCCCGCTGCTGGTGCCGATCGCCCAGGCGCTGGTGGCCCTCCCGCTGGTGATCCGCACCCTGGCGCCGGTGCTGCACGGCATCGACGACCGGCAGCGCCAGGCCGCCGCCTCGCTCGGCGCGGGGCCGCTGCGTACCGTCCTCACCGTGGACCTCCCGGTCGTGTGGAAGCCGCTGCTGGCCGCCGCCGGGTTCGCCTTCGCGGTGTCGCTGGGCGAGTTCGGCGCGACGTCGTTCCTGGCCCGCGACGACCAGCCCACGGTGCCGGTCGTGATCTTCCGGCTGATCGGCCACCCGGGCGCGATGAACTACGGGATGGCGCTCGCCGCCTCCGTCGTCCTCGCGGCCGCCACCGCCCTCGTGATGCTGCTCGTCGAGCGGCTCCGCGTCCCCTCGGTAGGAGCCTTCTGATGCTGTCCCTGGCCGGCGTCTCCGTCGCGTACGACGGCGTGCCCGTCGTCCGCGACGTCACCCTCGACCTCCCCGACGGCGGGGTGCTCGCCGTCCTCGGCCCCTCCGGCAGCGGCAAGTCGACGCTGCTGCGCGCGGTCGCCGGGCTGGAGCCGGCGAGCGGCGGCCGGATCAGCTGGGACGGGCAGGACCTCGCCCGGGTCCCGACGCACAAGCGCGGCTTCGCGCTGATGTTCCAGGACGGCCAGCTCTTCAACCATCTCACCGTCGGCCGCAACATCGGGTACGCCCTGCGGCTGCGCCGCGCCCGCGGCATCGACGCGCGGGTCGGCGAGCTCCTGGAGCTCGTCGGTCTCACCGGGTACGCCGACCGGCTGCCCGCCACGCTCTCCGGCGGCGAGCGGCAGCGGGTGGCGCTCGCCCGGGCGCTCGCCGTCGAGCCGCGGCTGCTGCTCCTCGACGAGCCGCTCTCGGCCCTCGACGCCGGGCTGCGCGAGCGGCTCGCGGGTGACCTGCACCGGATCCTGCGGGCCGCCGGCACGACGGCGCTGATGGTCACGCACGACCACGACGAGGCGTTCACCGTGGCCGACCGGCTGGCCGTGCTGCGCGACGGCGTCCTCGTGCAGGAGGGCGACATCGCCGCCGTCTGGCGGGCCCCGGCCGACCCGGCGACCGCGCTGTTCCTGGGTTACGCGCGGGTGCTGGTGGGTCCGGCCGCCGGCGCCGTACTCGCCGCCGCCGGCCGGCCGCCCGCCGCGTCGGTCGCCGTACGGCGGTCCGCGCTGAGTGTCGCTGCGGACGGCAGGCTCGCCGCCACGGTGCGCTCCGCGCGGGCCACCCCCGAGCAGGTGCGCCTCGTCGTGGACGTCGACGGCGTGGGAGAGGCGGACGCCGTGGCGAGCCTCGACCGCCATCCCGGACCGGGCGAACGGGTCCGGCTGGACGTCGACGTGACCAGGCTCGCGGTCATCCCCACGGGCGTGGCGGAGGATCAGTCCTTACACTGACCCTCGTGTATCGCCGCGCCTATTCCCTGCTTGTGGTGACGGCGGTGGTGATCGGCGCGTGGGCGGTGATCACGGCGGTCGCCATCGGTCGGCCCCTGATCGACCCCGAGGGCAGCTTCCTCGGCCCGTCGTGGCTGCGGCTGCCGATCCTGTGCTTCGGCGCGCTCGCCCTCGACCTGGTGCCGCGGGCGCTGTGGCTCTCGAAGCTGCGCGTGCGGGCCATGCCCGGGATCATGCGCGAGCGGCTGCGGACGCACTGGAACCGCGAGCGCGTGCTGCTGGTGATGCTCGGGATCGTCTGCTTCTACGTCATCTACGTCTGCTATCGGAACCTCAAGTCGTTCCTGCCGCTGGTCAGCGACCGGATGTACGACCGCGAGCTGCACATGCTCGACCGGGTGCTGTTCTTCGGCCACGAGCCCGGCCCGGTCATCCACGACCTGCTCGGCACGACCGTGGTCGCGCACCTGCTCTCCAGCTTCTACCTGCTGTTCATCCCCATGGTCGCGATCCTCGTGACGGTGTGGCTGGTGTGGTCGCGCAACCTGTCGTACGGCTGGTGGTTCGTCACCGCCCAGGGCCTGGCGTGGACCCTCGGCACGATCTCGTACTACGCCCTCCCGACCCTCGGCCCCGGCCTCGAGTACTACTGGCTGTACGACGACCTCGCGCACACCGGCACGACCGACCTGATGAACTCCCTGGTCAACGCCCGGCAGGGCGTCCTGTGGGGCGACGGCCAGGCTCAGACCGTCGCCGGCTTCGCCAGCCTGCACACCGGCATCTCGCTGCTGTGGGCGCTGATGGTGCAGTTCACCGTCCAGAGCCGGGTGCTGCGCATCCTGTTCTGGATCAACTTCGGCCTGACGGTCGTCGCCACCCTGTACTTCGGCTGGCACTACATCGCCGACGACGTCGCCGGCATCCTGATCGCCCTGGTCTCCTTCTACGTCGCGGGTCTCGCGACCGGCCAGAAGTTCGAACGCGGCGGGCTCTCCTCGCACCCCACGACGACCACCTCCGCCGTACCCGTCGGGCGCGACTGAGTCCTCGGCGTGCCCGACGGCCGCAATTGCAGCCGTAGGGCAGGTCGGGGCACCGATCCCGTGCCCGACGGCCGCAATTGCGCTGGTCGGGCGGGGCGAGGCTCGGCCGCGCCTGACGGCACGCGCCCTACGGCCGCAATTGCAGCCGCCGGACGTCCCGGCGCGGACATTCCCTGTCCTACGGCCGCAATCGCGGCCGTCGAGCGCGCCCGCACGCAGAAATCCCGCGAACTACACGGGTGTAATTTTCAAGCCGACACGCCGTGAATTCTGAGAAAGTTGGGGAAATTGTGGCGAATGTGACGAAAGTTCACTAGCGTGACGGTCGGCCCCAGGTGGCGAGCGGAGACACCTGCACACCCCTGGGGCCCTTCCACGACCTGACCGCCGCAGAGAGGGACCCACCGTGCGCAGAATCCGGACCGCAGCGGGGATCACCGTGGCGACGGCGCTGCTCAGCGGTGCGGCCGGGCTCGGCGTGGCGGCGGCCGACGAGACCGACGACGTGCCTACGCGGCAGGAGGTCGAGCAGGCCCAGGGGGCGGCGGTCGCGGCGGCGAGCACCGTCGACGAGGTCCGCGCGCGGCTCGCGCTGGCCAATGCCCGCCTGGAGGCCGCCTCGATGCAGGCGGCACAGGCGGCCGAGGCCTACAACGGGGCGCGCTGGCGGGCCGACGAGGCACGGCGGGCCGCGGAGAAGGCCCGGACCGCGGCCGGTACGGCGGCCGCCGACCAGGAGGGCATGCGTCGCGACTACGCCGACCTGATGGTCGCGTCGTACCAGGACACCCCCCAGCTCGCCGCCCTCCAGGCGATCACCGAGGCCGACGGGCTCAGCTCGATGCTGCAGACCGCCAGCACCCTCCGCTCGGGCCAGGCCGCACTCGACCAGCGGTACGACGAGCTCCGGGCCGCGACCGTGGTCGCGACGACCGCCGCGGACCGTGCCGAGGACGCGCAGGACACCGCGGACGCGGCCGCCGACGAGGCGCTCGCCGCCCGGGACGCCGCGACCGCCGCTGCCGACAGCGCGAACGCCGAGGCGGCCGCCGTCGCGGCGGAGAAGACGAGGCTGATCGCCGACCTCGCCCGGCTCCAGGACATCAGCGTCGCGCTCGCCGAGCGCCGCCAGGCCGGGCTGGAGGAGCGGGCGCGGCAGGCCGCCGCTGCCGCCGCCGAGCGCGAGGCCCGTCGCCAGGCCCGGCAGGCTGCCGCCGAGGCCGCTGCCGAGGCTGCCGCACAGCAGGCGGCGGCGGATGCGGCCGAGCAGGCGGAGCAGGACGAGCAGGACGAGCAGGACGCGGACCAGGGCGACGACGACACGAGCTCCGGCCAGCACAAGCAGGCCGTCCCGGACGAGGCTCCGCCCGCACCGGGCGCCGGCGTACCCGCCGTCCTCGCCTTCGCCCGCGCCCAGCTCGGCGACCCCTATCGCTGGGGCGCCTCCGGCCCCTCGGCCTGGGACTGCTCCGGCCTGACCGCCGGCGCCTGGGCCGCGGCCGGCAAGAGCCTGCCGCACTACTCGGTGGCGCAGTACGAGCAGTCCACGCCGATCCGCTCCTCCGACCTCCGACCGGGCGACCTGGTCTTCTGGGGCTCCTCGAGCAGCCCCTCGTCGATCTACCACGTCGCCCTCTACGCCGGGAACGGGAAGATCATCCACGCCCCGCGCACCGGCAAGCCGGTGACCGAGGAGTCCATGTACTACTGGATCCCGCCGGGCTTCTTCGCCCGCCCGTAGCCCGATCCGGCGACGGTCCAGACCGGGATCCACGCCACGTCTGACCGTCGTGACCCGTGGGTAACGTGGGTGCATGTCGACCGACACCGTGCCCCCGTCCTCCGCCGAGGACGTGCCCACGACGGCCCCGGCCGCGACGCCCCAGCAGGACACCGACGCCGAGGTCGAGGAGCGCGCCGGCCACCACCAGCCGGCGATCGACGTACCCGCCCTGACCGCGCTGCTCGACGGGCAGTACGCCGAGGTCCGCGACCTGGTGCGCACCAACCTGGCGGAGTACGCCGGCATCCTCGAGGACGCCGAGACGATGACCCGCGACGAGTTCCGCGAGCGCGTCAAGGACGTCGTCCTCGAGATGGCGGCCACCGGCCAGACCGGCATGGGCTTCCCCGAGGAGTACGGCGGGGGCGGCGACATCGGCGCGTCGGTCGCGGCCTTCGAGACCCTGGCGTACGGCGACCTGTCGGTCCTGGTGAAGGTCGGCGTGCAGTTCGGGCTCTTCGGCGGGGCGATCCTGCAGCTCGGCAGCAAGGAGCACCACGACGCCTACCTCGCCAACCTGGTCACCGGGCGGTTGATGGGCTGCTTCGCGATGACCGAGTCGGGGCACGGGTCCAACGTCCAGGCGCTCGGCACCGTGGCGACGTACGACGCCGCCACGCAGGAGTTCGTCGTCCGCACCACCCGCGAGGACGCGCGCAAGGACTACATCGGCAACGCCGCCCGGCACGCCGAGCTGGCCGTCGTGTTCGCGCAGCTGGAGGTGGGTGGGCGGTCCGAGGGCGTCCACGCGTTCGTCGTACCGATCCGCGACCGGGACGGCGCCACGCTCCCCGGCGTACGCATCGAGGACGACGGCCTGAAGATGGGGCTGAACGGCGTCGACAACGGCCGGATCTGGTTCGACGACGTCCGGGTGCCGCGCACCGCGCTGCTCAACCGGTTCGCCGACGTGAGCCCGGAGGGGGTCTACGAGAGCCCGATCGAGAACCCCAACCGGCGCTTCTTCACCATGCTCGGCACCCTCGTGCAGGGCCGGGTCTGCGTCGGCGGCGCCGGCATCAACGCCGCGAAGGTCGCGCTCACCATCGCCACGAGGTACGCCCTGCGCCGGCGCCAGTTCGAGGCCACCAGCGAGGACGAGGAGGAGCTGCTCCTCGACTACGGGATGCACCAGCGGCGGCTGCTGCCGCTGATCGCGCACACCTACGCGCTGCACTTTGCGCAGGAGGTCGTGGCGGCCCAGCTGCACGACGTCACGTCCGGTATCGAGACCGCCGAGCACGCGAAGCGCGAGCTGGAGTCGCGGGCCGCGGGCACCAAGGCGCTCGGCACCTGGCACGCGACCCGCACCATCCAGGAGTGTCGCGAGGCGTGCGGGGGAGCGGGCTACCTCGCGGAGAACCGGTTCGCCGCGCTGAAGGCCGACACCGACGTGTTCACGACCTTCGAGGGCGACAACCACGTGCTGCTGCAGCTCGTGGCGAAGGGTCTGCTGACCGACTACGCCAGCGACTTCGAGGACCTCGACCAGCTCGGCATGGTCCGCTTCGTCACCGGCCTCGCGGTCGAGACAGTGATCGAGAAGACCGCCGTCCACAAGCTGCTGGAGCGGATCAAGGACGTCCTGCCCGGCGGCGACCAGTGGGACCAGGAGGCGGGCCTGCTCGACAGCGACTACCAGCTGGCGATGCTGCGCTTCCGCGAGGAGCACATGCTGTCGGGCGTCGCGCGGCGCCTGAAGCGGGGCGTCGACCACGGCGACAACCCGGGCGCGGTGTTCTCCCGGGTCCAGGACCACGTCATCGCCGCGGCCCGCGCCCACGTGGAGCGGCTGGTGCTGGAGGCCATGGTCGCCAAGGTGGAGGCCCTGCCCGACGGCGACAACAAGGTCGCGCTCCGGCTGCTGTGCGACCTGCACGCGCTGAGCACCATCGAGGCCGACCGGGCCTGGTTCATGGAGCACGGCCGGCTCTCGGTGGCCCGCTCCAAGGCGATCAGCCGCGAGATCGGCAGCCTGTGCCGCAAGGTCCGCCCGCTCGCCGCCGACCTGGTCGACGCGTTCGCCGTACCGTCCGAGATGCTCCGCTCTCGCGACCTGCTGGGCTGAGCGGGCACCGCGTCCCGTCAATCAATCGGCGCTTTTCGCGGCGTGTCGTACGACGATTGACGGGTCGGCCCGCGGAGCCCGTCGTCCGGCCGCGGATCGACCCGTCGATGCTGCGACGACACGCCGCCAGAAACGCCGAGAAAGTGACGGCTCGGCGTCAGTGCACCGAGCCGGGGTTGTCCTTGAAGCGCTGGAACGACGCCCGCACCTCGTCCTCGGCCTCGGAGCGGCCGACCCACTCGGCGCCCTCGACGGACTTGCCGGGCTCGAGGTCCTTGTAGACCTCGAAGAAGTGCTGGATCTCCAGGCGGTCGAACTTGGAGACGTGGCTGATGTCGCGCAGGTGCTCCAGGCGCGGGTCGGTCGCGGGGACGCACAGGACCTTGTCGTCGCCGCCGGCCTCGTCGGTCATCCGGAACATGCCGATCGCGCGGCACTTGATCAGGCAGCCCGGGAAGGTCGGCTGCTGGAGCAGCACCAGCGCGTCCAGCGGGTCGCCGTCCATGCCGAGGGTGTCCTCGATGTAGCCGTAGTCGGCCGGGTACTGCGTGGAGGTGAACAGGGTCCGGTCGAGGCGGAGCCTGCCTGACTCGTGGTCGACCTCGTACTTGTTGCGCTCACCCTTGGGGATCTCCACCAGTACGTCGAACTCCAGCACGTGTTCCTCCGCCGTCTGCGGGCCACCGTCCAGAGGCCCTCTCGTCAGTATCCGGGCAGTCTCCCCCACAATGGCCGCGGATGCGTAGCGGAGAGGGGATCGGGTGCACCGACGTGACGGACGCCACGGGCGGGCGTGCCGCGGGACGGGCGAGGAGGGTCGCTTCCGGACCTGGCTCGCGCTGCTGGTCGTGCTCGCGCTCACGGCCGGGGTGGTGGCGACCTACCGCTACGACCTGGCCGACCGCTGGTTCCCGCGCGACCCGGCCGGACCGGTCGACCCCACGACCGTCGCGCCGCCCCCGGGCCTGGACCTGCCGCCGGTCACCGACCCGGCACCGCTGGCCGCGCCGCTCGGGGTCGACGCCACGATCGACAAGGCCGCGGTCCGGGCCGCGCTGGCGCCGTACCTGCGCGACGACGACCTGGGCGACCACGTCCTGGCCGCCGTCAGCGGACTGTCGGGCGGGCCGACGTACACCTTCGGCCGGGGTACGGCGGTGCCTGCGTCGACCACGAAGCTGCTGACCGCGCTCGCCACGCTCGCGACCATCGACCCGGCGACGACGTACGCCACCCGGGTGGTCCGCGAGGGCCGGCGGGTCGTCCTGGTCGGCGGCGGGGACCCGCTGCTGGCGAGCGCGCCGCCCGACGCCGACCGCGAGGCCGGCGAGCCCGCGGCCTGGCCGGCCCGCGCGGACCTCACGACGCTCGCCCGGCAGACCGCCGAGTCGCTGCTGGCGGCCGGCGTGACGAGCGTCCGACTGCGGTACGACGACTCGCTGTTCACCGGTCCGGCGGTGAACCCGTCCTGGCCCGACTCCTACCTGCCCGACGGGGTGGTCGCTCCGATCTCGGCCCTGTGGGCCGACCAGGGCCGCCCCGAGGAGGGGACCGGCCGGGTCGCCGACCCGCCGCGGGCGGCCGCGGAGATCTTCGCCCGCGAGCTGGCGAGGGCCGGGGTCGCGGTCGCCGGCCGACCGGCGCCCCGGACCGCCGGCGCGACGGCCGAGCAGGTCGCCGAGGTCCGCTCCGCGCCCGTGTCCCAGCTCGTCGAGCACGCCCTGCTGGTCAGCGATAACGAGGCGACCGAGGTGCTGATGCGCCACCTCGCGCTGGCGACGGGAGCAGCGGGCAGCTCGGCCGAGGGGACCCGGGCGGTCCTCGCGGTGCTGGACCGGCTCGGCGTACCGACCCAGCGGGTGCGGCTCCGCGACGGCAGCGGCCTGTCGCGCAAGAACCTGATCCCGCCCGCCACCCTGCTCGGCGTGCTGCGCCAGGCCGCGACCGGGGCGCCCGCCCTGCGCCCGGTGCTGACCGGCCTGCCCGTCGCCGGCTTCACGGGGTCGCTGACCTCGCGGTTCGCGAACGGCCCCGCCGAGGGGCGCGGCCGTGTCCGCGCCAAGACCGGCACGCTCACCGGGGTCAGCAGCCTGGCCGGCGTCGTGACGACCGTCGGCGGGACGCCGATGCTGTTCGTGCTGATGACCGACGAGGTCGCGCTCGCCGACACCCTCGACGCCCGGGCGGACCTCGACGCCGCCGCATCCGCCCTGGCCGCCTGTGAGTGCGCGGGTACGGTCGAGCCATGACGCGGGAGATGGTGGACTGGGACCTGGCCGTGAAGATCGGCTCCCGGATCGCCGGCGAGGGTCCCGTGATCACCCGGGAGCAGGCGGCGGCGACCGTCGCGGAGCTGCGGGCGGACGCGTCCCGCTCGACCGGCCTGGTGCGCGAGTTCACCGGCCTCGACGCCCCCGACGGCACCGCACCGGTGCTCGTCGTCGACCGGCCCGGCTGGATCCAGGCGAACGCGGACGGTTTCCGCACGGTCCTCTCGCCGCTCGTCGACAAGCTGACCGACACGAAGCCGCCGTCCGGACTGGCGCTCGCGTTCGGGTCCCGGGTGACCGGGCTGGAGGTCGGCGGACTGCTCGGCTTCCTCGGCGGCAAGGTCCTCGGACAGTTCGACCCCTTCCACGACCCGCACGGTCGGCTGCTGCTGGTCGCCCCCAACATCGTGCACGTCGAGCGCGAGCTCGACGTCGACCCGACCGACTTCCGGCTCTGGGTGTGCCTGCACGAGGAGACCCACCGGGTCCAGTTCACCGCCGTGCCCTGGATGCGCGACCACCTGTTCTCCGAGATCCGCGCGATCGCCGAGACGGTCGACTCCGGCCCGGCCCTCGAGGACGGCTTCCAGCGCGTCGTCGAGGCGCTGCGCAACGGCACCGGCGGCAGCCTGATGGAGGCGCTCGGGTCACCCGAGCAGCGCGCCATCATCGACCGGGTGACCGGCGTGATGTCGCTGCTGGAGGGCCACGCCGACGTGGTGATGGACGGGGTCGGTCCCCAGGTCATCCCGAGCGTCGCCGCTATCCGCTCGCGCTTCAACGAGCGCCGCGGCGGCGTCGGCACGCTGGACCGGCTGCTGCGCCGGCTGCTCGGGCTCGAGGCCAAGATGGCGCAGTACCGCAACGGCGCCAACTTCGTCCGCGGCGTCGTCGGCAAGGTCGGGATGAGCGAGTTCAACGCGGTCTGGGAGCGCCCCGAGCACCTGCCCAGCACCGTCGAGATCGCGGACCCCGAGGCCTGGATCGCCCGGGTCCTGTGACTCGCCGGGGACCCGGATGACGCTGCACCCCTCGGTCGCCGCCGTCCGCCGAGGCGTACGGCGCGCGCTCGCCGACCTCGACCCGGGCCGGACCGTGCTGGTGGCCTGCTCCGGCGGCGCGGACTCCCTCGCCCTGCTCGCCGCCACCGTGGCCGAGGCCGGCCGACCGGGCCTCCGCGTCGTCGGGGCGACCGTCGACCACGGGCTGCAGGCGGGCTCGGACGCCCACGCCGCGCGGGTCGTCGAGCAGATGGCCGGCCTGGGGGTGGACGAGACCGTCGCCGCGCGGGTGCGCGTGGACGAGGCCGGCATCGGCCCGGAGGCGGCGGCGCGGCGCGCGCGGTACGCCGTCCTGGAGGAGATGGCCCGGCATTTCGACGCCCCGGCCGTCCTGCTCGGCCACACCCGCGACGACCAGGCCGAGACCGTGCTGCTCGGCCTGACCCGCGGGTCGGGCGGTCGCTCCCTGGCGGGGATGCGGCGCGCCTTCGACCGCTACCGGCGCCCGCTGCTCGACGTGGCCCGCACCGACACCGTCACCGCCTGCCAGGTCGAGGGCATCGAGTTCTGGGAGGACCCGCACAACAGCGACCCGGCGTACACACGGGTCCGCGTGCGGCACGCCGTGCTCCCGATGCTGGAGGAGCAGCTCGGCCCCGGGGTCGCCGCGACCCTGGCCCGCACCGCCGACCAGCTGCGCAGCGACATGGACCTGCTCGACGACCTCGCCGAGGCCGCGCACCTCCGGCTCGCCGACGCCGACGGCGCGCTGCCCGTCGCCGGCCTCGCCGCGGAGCCGGACGCCGTACGCCGCCGCGTGCTGCGGATCGCGGCCGTGGCGGCCGGTGCGCCGGCCGCCGAGCTGTTCCACGAGCACGTGCTCGCCCTCGACGCACTGGTCACCGACTGGCACGGCCAGAAGTGGATCGACCTGCCCGGTCACCTGCGCGGGCAGCGGGTGGACGGCGGTCTCCGGGTCGTCCGAGCCGACCCTTAGGCTGAGGGCCATGGACGCAGCCCATGTGGAGAACGACCTGGTCAACGTGCTCTTCACCGAGGAGCAGATCCAGGATCGGATCGGCGAGCTGGCCCGGCAGATCGAGGCCGACTACGAGGGCAAGGACATCCTGATCGTCGGCATCCTGCGTGGCGCGGTGATGGTCATGGCCGACATGGCGCGCGCGTTCTCCCGCCACATCGAGATGGACTGGATGGCGGTCTCGTCGTACGGCTCCGGCACGAAGTCCAGCGGCGTCGTGCGGATCCTCAAGGACCTCGACACCGACATCTCCGGGCGCCACGTGATCATCGTCGACGAGATCATCGACACCGGCCTCACGCTGTCTTGGCTGACCTCCAACCTGTCCTCCCGCACGCCCGCGAGCGTCGAGATCTGCACCCTGCTGCGCAAGCCCGAGGCGCTGCAGATGCCGGTCGAGGTGAAGTACGTCGGCTGGGATATCCCGAACGAGTTCGTGGTCGGCTACGGCCTCGACCACCGCGAGCGCTACCGCAACCTGCGCGACATCGGCACCCTGGCGCCGCACGTCTACTCCTGAGCGCGCCCCCGACGGGACCTCGAGCGCCCGATCTCACCTGTTTGCTGCGAGAATCGTGATTGCCGACGACGTGTACCGTCGTGGGTTCAGACGTGCCCGAGTCGGAAGAAGCCAGTGAAGCGCATATTCAAGGGTCCGTGGGTGTGGATCGTCGTCGCTGTCGTCGGCGTCCTGCTCGCATTCCAGTTCCTCACCCCGAACAGCGGGGGCGACGAGATCGCCGCCTCCCAGATGAGCAAGTACATCTCCTCGGGCGAGGTCAAGGAGATCACGTTCGTCGACGGTGACCAGGAGATCCGGGCCACCCTCGACAAGGACGTCCGCGCCGACGGCGCCGAGGTCTTCACGAAGTGGATCGGCGGCACCCAGGACGCCACCTACGACGCGGCGATCGAGCAGTTCGACGAGGGCAACATCGAGAAGGTCGAGACGGAGGTCGCGGAGCAGAGCATCCTCGCGACGCTGCTGCTCTCCTTCCTCCCGATCATCCTGATCGTGGTGATCTTCTTCTGGCTCATCAACAGCATGCAGGGCGGCGGCGGTCGCGGTGTCATGCAGTTCGGGAAGTCCAAGGCCAAGCTGATCTCCAAGGACATGCCGAAGACGACGTTCACCGACGTCGCCGGCGCCGAGGAGGCCATCGAGGAGCTCGGGGAGATCAAGGAGTTCCTCCAGGAGCCCGCGAAGTTCCAGGCCGTGGGCGCCAAGATCCCCAAGGGCGTGCTGCTCTACGGACCTCCGGGCACCGGCAAGACCCTGCTCGCCCGCGCCGTCGCCGGCGAGGCGGGCGTGCCGTTCTACTCCATCTCCGGCTCCGACTTCGTCGAGATGTTCGTGGGCGTCGGCGCCAGCCGGGTCCGCGACCTGTTCGAGCAGGCCAAGGAGAACGCCCCCGCGATCGTCTTCATCGACGAGATCGACGCCGTCGGCCGCCACCGCGGGGCCGGCATGGGCGGCGGCCACGACGAGCGCGAGCAGACCCTCAACCAGCTCCTCGTCGAGATGGACGGCTTCGACGTGCGGGGCGGGGTCATCCTGATCGCGGCGACCAACCGGCCCGACGTCCTCGACCCCGCGCTGCTGCGTCCGGGCCGCTTCGACCGCCAGATCCAGGTCGACGCCCCCGACCTCTCGGGGCGCCACCAGATCCTGCAGGTCCACTCCCGCGGCAAGCCGATGTCCGAGGACATCGACCTGATGTCGGTCGCGCGTCGCACGCCCGGCTTCACCGGTGCCGACCTCGCCAACGTGCTCAACGAGGCCGCGCTGCTCACCGCGCGCAGCAACGAGAAGCTGATCACCAACGCGACCATGGACGAGGCGATCGACCGGGTCATCGCCGGCCCCCAGCGGCGTACCCGCCTGATGAGCGAGAAGGAGAAGCTCATCACCGCCTACCACGAGGGCGGGCACGCCCTCGTCGCCGCGGCGCTCCCGGGCACCGACCCGGTCCACAAGATCACGATCCTGCCGCGCGGACGGGCGCTGGGCTACACGATGGTCCTGCCCGACGAGGACAAGTACTCCCAGACCCGTTCGGAGATGCTCGACAAGCTCGCCTACATGCTGGGCGGCCGGGCGGCCGAGGAGATGGTCTTCCATGACCCGACCACCGGTGCCGGCAACGACATCGAGAAGGCCACCAACCTGGCCCGCGCGATGGTCACCCAGTACGGCATGACCGACCGGCTCGGCGCCATCAAGCTCGGCGAGGCGCAGGGCGAGCCGTTCCTGGGTCGCGACATGGGCCACCAGCGCAACTACTCCGAGGACGTCGCCGCGATGGTCGACGAGGAGACCAAGAAGTTCCTCGCGACCGCCCACCAGGAGGCCTTCGACATCCTCGAGGAGAACCGCGACGTCCTCGACTCGCTGGTGCTCGAGCTGCTCGACAAGGAGACGCTCGACAAGGCCCAGGTGGCGGAGATCTTCACGCCGCTGCGCCGCCGCCAGGCCCGCCCGGCCTGGACCGGCTCGCCGGACCGCAGCCCCTCCGACATCCCGCCGATCGAGATCCCGCAGGAGATCCGCGACCGGGCCTCGGCCAACGGGCACACGCCCGAGAGCGCTCCGGGCGTCGTCGTCACCCCGCCCGGCCCGGGCGGCGACGTGCACGGCGACCCGACCCTGGGCGGGCAGCCCGGCCCGACCCCGCCGGGACCCGGGGCGGTATGACCGACCCGGTGACCGGTCCGGTCCGCGCGCCCGAGGACATCCCCGCGTACGACCACGAGCGGGCCGAGGCCGCCGTACGCGAGCTGCTGCTCGCGATGGGCGAGGACCCGGACCGGGAGGGCCTGCTGGAGACGCCGGCCCGGGTCGCGCGGGCGTACGCCGAGCTGACCGCCGGGCTGCGGATGGCCCCGGAGGACGTGCTGACGACGACCTTCGACATCGGCCACGACGAGATGGTGCTGGTGCGCGACATCGAGCTCTGGTCGATGTGCGAGCACCACCTGGTGCCGTTCACCGGGGTCGCGCACGTGGGCTACATCCCTGCCGAGACCGGCAAGATCACCGGGCTCTCGAAGCTGGCCCGGCTCGTCGACGTCTACGCCAAGCGACCCCAGGTGCAGGAGCGGCTGACCACCCAGGTGGCCGACGCGCTCGTGGAGATCCTCGAGGCGCGCGGCGTCGTCGTGGTGATCGAGGCCGAGCACCTGTGCATGACCATGCGGGGCGTCCGCAAGGCCGGCGCGCGCACGATCACCTCCGCCGTGCGGGGCTCCTTCCTCTCGGACCCGGCCACCCGGTCCGAGGCGATGGCGCTGATCCACAGCCCCAGGCGCTAGCGTCGGCCCGTGGACCTGCTGCGCACGACGAGCCGGCCCCGGGTGATGGGCGTCGTCAACGTCACCCCCGACTCCTTCTCCGACGGCGGTCGCTTCCTCAGCGTCGACGCCGCCGTGAGCCACGGCCTGGAGCTGCTGGCCGACGGCGCCGACCTGCTCGACATCGGGGGCGAGTCCACCCGGCCGGGGGCGACCCGACCCCTGGTCTCCGAGGAGCTCGCCCGGGTCGTGCCGGTGATCCGGCAGCTCGCCGATGCGGGTGCGGTCGTCTCGGTCGACACCATGCGGGCCGAGGTCGCCGAGGCGGCGCTGGCCGCGGGCGCCGTCCTGGTCAACGACGTCTCGGGCGGGCTCGCCGACCCCCGGATGCTGGCCGTGGTGGCCGACGCGGGCGCGCCGTACGTCGCGATGCACTGGCGCGCGCACAGCGACCACATGACCGACTTCGCGGCGTACGACGGTCCCGGCGGGGTCGTCGCCGGGGTGCGTGACGAGCTCGCGGCCCGGGTCGAGGCGATGCTGGCCGCCGGCATCGCGGAGGACCGGATCGTGCTCGACCCCGGGCTGGGCTTCGCCAAGCGGGCCGAGCACAACTGGGAGCTGCTCGCCGACCTGGCGCCGGTGCTCGGGCTGGGCTTCCCGGTGCTGGTCGGAGCAAGCCGCAAGAGCTTCCTCGGGAGCCTGCTGGCGCCCCCGGGCGGCCCGTCGCGGCCGGTGGACGAGCGCGAGTATGCCCATGCCGCCGTCATCGTCCAGCTGACCCGTCTGGGAGCCTGGGGCGTGCGCGTGCACGACGTACGTGCCGCGCGCGACACGATGGCGGCCACCGCCGCGATCGCCTCCCGAGAGAGGTCGACATGACGCAGGACATCGACGAGCTGGCCGTGCTGGGCATCGAGTGCTTCGGCCACCACGGCGTCTTCGAGTTCGAGAAGCGTGAGGGCCAGACCTTCGTGATCGATCTCGCGCTGGGCGTCGACACCAGGTCCGCGGCGGCGTCGGACGACTTGCAAGACACCGTCGACTACGGGAGTCTCGTGGCCGCGGTGAAGAACGCCGTGGAGCACGACCCGGTCGACCTGATCGAGACCCTGGCGCAGCGGATCGCGGACGTCTGCCTCTTGGACGGCCGTGTTGAATGGGCGCGGGTCACGGTCCACAAGCCGGATGCACCCATCGAGGCGACGTTCCGCGACGTCGCACTGACGATCACGCGAAGGACTGCCCGTGACTGAGACCCCCAACCCGCACATCGTCGACGCCGACACCCTCACCGGGGAGATGCGTCCGATCCGTCGAGCGGTGTTGGCGCTGGGGTCGAACCTCGGGGAGCGCATGGCCGCCCTCCAGGGCGCCGTCAACGCGCTGGCCGACACCCCCGACGTCTGGATCACCGGTGTCTCGCCGGTCTACGAGACCGCTCCCGTGGACTGCCCGCCCGACGCGAAGAACTTCCTCAACGCCGTCGTGCTCATCGACACCACGCTCGCCGCGACCCGGCTGATGGACCGGGCACTGGCCATCGAGGACGCCTTCGACCGCGAGCGCTCCGAGGAGGCCAACTCCTCGCGCACCCTCGACGTCGACCTGATCGTCGTCGGCGACCGCCGCAGCGACGACGAGCACCTGCGCCTGCCCCACCCGCGCGCCCGCGAGCGCGCCTTCGTGCTCCAGCCCTGGTTCGACCTCGAGCCCGACGCCGAGATCCCCGAGTCCGGGCCGATCTCCGAGCTGCTCGCCTCCGTCGGCAACGACGGCCTGACGCTGCGCGACGACCTGAAGCTCGAGCTCGAGTGAGCCGCCGGTGAGCCTGCCTCCCGAGGAGCCGCCGGGACCCCCCGACGGCCCCGGTGAGGGACGGCTCCGGCCCACGTCCCCGGCCTGGCTCACCGTCTGCGCCGTCGTCGGCCTGGTCGGCGGATGGTTCGTGCGGCCGCTGGCCGTCGAGCTCGACGGCACCGCCCGCGTCGTCTCCTGGGCGCAGCCCGTCGCCCTGGCGGTCGTCGCGGTCATCGTCGGCGCCGCCGCCTGGTCCACCTGGCGCCAGCTCCAGGTGCGCCACGAGCGGATGGAGCCGCACCGTGCCCTGAACCGGCTCGCGCTCGGCCGGGCGAGCGCCTACGTCGGCGCCCTGGTCGCCGGAGCGTACGCCGGGTACGCCGTCAGCTGGCTCGGCCTGGCCTCGGAGCTGGTCGGCGAGCAGGTGACGCGGTCCGCGGTCGCCGCGCTCGCCGGCGTGGCGATGGTCATCGGCGGACTGCTGCTCGAGCGAGCGTGTCGCGTCCGTTCCGACGAGCCGGAGGCATAGCCTCGTCACTATGCCCCACGAATCGGCACCAGCCTCGTCAGCAACACGCGTCACAGCCCGTCGTCGTCAGCGCAGCACCCGGCTGACCGTCGCCGTGACGCTCCTGGTGCTCGCCGCCCTCGTCGTCACCGGCGCGGTCCTCAGCGGCTCGTGGCTGCTGGTCACGCTCGCGGCCTTCGCCGGGGTCGTCCTCGGCGCCGCCGCCACCCGCATCACCCACACCGAGCTGGCCCAGGCCCGTCGCGACGCCGCCCGGGACCGGGCCGAGCAGGCGCAGGCCTACCGGCGGCTGACCGAGGAGCGCTCGGCCGAGCACGCGTCGTACGTCTCGACGATGGCGGAGCGGATCGCCGAGCGCGAGTCCGCCCTCGCCGAGCTGCAGGACGCCCTCGGGGTCGCCCAGCGCCGGGCCGCGGACGCGACCCGGAAGATGAACGCCGAGGCGCGTCGCGCCGACATCGCCGAGCGCGAGGGCGAGCGGGTCGCCTCCCGCCTCGACGAGGCGGAGCGGACCGCCGCCGAGGCGGTCGTCCTGGTCGCCGAGCTGGAACAGCAGGTCGACGTGCTCCGGGCCGAGCTCGAGTCGGTCACCGCCGCCTGGCGCACGGCCGAGGCCGGACGCCGGCGCGCCTGAGCGCCTGCACGCGTCTGGGACCCGTCGGGCAGAATGCCTCGACGTGATCCCCGACGACTCCCGTTTCGAGACCGATCCCGGGGAGCTGGTCCCGGACCCGCCCGGACTGCCGGAGGGCTGGAGCGTCGCGACGCCCGACCCCAGTGACCGCTTCGTCGTCGCCCGGCTGACGAACCTCCTGCGCGCGCACGAGCGGCACGGCCGCGGCTGGGCCGGGTCGGGGGTCGACGACGTGCTCGTCGAGGTCTCCGAGCACGGCCTGCGCATGCGGGAGAACGTCGTGGTCCGCGACCCCGACGACGAGATCCGCGCCTGGGGGAGCGTCCACGACCGTGCCGGCGGGCGGATGCTGTTCGTGCACGTCGTCGAGCGGGACCTGCCCGAGGACGTAGCCCGGGCGTGCTCCGACGTCCTCGTGGAGTGGGCGGTCGGTCAGGCCAAGGCGGTCGGCGCCGCCCGGGGCCTGGAGGTCCAGCAGATCGACACCGGCGCCTTCGCCGACGACCAGCGCCAGCACGCGTGGCTGGAGGCCTCCGGCTTCACCCACGTGCGGACCTGGCACCAGCAGACCCGGCCGGTCGCTCCCGACGAGGTCGACTTGGTTCCCGACCCCGACCAGTGGGAGCGGGACGGGATGCGGATCCGCCTGGTCCGCCGTACCGGCTCCGGCATGCCCGACGAGGACGACCTGCGCGACGTCCACGACGTGCTGGAGGGCGCGTTCGTCGACCACTTCAACTCGTGGGAGGAGACGTTCGACGAGTTCCTGCACCGGCTGCGCGAGGACCCCGGCCACCGCTGGGACCACTGGTGGCTGGCCGAGCTCGTCGACGGCGACGAGCGGCAGCCCGTCGGCGCGCTGGTGGCGACGGTGTCGTCGAGCGCCACGGGACCCGACGGCTCCTACGTCTCCTACATCGGCGTGCTGGAGGCCGCCCGCGGCCGCGGGGTCGCCAAGGGCCTGCTGCGCACGGTGATCGCCGACGCCGCCGCCCGAGGCCGCGACCGGGTCGGCCTCGAGGTCGACGCCGACTCGCCGACCGGCGCGCACGGCCTGTACGCCGCGATGGGCTGGGAGACGACGTACGTCACCGAGTCCTGGCACCGCGACGTCCCCGTCCCCTCATAGCGCGACCCGGCGTGAATGTGGTGCCGACCCGGCGCGAACTC
>NZ_DATJTA010000095.1:0-28858 GCF_035503875.1 Nocardioides sp.
GCCGCGAGGGTGCGGGTGGTGCGCAGCGCCGGCACCTCGTCGCCATTGGCCAGCTGCAGCAGCTGGACGGTCCACTCGATGTCGGCCAGGCCGCCCCGGCCGAGCTTGAGGTGGGTGTTCGGGTCGGCGCCGCGGGGCAGGCGCTCGCGGTCCACGCGTGCCTTGATCCGCCGGATCTCGGTCACGTCGGCCTCGGTGATGCCGCCTGCGGGGTAGCGCAGCGGGTCGATCAGCTCGATGAAGCTCTCGCGCACCCCCGGGTCGCCCACCACCGCGTCCGCCCGCAGCAGTGCCTGCGACTCCCAGACCTTCGACCACTTCGCGTAGTAGGCGGCGTACGACGCCAGCGAGCGCACCAGGGGACCCTGCTTGCCCTCGGGGCGCAGGTCGGCATCGACCACCAGCGGCGGGTCGCCGGCGGGCGCGATCAGCAGCCGGCGCAGCTCGTTGGCCACGGCGTGGGCGTACGCCGTGGCGTCCTCGCCTGCCCCTTCGACCGGCTCGTGCACGAACAGCACGTCGGCGTCGCTGCCGTAGGACAGCTCGAAGCCGCCGTAGCGGCCCATCGCCACGATGGCGATCCGGGTCGGGGCCGCGTCGAGCCCGCGCTGGTTCCGCACCGCGGTCCCGGCGACCGCGAGGGTGGCCTCCAGCGTCGCGTCGGTCAGCCGGGAGAGGCCGGCGCCGACGTCGTCGACGCCGGTGCTGCCGAGCAGGTCCCCCGCGGCGATCCGGAGCAGCTCGCGGCGCCGGACGGCCCGGATCGCCCGCACCGCCTTGTCAGCGTTCTCCTGCCGTGCCGCTCCCGCCCGCATCTCCTCGTTGAGCACCTGGGCCGCCAGCGGGGCGAGGTCCTCGCCCAGCAGCCGGACGCCCTGCGGCTCCCGCTCCAGCAGGTCGGTCGCGTAGCGCGAGGTGGAGAGCAGCCGGGCCAGCCGGGTCGCCACCTCGCCCTCGTCGCGCAGCGTCGAGAGGTACCACGGCGTGCTGCCGAGCGCCTCGCTGATCCGCCGGAACCCGAACAGCCCGGCGTCCGGGTCGGGCCCCTCGGCGAACCACTGCAGCATCGCCGGCAGCAGTGCGCGCTGGATGCTGGAGCGACGGCTGACCCCGCCGGTGAGCGCCTCGAGGTGACGCAGCGCGGCCTGCGGGTCGTGGTAGCCGAGCGCGGCGAGCCGCTTCGCGGCCGCCTCCGGCGAGAGTCGTACGTCGTGCCCGGGCAGCGCCGCGACCGCGGAGAGCAGCGGCCGGTAGAACAGCTTCTCGTGCAGCCGGCGTACCTCCCGCCGGTGGTGCGCCCAGGTCTTCTCCAGCGTCTCGACGGGCGTCTTGAGGTAGCCCATGCTGCGGCCGAGGTGCCGCAGCGCCTGCTCGTCCGCCGGCACCACGTGGGTACGCCGCAGCTGGTGGAGCTGGATCCGGTGCTCGAGGGTGCGCAGGAACGCGTAGGCCTCGTGCAGCGCGATGCCGTCCTCGCGGCCGACGTACCCGCCCCGGGTCAGCTCGGCCAGCGCGCTGAGCGTGGTCGGCGTCCGGATCGACTCGTCGCCCCGGCCGTGCACGAGCTGCAGGAGCTGGACGGCGAACTCGACGTCGCGCAGCCCGCCGGAGCCGAGCTTCAGCTGCCGGTCCGCGTCCTTCGCCGGGATGTGGTCGAGCACTCGGCGGCGCATGGCCTGGGTGTCCTCGACGAAGCCCTCCCGCTCGGCCGCGCTCCACACCATCGGCGCGACCATCGCGACGTACTCGGCGCCGAGGGCGAGGTCACCCGCGACCGGTCGCGCCTTCAGCAGGGCCTGGAACTCCCAGGTCTTGGCCCAGCGCTCGTAGTAGCCCTGGTGGCTCGCGAGGGTCCGGGTGAGCGGGCCCTGGCGGCCCTCGGGGCGCAGGTTGGCGTCGACGGGCCAGATGGTGCCCTCACCGGTGTGGTCGCCGCAGATCCGGATCAGGTGGCTGGCGAGCTGGGTCGCGGCCCGCAGCGCGGAGTCCTCGGGAGCGCCCTCGACCGGCTCGTGCACGAAGATCACGTCGACGTCTGAGACGTAGTTGAGCTCGTGTCCCCCGCACTTGCCCATCGCGATGACCGACAGCCGGACGAGCTCGGCGCCGTCGCCGACGCGCTGGCGGGCCACGGCGAGCGCGGCGTCGAGCGTGGCGGCGGCGAGGTCGGCGATCTCGGCCGCGGCGTCGTCGACGCCGAGGTCGTGGGCGAGGTCACGAGCGGCCAGGCGGAGCAGCAGCCGCCGGTACTCCACCCGGAGGGCGTCGACGGCGTCCCCGTCCGGGACGGTCGCGACCGGCACCGGGGCGTGCGGGTCCGCGCCGACGGCGCGCAGTAGGTGCTCGCGCAGCGCGAAGGCGGCCGGCCGGGTCGAGCCGAGCATCGGGTCGGTCAGCTCGACCCAGTGGTGCGGATGGCGCGCCAGGTGATCGCAGAGCGCCTGGCTGGCGCCCAGCACGCAGAGCAGCCGCATGGCGGTGCCCTCGTCGTCGCAGATCGCCCGGAACAGCTCGTCCGGGTCGTCGAGCTCGTCGGCGATCCGGATGACGCCCGCCAGCGCCTGGTCGGGGTCGGCGGTCCTGCCCAGGATGGCCAGCAGGCACCCCGCGGCGTCCGAGCCCAGCCGGTCCAGGCCCGCGAGCGCGGCCTCGGTGTCCTCGAAGCCGAGCCGGAGCAGAGTGCCCTTGCCGGTCGTGGGGCGCACCATCAGCGGCCCGCCCGCTCCGCGACGGCCACGAAGCCGTGGGCCAGCGGGGCCCAGGTGGTCTCCAGCTCGGCCCGCGCCTCCTCGACGGCCCGCAGCAGTGCCGCCTGGTCGATCCCGGCCGCCTCGTGGGACCCGGCGTCGTCGGCCGCCCAGCGGCCGAGGATCTCGTGGTCGACCTCGGGGTGCAGTTGCAGGCCCCAGGCCCGCGGCCCGAACCGGACCGCCTGCACCTCACCCGCGGGCGCGGTCGCCAGCAGGGTCGCGTCCTCCGGGAGCTCGACGACGACGTCGTTGTTCCAGTGCGCGCCGCGGGCCGCCGCCGGAGCCTCCGCGAGCGGGCCGACCAGCTCGTCGCGCGCCGCCTCCGCGGTCCAGCCGACCTCGAGCAGGCCGAGCTGCTGACCGCCCGGGTTGCGGGTCACGCGCCCGCCGAGCGCGCTGGCGAGCAGCTGGTGGCCCAGGCAGATCCCGAGCAGGGGTACGCCGTCGGCGACCGCGGTCCGCGCGAGCTCCTTGGTCGGCCCCAGCCAGGCATGCTCCGCGTCGTCGTCCGCGCCCATCGACCCGCCGAGGACCAGCACCCCGTCGTGGTCCGCGAGCGAGTCCGGCAGCTCGTCGCCGGCGTACGGGCGTCGTACGTCGAGCCGCGCGCCGGCGTCCACCAGCCACCCGCCCAGCAGGGCGGGCGGGCAGGCGTCCTCGTGCTGGACGACGAGCACGCGCATCGTCGTCAGATGACCGGGAGCATCCGGTCGCGCTCGAAGGCGGAGACCTGGCCGCGGTACTCGTCCCACTCCGCGCGCTTGTTGCGCAGGAAGAAATCGTAGACGTGCTCGCCGAGCGTCTCGGCCAGCAGCTCGGAGTCCTCGGCGATCGCGATCGCCTCGTTGAGGCTGCGCGGCAGCGGGTCGATGCCCAGCGCCTTGCGCTCGCGCTCGGTGAGCGACCAGACGTCGTCCTCGGCCTCGCGCGGCAGCTCGTAGCCCTCCTCGATGCCCTTCATGCCGGCCGCCAGCATCACCGCGAAGGCGAGGTAGGGGTTGCACGCCGCGTCGACGGTGCGCAGCTCGACGCGGGTCGACGGACCCTTGTTGGGCTTGTACATCGGGACCCGGATCATCGCGCTGCGGTTGTTGTGGCCCCAGCAGATGTACGACGGCGCCTCGCCGCCGAACATCAGCCGCTTGTAGCTGTTGACCCACTGGTTGGTCACCACGGTGATCTCCGGCGCGTGCCGTAGCAGGCCGGCGATGAACTGGCGGCCGGTCTTCGACAGGGAGTACTCCGCGCCCGCCTCGTAGAAGGCGTTCTGGTCGCCGTCGAAGAGCGAGACGTGGGTGTGCATGCCCGAGCCGGGGTGGGTGGTGAACGGCTTCGGCATGAAGCTGGCCCACACGTCCTGGCTGAGCGCGACCTCCCGGATGACGGTGCGGAAGGTCATGATGTTGTCGGCGGTGCTGAGCGCGTCGGCGTACCGCAGGTCGATCTCCTGCTGGCCCGGGCCGCCCTCGTGGTGGCTGAACTCCACCGAGATGCCCATCGCCTCGAGCATGGTGATCGCCTCGCGGCGGAAGTCGGCGCCGTGCGACTGCGCGGTGTGGTCGAAGTACCCGCTGCGGTCCACCGGCTCGGGGTCGCCCCCGGGGACGGGGCTGTCCTTGAACAGGTAGAACTCGATCTCGGGGTGGGTGTAGAAGGTGAAGCCCTTCTCGGCGGCCTTGCCCAGCGTCCGCTTGAGGACGTGGCGCGGGTCGGCGTACGACGGGGAGCCGTCGGGCATCACGATGTCGCAGAACATCCGGGCGGTCGCCGGACCCTCGCCGGTGCGCCACGGGAGGATCTGGAACGTCGACGGGTCCGGCTTGGCCAGCATGTCGGCCTCGTAGACGCGGGCGAAGCCCTCGATCGCCGAGCCGTCGAAGCCGATGCCCTCGTCGAAGGCCCCCTCCAGCTCGGCGGGCGCCACCGCGACCGACTTCAGGAACCCGAGCACGTCGGTGAACCAGAGCCGGACGAACCGGACGTCACGCTCCTCGAGAGCGCGGAGAACGAAGTCTTCCTGCTTGCCCATGGGCGTCAGCCTAGGGGTAGCCCCGCGCCGCCCGTCGGCGGGCGGTGCCTCGCCGAGTCGGCAGTAGTTGCGCGTCGAGTCGGCAGTACTTGCGCACAGCCTGTCGGCAACTACTGCCGACTCGACGGAGTGGTGCTCAGCGGGTGACGGTGGCGACGCAGGGCTCGCCCTCCGCCGGCGTGGCGGTCACGGTGAACTCGTCGCCGTCCTCGGCCCGCGCGGGTACGTCGACGTCGAGCTCGGCGTCCTCGTCGGTCACCCGCTCGCCCTCCAGGAGGGTGCGCCCGCCCTGCTCGATGAGCACCTGCCAGGTCTCGCCGGCGTCGGCGGACTGCAGCTCGAAGGTGACCTCGAGACCGCCGTCCTCGTCCTCGACCGTCAGCTCGTAGCTGCGGCCGTCGCAGGTGTCGCGCGCGACGACCTCGTCGTCGCCACCCCACACGGCCCACGCGATGACGCCGGCGGCGACCACCACGACCACGACGACGGCCAGCACTGCCTTCTTCATGCTCACTCCCGGGATTCCTGTGACGGCGACCCGTGAAGGCTCTCGCACTCCGCGCCGGGCCGCACCCCCGGGTTCCTGGGGCGACGAGATCCGACACGCGGAAAACCCGACAGGAGGGGGTGGCGGGGACTACCGTCTACGCCTGCGCACCACCGCTCGCCCGCCGCTCCCTCCACCCTCCACCGACCGACTCCGAGGCACCCGTGAACCGCACCGCCCGCAAGACCGTTCCCGCGATCGCGGCGACCGCGGTCGGCGCCCTCGCGATCACCGGGCTCGCCTGGACCGCGGTCGGGACGGCCCAGGTCGGGTCCAGCGCCGCCCACGGCGACGTGCGCGGCGGTACGACGGAGCGCAAGCCCGACGGCCGTCCCGGCCCGAAGCCCAACATCTTGATGTTCACCGTCGACGACATGACCGTCGGCGACCTGCCGTACCTGCCGAACCTGAACCGCCTCATGGTCCGCCAGGGCACCCAGCTCACCCAGGGCATGGCGCCGACGCCGATCTGCGTCCCGGCGCGCGCGAGCCTGCTCACCGGCCAGTACGCCCACAACCACGGGGCGCTCACCATCGAGGGGGCCGGCGGCGGCTTCAAGGCCTTCCGCGACGGCAACACGCTGCCGGTCTGGCTGCGCCGCGCGGGCTACGACACCTTCTTCTCCGGCAAGTACCTCAACGGCTACGGCATGGCCGACCCGCGGTACGTCCCCCCGGGATGGACCGGCTGGCGCGGGTCGATCGACATGACGACGTACGGCTTCTACAACACCCGCTACAACGTCAACGGCCGCGTCGAGACCAAGGCGGCGCACAACTCCGACGTCCTCAACGGCTTCACCACGCAGGTCATCGGCGCCCAGGCCCGGTCCGCCAAGCCGTGGTTCATGTGGACGAACTTCGTGGCCCCACACCACGGCGGGCGGCACGAGTCCGACGACCCGTCCGTCGACCTGCTGAAGACGACCATGCCGGCGGCCCGGGACCGCAACACGTTCACCCACCTCGAGCTGCCCCGCGACCCCGAGATGTGGAAGGGCGGCGGCAGCCCGTGGGCGCCGCGGACCACGACGGCGGCGTACCGTGCCGCGGTCCGCGAGAGCAACCAGCAGCGGATCGAGTCGCTGCAGTCGGTCGACGACGCCGTCGGGGCGGCCATCGCGAAGCTGCGCCGCACCGGCGAGCTGAAGAACACCTACGTCATCTTCACCTCCGACAACGGCTTCCTGGTCGGCCACCACAACAAGGACGGCAAGCTGGTCCCCTACGACCGCTCGCTGCGGGTGCCGATGATCGTCCGCGGGCCGGGGATCCCCCGGGGTGCGAAGGTCGCGACGCCGACGACCAACCCGGACGTCGCGGTGACCATCGCCGCGATCGCCGGCGCCCGGCCCGGCCGGGTGGTCGACGGGGTGAACATGCTCGACTACTGGCGCGCCGACACCGACTACGACCGCGTCGTCCCGATCGAGGCCTACCCGGTCCTGGGCGGCCGCGGGCGCATCTACTCCGGCATCCGCCACGGCCGGTTCACCTACGTGAGGACCCGGGGCGGCCAGGAGGTCCTCTTCGACCGGGCCGCGGACCCGGGCGAGCTGCGCAACGTCGCCAAGCGGAAGAAGTACGCCCCGACCCTGCGCAAGCTGCGCCGGATGAACAACGTCTACCGCGACTGCTCGGGCCGCTCGTGCCCGAAGACGGAGACGTTCACCGCCCGCTGACCCCGCACTCCGAGCAGCGGCTCACGCATCGTTGGCGCAGCGGAAGCCGAGGTTGCCCGACGTCGAGTCGGGGTGCGAGGAGGACCGCGCCGCGACCCGGTAGCGGTTGCAGTAGGAGTCGTGGCACAGGTACGACCCGCCACGCATCACCCGGGTCTCCCCCGTCGCCGGACCGGTCGGGTCGACCGGCCCGAAAGCGGTGTAGGTGTCGGCGGCGTACCAGTCGGCGCACCACTCCCAGGTGTTCCCGCTCATCTGGAACAGCCCGTAGCCATTGGGCGCGAACGTCTTCACCGGCGCCGTGGTCGCGAAGCCGTTCTCCGCGGTGTTCTCGACGGGGAACGTGCCGGTGAAGATGTTGACCGGCCACTTCCCGCGCGGGAGCAGCTCGTCGCCCCAGGTGAAACGGGCGCGGTCCAGCCCGCCCCGGGCCGCCTTCTCCCACTCGGCCTCGGTGGGGAGCCGCTTGCCGGCCCAGGCGCAGTAGGCCAGGGCGTCGTCGTGGGAGACGTGGACGACCGGGTGGTTCTGGCGCCGGGTCACGTCGGAGCCCGGACCGTCGGGGTGCCGCCACGACGCTCCGCTGACCGCGAGCCACCACGGGGTCGCCTCGGGCTGCCCGACGACGTCGGAGCCGTCGCCGACGTACGCCGAGTGGAAGACCGCGGAGAAGCCCTCACGCTCGGCGGTCGTGACGTGGCCGGTCGCCTTCACGAACGCCGCGAACGCCTGGTTGGTGACCGCCGTGGGGTCGATCCGGAAGGCGTCGAGCTCGACGACCCTGGCCGGTCCCTCGCCGTCGCCGTCGTACGCCTCGTCGTGGGTGTCGCCCATCCAGAACCCGCCGGCCGGGATCAGCACCTGCCCCCGGGTGCTGGGCTCGGCCACGACCGTGCGCTCGCGGGCCGCGGGAGCCGCCGCCTCCCAGGCCACGTCGGGCAGCCGGGCCGCGGGAGTGGACCCACGCTCGGGTCCCGCACAGCACGACGACACGGCTCGCTCCTCAGGACGTGGTGGACCGGACGCGCGTCACCGTGCCACACGACGCCGACAGCGGGGCGTCGAGGCCGGGTCAGCGCTGCTCCGGCACCCGCTCCAGGTCGGCCAGCCACGCCGCCGGGCTGGCGTCGGACGGCATCCGCCAGTCGCCGCGCGGCGACATGGTGCCGCCGGCGGAGACCTTCGGGCCGTTGGGCAACGCCGAGCGCTTGAACTGCGAGGCGAAGAAGCGGCGGACGAAGACGTCCATCCACCGGCGGATCTCGGCGAGGTCGAAGTCGACGCGGCGGTCGTCGGGGAAGTTCGGCGGCCAGGCCCCTGCGTCGCAGTCGTGCCAGGCGTGCCAGGCGAGGAACGCGATCTTGCTGGGCCGGAAGCCGTAGCGCAGCACGTGGAAGAGCGTGAAGTCCTGCAGGGAGTACGGCCCGACCGAGGACTCCGTCGACTGAGGCAGGTGGTCCTCGCGGGTCGGAATCAGCTCCGGGGTGATCTCCTGCTCGACGATCTTCTCCAGGACCTCGTCGGTCTCGGGATCGAACTGGTTGGTCGAGATCGTCCAGCGGATGAGGTGCTGCATCAGCGTCTTGGGTACGCCGGCGTTCACGTTGTAGTGCGACATCTGGTCGCCCACGCCGTACGTGCACCAGCCGAGCGCGAGCTCGGACAGGTCGCCGGTGCCGAGCACGATGCCGCCGCGGTGGTTGGCCAGCCGGAAGAGGTAGTCGGTGCGCAGGCCGGCCTGGACGTTCTCGAAGGTGATGTCGTAGACCTCCTCGCCCTGCGCGTAGGGGTGGCCGAGATCCTTCAGCAGCTGGCCGGCCGCCTCGGTGATGCTGATCTCCTCCATGGTGATGCCGAGCGAGCGCGCGAGCGCCCAGGCATAGCCCTTGGTGGTGTCGCCCGTCGCGAAGCCCGGCAGCGTGAAGCCGTGGATGTCGGTGCGCGGGCGGCCCAGCCGGTCCATCGCCTTCGCCGCGACGATCAGCGCGTGGGTGGAGTCGAGCCCGCCGCTGATGCCGATGACGACCTTCGGCTGACCGATCGAGTGCAGCCGCTGCTCGAGGCCCGAGACCTGGATGTTGTACGCCTCGTAGCAGTCCTGGGCCAGCCGCTCGGCGTCGTCCGGCACGAACGGGAACCGGTCCACCTTGCGCCGCAGCCCGATGTCGCCGGTCGGCGGGGACAGCTCGAACTCGACCGTGCGGAACTCCGGCGCGAGCGAGCGGCGGTTGTCGTCGAAGGTCCCGGTCCGCAGCCGCTCCTGGCGGCTGCGGTCCAGGTCGGTGTCGACGACGGTACGGCGGGGGCCTTCCGGGAAGCGGTCGGACTCCCCGAGCAGCACGCCGTGCTCGTAGACCATCGTCTGGCCGTCCCAGCTCAGGTCGGTCGTCGACTCGCCCTGACCGGCGGCGGCGTACACGTAGGTGGCCAGGCAGCGCGACGACGCCGAGCGCACCAGCAGCCGGCGGTCCTCGGCGCGGCCGATGGTGATCGGGCTGCCGGAGAGGTTCGCCAGCACGGTCGCGCCCGCGAGCGCCGCCTCCGCGCTCGGCGGCACCGGCACCCACATGTCCTCGCAGACCTCGACGTGCAGGACCAGGCCCGGTACGTCGGTCGCCGCGAACAGCAGGTCGGGGCCGATCGGCGCCTCGTGGCCGGCGAGCACGATCGTGCCGGTGACGTCGTCGCCGGGCCCGAACCACCGGCGCTCGTAGAACTCCCGGTACGTCGGTAGGTACGACTTCGGCGCCACCCCGAGGATCCGCCCGGCGTGGACGACGACCGCCGCGTTCAGCACCCGGTTTCCGTGCACCAGCGGCGCGCCGACGACCAGCACCGTGGTCAGGTCGGCGGACGCCTCGACCAGCTCGGCCAGCGCGACCTGGACGGCGTCGAGCAGGGGGTCCTGGAGGAAGAGGTCGTCGAGCGCGTAGCCCGACAGGCACAGCTCCGGGAAGACCGCGACCGCGACCCCCTCCTCGTGGCAGGCGCGCGCCTGGTCCAGGACGGTGCGCACGTTGGCTGCGGGGTCGGCCACCGTGATCGGCATGGTGACGGCGGCGACCCGGGCGTAGCCATGGGCGTAGGCGGAGAAGAAGTCCACGCCCGGGAGTTTCCCACGTGAGCCGTGCGGCATGCCCTCACGCGCGGGCGAGCACCGTCCAGGCCCGGGCGGTGACGTCGAACGGACCGTCCGGCAGCCGTGCCGCGCACAGCTCCTTCAGCCGCGCGCGGGCGTCGTCGTCGAGGGCGGCGACGTACTGACCGGCCGGCCCGACGCCGAGCGTGTACGGCGCCCACCACTCCTCGAAGGCCGCGAAGGGCACGGTGACGTCGATCCGGGTGTCCTCGACCACCCGCAGCCCGGCGGCCTCGCACAGCTCGGCCAGGTGGCCCTCCTGCGTCCCGGCCCGCGGCTCGTCCGGCACGGTCGCCCCCAGCTCGGTCGCCGCCGCCCAAAACACCGCGAGCGGTCCCGTCAGCCGCTCGTCCCACACGCAGGCACCCACCAGGTCGCCGGCGCCGACCACCCGGCCCATCTCGCGCAGTCCCGCGACCGGGTCGTCCATGAAGTGCACGACCAGCTGCGCCAGGGCGACGTCGAAGGCGCCGTCCTCGAACGGCAGCTCCTCCGCCCGCGCCCGCCGTACGTCGACCCCGGGGCAGCGCCCGCGGGCGGCGTCCACGAAGGGCTGCGACGGGTCCACGGCCGCCACCGCGGGCGCGCCCAGCCGCTCGACCAGCCGCGCCGTCAGCGTCCCCGGTCCGCACCCCACGTCGAGCACGCGCTGGCCCGGCTGCGGATCCGCGAGGGTGACGAACTCGTCCGCCAGCGGCTCGGCGTACAGACCCATGAAGCGGGCGTACGCGTCGGCACCGATGTCGGTCCACATACGCACGAGCGTAGGACTCCGCATCGATGATTTCACCGGTGCCGCGAGGTCAGATTCACATCACCTCGCCCGAAGGAGCCCGCCATGCCCGTCACCCGGCCCAGCACCACGATCAGCCCCTGCCTGTGGTTCGACGACCAGCTCGAGCAGGCAGCGGAGTTCTACACGAAGATCTTCCCGAACTCCTCGGTCGGCCACCTCACCCGCTACACCGAGTCCGGGTACGGCGAGCCGGGCCGGGTGATGGCCGGCGAGTTCACGATCGACGGGATGACCTTCCGGGCCATCAACGGCGGTCCCGCCCACGCCGGGTTCACCGAGGCCGTGTCGTTCAGCATCGCCTGCGCGGACCAGACCGAGGTCGACTACTACTGGGACTCGCTCGTCGACGGCGGCGAGGAGTCGATGTGCGGCTGGCTCAAGGACCGGTTCGGCCTGTCCTGGCAGATCGTCCCGACCCGGCTCTACGAGCTCGTCTCCGACCCGGATCCCGTTCGCGCGGACGCCGCGACCCGCGCCATGCTGAGCATGCGCAAGATCGTCGTCGCCGACCTGGAGGCCGCCGCCGACGCCGTCCGCTGATCCCGCTCGCCGATCGCCAGGAGCCGCATGAGCATCGCCCCGACCCCGGAGCCGCCGTACACCGCCGTCGTGTTCACGTCGCTGCGCACCGAGGGCGACCACGGGTACGCCGCGATGGCCGAGCGGATGGACCGGCTGGCGGCGGAGCAGCCGGGCTACCTCGGCATCGAGGCGGCGCGCGACGCGGACGGACTCGGGATCACCGTCTCGTACTGGGTCGACGACGCCGCCGCCGCGGCCTGGAAGCAGGTCGCGGAGCACCTGGCCGCCCAGCGCCGCGGCCGCGAGGACTGGTACGCCGACTACCGCGTCCGGGTCGCCACCGTCGGACGTGCGTACGGCCCCGTGACGCCCTCGTGAGCAGGGACACACCTGTGTCCCCGGGGTTTCCGGCATAGCCTGGACGCAAGTCCGTGGACTCCGTCAGGGAGCTGCGAGATGTCTAGGAAACGGAGCTCGACGATGAGCGAAGAGACGGCGCCGTACGGCACCGGAGCGGGCAGCCACCCGCGTCCCGTCAGCAAGGTCCGCACCCATCACCTCCGGGAGATGAAGGAGCGCGGCGAGAAGATCACCATGCTGACGACGTACGACATGTACACCGCGGCGGTCTTCGACGAGGCAGGCATCGACATCCTGTTCGTCGGCGACTCGGCCGCCAACAACGTGCTCGGCTACGACACGACCATCCCGGTCACGGTCGACGAGCTGATCCCCCTGGTGCGGGCGGTCTCGCGCGCGGCCAACCGGGGGATGGTCCTGGCCGACCTGCCGTTCGGCAGCTACCAGGCCTCGCCCGAGCAGGCCTTCCACACCGGCGTCCGGTTCATGAAGGAGGCCGGCGCGCACGCGGTGAAGCTCGAGGGCGGCGCCGAGGTCGCGCCGCAGGTCGAGAAGCTCGCCACCAACGGCATCCCCGTGATGGCGCACATCGGCTTCACCCCGCAGAGCGAGCACAGCCTCGGCGGCTACCGCGTCCAGGGCCGCGGCGACACCGCGAGCCGGCTGATCGACGCCGCCCACGCGATGGAGGACGCCGGCGCGTTCGCGATCGTGATGGAGATGGTGCCGGGCGAGGTCGCCGCGCAGATCACCAAGGAGCTCGTCATCCCGACGATCGGCATCGGCGCGGGTCCCGACTGCGACGGCCAGGTGCTCGTCTGGCAGGACGCCTTCGGCCTGCGCACCGGCAAGATGGCCCGCTTCGTCAAGCAGTACGCCGACCTGCACGGCGCCCTGCTCGCGGGCGCGGCGGCGTACGCCGCGGACGTCAAGGGCGGCACGTTCCCCGCGCCGGAGCACACCTTCTGAGGTCGTGACGGTGACCGGTGGGATGTGATCCGGCCCACTGGTTACCGTCCCCGCATGCGTGCTCTCGTGCTGGCCGCGACGGCGGCCCTCGGCCTCGGTCTCCTCTCCCCCGTCCCGGCCGGCGCGGCCGACCGGAACGCTGATCGCCAGGCGGTGCCGGACCTGCAGGTACGCCGCCTGGTGACCGGTCTCGACCATCCGTGGGACGTGCGCCCGATCGGCGGTGGCCGGCTGATCTTCACCCAGCGGGACCGGGCGACGGTGTCGATCTGGGCGAACGGTCGGACCCGTCGCGTCGGGTTCCCCAGCGGCCAGGTGTGGGTGTCGGGCGAGACCGGTCTGATGGGGCTGGACGTCGATCCGGGCTTCGCGAAGAACCGGCGGTTCTTCACCTGCCAGGGCGGACGCACCGCCCGCGGGCACGACGTACGCGTGATGGCCTGGCGGCTCAACGCCCGGCTGACGCGGGTGGTGGCCGGGAAGAAGCTGGTCGGCGGCTTCCCCGCGACGAGCGGCCGGCACGGGGGCTGCCGCCTGCTCGCGTTGGAGAACGGCTCGCTGGTCGTCGGCACCGGCGACGCGGCCGTCGGCTCGAACCCCCGCAACCTGCGCTCGCTCGGCGGCAAGACCCTGCGGCTGAACGCCCGCACCGGGCGCCCGTGGCGGACCAACCCGTTCGTGAAGGCGGCCAACCGCAACAAGCGCTACGTCTTCACCTACGGCCACCGCAACGTGCAGGGCCTCGACGTGCAGCCCGGCACCGGACGGCTGTGGTCGGTCGAGCAGGGCACCTCCCGCGACGACGAGGTCAACCTGCTGGTGCGCGGCGGCGACTACGGCTACCACCCGGTCCCCGGCTACAACGAGAGCGTCCCCATGACCGACCCGGGCCTGCCGGGTCGTCAGCGCCGCGCGGTCTGGAGCTCCGGCTCCCCCACCCTCGCCACCTCCGGAGGCGGATTCGTCTCCGGTCGCCGCTGGGGCGCGTACGACGGCACCTTCGCCGTCGCCGCACAGAAGGGCGAGCGCGTCCTCTTCCTCACCGTGCGCGGCAAGCGACTCCTGAACGTCCGCGTCCCCGACGCCCTGCGCCGGTACGGCCGCATCCGCACCGTCGTCGACGGCCCCGGCTCGGTCATCTACGTCACCACCGACAACGGCAACGGCCACGACGCCATCCTCGCCGTCCGCCCCGCCGCTGGTTGAGGCGCGGGCCCCACGCTGGTTGAGGTGCGAAGGACGAAGTCCTGAGCCTCGAAACCCGGTGAGACGACACACGGCCCCCACCACCGCCGCTTCTCGGCCCACCGGGTTTCGAGGCTCGCTCCGCTCGCACCTCAACCAGCGCCGGGTGACGGTGGTTGAGGCGCGAAGGACGAAGTCCTGAGCCTCGAAACCCGGTGAGCTGACAGATGGCCCAGACCACCGCTGCTCCTCGGCCCACCAGCTTTCGAGGCTCGCTCCGCTCACACCTCAACCAGCGGTGGACGGCGCTTCGCTCACACCTCAACCAGCGTCGATGAGCGACCTCACGCGTCCCAGGTCCAGTCGAGCCAGACGCCGCCGGCGACCATCACGGCGAACCAGAGCACCGTGGCGACGACCGGCAGCAGCGCCACCAGGCGCGGGCGGGGCGTCCACCACCGGCAGGCCAGCACGAACAGCACCAGCCAGACGGCGATCAGCAGGACGACCACCCACCACGGGGCGAACAACCCGCCGGCGCCGTACAGGAAGAGCACCGACACCAGGCCGGCCACTCCCACGAACGGCCACGGAGAAAGATCGCCGGGCCGACGCCGGCGACGTGCCACTCAGTCCTCCGAGGGCTCGTCGTTCCAGTCCGGGTCGTTGTCCCAGGACTCGTTGCGCTCCTCGACCTTGGCCAGCGCCCGGGACGCCTCGTCGGCGGTGGCGTACGGCCCGAGCCGGTCGGCGTTGCGGCACCCCTCGCGGCCCTCGACCGTGTGGTGCTTGAGGCAGAACCAGAACTCTCGAGTGTCCGCGCTGTCGCTCATGTCCCGAAACTACACTCGGCCCACGTGACTCCCGTGGCTCCTGCGTCCCTGTCCCCGCGGCGCGCCGTTCCCGCCTCCATCGCCCGCCCCGAGTACGTCGACCGCCCGGCGCCGGCGCGCTACACCGGACCCGAGGTCAAGGACGCCGCCACGATCGAGCGGATGCGGGCGGCGGGCCGGCTCGCGGCCCAGGCGCGCGAGGAGGTCGGGCGCCACGTCGTACCCGGCGTGACCACCGACGAGCTCGACCGGATCGGCCACGAGTTCCTGTGCGACCACGGCGCCTACCCGTCGACGCTCGGCTACCGCGGCTTCCCCAAGTCGCTGTGCTCGAGCGTCAATGAGGTCGTCTGCCACGGCATCCCCGACAGCCGGGTCGTCGAGGACGGCGACATCGTCAACATCGACATCACGGCGTACCTCCACGGCGTGCACGGCGACACCAACGCCACGTTCCTCGCGGGCGACGTCGACGAGGAGTCGCGGCTGCTCGTCGAGCGCACCCGCGAGGCGCTCGCCCGCGGCATCAAGGCCGTCCGGCCCGGCCGCCGGATCAACGTCATCGGCCGGGTCATCGAGTCGTACGCCGCGCGCTTCGGGTACGGCGTCGTCCGCGAGTTCACCGGCCACGGGATCGGCACGTCGTTCCACTCCGGCCTGATCGTCCCGCACTACGACGACCCGGAGCACGACACCCTGATCGAGCCCGGCATGACCTTCACCATCGAGCCGATGCTCAATCTCGGCACCCACGAGTGGTCCATGTGGGACGACGGCTGGACGGTGGTCACCAAGGATCTGCAGCGCAGCGCCCAGTTCGAGCACACCCTGCTCGTGACCGCCACCGGCGCCGAGATCCTGACCGAGGTCTGATCCGGGCGTCAGCCCGGCATCAGCTGGCGCTCGACCCGCAGGACGGCGAGCTCGTGCTCGAGGTCGCCGCTCATCGCGAACGCCAGCCGCAGGTGCGGCAGCGCCTCCTCCAGGCGCGACTGCCGCTCCAGCGCGCGGCCGAGCGCGTGCCGCGCCCAGACGTCGTCGGGAGTCTCCTCGACCAGGCCGCGGAGCTCGTCCTCGGCCTTCTTGAGCTGGACGCGGATCAGGTACGCCCAGGCCCGCAGCGCCCGGAGCCCGGTGTTGCCCGGGTCCTCGGCGAGGGCGGGCTCCAGGACCTCGAGCGCCTCGACCGCGGCCCGCCGTACGAGCAGGTCGTGGGCGGTCCGGTACGCCGACTCGGGACCGGCCTGGCCCGGGAACACGATCGGCGGCGCCTGCAGCTGCTCCTCGTCCATGATGTCCATGGTGCGTCAACCCGGGATCAATCCACAGGATTCCCGGGCGGCCGGTCGTGCAGGACCCGCTGGAAGAGCACGTGGTCGCGCCACTCCCCCGCGATGAAGAGGTACGCCGCCGCGCGACCGAACTCCTCGAACCCGCTGCGCCGCAGCACCGCCTGCGAGGCGAGGTTGTGGACCAGTGTGCCGGCCTCGAGCCGGTGCAGCTCGAGCGCCCGGGCCTGCTCGGTCACGTAGCCGACCAGCGCGGTCGCCAGGCCCCGGCCGACATGGTCGCCGTCGACCCAGTAGCCCACGCTGCTGCTCTGGAAGACGCCCCGCACGATGTTGTTGAGGTTGACCCGACCGACGATCGCGTCGTCGTGGACCAGCACCCAGGAGGCACCGAGCCCGCGCCGTACGACGTCGAGGCGGGCGACCACGTCGGCCGCCTGACCCCCCGGCGTGAAGAACGACGCCGGGCGGACCGGGTCCCACGGCGCCAGGTGCTCCCGATTGCGGTCGTACGCCGCCGCGAGGGCCGATGCGTGGGTGTTGACCAGGACCTGGATCTCGTAGCCGTCGGGGAGCCGCACGCCTCCATTGAAGCGCGGGTCACCCGAAAGGGTGCTCCTGGGTTTGTGGACGAGTTGGGCACGGAATGTTGCAATGCAGGTGATGTTTGTCACGCATAGTGGAGAGACCCGAGACCGACTAGGTGACCCATGGACAAGTCTGAGTTCGCCACCCTGGAGACCAGCGTGGCCGCCGCGGCACAGCACGCCTGCCAGGCCCTGCTGGCGATGGAGTCCCTCCGGCACTCGGCGGATCCCCAGCACCAGACCGCCTACCACTGCGTCCACGATCTGATCGGCGACCTCGGCAGCCTCCTCCTCCAGCTCGACCTGATGGCCCGTGAGTCCGAGCCGACCCCGCCGGCGTGGCAGCCGGCCCCGCCGCCTCCTTGCAAGACGGGCCCGGCGCGCGCGAAGCGCCGAGGTGTGTCATCCTGAGCCCGCGGATGGGCTGGCCGGGCGACCGCGGCGTACTCCTTCGGGAGGACGGCGAGGAAGGTCCGGGCTCCACAGGGCAAGGTGGTGGGTAACGCCCACCCGGGGCAACCCGCGGGACAGTGCCACAGAGAACAGACCGCCACCCGGCTCCGGCCGGGCGGTAAGGGTGAAACGGTGGTGCAAGAGACCACCAGCGACCCGGGCGACCGGGTCGGCTCGGTAAACCCCACCTGGAGCAAGGTCGAGAAGCCGCGGTCCTCGGACCACGGCGCGCGCACGTTCGAGGGCGACCCGCCCGAGTGCGCGGGTGGACTGCTGGAGGCGGCCGGCAACGGTCGTCCTAGATGGATGGTCGCCCATCGGGATCCCCGCAAGGGGCCCGAGGACAGAACCCGGCCTACAGGCCAGCCATCCGCAAGACCCGGGTCTCCGCATCACCATGGCGACCTCGGCACCGGCGCAGTCCGCGCGTCCGCGGGAGAGATGCTCGCGCTGGCTCAACTGTCGCGAGCACGCGTTGTGCTCAGTCGTCATGCTCATCGTGAGCACCTGCAGTGATCGACCGACCGAGACCTTCGATCTTGGCGCATCGTGCGGACAGGTCGCGGATGTTCTGCCAGACAGCTGCTCGCGGCGCGTCGATCTTGAGTGCGCGGATGTACTCGTCGAGACGGTGCGGGCGCTCGCGCAGGTAGGTGATGGCGCTGTCGAGGCTCTCGCCGACGGTGTTGCCATACGCATCGACCGCTTTGCGCGAGCCGGCTTTCAGGGCGGCTAGGTCGGGTCTCATCATGGCCAGGTCGATGAGGTCGCGGCCGAACGTCGAGGTGTCTGCCCAGCGGTCGTCGTTGGCAAGCAGCTTGCTTGCGACCTGGTCGGTTCGCGTCAGGATCCGTACGCCGCAGATCTCATCGTTCGAGGAGGGAGTGTCGAGGTCGATGCGACCTTCGTGGATGATCTCGAACTTGATCGCGACGCCCGCCACCAGCACCGAGGTCCGGATCCCGTAACCATCGACCGTTGGTGTTCGACCTAGCTGCAGCTCACGTGTGGTCAGAGCGCCGAGGCCATGGTCTCTGATGGTCTGGCGCAGCTGCCGGTAGGACTGCTGATCGGAGACCAGGAAGTCGACGTCGACCGACTCGCGGAACTCACCGTTGGCGAGGACGATCGCGGTGCCGCCTCCGAACCAGCAGTGGTGATCGGCCAGCACCTGAGCGTCGAGCACCGACAGCACCTCGGCCACCCGCTGGTGGTGCGGCCGCCTAAACAAGGAGCCTCCCGTTGCTGTAGGTGTCCGCGAGATGCTGGATGAACGCCTTCTCGTGATCGGTCAGGTCATCCTGGTTGAGGTGTCGCCAGCCGCGTTCGTAGAGGTTGAGTGCCTCTGTCTCGGTGATGGTGGTGCCGGCGTCGGTCTGCCAGGCCAGCGTGCGTAGTCCGGGGTAGTCGCCGACCGTGATCGTCACCGGTTCAACTGCGGGAGCGTCGAGGACCGGAACGACGAGGTGGAGCCCGAGCGCGGCTGCCACGTTGCTGTAGGCCCCGATCGTGACCGAGGGGTTGCCGGCTTCGACCCGGTGCACGGTCACGCGCGACACCCCAGCAGCTTCGGCACAGGAGACTACCGTGACGCCGAGCGCCTTCCGACGGTCACGCAAGCGGGCACCCAGGCGCTTTAGGTCCGCCTGTTGTTCCGGACTCGTGTACGGGCTAGCGGCTGGCATGTTTCTCATTTTAGTCATTGGGCCGCTAGAAGCAATAATGAGAAATGGTTTGTGGCCAGCATCGCGGCTGGAGGACGACCTCGCGGGACTCGTTGGCTGGAGTGCTCAGATCGGCAACGTCGCCGCACGGGCCGTCGCCGCGACCGCGAGGTCGACGCCCTCGAGCCCGCGCCGTCCCGTGCGCACCGCCCCGGCCAGGTGCTCGAGGACGTCGAGGGTCGCGCTGTCGGGAGGCGGCCATGACACCCGGTCGTGGCCGCTTCGCCACCCCAGGTCGAACAGGAGCTCACTGATCTCGGTGTCCCACGCGCGGGCCGGCGTACCACTGCCGACCACGGCCAGGGCCATCCAGCCCGACTGACGATCGGCGTCCTTGGTGCCCAAGGGGAGCCGGCCGATGATGTGTCGCCGGAGTGCCTGAGGGTCCTGACGACACCGCCGGGCGGCAGCGGTGGGACTCA
This sequence comes from Nocardioides sp., assembly GCF_035503875.1. Classification (GTDB taxonomy): domain Bacteria; phylum Actinomycetota; class Actinomycetes; order Propionibacteriales; family Nocardioidaceae; genus Nocardioides. The sequence continues at coordinate 19,288 of NZ_DATJTA010000095.1, forward strand.
GCCGACCCTTGCGGACGCTGACCAGACCGAGCGCTCGCGCCGCCCGGTGTACGTCGGCGACCGCCGGGGTCAGGTCTTCGCGGTTGGCCTTGCCGATCCACCAGGTGGTGATGCCGCTGCGTTCGGCGAACTGCTCGACGATCACTGGCGGCAGGTAGCCCGCGCCGGTGAGGGTCACGCCCTCGCCGACGGTGTCGAGGAAGATCCGATAGGTCCCGGTGATGCGGGCGGCCTCGGCGTCCGTGACGTCCGTGGGCTCGTGGGAGAGGGGTCGGCTGAGCGCCTCGCGCAAGCGCCGGATGCCTCGGCGGTCCAGCTGCTCGGCCAGGTCGGCCAGCTCACCGGCGATGGCCACCGGCTCGGCGACTAAGACTGCGACTGCGAGAGCAGCGTTGGCCTCGTCGACCTCGAAGTGGTCGGGATGCCAGTCGACGGGGAGCCAGTCGAGCGCGTGCGCAGCGTTGTCGAAGCCCTCCGGCAGGAGCGCGTCGTCGTACCCGCTGCGGACCCAGGCCGCCAGCTGCTCGTAGCCGCCGATCCCTCCGCAGTCCTCGGGCGGGCAGGCCTTGCGGCCCCCGATGCAGCGGACTGCAGACGGCGGCTCTGCGAGGACCTCCTCGACCACCAGCCGGTGGTCCCAGCCGTCACCGAAGTCGTACTCGTAGCAGAGCTCGTCACCCTTCTCGGCGAGGAGCTGATCGAGCCGTACGTCGTCCTCCAGCATCCCCTCCTCGCCCTCGTCGAGGTCGAACTGCGTGATGAAGGAGGGCGAACGGTGATCGGTCCCGGTGCGGAACCGGTGCAGGTGGCTGTCGTACCAGCCCATGGCCGTCTGGATCACGTCGTGCAGCTGCGGCAGCGTGAGGTCGCCGGGCAGTTCGAGCCGGCGCCAGACCGGCGGCTTCGCGCCGCGGAGGTCCAGGCGTACGCGGAACCCGCGGACCTCGGGCGGGGTCGGGAGCAGTGTCGGTGCCTGATCGCCCTTCAACCCGTCCAGGAGGCCGGCCACCTGTCCGCTTATTAGGGCGTCCAGAAGCGCTTTTCCCTCGTCCGGACTGGCTCCCGCCATGAGCTGCTTCACCAGGTGCTCGAAGTCGGTAGATCGCGCCACGACGAGCAGTCAACCAGCCGTGAGGCCAACGGCGGCTCGTCACCACCGGCCCGCCGTACTCAATTCTGGGGATATCTGGCCGGTTCTCCCGCGTGGCGGACAACCGTCACCCTGTTCAACCCCGGACACGTCGTCCTAGCCTCGCTGGATCCCGGTACCCCCCACCGGGCCTGACGAAGGAGACCGACAACGATGTCCAGATCCCTCAGGGCGCTCACCGCGACAGGTGTCACCTTGGCCGTGCTCGGCGCGGCCGCCACCGTCCCGGTGTACGCCGATCCATCCCGCGGCGGCCACCACCACGGCCACGGCTCACACGGTTCGGGTCACCACTCGAACAACGACTCCGTCCGCAAGCTCACCAAGGCCGTCACGGTCAAGGGCGTACTGAAGCACCTCCGCGCCCTCCAGGGCATCGCCGACGAGGACGGCGACCGCGCGGCCGGGCGGCCGGGCTACGAGTCCTCCGTCGAGTACGTCGTCCACAAGCTGCGGCGCGCGGGCTACCGGCCCACGGTCCAGGAGTTCAACTTCGACTACTTCGAGGAGAACTCCGAGCTGATCCGGGTCAGCCCGGACCCCACCGAGTTCGTCGACGAGCAGGACTTCCTGCGCAACACCTTCGACACCGGCTCCCCCGAGGGCACCGCGACCGGCACCCTGGTCCCGGTCGGCCTGGTGCTCGACCCGACGGCGCCGATCGGCACCAACTCCAGCGGCTGTGAGGCGGCGGACTTCGCCGGCTTCGCCCCCGGCTCGATCGCGCTGCTCCAGCGGGGCACGTGCGGCTTCAACGTGAAGGCGCTCAACGCCCAGGCGGCGGGTGCGGCCGGCGTGATCATCATGAACGAGGGCCAGCCGGGTCGGACCGGGCTGGTCGGCATGATCGGTGACGCGACCGGGCTGACGATCCCCGCGGTCTTCGCGACGTACGACACCGGGGTGAACCTGGCCGGTACGCCGGGCGCCACGGTCACTGTGACGGTCGAGTACACGACCGAGGAGCGCACCACCTGGAACGTCCTGGCCGAGACCCGCAAGGGCCGCTCGGACAACGTCGTGATGGCCGGTGCGCACCTCGACAGCGTCCAGGACGGTGCGGGCATCAACGACAACGGCTCCGGCAGTGCCGCGCTGCTCGAGGTCGCCGAGGAGATGGCGAAGGTCAAGACGCCCAACAAGGTCAGGTTCGCCTGGTGGGGCGCGGAGGAGAGCGGCCTGCTCGGCTCCGAGCACTATGTCGCCGAGCTGAGCGAGGAGCAGGCGGCCGCGATCGCTCTCTACCTCAACTTCGACATGGTCGCCTCGCCCAACTACATGTTCGGCGTGTACGACGGCGACAACTCGGGCGGCACCGCGGCCGAGGGCTTCATCCCCGAGGGCTCGGCGGAGATCGAGGACGTCTTCGAGAAGTTCTACGCCAAGCGCGGGGAGCCGTACCAGGACAGCGAGTTCTCCGGTCGCTCCGACTACGGGCCGTTCATCGCGGTCGGGATCCCGGCCGGCGGCCTGTTCACGGGCGCCGAGGGCGTCAAGACCGAGGAGGAGGCCGCGCTGTACGGCGGGGTGGCGGGGGCGGCGTACGACCCGTGCTACCACCAGCCGTGCGACAACCTCACCGGTGAGGGCCAGGACGAGGCGCTCTATGACCAGCTCGACGAGGACTACTGGTTGAAGGGCAACATCAACGTCGGCGCGCTGGACGTGAACTCGGACGCGATCGCCGCGGCGGTGCTGACCTTCGCCAAGGACACCTCGACGGTCAACGGCGTGGTGACCGAGCCCGGCAAGGGCCACGGCCACCACCACGGCGGCAAGAAGGGCCACGGCAAGAAGTGGAAGGACTGGCAGCGCCAGGACCACGACCGGCACCACGTCGGCGGTCTGAAGCACCGCGGGCGGTGACCCGCTAGGCACGTGCACCCTCGGGGCGCTCGCTGCTCGATCACCGAGCAGCGGGCGCCCCGTCGTACGACGGCCGGAGGAGGCGACGTTGGCGACGTTGCTCAGGGACGGCCTGTTCCAGGCACAGCTGCTGCGCGCGATGGGCTACGCGCCGTACGGCGGCGCCGACGTCGCCGAGTGCCTGGCGGTCGCGGACCGGATCGGCCGGCTGGACCTGAACCGCTGGTACGACGAGTGGTCAGGACTGGCGCGGAGACTCCACTCCCGCGGCGAGGCGGGTCTCGGAGGGGGCTCCGTCGTGAGCGCCCGCGGCGCCTTCCTCCGGGCGTCGAACTACTTCCGCACCGCCGGCCTGGCCGTGCTGGGCGCTCCCCTGGACGACCGGCTGGTCGCGTCGCACCGGCGCGAGGTGGAGTCGTTCCGGCGCGGCGCCGCCCTGCTCGCCCTGCCTCCGGAGCCGGTCGAGATCCCCTACGCGGGGACCACGCTGCCGGGGTACTTCTTCCGCGCCGGCATCCACGACGCACCCGGCCCGACGCTGATCCTGGTGAACGGCTACGACGGGTCGGCCGAGGAGCTCTACTTCACCAACGGCGCCGCGGCCCTCGCCCGCGGCTACCACGTGCTGGCCTTCGACGGCCCGGGACAGGGCACCATGCTGATCGACCGCGGCGTACCGTTCCGGCCCGACTGGGAAGCCGTGGTCACCCCGGTCGTCGACCATCTGCTCGACCGTCCCGAGGTCGACGCCGAACGGATCGCGCTGATGGGGCTCAGCTTCGGCGGCTACCTCGCGCCGCGGGCCGCGACCGCCGAGCACCGGCTCGCGGCCTGCGTCTCCGACTGCGGGCCGTACGACCTGCTCGACGCCTCGCTACGGCGACTGCCCGGGCCGATGGCGAAGCAGATCGTCGACGGCACCCCGCGCGGACGCGCGGTGGTCGCTGGCCTCCTCGACCGGATCCGGGCCCGCCCCAGCCTGGGCTGGGCGCTGCGACGCAACCTCCTCGTGCACCAGGTCGACGACCCGATGGCGTTCTTCGAGATCGCCCCGGAGTACTCCCTGCGGGGACGCGAGGCGCTCATCACCTGCCCGACCTTCGTCTGCACCACCGACCGCGACGACCTGAGCATCGGCGCCGTGGAGCTGTACGACGCGCTGACCTGCGACAAGACGTACGTGCAGTTCCAGGAGTCCGACGGTGCCGGCGAGCACTGCGAGAGCGGCGCCCGCACGCACTTCCACGAGGTCGCGTTCGCCTGGCTCGACGAGGTGCTGTCCCGCCCGACGCCGGCACCGTGCTAGCGTCCGCCGCGAGTCGATCGCATCCGAGTGGATGCCAGGGAACTCCGGTGTGAATCCGGGACTGGCGCGCAGCGGTGAGGGCGACGGCGGCATCACGACGTCACTGGGGCACCGGGCCCTGGGAAGGCGATGCCGTCGGATGACCCCGAGTCCGAAGACCTGTCGGCTCAGGTAGTTGTCGCAGACTCTCGCGATCAGGGTCCTGGACGCGAGAAAGACCCTCCCCTGTGGACCCGCTGCCCGCATCGGCACGCGCCTACCTGCACGCCCACGACCTGCCCCGGCTCGGGTCGCGGACGCCTCAGCTCGTCCCGGTGACCGCCCTGCGCTCCCCCGCGTGGTGGCCGGGCACGAGCCGCGCCTACGCGGACTGGATCGGCACCCCGCACCTGGCTCCCGGCGCCGCCTGCGCCCTGCAGCACTACACCGGCCGCCTGCTGTCCGTCGTCGTCGCCGTCTGGGCGCTGACCGGCCGGCTGATGTCGCTGCGCCCCGACCTCTGGCGGGTGGACGTCGACCGCCACGGCGCCACCCGCGGGGTCTGGCACGAGGAGGCGATCCTGGGCGGCGCGGCCACCCCGGCCGAGCTGGGTACGGCGATCGCCACCCACGTCACCCCGATCGCCGAGGCGGCCCGCCGCGACTCCCGGCTGACGCTGCCGGTCGCCCTCGGGGGGCCGGCCGCCTCGCTCGCCGGGGCGATGGCGCGGGTGCACCGCGACGTACCCCCGGCCGTGCGGGTCGCCGTACTCGACAGCGGGACCGTCGCCCTCGCCGCGTTGCACGACCGGGCCGGTCGCGAGCTGGTGACGCTGGCCGCCGACGAGGTCGAGCCCGCGCTGCTGCAGCAGCACCGGACGACCTGCTGCCTGATCCGCCTGGGTCGCGACCACGGCGCGTGCGACTCGTGCCCACGGGTCCCGGCGGCCGAGCGGGTCGCGCGGCAGCGCGAGCGGCACCGCGGGCTCACCCGATGAGCCACGGGAAGCGCCAGCGCCCGGACCGGGTACGACGGCGGCTGCCGTTCTGGCCGCTCATCCTGGTGCTCCTGGTCCTTTGTCTCGTCAGCGTGGTCGCCTCGCTGGGCTTCGGCTCCGAGCGGATCCCCCTCGGCGAGGTCGTCTCGGCCGTGACCGACCGGTTCACCGGCGAGGACCCCGGCCGGTGGGACGTGATCGTCTGGGAGCTGCGCCTGCCCCGCGCCCTCCTCGCCGTGGTCGTGGGCGCCGGCCTCGCGGTCGCCGGAGCCGGCATGCAGACGCTGGTGCGCAACCCGCTCGCCGACCCCTACCTGCTCGGCATCAGCTCGGGCGCCTCCGTCGGCGCGACCGCCGCCATCACGACCGGCGTACTCGGCGGCCTCGGGACGTACGCCGTCTCCGGCGGCGCGCTGCTCGGCGCGATCGGCTCCGCCATCCTGGTCTGGCTGGTCGCGACGGCTCAGGGCGGCCTCACTCCCCTCCGGCTCGTGCTGTCCGGCGTGGTGCTGTCCTCCGGGCTCTCGGCGATCGCCTCCTTCCTGGTCTTCCTCAGCGACGACACCCGCGCCGCGAACTCGGTCATGTTCTGGATGCTCGGCAGCGTCGGCGGCGCCACCTGGGAGAAGCTCTGGATCCCGGCACTGCTGGTCCTGGTGATCGGGGCGGGCATGCTCGCGCTGCACCGCTGGCTGGACGCCCTCGCGGCCGGCCCCGAGACCGCTGCCGCCCTCGGCGTCAACGTCGCGGCCCTGCGCAGCTCGCTGTTCGTCGGGACGGCCGTGCTGGTCGGCGTCCTGGTGGCCGTCAGCGGCGGGATCGGCTTCGTCGGGCTGATCGTGCCGCACGCCGCCCGCCTCGTGGTGGGTGCCCGGCACCGGGTCGTGCTGCCGGTCGCTGCCCTCGGCGGCGGGCTCTTCCTGCTCTGGGTGGACGTCCTGGCGCGGCTCGCCGTACGCCCGCAGGAGATCCCGCTGGGCGTCGTCACCGGCGTCGTCGGGGCGCCGCTGTTCCTGCTGCTGATGGGCCGCGGGCGGTACCGGTTCGGTGGTGAACGGTGACCGCCCCGACTCCGGCCCTGCGCCTGCGCGGCGTCACCGCCCGGCTCGGCGGCCGCGACATCCTGCGCGGCGTCGACCTCGAGGTCCCGGCGGGCACCCGGCTCGGCATCGTCGGCGTCAACGGCGCGGGCAAGTCGACGCTGCTGCGGGTGCTGGCTGGCGTGCTGCACCCCGTCGAGGGAGAGGTCGGGGTGGCCGACGCCGAGGGCACCCTGGTCGACACCCACGACCTCCGTTCCCGGGACCGTGCCCGGCGCCTCGCCTTCGTGCCGCAGGAGGAGGTCGTCGCAGCCGAGCTGCTCGTCGGCGAGATGGTGGCGCTCGGCCGGGTCCCCCAGACCCGCCCCTGGGCGCGCGGTGGCCAGGACGAACGCGAGCTCGTCGTCGCCGCGCTCGACGCCGTCGGGCTCGCCGACCGCATCGACAGCCCCTGCGACCAGCTCTCGGGCGGCGAGCGCCGGCGCGCCGTACTCGCCCGCGGGCTGGTCCAGCAGTGCCCGGTCATGCTGCTGGACGAGCCCACCAACCACCTCGACGTCGCCTGGCAGCTGCGGCTCCTGGAGCTCTTCGCCGACCGCGCGGAGACCCTGGTCGCCACCATCCACGACCTCGACCTGGCCCTGCGCTTCTTCGACCGGATCGCGGTCATCGGCTGGCCCGACGACCGCGACCCGGCGGGCGATCCCGCGACCGTCGTCGCCGTCGGCCGGCCCGCCGACGTACTCGATCCCGCGCGGGTCGGCGCCCACTTCGGCGTCGGCTCGATCCAGGTCTCGAACCCCCGCACGCACCAGACCCACCTGCTCATCCATCCCCGAGAGGACCAGCCATGATCACTCGTCGTACCCGCCGTCCCGTGCTGGGCGGTCTCGCCGCCCTCGCCCTCGGCGCCACCGTCCTGACCGCGTGCGGCAACGAGGACGACTCCGCCGCCACCGCGTCCGGCTCGGACGCCATCACCGTCGAGAACTGCGGCGAGGAGGTCACGGTCGAGAAGCCCATCTCCGAGCTCTACGCGTACGACGGCGGCATCATCTCCATCGCGCTCGCGGCCGGCGCCCGCGACGAGCTGGTCGCGGTGACCGGGATGGAGCGCGACCAGCCGCTCCTGGAGCTCGCCTACCCCGACGACCGCGTCGACGAGCTCACCGTCGTCGGCGACACCTACCCGACGCTGGAGAACGCGCTCGCGGTGAACCCGGAGATGATGTTCGCCGGGTACGGCTACGGCTTCAGCGAGGCCCGCAACCTGATGCCCGAGATGCTGCACGAGCACGACATCGCGACGTACCTGCTCAGCGAGACCTGCCAGCAGGAGGACGGCGCGCGCGGGACCATGGAGCCCTGGACCGCCCTCACCACCGACCTGCGCAACATCGGCGAGCTCACCGGGCACGCCGACACCGCCGAGCAGGTCGTCGCCGACATCGAGGAGCGGCGCGCCGCGCTCGAGGCCGCGCCGCAGGGCGAGGAGGAGACCACCGTGTTCCTCTTCGACTCCGGCACCGACGCCATCTTCACGTCGGGCTCGTACGGCGGCCCGCAGGCCATCTTCGACACCGCCGGCGTCACCAGCGCCACCGCCGACGTCGAGGACACCTGGACCGAGGTCGGCTGGGAGCGGATGGCCGCCTCCGACCCCGACGTCATCTTCTTCGTCGACTACCCCGGGCAGTCGTACGAGGAGAAGGTCGCCGTCCTGAAGGCCAACCCGGCCTCGCGCGACCTCGCCGCCGTCCGCGAGGAGCGCTTCGTCAACCTCCCCTACGCCATGTGGGTCTCCGGCCCGCTCAACATCGACGCCGCCGAGTGGGTCCGGCAGGCCGTCGAGCACTTCGGCCTCGCCCCCGAGTCGGGCATCGCCTCCGACCTCGACATCACCACCCTCACCAACCTGCCCGGCAACGACTGGGCCCGCTGACACCCGGACCCCCGCCGAGTCGGCAGAACTTGCGCGCCGAGTCGGCAGAACTTGCGCGCCGAGTCGGCAGAACTTGCTGACGACTCGGCGGCTTCTGTCAGATCCCGGCGAGCGTCGGGAAGCGCCAGGCCCCGGTGAGGATCGCGGGGCGCGGCCGGTAGAGCCGGACGAGGTAGTTCCAGCCGTCGGTGATCGGCAGCGAGTTCCTCGCGGGATCGCCGTCACCCCCGAAGCGGACCGTGACGCTGCCGTCGTCGTCGTGGACGGCCGTGAGGTTGTTGACGCTGTACGCCCCGCGCTCGTTGGGCTCGAAGTAGCCCTCGGCGTTGTAGACCGAGATCGACCAGAAGCCGTCGACCGGTACGTCGGGTCCGACCTTGAGCTCGTACTCGCCGACCGGCAGACCGGGCGAGACCCCGACGTAGGTGGCCTCGGCGTCGGGCAGTCCGCCCCATCCCGCCGCCGAGCCGATCAGGTGGTGCACCGGGTCGACGTCCTCGCGCCAGCCGAAGCTCGACTCGAAGGACGTCAGGTCGGAGGCCAGGCTCAGGAGCGCCTCGCGGGTGCGGTCCAGGCTGGCGGCGTCGTACTCGGGCGGCACGAAGGGGCGGGCTGAGACCACGTCGAGGACGAGCTGGTCCTGGAGGGCGGCCACCGTCGCCAGGTCGCCCGGGTCGTGCGGGTCGACCAGCGTGCGTACGGCGAGGACGACGTACGGGCTGCCGCTCGTGTCGGGGGCGAACTCGTAGGTCCCCGGGTCGTGGAGGATCCGGTTGATGAAGTGGTCCTCGTCGACCGCCATCACCGACAGGTACCGGTCACCGGCGTCGGGGACGGTCAGGGTCGCCCCGGCCGACAGGTCGACGACCGCGAAGCTGTAGAGCGTGTCGCGGTTCATCCGGATCACAGTCTGCTTCTCGACCGAGGCCGGGGCGCGGTTGTGCTCGAATCGGTTGACGCCGCCCGCGTCGCGCTGGAGGCCGGCCATCATGCGGTGGGTCTCGGCGCGGGCGAAGTTGTCGGCGTTCACTCGGGTCGCGGTCACGACGAGAACCTGCCCGAGGCGACCTCCCCCGGCGCTCACCCGCAACGGGTGAACCTGGCGCAACTACTGCCGACTCGACGCGCAACTACTGCCGACTCGACGCGCAACTTCTGCCGACTCGGGCTCTTCTGCTGAATGTGTGGGTGGGTTGAGCGTGCCGTAGACGAGCGCACGCCGCTCTCTGCCTAGGTTCTGGAGCTATCTAGGAACCGGAACCGGGCGTCAAGGAGAGCGGCGTGCGTGAT
>NZ_DATJTA010000096.1:0-91989 GCF_035503875.1 Nocardioides sp.
TGCCGAGCCGGCGCGAGTTCGCGCCGGCTCGGCGGCAAACTCACGCCGGCTCGGCGATTTCGGGTCAGGAGCGGGAGCGGAGGGACTTCAGGCCGAGGCGGCCCAGGACGACGCCGATCACGACGTTGACGACGATCAGCACGGTGTGGGCGACCCAGTAGCCGGTGGGCCGGTCCTCGCCCGAGGAGTGGGCGTTCCACAGGTTGCGGGTGAAGGTGGCGTAGGTGAGCAGGTTCCACACCGCCACCCCGACGAGCAGCCAGCCGTGCCGGCGTTCGAGCTTCACGAGTCGTTCTCCTTGACCTTGCGTACGACGGCGGCGGCCGCAGCCCCCGCGACGGCCCCCGCGGCGAAGGCCGCTCGGCCGGTCGGCCGGCCGTCGTCCCCATTCTCCACCTCCTCGCGCGAGGGCATCCGGGGACCCTGGACGGGCTCGGCGGGCTCGACCCAGCGGGCGGCGCGCGCATCGGGAGTCGTGTAGGCCCACGACGCGGCGTACAGGATGACCCGCGAGGTGTAGTTCATCCACACGACCAGGACCAGCGCGATGCCGAACGCCTGGAAGGCGGGCTGGTTCCGGGTCGCCTCCAGCAGGATGCCGGACAGCTGCTTGAGCAGCTCGAAGACCACGCCGCCGACGAGCGCCCCGGACCACAGCGAGCGGCGCGGCACGTGCGGGTCGGCCAGCAGCCGGAACATCAGGAAGAACAGGACGGCGTTGGCGCCGAGGCCCAGGCCGATGGTGAGCAGCCTGACCAGCCAGCCGAGCTCGCTCCCGAGGCCGAACCAGCCGAGCACGTCGCCGGAGAACCCCGCGACGAACCCGGTCAGCGCGACGGCGACGAGGAGGACGACGCCCAGGACGACGAGCGCGACCAGGTCCCGCAGCTTGCCGGGCACGAAGCCGGGCTGGTCGCGCTGCGGGGTCTCGAAGACGACCAGCAGGGCGTCGCGCAGGGCCGAGATCCAGCCCAGCCCCGTGTAGAGGACACCGGCGAGACCCAGGACCGCCGCCCACCCGGAGAAGGTGCGGATGTCGTCGAGCGAGATCTGGTCCTCGCGGTTCCCCACGATGCCCGGCACCACCGAGTTGATGGTCTCGACGAGATCCGGGTCGGGGCCGTCGTACAGGCTGGAGAGCCGGCCGAGCACGAACACGGCGAGCGCGAGGATCGGGAAGAACGACAGGAACGCGAAGTAGGTGACGGCACCGGCCTGCTGGCCGGCCTTCACGTTGCCGAAGTGCTCCTGCATGAGCACCAGGTGGTCGACGACGGGTCGCCGGCGGCGTACGTCGGCGACCTTCGCGGTGACGCGCTCGGAGATCGCCGGCATGGGTGGCTACCGCCTCGTGGGATCGGGGTTCTGGAGGGTGAACTCACTGGTGGGTTGCCAGCCCAGGTCGCGGTCATGCACGTAGAGATGGAACTCACGGACCGCGAACTCGCACTCGAAGTCCGCGAGCTCGCGGAAGGCCTGGTCGAGCCGGTCGTCGTCGAGGTGGTGCGCGATGGTCACGTGCGGGTGGTACGGGAAGCTCAGCGGTACGTCGAGGGGGCCGCGGCGCACCGCCGAGGCGAGCTGCTCGCACTGGGAGATGCCCTCGACGAGGGTCACGAACACCACCGGCGAGACGGGCCGGAAGGTCCCCGTCCCGCGCAGGTGCACGCGGAAGCCGGGGAAGTCCGCGGCCACCTCGGCGAGGTGGCCCTCGATGTCACGCTGCTCGGCGTCGCTCACCTCGGTGGGCGGCACCAGGGTGACGTGCGTGGGGATCATCGTCGCCGTGACGTCGCCCAGCGCCGTGCGGTAGTCCTGGAGCTCCGTGGCCCAGGGCTCCGGGATCGCGATGGCAACACCGATGGTGGGCATGGACCGACCTTACTGAGCCGCAGCGACGAAGCCGACCCGCTGGTAGACGTCGCGCAGCGTCGCCTCCGCCACCTCGCCCGCCCGCTCCGCGCCCTGCTTCAGTACGGCGCTGAGGTGGGCCTGGTCGTCGAGCAGCTCCAGGGTCCGCTCGCGGAACGGCGTGACGAAGTCGACGACCGCCTCGGCGAGGTCCTTCTTCAGGTCGCCGTACCCGCGGCCGGCGTACTGCTCGGCGAGGTCCTGGACGCCGGTGCCGGTGAGCGCGGAGAAGATCGTCAGCAGGTTGGAGACGCCCGGCTTTCCCTCCGGGTCGAAGCGGACGACGGCCTCGGAGTCGGTGACCGCCGAGCGGATCTTCTTGGCGCTGACCTTGGGGTCGTCGAGCATGTCGATGATGCCGGCGGGCGACGACGCCGACTTCGACATCTTCGCGGTCGGCACCTGCAGGTCGGTGATCTTGGCCGTGGCCTTGAGGATGTACGGCTCGGGCAGCCGGAACGTCTTCTTGTAGCGGTGGTTGAACCGCTGGGCCAGGTCGCGGGTCAGCTCCAGGTGCTGACGCTGGTCCTCGCCGACCGGCACGTAGTGCGGCCGGTACAGCAGGATGTCGGCCGCCTGCAGGATCGGGTAGGTGAACAGGCCGACGCTCGCGGCACCCTCACCGCCCTTCGCGGACTTGTCCTTGAACTGCGTCATCCGACGCGCCTCGCCGAAGCCGGTCAGGCACTGCAGCACCCAGCCGAGCTGCGCGTGCGCCGGCACCTGGGACTGGATGAAGATCGACGACCGCGCCGGGTCGATGCCCATCGCCAGCAGCTGCGCGGCCGCGCGCAGGCACCGCTCGCGCAGCACCTTCGGGTCCTGCTCGACGGTGATCGCGTGCAGGTCGGCGATGAAGAAGAACGGCTCGTGGTCGCGCTGCAGGTCCACCCACTGGCGCAGCGCGCCCAGGTAGTTGCCGAAGTGGAAGGAGTCGGCCGTCGGCTGGATCCCCGAGAGCACGCGCGGCCGGGCGCCGCCCGTGGCCTGCGTGGGGACGGCGACGTCCGGCTGGGTCGTGGTGGACATGGGAGGCATTCTCTCCGATCGCACCCGACGAGGCGCGCCCAGGCCCTACGCTGACGCGTCCCCGACGACGGAGCACCCTTGAGCGTCCCGCAGCAGCCCTGGCCACCGCCGTACCCGCCGCCCGCCGACCGGTTCCATCCTCCGGAGCATGGCCACCCGGGCGCGTGGCCGTACGACGGTCCGCGCGCCTCCGCCCCGAGCGGCCTGGCCGTCGGTGTCATCGTCCTCGCCCTGGTCCTCACAGCCGTGCAGGTGTCGATCGCCGTCGCCGCCTGGCCGGCTGCCGAGACCTATCGACAGGCGGCGCGCGACGGGCTGGCGCCCTGGGACGTCTTCACGGTGTACGACGGGCTCGTCGGCCTGCTGTTCCCCACGCTGCTGGCCTGCTACGTGGTGACCTGCCTGTGGCTGCGGCGGTGTCGCGCCAACCTCGACCGGTTCGCCCCGCACCTCCACCACGCGCGCAGCCCCATCTGGACCTGGCTGGGCTGGGTGGTGCCCGTGGTGGCGTTCTGGTTCCCCTACCAGGTCGTGCGCGACGTCCAGCCCGACCGCGTGGCCACCCCGCGGGTGTGGCTCGGCTGTTGGTGGGCCGGGTGGCTCGGCTTCCAGCTCACGTTGCAGAGCACCGGTCACCTGACGGCGTCCCAGGACGCGATCGACGAGGACCTCGTGATGGCGCTGCCGGTGCTGGAGGCGATCACGACGGTCGCGCTCGTCGTGGCGCTCGTCCCCTGGGTGCGGGTCGTGCGCCGGACCACCGCCGCGCAGCACCGGCTCGTCGAGTCGCGCTGACCGGCCCGAATTCCGGTTTCGCGACACGGGGCTCGTCGGTGAGGGTGGAGCCATGTGCGCCCCCACGCTCACCGACGGCACCGTCACGCTCCGCGCCCACCGCCCGGACGACGCGCCGGGCGCCTTCGAGCAGAGCCGGGACCCGCTCTCCCAGCAGTGGACGACCGTCCCGGTGCCGTACGCGATGAGCGACGCCGAGCGCTTCGTCGGCGAGGTGATGCCGCGGGGCTGGGCCGAGGGCACGGAGTGGGGCTTCGCGATCGAGTACGACGGCCGGTACGCCGGGACGATCTCCCTGCGTGACGAGGGCCAGGGCCGCGCGGAGATCGCCTACGGCTCGCACCCGTCCGTCCGCGGGTCCGGGGTGGTCGAGCGGGCGCTGCGGCTCCTGCTGGAGTGGGGCTTCGCCGCGCAGGGCCTGCGGACCGTCCTCTGGATGGCGCACACCGGCAACTGGGCCTCGCGCAGGGTCGCCTGGCGGCTCGGCTTCTCCTGCGACGGCACCCTGCGGCAGTGGGCTCCGCAGCGCGGCGAGCTGCGCGACGTCTGGGTCGGGACGCTCCACCGCGACGACCCGCGCGAGCCGCGCACCACCTGGCTGGAGTGCCCGGTGATCGAGGCCGACGGGCTCCGGCTGCGGCCGATCTCGGCCGCGGACGCGCCGCGCATCCAGGAGGCGTGCAGCGAGGAGCGCACCCAGCGGTGGCTGGGCCAGCTGCCCGCGCCGTACACGCACGAGGACGCGGCGGCGTACGTCGAGGCCCGGCGGGCGATGCTCGCCGACGGTCGCGGCGTGAACTGGGCGGTGACCGAGCCGGGCGACGACCGGATCCTGGCCGACATCGGCTGGTTCGACCACACCCCCGGTGTGCAGTGCGAGATCGGCTTCTGGGCGCACCCCGACGCCCGGGGCCGCGGGATCACCACCCGGGCGCTGGCGATCGTCACCGACCACGTCGTCGCGACGCTGGGCGTCCGGCGCGTCACCTGCTTCGCCGCCACCGGCAACACCGCCTCGCGGCGCGTCATCGAAGCCAACGGCTTCCGCCAGTACGGCGTCGAGCGGCTCGGTGCCCTGGTCCGCGACGGCCGCGCCGACCTCGCGCTGTACGACGTGCTGACCGAGGAGTGGGTCAGCTCGCGGTCGAGCGGCGCTCGCTGAGCGCCGACCAGAGCAGGATGCCGACGCCGAGGACGGAGAGCCCCGCACCGACGAGGGCCGGCGAGCGGTAGCCGTACCCCGCGGCGATCACGAGGCCGCCGAGCCAGGCGCCGAGGGCGTTGGCGGTGTTCAGCGCGGCGTGGTTCATCGCGGCGCCGAGGGTGACGGCGTCGCCGGCGACGTCCATCAGGCGCAGCTGCAGGTTGGTGACGAGGATGGAGCCGATCGCGGTGATCGAGAAGACCACCGGCAGCAGGAACCAGCCGTGCGGCGCGACCGCCCAGAAGACCAGCATCACGACGGCCGAGCCGATGCCGGACCACAGCAGCGAGCGGAAGACCGACCAGGCGGCGAGCTCGCCCGCGAGCCAGGTGCCGGCGACCATGCCGAGGCCGAAGGCGAGCAGGAAGATCGGGACGTCGCCCTCGCCCAGCCCGGCGACGTCGGTCACGGTGGTGGCGATGTAGGAGTAGACGGCGAACAGCCCGCCGAAGCCGACCGCGCCCGCGGCCATCGTCAGCCACACCTGGCGGCGCGCGAAGAACTCCCGGGCCTCCTTGCGGCCCGTGGCCTCCTTGTCGCCCGGCACCGACGGCACGAACGCCAGGACGAGCACGATCGTCAGCAGGGCGATGCCCGACGTCATCAGGTACGCCGCGCGCCAGCCCAGTCCCTGGCCGACCCAGGTCGCCGCGGGCACGCCGACGACGTTGGCGAAGGACAGGCCCAGCATCACGCTGGCCACGGCCCGGCCGCGGTGCCGCGGCTCGGCCAGGCTGGCCGCGACCAGGCTGGCGACCCCGAAGTAGGCGCCGTGCGGCAGGCCGTCGAGGAACCGCGCGAAGGTGAGCATCCCGTAGCCGGTCGCAGCCGCGCTGAGCAGGTTGAACACGGCGTACGCCGCCATCAGGCCCACCAGCAGTCCGCGGCGCGGCAGCCGGGCGGCGAAGAAGGACAGGATCGGGACGCCGACCACGACCCCGAGGGCGTACGCCGAGATCACGTGCCCGGCCTTCGGCTCCGAGACGCCGATGCCCTCGGCGATCTGCGGGAGCAGGCCCATCGTCACGAACTCCGTCGTACCGATCGCGAAGCCGCCGACCGCGAGCGCGAGCACGGCCAGCACGAATCTCCGACCACCGAGCTCGGGGGTCGGAGGCGCGGTCGTGGCGGGGGCGGTGGTCGTCATGATCGCTTTCGGTCGGGGGCGAGCGGCCTCATCGTCCAACCAGGACCCGCCGGGGACCTATTCCAGGAAGTCGCTCACCAGCGGGGTGATCTCGGTCGCGAACTCCTCGAAGAACCCGTGCCGGCCACCCTCGTGCAGGTGCAGGACCGCGCCCGGGATCCGCTCCGCCAGCAGCGGCGCGTTCGCGGTCGCCACCATCCGGTCGTCGGTGCCGTGCAGCACCAGCGTCGGAGCGGAGATCCGGGGCAGCAGGTCCCAGGCGTCGTGGCGGGCGCTGGCCCGCAGGTGCGCCCGCGTCTCCTCGGCGCTCATCGCCCGGTCGCCGAAGAGCACGCTGTCCTCGGGCCGGTGCGGCCAGGCGTCGGTGTAGAAGAGCTCGCGCAGGGTCGCCCGGCGGTGGGCCGGGTCGGGGTGGGCGAGGTCGCGTCGTACGCCCGCGTCGCGCTCCTGGGCGTGCGGGCCACCGGGCGAGGTGCAGGCCAGCACCAACCGGGCGACCAGCTCGGGGTGCTCGGCCGCCAGCACCTGGGCGACCCGGCCGCCCATCGAGGTGCCGTAGACCGCGACGGGTCCGCCTCCGAGGTGCTCGACCACCGCGGCGGCGTCGTCGGCGAACAGCCGCGTCGACCACTCCCCCACCGGCCCCCGGCTGTCGCCGGTGCCGCGCTGGTCGAGGGTGACCGTGCGCCACCGCGCCTCGAAGCCGCCGCGGACCAGGTCCCACCAGTGGTGGTTGTTGGCCTGACCGGCGAGCAGCAGCAGGGTCGGGGCGTCCGCGGGTCCGGCCACCTGCACGGAGACGCCGAAGCCGTCGGACATCGGGACGGTCAGGGTCTGCACGACAAGGAGGCTAACCGGCGAGGTGGCCCCAGTCGGCGGCCAGCTCGCGCCACGGGCCGACCGCAGCGACCTCACCCTCGACGAGCACCACCACCCGGTCCGCCTGGGTCAGCGCCGCCTGCTTGGACGTCGCCCCGAGGACCGTGGTGCCGCGCTCGCGCAGCGCCCGCCACAGCTCGATCTCGGTCGCGGCGTCGAGGGCGCTGGACACGTCGTCGGCGAGCAGCAGCTCGGCGTCGGCGGCGAGCGCCCGGGCGAGCGCGAGCCGCTGCACCTGCCCGCCCGAGAGCCGTACGCCGCGGTGCCCGACGACCGCGTCCGGTCCGCCGGCCTCGGCCACGTCGGCCTCGAGGCGCGCATCGGCGACCGCCTGCTCCAGCGGTCGGGTGTGGCCCAGCCGCACGTTGTCGGCGAAGGTCCCGGAGAGCACCCGTGGCACCTGCGCGATGTGGGCGACCTGCCCCGGGCGCAGGAACGTCTGGGCGTCCTCGACCTCGGTGCCGTTCCAGCGGATCGAGCCGGTGTGCTCGACCAGTCCGGCCAGCGCGGCCAGCAGGCTGGACTTGCCCGATCCGACCTGCCCGAGCAGCAGCACCAGCTCACCGGAGCGCAGCGTCAGGTCGACGCCGACGACCCCGCGGGTGCCGTCGTCGTGGACCGCCTCGACCCCGTGCAGGGTGAGCTCGCGCAGCGGCACCCGTCCGGTCGCGGCCGGGGTCGGCGCGGTCCCGTCGACGAGGTCGACGCCGGGCGGCAGGTCCATCAGGTCGACCCCGCCGGCCAGCCGGCTGGTGGCCTGCTGCCAGGAGCGGGTGCCGGGGGCCTCGGTGATCACCGAGCCCGCGACCCGGCCGAACCAGTCGAAGCCGTTGACGGCGTTGGCCACCAGCAGCGCCGTGGCCAACCCCCAGCCGCCGGAGAAGAACACGGCCCACGCGGCGACCACACCGGCCTGCACCATGACGACGGGGACGCCGTCGAGGACCGCCTGGACGCGGTGCTCGCGGACCGCGGCGTCGACCCGGCCGCCGTCGACCCGGCGCAGGTGGGCGTGCACGGCCGGGGTGGCGGCGGCGAGCTTGACCGTGCGCGCGGACTCCAGCGCCGAGACCAGGGAGCGGCCGAACCCGGCCCGGGCCGCGGACGAGGCCGTCGCCGACCGGCCGGCGATCGGCCGGCCGACGGTCGAGGCCAGGGCGGAGGCGACCATCACGGCCAGCAGCACACCGCCGGCGAGCAGGCTGCCGCCGAGGATCGCCGTGACCACGACGATGGCGAGACCGTTGAGGAAGTCGACCCAGCGGTCGGCGTACCGGGCGAAGCGGTCGGCGTCCATGGCTCGCGCGACGACCTCTCCGGGTGGGGTGCGGGTGAGCCGGTGCTGCTCGGTCTGACCGGCGAGGACCGACATCCGGACCCGCAGCATCACCTCGACCCACCAGCGCGGATAGCGCACGAACGCCCCGGCCAGCAGCAGCGGCGCGGCGAGCAGCGACACGACCAGCCCGACGGTCAGCAGCACCGGCTCCCGGCCCGCCTGCAGGTCCTCGACGATGCGGCCCCAGACCAGGCCGGTGACCGCGCCGTACGCCCCGACGACGGCGGCGAGCAGGAACAGCACCGCGCCGACCAGGCCCCAGCGCGGCACGATCAGCAGCGCATGGGTGATGCCCCGGGTCAGGCTGGGCCCGTCGGGCACGGCGGCGAGCACGGGCGGCGGCCCGGAGCGGCGGACGCCGCCGACGGCACCGGCGGGCTCGTCGGTCGGCTCGGAGGCGGTGTCCTCGGTCTGCTCGGCGCCGCCGGCGTCGAGCAGGTCGCGGAAGTGACCGGGGCGCGTGGCCAGCAGCTGCCGCGGCCCCTGCTGGACCACCCGGCCGGAGTCGAGCACCGCGACCAGGTCGGCCCGGCTGACCGTGGAGAGCCGGTGGGCCACCAGGACGCCGGTGCGGCCGGCGAGCAGCCGGTCGGAGGCACGGACCACGCGCGCCTCGGTGAGCGGGTCCATCCGGGCGGTGGCCTCGTCGAGGACGACCACGCGCACGTCGCGCACCAGCAGCCGCGCGAAGGCGACCAGCTGCTCCTCGCCCGCCGACAGGGTGGTGCCGCCGGGGCCGAGCAGGGTGTCGAGACCGCCGGGCAGCCCGGCGACCCAGTCGGCCAGTCCGAGCTCGGCCACGGCGTCCTCGATCGCCCGGCGCGGCAGGTCGGCGAAGAGGGCGATGTTCTCGGCGAGGGTGCCGGCGAGGATCTCGGTGCGCTGGGTGACCACCCCCACCGCGGCGCGCAGCTGCTGCAGGTCGAGGTCGAGCACGTCGACGCCGCCGAGCAGGACGCTGCCCGGCTCCGGGTCGACCGCGCGGGAGAGCAGGGAGGCCAGGGTGGACTTGCCGGAGCCGGTGCGTCCCACCAGCGCCACCGTCCGCCCGGCCGGGACGTCGAGGTCGACCTCGCGCAGCGCGAAGGTGCCCTCGGCGTAGGCGAAGTGCAGGTCGCGCAGCTCGATGCCGAGGCTGCCCGCGGGCAGCGAGCGCCCGCCGGTCGGCTCCGGCTCGGCCTCGAGCATCTGGCGCAGCCGGACCAGCGCACCGACGCCGGCCTGCAGGTCGGGCAGGTGCCGGGCGACCTGGTCGATCTGGCCGACGAACATCGTCGTGACCAGGAAGAGCGTGACGAGGCGAGGCACCGACAGGTCGCCGGCCGCCGTGAGCGCGACGGCCACCACGCCGACCCCCGCGAGCAGGCCGTGCAGCAGCAGCCCGGCCCGGCGGGCCAGCCGGGTCTCGACGGCGAGCACCGCGGCGAACAGGTCGTGCACGCGGGCCGACAGCTCGCTGAGGCGGCGTACGACGTGGGCCTGGCCGAGGCTGGTGCGCAGGTCGTCGCGGCCGGTGACGCCCTCCTCCATCGCCGCCGCGTGGTCGGTCCAGGCCATCTCCTCGATGACCTTGCGCCGGGAGATCTCGCCGAGCAGCGGCCGGACCACCACGAAGGTGACGGCACCGACGATGGGGAAGAGGAACCAGGCCGGCCACCAGGTCAGGCCCGCGACGATCCACATGGGCACGGTGGTGAACACCGTGCGCATCGCGTCCCACAGCTGGCGCCGGACGAGCGTGCCGACCTCGTGGGTGTCGTCGTCGACGCGGTCGAGCACCTCGCCGACGGCCTGCTCGGAGAGCATCGCCAGCGGCTGGTGCATCGCCGCCTCGAGGAGGTCGGCGCGCAGCTGCCCCTCGGCCCGGTCGGAGACGCCCGCCCAGGCGGTGCGGCCGATGGTGTCGAGCACCGCGGCGCCGACCACGCACACGGCGAGCAGGCCGACCAGCCGCCCGGTGGGGTCGTCGGCGAGGCGGCCGGCCACGACGGTGCCGAGGGTCTGGCCGATCGCGGAGATCATGGAGGCGACCAGCGCGGCGATCGCCACGCCGGACCACAGCCGTCGCCAGTCGACGCGCCGGCGCGGGTCCCCGGGCGTCGGCGGGGCGGGCGGGGCGGTGCGGGAGGCCTCGGTGAGGGCGGTCGTGCTCATCACCGACGACGGTACGACGACCCACCGACCACCCACGAAGGGTTTTCGCTCCGGACGTGGCGAACGTCATGCGATGCGGGCGCGGAGGCGCCCGGACCGCATGAC
Organism: Nocardioides sp.; assembly: GCF_035503875.1. Taxonomy (GTDB): domain Bacteria; phylum Actinomycetota; class Actinomycetes; order Propionibacteriales; family Nocardioidaceae; genus Nocardioides. The sequence continues at coordinate 10,564 of NZ_DATJTA010000096.1, forward strand.
GTCCGGATGAAGCTGCTTCTCGCCGGATCAGCCGACGACCTGGACCTCCGACTGGATCGCCGCGATCCGACCGGTCTCGGGCGCGCACGGGCGGCCGACGAACTCGGAGCCCTCCGCGTCGACCAGGCTGCCGACCGCCCGGATCTCCTGGCCCTCACGGACGGCCACGGCGTTGCCGGGGTCGTAGACCGTCAACGTGCCGCCGGCGCTGACCCGCGCTGAGTAGCCGGCCGGCCACGCCACGACGAGGCTGCCGTCGGCGGAGCTGAGCACCGGGCAGTTCCGGTCGCCCTGCTCCAGGACCCCGACGATCTGCTCGCCGCCGTCGTCCTGACCGGGCTGCCACGCCGAGACCAGGAGCGGTGCCGTGCTGCCCTCGACGTCGGCGTCGTCGTAGTTCCACACGACGAGGCCGAACAGCGCGGCGGCGATCACGACCGGCACGACCACCGCGGCGACGTACCCCCGGGTGGAGAGGGCACGCCGCCCGTACGACGGGTCGGGACCGACCTGCTGGTCAGCCTGCTGGTCGGACATCAGGCGAGGGTGGCGAGCGCCTCGTTGAGCGTCGCCGAGGGACGCATCACCGCGTCGGCCTTGGCGTCGTCGGGCTGGTAGTAGCCCCCGATGTCGGCCGGGCTGCCCTGCACGCCGTTGAGCTCGGCGACGATCTTCTCCTCCTGCGAGGTCAGCGCCTCGGCGAAGGGCTTGAACGTCGCGGCCAGCTCGGCGTCGTCGGACTGCTGCGCGAGCTCCTGCGCCCAGTAGAGCGCCAGGTAGAAGTGCGAGCCGCGGTTGTCGATGCCGCCGAGGCGACGCGTCGGCGACTTGTCGTTCTCGAGGAACGTGCCGGTCGCGCGGTCGAGGGTGTCGGCCAGCACCTGCGCACGCGGGTTGCTGTCGAAGCCCGCGAGGTGCTCGAAGGACGCCGCCAGGGCGAAGAACTCGCCGAGGCTGTCCCAGCGCAGGTAGTTCTCCTTGACCAGCTGCTGCACGTGCTTGGGCGCCGAGCCGCCGGCGCCGGTCTCGAACAGGCCGCCGCCGTTCATCAGCGGGACGACGGAGAGCATCTTCGCCGAGGTGCCGAGCTCGAGGATCGGGAACAGGTCGGTGTTGTAGTCGCGCAGCACGTTGCCGGTGACCGAGATGGTGTCCTCGCCCTTGCGGATCCGCTCCAGGGAGTACGCCGTCGCCGCGGCCGGCGCCATGATCTCGATGGTCAGCCCGTCGGTGTCGTGCTCGGGCAGGTACTTCTTCACGAGCTCGATCAGGTTGGCGTCGTGGGCGCGGGTCTCGTCGAGCCAGAAGACGGCCGGCGAGCCGGTGGCGCGGGCGCGGGTGACGGCCAGCTTGACCCAGTCGCGGATCGGCGCGTCCTTGGTCTGGCAGGCACGCCAGATGTCGCCCGGCTGGACGTCGTGGCTGATCAGCACCTCGCCGGCGCCGTTGACGACCTGGACGGTGCCGGCGGCCGGGATCTCGAAGGTCTTGTCGTGGGAGCCGTACTCCTCGGCCGCCTTGGCCATCAGGCCGACGTTCGGGACCGAGCCCATGGTGGCCGGGTCGAAGGCGCCGTTCGCGCGGCAGTCGTCGATGACGGTCTGGTAGACGCCGGCGTAGGAGGAGTCCGGGATCACCGCGAGGGTGTCGGCCTCCTCGCCGTCGGGACCCCACATGTGGCCCGAGGTGCGGATCATGGCCGGCATCGAGGCGTCGATGATGACGTCGCTCGGGACGTGCAGGTTGGTGATCCCCTTGTCGGAGTCGACCATCGCCAGCGCCGGGCCGTCGGCGAGGCCCTGCTGGACGGCGGCCTTGATCGCCTCGCCCTCGGGGAGCGACTCGACGGCGGACAGCAGCCCGCCGAGGCCGTCGTTCGGGGAGATCCCGGCCGCCTTCAGCTGCTCGCCGTACTGCTCGAAGAGCGTCGGGAAGAACGCCTGGACGACGTGGCCGAAGATGATCGGGTCGGAGACCTTCATCATCGTGGCCTTGAGGTGCGCGGAGAAGAGCACGCCCTCGGCCTTGGCGCGGGCGACCTGCTCGGTGAGGAAGCGGCGCAGCGCGGCGACGTCCATGTAGGTGGCGTCGACGACCTCGCCGGCGAGGACCTTGACGCCCTCCTTGAGGACCGTCTCGGTGCCGTCGGCGCCGACCAGCTTGATGGTGAGGGCGTCGTCGGCGGGGATGACGACCGACTTCTCGTTCGAGCGGAAGTCGTGCTCGCCCATGGTCGCGACGTTGGTCTTCGAGTCCGGCGTCCACTTCCCCATGCGGTGGGGGTGGGCCTTCGCGTAGTTCTTGACCGACAGCGGCGCGCGGCGGTCGGAGTTGCCCTCGCGCAGGACGGGGTTGACCGCGGAGCCCTTGACCTTGTCGTACTTGGCCCGGATCTCCTTCTCCTCGTCGGTCGAGGGGGACTCCGGGTAGTCCGGGATGTCGTGGCCCTTCTCCTGCAGCTCCTTGATCGCGGCCTTCAGCTGCGGCACGGAGGCGGAGATGTTGGGCAGCTTGATGATGTTGGCCTCGGGCTTCGTGGCCAGCTCGCCGAGCTCGCCGAGCGCGTCGTCGGCGAGGCCGAACTGGGCCAGGATGCGCGCTGCGACCGAGATGTCACGCGTCTCCACCTCGACGCCTGCCTGAGCGGCGTACGCCTGGATGATCGGCAGGAACGAGTACGTCGCCAGCAGCGGCGCCTCGTCGGTGTGGGTGTAGATGATCGTGGCCATGGTGAGGCGACTCCTGAGCTGATGGATGGAGAGCTGGGAGGAAGTTTCTCGACGTCAAGATACCTGACGGGTCTCGCTGCTTCACCTTGACATCCGTCCGGCACCCCGGCAAACGTCGTCGGCATCGATAGAGTTCTTCCGCCCGGACCTCCCGGGACCGTCTCGAGGAGCCAGCCATGACCGATGCCCCCGACCCGACCGAAGTCGCCGAGGCGCCCCCGGCGCCGACCGTCCTGCAGAAGGTCGTCGCGGAGGTGGTCGGCACGTTCGTGCTCGTCCTCTTCGGCTGCGGCGCCGTCGTCTACGCCACCGCCAGCGACTCGTTCACCATCGTCGGCACCGCGCTCGCCTTCGGCGTGGCCGTGCTCGTGATGGCCTACGCCGTCGGCCGGATCTCCGGAGGCCACTTCAACCCGGCCGTCTCGGTCGCCGCCGCCGTCGGCGGCCGGATCTCCTGGCGCGAGGTCCCGATCTACGTCGCCGCCCAGCTCGGCGGCGCCATCCTGGGCGGCGCGGTGCTGCTCTCGCTGGTCCAGGGCTTCGAGTTCTACGAGGTCGACCGGTTCGGCCTCGGTCAGAACTCCTTCGGCGACGAGGGGAGCGGCTACGCCTGGTGGGCGGCGTTCCTGCTGGAGCTGGTCCTGACCGCGATCTTCGTCTGGGTGATCCTCTCGGTCACCGACGCCCGCAACGAGCACCCGGCGTTCGCGCCGCTGGTCATCGGCCTCTCGCTGACCGCGATCCACCTCGTCGCGATCCCGGCCACCGGCACCTCGGTCAACCCGGCCCGCTCGATCGGTCCGGCCCTGTTCGCCGGCGGCGACGCGGTCCTCCAGCTCTGGCTCTTCATCCTCGCCCCGCTGCTCGGTGGCCTGATCGCGGGCCTCGCCTACCCCGCGCTGTACGGCCACGCGGGCGAGCCGGTGCCCGGCTCCGGCCTCCGCTTCCCGACCCGCGCCGCCTCCCCCGCCGCCGTGCCCGGGTACGGCGCCAGCGACCAGTACCAGCAGCAGTGGAACCAGCAGGTCTGGAGCGGCGAGCCGATCATCCAGGACGGCTGGCAGTGGGACCCCTACGCCCAGCAGTGGATCCCCGCCCCGCAGCCCGGCGCGACCCCGCCGGCCCCCGCCGGCACGACCGCCGGCACGGGACCGGTCGACCCGCACACCCCGAGCGCGCCGCACACCCCGAACGCCCCGGGCGCACCGGGCAGCCACGCGGCGCCCGCCGACCCGGCCACTCCCCCGGCCCCGACCCCGCCGCCGTTCGACGAGCCCGGGCCGGAGGACGGCACCCAGATCCGGCCGCCGCAGCCGTAGGTCGTGTCTCCCGAGTCCTGGCCGTCGCGAGCGTCGTCCCTGGGTGTGCCTGGCGAGGCGGAGGAGGGAGCCATGACGGAGTCCTGGCGACCGACGACAACGAAGTCCAGGTGCCCCAGGGGCGGCGCGCAGCAGGTCATGGACTTGGGAGACACGGCCTCAGGGTCTACCTCTCGAAGGACCCGTCGGCGGTCACGATCCGCACCAGCCCGGTCCCCTTCTCGTACGTCGCCCTCGTGTCGGCGCCGGGACGGACCGGGTCGGTGGTCGCGACCTCGACGGTGTCACCTTCGAGGGCGGTGATCTCGGCCCGCTCCTCGACCACGCCCTCGTCGTACGCCGTGCGGAAGCCGTCGCCGTACCGCGGGGTCGCGGGCATGAACAGCCCCGGCTCGGCCCCCTCGACGAAGCGCCAGACGTTGCCCCGCTCGTCCTGGGCCAGGAGGTACGGCGCGTCGCCGAGCCGCATCGTCGTGACCGTCACGCCGTCGACCGTCGTCGGCGTCTCGTCGACCGACACGACCAGCTCACCCCGCAGGCCGGTCAGCGTCGTGCTGGACCCCGGCTCCAGGGCGAGCCACGGGTTGTCGACGCGGTCGGTGAAGTCGTCGGGGTCGGGCGACGGCGTCGGGATCGTCAGCTCGTCGACGCCCGCGGGCGGGCTCGGGTCCGGGTCCGACGCACACCCCGTGAACAGGACCGCGGCCGCCACGCACGCCGCGACCCGGCGTACTCCGGCCCGCCTGGAGAACTGACTGGAGAACTGCATGGGCGAAGCATCCCCCACCAGGTTCGAGCCTTCGGCTCGAGGACCCCCACCGCGCTGCTAGCGTCCGTGACGAACGTCCCACCATCGGAACAGAGAACCGACTAGGAGTCGTCGTGAGCACTGCCCCCCTGAAGGTCGCCGTCACCGGCGCCGCCGGTCAGATCGGCTACAGCCTCCTCTTCCGCCTCGCGAGCGGCGCCCTGGCGGGCGACCGGCCGGTCGAGCTGCGCCTGCTGGAGATCACGCCGGCGCTGAAGGCGCTCGAGGGGGTCGTGATGGAGCTCGACGACTGCGCGTTCCCGAACCTCGCCGGCGTCGAGATCGGCGACGACGCCGAGAAGATCTTCGACGGCGTCAACCTCGCCCTGCTCGTCGGCGCTCGCCCGCGCGGGCCGGGCATGGAGCGCAGCGACCTGCTCTCCGCGAACGGCGCGATCTTCACCGCGCAGGGCAAGGCGCTCAACAAGGTGGCCGCCTCCGACGTGCGGGTCGGCGTCACCGGCAACCCCGCGAACACCAACGCGCTGATCGCGATGACCAACGCGCCCGACATCCCGCAGGAGCGGTTCTCGGCACTGACCCGCCTCGACCACAACCGGGCGATCTCGCAGCTGGCCGCCAAGACCGGCGCCCCCGTCACCGACATCACCAAGATGACGATCTGGGGCAACCACTCGGCCACCCAGTACCCCGACCTCTTCCACGCCGAGGTCGGCGGCCGCAACGCCGCCGAGGTCGTGGGCGACCAGGAGTGGCTGGAGAGCTACTTCATCCCCACCGTCGCCAAGCGCGGTGCCGCCATCATCGACGCCCGCGGCTCCTCCTCGGCCGCCTCGGCCGCCTCCGCCACCATCGACGCGGCGCGCGACTGGCTCTTCGGCTCCCCCGAGGGCGACTGGGTCTCGATGGCCGTCCGCTCCCAGGGCGAGTACGGCGTCCCCGAGGGCCTCATCTCGTCCTTCCCCGTCACCACCTCCGGCGGCGACTGGTCGATCGTCGAGGGCCTGGAGATCGACGACTTCTCCCGCGGCCGCATCGACGCCTCGACCGCCGAGCTCGCCGAGGAGCGGGCCGCGGTCACCGAGCTCGGCCTGATCTGAGCCCGCGCCACGACGTACGACGGCCCGCCACCCCGACGGGGGTGGCGGGCCGTGGCGCTTTACCGACGGAAGTCCGCCACCGCGTGGGAAAAGTAGGGCAGCAGCTGTGGAAAAAGTAGTGTAGTGAGCGGCGGAAAGGTAGCGTAGACGGATGCGCCACGACTTCCGGCACGGGTATGTCGAGCGGGTAGTCGATGACCAGATCGAGACGCTGCTGCCCCACCTCCCAGCCCTCCTCCTCGACGGACCCAAGGCCGTCGGGAAGACCAGGACGGCCGAGCAGCGAGCCGCCACCACCTGGTATCTGCACCGGCCCGCGGTGGCCCAAGTCGTCGCGGCCGACCCGGAGCTCGCGATGCGGGCACCGGCTCCGGTGCTGTTCGATGAGTACCAGCGGGTCGAGCACCTCTGGGACGAGGTCAAGCATCTCGTCGACCGAGACCCGACCCCGGGCCGGGTGCTGCTCACCGGTTCCGAACCCCCGCACGGCGCGCACTCCGGAGCCGGCCGGATCCCGTCGGTGAGGATGCGTCCGCTGACCCTGCCCGAACGCGGGGTCTGCGCGGCGACGGTCAGCCTGCGCGGCCTTCTCGACGGCGACACGAGGATCGGCGGCTCGAGCCCGCTGCGTCTGCAGGACTACGTCGATCTCATCCTCCAGTCGGGTCTCCCCGGACTCCAGCACCTCTCCGGCGTCCCACTGGCGACACAGCTGGACGGCTACATCGAGCGGATCATCGACCGCGACCTGCCGGAAGCCGGGCTGAAGGTACGCCGACCCGCCACGTTGAAGGCGTGGATGGCGGCGTACGCCGCGGCGGTGGCGACGCCGACCGCCTGGGAGAAGATCCGCGATGCCGCGACACCTGGTCAGGGCAACAAACCGGCGAAGACGACCACACTGCCGTTCATCGACACGCTTACCCAGCTCCGGATCCTCGACGAGCTGCCGGCCTGGTCCACCGGTCGCAGCCACCTGAACCGACTCACGCAGGCGCCGAAGCACCATCTGGCCGACCCCGCACTCGCGGCACGCCTCGTCGGCGTCACGAGAGCGAGCCTCCTCCAGGGCGCGGGAAGCACGTTCACACCGAACGACGGCACCTATCTCGGGCAACTGTTCGAGTCGCTGGCCACGATGAGCGTGCGCGTGTTCGCCGGGCCGCCCGGCGCGGAGGTCTCCCACCTCCGTCTCGAAGGAGGTCGACACGAGGTCGACCTGATCGTCGAACGCGGAGACGACCGGGCGATCGTCGCGTTCGAGGTCAAGCTGGCCGCGGGTGTCGCCGACAAGGACGTCGACCATCTGCGCTGGTTGCGGGAGAAGCTCGGGGACCGCCTGGTCGATGCGGTCGTGCTGACTACAGGGGAGCACGCATACCGGCGACCGGACGGGATCGCGGTCGTCCCACTCGCGCTTCTCGGACCCTGACGAATCGACGACGGCCCGCCACCCCAGCGAGGGTGGCGGGCCGTTGCGCGCTCAGAACCCCGGTTGGTCCGGGATCGTCTGGGCGAGGAAGATCAGCAGGGCCCCGACGCCGCCGAGCAGCAGGCAGTCGAAGAGCCGGTGCCGTACGGCGAGCATGCCGGCGTCGCGCCGGGGCAGCACCAGCCGCAGGACGGCCGCGACGATCAGCGCGCCGGCCATCCACTGCACCCCGAGGCGCCAGTTGCCGGCCCAGGTGATCCCGAGCCCGACCGCGGTCGCGCCGAGGATGACCAGGTAGAACATCCCGCCGATCGTGGACGGGTGGCGCCGGGTGTCCTCGACGGCGGCGACCTGCTCCAGCTCCGCGGCGACCTCGTCCGGCGTCGGGACGGGGGTCTCCTCCGGCTGCTCGGGAGGCTCGGCCTCGCGGTCGCTCACGGACGGGCTCGACGTCAGCGTGCGGCCGCGGCCGACTGCTCCGCCATCGACACGATGTTGGAGAGCAGCATGGCGCGCGTCATCGGCCCGACCCCGCCGGGGTTCGGCGAGACCCAGCCGGCGACGTCCCACACGTCCGCGGCGAGGTCGCCGGCGATCTTGCCGTCGACCCGGGACACGCCGACGTCGAGGACCGCCGCGCCGGGCTTCACCATGTCGCCGGTGATGATGTCGGGGACGCCGGCCGCCGCCACGATGACGTCCGCACCACGGGTGTGCGCGGCCAGGTCGCGGGTGCCGGTGTGGCAGAGCGTGACCGTCGAGTTCTCGCTGCGGCGGGTGAGCAGCAGCCCCATCGGCCGACCGACGGTGAGACCGCGGCCGACCACGACCACCTCGGCGCCGTTCAGCTCGACACCGTGCCGGCGCAGCAGCTCGATGCAGCCGATCGGGGTGCACGGCAGCGGCCCGGCCTCGCCGAGCACGAGCTTGCCGAGGTTGGTCGGGTGCAGCCCGTCGACGTCCTTGTCGGGGTCGACCCGGGACAGCAGCCGGAACTCGTCGAGGCCGGTCGGCTGCTGGATGATGAACCCGGTGCAGGCCGGGTCGGCGTTGAGCCGGTCGATCTCCGCCTCGACCTCGGCCTGGGTGGCGCTCGCCGGCAGGTCGACCCGGATCGACTCGATCCCGATCTCGGCGCAGTCCTTGTGCTTGGCGCCGACGTACCAGTGCGAGCCGGGGTCGTCGCCCACCAGGACGGTGCCGAGCCCGGGGACGATCCCACGCTCCTTGAGGGCGGCCACCCGCTCGGTGAGCTCGGCCTTGATGGCCTTCAGGGTGGCGCTGCCGTCGAGCTTCTGTGCTGTCACGTCTTCATCCTGTCAGTGCTCACTCTTGCTTCTCGTCTCACCGGGTCTCGACACGCTCCGTCGCGGCTTCGTTCCTCAGCCGCGGTCGCTGCTCGACCACCATCGATCAGGTCCGCTGACGCGTCCCTGATCAGTGAAAAAAGTGCCGCGTGCCGGTGAAGTACATGGTCACGCCGGCGGCCTTGGCGGCCTCGATCGTGAGCTCGTCGCGCACCGAGCCGCCGGGCTGCACGATCGCGGTGACGCCGGCCTCGATGAGGATCTGCGGGCCGTCCTCGAACGGGAAGAAGGCGTCGGAGGCGGCGACCGAGCCGACCGAGCGCTCACCCGCCCGCTGGACGGCGAGCTTGCAGGAGTCGACCCGGTTGACCTGGCCCATGCCGACGCCGACCGACGCGCCGTCCTTGGCGAGCAGGATGGCGTTCGACTTCACCGAGCGGCAGGCCTTCCAGGCGAACGCCAGGTCGGCGAGCACCTCGGGCGAGGCGGCCTCGCCCGTCGCCAGCGTCCAGGTCGACGGGTCGTCGCCCTCGGCGTCGACGTGGTCAACGCGCTGCATGAGCAGGCCGCCGCTGACCGGGCGGGTCTCGACGCCCGCTCCCTCGTCGACGGGGCAGACCAGGATCCGGATGTTCTTCTTGCCCTGGAGCACCTCGACGGCGCCCTCGTCGTACGCCGGCGCGACGATCACCTCGGTGAAGATCTCGGCGACCTGCTGTGCCATCTCGACCGACACCGGCCGGTTGACGGCGATCACGCCGCCGAAGGCCGAGGTCGGGTCGCAGGCGTGCGCGCGGCGGTGCGCCTCGGCGACGTCCGCGCCGACCGCGATGCCGCAGGGGTTGGCGTGCTTGATGATCGCGACCGCGGGCTCGGCGAAGTCGTTGGCGGCACGGCGCGCGGCGTCGGTGTCGACGTAGTTGTTGTACGACATCTCCTTGCCGTGCAGCTGCTCGGCGGCGGCGAGGCCGGCCGGGCCGTGGCCGCTGGTGTAGAGCGCGGCGGGCTGGTGCGGGTTCTCGCCGTAGCGCAGCACCGCCTTCTTCTCCCAGGTCGCGCCCGCCCAGGCCGGGAAGCCGGTGCCCTCGGAGGAGTCGGTCAGCACGTTGCCCATCCAGGAGGCCACGGCGACGTCGTACGTCGCGGTGTGCACGAACGCCTCCGCGGCCAGCGTCTGGCGCTGGGCCAGCGTGAAGCCTCCGCCGGCGACGGCGGCCAGGACGTCGGCGTACCGCTCGGGCGAGGTGACGATGGCGACCGACGGGTGGTTCTTCGCCGCGGCGCGGACCATCGACGGCCCGCCGATGTCGATCTGCTCGACGCACTCGTCCGCACCGGCGCCCGAGGCGACGGTCTGGGTGAACGGGTAGAGGTTGGAGACGACCAGGTCGAACGGCTCGACGCCGAGCTCGGCCAGCTGCGCGACGTGGGAGTCGAGGCGGCGGTCGGCGAGGATGCCGGCGTGCACGCGCGGGTGCAGCGTCTTGACGCGGCCGTCGAGGCACTCGGGGAAGCCGGTCAGGTCCTCGACCTTGGTCACCGGCAGGCCGAGGCCCTCGATGAGCTTCGCGGACCCGCCGGTGGAGACCAGCGCGACACCCGCCTCGTGCAGGCCGCGGACCAGGTCCTCGAGGCCGGTCTTGTCGTAGACGGAGACCAGCGCTCGCTTGATCGGGACACGGCCATCAACGGTGACATCAGCCACGGAAAAACTCCTGAGGGTGGGCTCGGGTGGCCGGGGCACCCAGGCGGTCGATGCTCCCGCAGATCACTCCCTGGTGGTCACCCACCTGCGCCAGTCGTGTGGGGCCAGCATACCCACTGTCAAGCGTTGAAGCGGACCCGGCGACCCTCGACGGTGAACCCCTCGCGGGCCATCCGGCCCACGGTCTCGACCAGCATCGCCCGCTCGGCCACCTTGATCCGCTCGTGCAGGGTCTCGACCGTGTCGTAGTCCTCCACGGGCACCGCGGTCTGCGCCACGATCGGTCCGGTGTCGACGCCCGGGTCGACGACGAACAGCGTCGCGCCCGTGACCTTGACGCCGTACGCCAGCGCCTCGGCGGGTCCGTGCATGCCGGGGAAGGACGGCGACAGGGCCGGGTGGGTGTTGACCACGCGGCCGCCGTACAGGCCCAGGAAGACCGGCCCGACGAGCTTCATGAAGCCGGCCAGCACGACGAGGTCCGGGTCCCAGGCGGCGACGGCGCCGGCCAGGGCGGCGTCCCACTCCTCGCGGGTCTCGAAGTCGCCGACCTTCAGCACGAAGGTCGGGATGCCCGCCCGCTCGGCCCGGGCCAGGCCCTCGATGCCGTCGCGGTCCGCGCCGACGGCGACGATGCGCGCGCCGAACGCGGGATCGCGGCTGGCCTCGATCAGGGCCTGCAGGTTGGTGCCGGAACCCGACACGAGGACGACGACGGACGCGGGCTCGGCTGGCACGCGGCGCAGTCTAGGGGTTCTCGGCCCTGTCGGCCTGCGTGGCCCGACGCCGCTGCAGCCAGGTCGCGAGGACGCCGCCGAGCAGTCCGCCGAGCCCGAACGCGGTGACGGCGTACACGGTGGTGTCGAGGACCAGCGGCCCGACGTCGGTCATCCGCCCCGGGCCGACCGCGCCTCCGGCGACCGCGGCGAGCAGCCCGAACAGCAGGCCGGCGAGGACGCCCCCGGCGAGCCCGCGGATGATCCCCTCGTCCCAGCGCGCGGTGGGGGCCAGCCGCTGCGAGCGCATCGTCGCGGCGAACGCGACCAGCAGCGGCAGGGCCATGAGGTACGCCGTCCAGGCCGGCGGCGTCCCGTCGTCGGGGAGCGCCGCCAGCAGCGGGAACATCGGCAGCGGGCCGAGGGCCACGGCCGAGGGCGACACGAGGGTGCCGACGCCGACGGTGAAGCCCGGCCCGAGCAGGTAGGCGCCGGAGAACACGATCGCATTGGGGACCACCGAGAGGCTGAGCAGGGTGAAGACGGTGGCGTCGCCCGCGTCCGTGTGCAGCTGCGACATCACGTTGACCGCGGTGTCGAGGTCGACGACGAGGGCCGCGACCAGGACCAGGCCGGCGACCAGGAACCAGCCGAGCAGGATCCGCCGGCAGGTGACCGCGGCCTCGCGGAGCGCGACCGGGACGAAGGCCGCCCAGATCGCCGCCCGCCCGGAGCCGACCGCGATGCCCGCGCCGCCGACGACCAGACACAGCAGGATCGACCACAGCAGCGACCGGCCCAGCGACGGGGACGTCGCGGGGGTGGCGGCCAGCGTGTGGGTGACGGTGAGCACGACGGCGTACCCGGCGGCGAGGAGCGACGCGGCCACGGGGACGGTGAGGTCCCGCTCGCCGTCGGCGATGGCGTCCGCGTCGGGTCCGTGACCGGAGACCGAGTCCCCCACCCGGATCCCGATCCGCCAGAGGGTCCAGGCGACGACCAGCGTCAGGCCGAGAGGTACGACGCTGACGGGCGTCCCCTCGACCGTGATGCCCGAGCCGTGGCCCATCAGCCAGCCCAGGGCACCGACCTGCAGCGCGTCGCGCGGCTCGCCGTGCGACCCGGCGTCGGTCAGGAACCAGCCGAGGATGCCGGCCGCCAGGCAGACGACGAGGGTCGAGGCGGCGGCGGCCGCCCCGCCGAGGGTGGCGATCAGGGCGAGCGGACGGCGGTGCCGGAGGTCGTCCCGGCTGCGGCGCTGGTCCAGAAGCTCGGAGGTCATGATCGATCCATCATGGCCGTCCGGTCCGGGGCTTCGGAGCCGCCACGCCGTCGCGTACCGTGGACGGGCCATGAGGGACCCAGAAGAGTTCGACGCGTGCTACGCCGACGCCCGGACCAGGCTGCTGCTGCAGACCTACGCGCTCACCGGTGACCTCCCGGCCGCGAAGGCCGCGGTCAACGACGCGTTCGTCGTCGCCTGGCACCACTGGCGCAAGGCGAACCGGCACGGCGACCCGGAGTCCTACATCCGCCCGATCGCCTGGGCGCACGCCCAGCGGCGCCACACCACCCGGATCTGGCACCGCGAGAAGGGCCTCTCCCCGGAGGCGCAGGCCACCCTGGAGGCGCTGGGGAAGCTGAGCGTCGACCAGCGCAAGATCCTGCTGCTGACCGTGCTCGCCACCGGCACCCTCGCCGACTTCGCCCGCGAGGTGGGCCTCACCCGCGAGGACGCCGAGCGGGAGCTGCAGACGGCGACCTCCCAGCTCGCGATCCACCTCGAGCTCGGCACCCCGGTCGCCCGGGCCGTCTTCGCACCGCTCGCCGACGTCGTCGCGGGCGTGCGGCTCCCCCGGGCCTCGATCCTGCGCCGCGCGGGGGCCGCGCGGCGTCGTACCCACACCGCCGTCGGGATGGTCGCCGCCGTCGCCACCCTGGTCGTGACCGGCATCGCCGTGACCGACACCGGCGGCGGCGTGCAACCGACCCTGGACCGGGAGCTCGCGCCGGCCGGCCAGCAGGGCACCCCGACCGCGGCGCCGCCGCCCCCGGCCCTGGACGAGGCGGCCCTGCTCACCGCCGACCAGGTCACCGCCACCGTGCCCGGCGGGGCGTGGAGCGAGGGCCGGACCCACGACAACTCGGGCGGGGACGGCCTGGTCCTGCCCTGCCAGCTCACCCGGTACGCCGACGCCCGCAGCTCGGCCGCCCTGGTCCGCGACTTCACCGCCGCGACGCCGCGCCGGCAGCCGGCCCGGACCGCGACCCAGCTGGCGGAGGCCTCCGCCACCGAGGACGCGGCGCACCGCGCGTTCCGCACGATGCTGCGCTGGTTCGCCGGCTGCAGCGAGGACCGCACCCAGCTGCTGACCACCCAGCGGATCACCGGCGTCGGCGACGAGGCGATGCTCCTGACCCTGCGGAGCTGGGGGGCCGACCCGACGACGCTCGTCGCCGCCGTCGCGCGCACCGGGCAGCTGACGACCACCACGGTGACCTCGGTCGCCGCGTCCGAGAAGCCCCGGCCCCGGCCCACCGCGCAGCTCCTGGGCACGGCCGTCGCCGACCTGTGCTCCCTGCCCGACGCCGGCGGGTGCGGCTCGACGCCCCAGCTGGCGCTCGTGTCCCCGTTGCCCGTCGGGGTGGTGCCCGCCATGCTCGACACGGTCGACCTGCCTCCCGTCAGCAACGTCAACCGGCGCACCTGGGCCGGCACCGATCCGCGGCAGGCGCGGACCAACCTCGCCGCCACCCGGTGCGACGACGCCCGGTTCCGCGGCCCCGGCTGGTCGACCAACCTGACCCGCACGTTCCTGATCCCGGGCGCGCGGCTGCCTGCGGAGTTCGGGCTCACCGAGACCGTGGGCGCGCTGTCGAAGCGGCGCGCGCGGGCGTTCGTCGAGAACGTCCGCCGGTCGGTGCGCGCGTGCCCCGAGGACCAGCTCGGCACCGACGTCCGCCAGCTCGCCAACCGCAGCTCCGCCGGCGAGGACCTCACCGTGTGGCAGGTCTCGACCGAGGTGTCCGACGACCGGTCGGTGGAGTACCGCATGGCGATCCTGCGCACCGGCCGGTCCGTCGCCCAGATCGGCTTCGTCCCCTCCCGGGACGTGCGGATGACCGACAAGGCGTTCCTCGCGCTGGCCGAGCGCGCACTGCAGCGGCTCGAGCGGCTCCCGAGGCCCGGCGCCTGACGCTCAGCGCCGCGACAGCCCCGGCAGGCCGTCCAGCAGCCCCTGGACCAGGTCGTACGTCGCCCGGTCGGCCGCCGCGACCAGCCCGGACGGCGGCTCGGCCTGCGCGTCGTACTCCTCGCCGCCGAAGGTGCCGACGAACCCGCCCGCCTCGGTGAGCAGCAGCGAGCCCGGGGCGTGGTCCCACGGCTGCGTCCCGCGGTAGAGCGCGTAGTCGGCCTCGCCCTCGACCAGCTTCGGGTAGTCCACGCCGCAGCAGACCCAGGTGAGCTCCAGCTCGCGCAGCGTGCCCAGCGCCCGGCCGAGCCAGCTGCGCCGCGAGGTCACGCCGCGCAGCTCCTCGCCCAGCGGCGGGCGGGTCAGCCGGACCCCGTCGCGCCACGCGCCGGCGCCGCGCTCGGCGACGTACGCCGTGCGGTGCTGCGGCTGCCAGATCCAGCTGCGGACCACGACGCCGTCGCGCAGCTCGGCGGCCATGACGGCGTGGTCGGGCGAGCCGTGCACGAAGTTGCGGGTCCCGTCCACGGGATCGACGGTGAACGCGTGCTCGGCCTTCGCGAAGCGCTCGAGCAGCCCGGGGTCGGCGGCCGTCGCCTCCTCGCCGAGCACGAGCGCGTCCGGGTATGCCGCGGTCAGCGCGGCCGTGATCAGCACCTCCGCCTCCCGGTCGGCCACCGTCACCAGGTCGCCCGGACCCTTCTCGTCGACCTGGTCGTCGTCCAGCGCCCGGAACCGCGGCTCGATCACCTCGGCGGAGACGTCCTGCAGCAGGGTCAGCACCTCGTCGCTCTGCACGCTGCGAACCTACCCACCGCGCGGTGCGGTCTAGTCACTCCAGCGGTGTGCAACCGTGCACACAGGTGGGGCGTATCCACTCCGACAAGCAGGCACCACCCCACCAGCAGACGGGAACGAGGATGGACGAACGCGAGTTCGACGACTTCTACACCGCGTCGTTCTCCCGCATCGTCGGCCAGCTCCACGCGATGATCGGGAGCCGCGACGAGGCTCAGGAATGCGTGCAGGAGGCGTTCGTGCGCGCCTGGGCGCACCGACGCAAGCTCGACCGGGCCGAGCACCCCGAGGCCTGGGTGCGGACCACGGCGTACCGCCTCGCGGTGAGCCGGTGGCGCCGTACCGTCCGGGCGCGCCGGCCCGAGGACCGGGCACTGGGCGCACGCACCGAGACCGCGCCGCCGAGCGAGAGCCACGTGGCCCTCGTGACGGCGCTGCGGCAGCTGCCCGAGGCCCAGCGCCAGGCGCTGGTGCTGCACCACATCGCGGACCTGTCCGTGCACGACGTCGCCCGCGAGGTCGGCGTCCCCGAAGGCACCATCAAGGCCCGGCTCAGCCGGGGCCGGGCGGCGCTCGCCGCGCTGCTCGCCGACGACGGAGGACTCCAGGAGGGAGCCAGCCATGCCTGATCTCGACGACGACCTCTTCGCCGGCTTCAAGAACGAAGGATCACCCGTGAACCCCCTGCCCGCCTCCGAGGTACGCCGCCGCGGCGACCGGATGCGGCGCCGCAACACCGCCCTGGCCACGGTCGGGGGTGTCGCCGCCGCCCTCGTCGTCATCGCGACGCCCATCGCCGTCGTCGCCGACCAGTCCTCCCCCGAGCAGCCCGATCCGCCGATCGCCACGCGTCCGGCCCCACCGGAATGGCTCCAGGAGATCCCCGGTGACCTGGACGTCGCCGCCGGCCTGGACGGGACCGAGACCACCGACGAGCCCGCGGTCGCCTCGATCGCGATCTGCGGCGAGACAGCGTTCGACGCGGGGGCCGGCACCGTGGACGTCGCCGGCGCGGCGTACGAGGAGACCGGCACCGAGCACTCGATCGGCCGCACCCTGGCGCTCTACCCGGACGACGCTGCGGCAGGCGCCGCCATGAACGATCTCCGGGACGCGACAGAGGCCTGCGACTCGGCTCCGTTCGGCACCGTCGGCGACACGGTGCGGTGGGAGCGCGTCGAGGGTGGCCTTCCCACCGACGAGTCCTTCGCGCTCACGCAGGGCTTCTACGGCGAGGGCGAGGACTATCCGACCCAGGCCGACTACTTCGTGGTGGCGCGCACCGGCAACGCGCTGCTGGTCACGTCCGCGACGGGCGTCGCTCCCAACGACCAGCAGGTCGGGCTGGAGCAGGACGCGGTCGCCGACCTGGTCGAGTCCATGCAGGTCTTCTCCCCCGGCACCGACTGAGCAACGAGGACGGCCCCCGGCGAGCGGTGCTCGCCGGGGGCCGTCGTCCGTGCTGGTGGATCAGAGGTTCTTCAGGATCTCCCGCATCAGCTCGGCGGTCTCGGACGGCGTCTTGCCGACCTTCACGCCGACGGCCTCGAGGGCCTCCTTCTTCGCCTGCGCGGTGCCGGACGAGCCCGACACGATCGCACCGGCGTGGCCCATCGTCTTGCCCTCGGGGGCCGTGAAGCCCGCGACGTAGCCGACGACCGGCTTGGTGATGTTGTCCTTGATGTACGCCGCGGCGCGCTCCTCGGCGTCGCCGCCGATCTCGCCGATCATCACGATCGCCTTGGTCTCGGGGTCCGCCTCGAAGGCGGCGAGGGCGTCGATGTGGGTGGTGCCGATGATCGGGTCACCGCCGATGCCGATGGCGGTCGAGAAGCCGAAGTCCCGCAGCTCGTACATCATCTGGTAGGTCAGCGTGCCGGACTTCGAGACCAGGCCGATGGGGCCCTTGCCCGCGATGGTGTGCGGGGTGATGCCGGCCAGCGACTCCTCCGGCGAGATGATGCCGGGGCAGTTCGGGCCGATCATCCGGGTCTTCTTGCCGTCGAGGTAGGCGAAGACCTCGGCGCTGTCCTGGACCGGGACGCCCTCGGTGATGACCACGAGCAGCGGGATCTCCGCGTCGATGGCCTCGATGCAGGCGTCCTTGGTGAAGGCTGGCGGCACGAAGGCGACCGACACGTCGGCACCGGTGGCCTCCATGGCCTCCTTGACGGTGCCGAAGACCGGCAGCTCCTTGCCGTTCAGCTCGACCGTGGTGCCGGCCTTGCGGGCGTTGACGCCACCGACGATGTTCGCGTCGGCCTGGAGCATCAGGTTGGTGTGCTTGGAGCCCATCCCACCCGTGATGCCCTGGACGATGATCTTGGAGTCCTTGTTGAGGTAGATCGTCATTGCTTCAGGTCTCCGTTTCTCAGACGTTCGCCAGCTCGGCGGCCTTGTCGGCCGCGCCATCCATCGTGTCGACCTGCGTCACGAGCGGGTGGTTCAGCTCGTTCAGGATCGCGCGACCGGCCTCGACGTTGTTGCCGTCGAGCCGGACGACCAGCGGCTTGGTCGCGCTGTCACCGAGGATCTCCAGGGCACCCTTGATGCCGTTGGCGACCTCGTCGCACGCCGTGATGCCGCCGAAGACGTTCACGAAGACGCTCTTGACCTGCGGGTCGTTGAGGATGACGTCGAGACCGTTCGCCATGACGGTGGCGTTGGCGCCGCCGCCGATGTCGAGGAAGTTCGCCGGCTTCACGCCGCCGTGGGCCTCGCCGGCGTACGCGACGACGTCCAGGGTCGACATGACCAGGCCCGCGCCGTTGCCGATGATGCCGACGGCACCGTCGAGCTTGACGTAGTTCAGGCCCAGGTCCTTGGCCTTGGCCTCGAGCGGGTCGGCCTCCTCGCGGATCTCGAAGTCCGCGTGGTGCGGGTGCCGGAACTCCGAGGCGTTCTCGTCGAGCGAGACCTTGCCGTCGAGGGCCTCCAGCTTGTCGCCCTCCAGGCGGGCCAGCGGGTTGACCTCGACCAGGGTGGCGTCCTCCTGGACGTACACCTGCCACAGCTTCTGGACCATCTCGATGGCCTGGTCGCGCAGCTCGGCGGGGAACTTCGCCTCGTCGACGATCGCGGCGGCCTTCTCGGGGGTGACCCCCTCCAGCGCGTTGATCGGGATCTGGCGGACGGCCTCGGGGTTGGTCTTGGCGACCTCCTCGATCTCGACGCCACCCTCGACCGAGGCGATGCACAGGTGCGAGCGGTTCGCGCGGTCGAGGAGGAAGGAGAAGTAGTACTCCTCCACCGGCGGGGTGGCCGGCGTGACCAGGACCCGGTTGACCGTGAGGCCCTTGATCTCCATCCCGAGGATGTTGGAGGCGTGCTCGAACGCGTCGTCGGCGGTCTTGGCGATCTTGACGCCACCGGCCTTGCCGCGACCGCCGGCCTTGACCTGCGCCTTGATGACCGTCACGCCACCGATCTCCTCGGCGGCGGCCTTGGCGGCCTCGGCGGTCTCGACGACGACGCCCAGCGTCGTTGCCACACCATGCTTGGCGAAGAGCTCCTTCGCCTGGTACTCCATCAGGTCCACTGATCCACCAGTCTCTAGTCGCGGATATCCCCCGGGACGATAGCCCTGTCATGTCCTCTCCGCTAAGGGTCGGACGGCCGACGTGATCGAGGACATACCCGCGGAAGGTGACCGCGTGGTGCCCGTCGTACACCTCCTCGCGGCCGGAGGCGCGAGGGCCGGTCCCGGCGGGATCGGGACGGTCCGGGATGAGTCGCACCACGTCGACGCCGTGACGGGCTCACGGCGACCCCGCGCTGACCTGCGAAAACGGCGAAAACGGCCCGCGGCCCCTCGCCGTTCCTCCACAATCCGACATGCGCCCGGTTTCAACCATCGGAGCCCATCCGTTACAGTCTGGGGCGCTTGTCAGACCTCGCCGAAACGAACCTCCGGAGCGACTTGATCCATGGGTAATCACCGAGCGGACCACCGCGGCTCACGCCGTGGACCCTCGGAGTCCCGATCGGAGACGCCCTCGACGTACGTCGGCCGGCGGATCGCAGGTCGACCCGAGGTCGCGCCGGCCGCCATGCCGGTGCTGCACGTCTCCGAGGCGATCGTCCTCCCGACGCCGCCCGCTCCGGCGGCGCAGTCGGACGCGACCACCTCGTTCAGCACCGACGCCACCGAGCGGCTCCCGCTCGTCGCGGCGCCCGGCAAGCGGAAGGCCGTCAAGCACGCCGGCAACCGCGGCCCCCTGTTCCGCGGGCTCCCGTCGGCGCCGGTCCTGGTCGGCATCGCCGCCCTCGCCGTCTCCGCGGGCGGCGCACTGATGGCCGGCGGCACCGGCATCGCCGACGCCGACGCCCCCCGGCTCAGCCAGGCCAGCGCCCTCAGCGGCGCGAGCGCCGGCTCCACGGTCAACCTGCTCAAGGACAAACGCCGCCAGGTCGTCAGCCGCGACTCGCGCCGCGACGCGCTCGAGGACGAGGCCCAGCAGGAGCTGAAGGCCGAGGTCGAGAAGCAGTACGAGATCCACACCGGCGAGCTGATGAACCTCGCCCAGAAGGCCGAGAAGCGCTCCGCGGTCATCGAGGAGAACCAGTGGGTCACCCCGCTGGACGGCTACCGGCTGACCGCCCGCTTCGGCGAGTACGGCCTCTGGTCGAGCTACCACACCGGCCTCGACTTCGCCGCGCCCACCGGCACCGAGATCCGCGCGATGGCCAATGGCGTCGTGACCGAGACCGGGTACGACGGGGCCTACGGCAACAAGACGGTCATCACCCTCGACGACGGCACCGAGCTGTGGTTCTGCCACCAGACCTCGATCGAGGTCTCGGCCGGCCAGACCGTGCGTGCCGGCGAGCGGATCGGCACCGTCGGCTCCACCGGCAACGTCACCGGCCCGCACCTCCACCTCGAGGTCCGGCCCGGCGCGGGCGACCCCGTCGACCCCTACAGCGCCATGGTCGTCAACGGCCTCCAGCCGTAACCCACCTCCCCGCCGAGTCGGCAGAAGTTACCCGCCGAGTCGGCAGAACTTGCGCGCCGAGTCGGCAGTAGTTGCCGCCGGCTCGACGTGATTCAGAGCTTCTCCACCGGCGCGTAGCGCAGCAGCAGCCGCTTGACGCCCTCGGTCCCGAAGTCGATCGACGCGACGGCCTTGTCCGCGGCGCCTTCGAGCGCGACGACGGTGCCGAGGCCGAAGGTGTCGTGGGAGACCCGGTCGCCCGGCTCCAGCGACGGCACCGCGCGGGCAGGCTTCGCCTTCGCGGCGGCATCGGCCCGGGCCGCGGCCGAGGAGAAGTTGCGACGGCCTGCGGCGGTCGGGCTGCCGAGCCGGGCCGGCGACCCGCTGGCCAGGTCGGGACGACCCCAGCGCGTCTGTGCGGCCTCCGTACGGCGCCAGTCGACCAGGTCGATCGGCAGCTCGTCGAGGAAGCGGGACGCGGGGTTGTGGGACGGCGCGCCCCAGGCGGAGCGTACGACGGCGCGCGAGATGTAGAGCCGCTCGCGGGCCCGGGTGACGCCGACGTACGCCAGGCGGCGCTCCTCCTCGAGCTCGGTCTGGTCGCCGAGCGACCGGGAGTGCGGGAAGACGCCGTCCTCCAGGCCGGTGAGGAAGACGACCGGGAACTCCAGACCCTTGGCCGTGTGCAGCGTCATCAGCGTGACGACGCCCTCGTCGGTCTCGGGGATCTGGTCGGTATCGGCCACCAGCGCGACCCGCTCCAGGAAGTCGTTGAGTCCGGGCGCGACCGTGCCGGCGTCGACGTCGGCGGGGTCGGCGGACGGGCCGGCGACCGGGTCGTCGCTGAACTCGCGCGCGACGGCGACGAGCTCGGCGAGGTTCTCCAGCCGGGTGGCGTCCTGGGGGTCGTCGGACTCCTCGAGCTCGGTGAGGTAGCCCGAGCGGGCGAGCACGGTCTCGAGGACGACGTCGGCGCGCTCCCCCGCCTCGACCATCGACTGCAGCTCCTCGACCAGCGCGACGAAGCCACGGATGTTGGTCAGCGACCGCGTGGCCAGCCCGGGCGCCTGGTCGGCCCGGCGCAGCGCCTCCCAGAAGGTGATCCGGTCGCGCTCGGCCAGCACGGACACACAGGCGACGGCGCGGTCGCCGATGCCGCGCTTGGGGGTGTTCAGGATCCGGCGCAGCGAGACCTGGTCGTCGGGATTGGCCAGCATCCGGAGGTACGCCAGGGCGTCGCGCACCTCGCGCCGCTCGTAGAAGCGCACCCCGCCGACCACCTTGTAGGGCTGGCCGGTGCGGATGAACACCTCCTCGAAGACCCGCGACTGGGCGTTGGTGCGGTAGAAGACCGCGACGTCGGCGGCCTTCGTGCCGGCATCGGACAGCTTGTCGATCTCGTCGGAGACGAACCGCGCCTCGTCGTGCTCGTCGTCGGCGACGTACCCGACGATCCGCTCGCCCTCGCCCGCGTCGGACCACAGACGCTTCTCCTTGCGCCCCTTGTTGTGGCCGATCACGGCGTTGGCGGCGGTCAGGATCGTCTGGGTGGAGCGGTAGTTCTGCTCCAGCAGGATCGAGGTGGCGTTCGGGAAGTCCTGCTCGAAGTCGAGGATGTTGCGGATGTTCGCGCCGCGGAAGGCGTAGATCGACTGGTCGGCGTCACCCACGACCATCAGCTCCGCGGGCTCGACCCGCTCGCCACCGCTGTGCTCGAGGTCGCCGGTCTCCTCCATCTGCTCGGCGCAGAGCTGGTGGATCAGGGCGTACTGGGCGTGGTTGGTGTCCTGGTACTCGTCGACCAGCACGTGCCGGAACCGCCGGCGGTAGACCTCGCGCACGTCGGGGAAGGCCTGGAACAGGTGGACCGTCGTCATGATCAGGTCGTCGAAGTCGAGGGCGTTGGCCTCGCGCAACCGCCGCTGGTAGAGCGTGTACGCCGCGGCGTACTGCTCCTCCAGCTTGTTCTGCGCGTCCTTGGTCGCCTCCTCGGCGTCGCGCAGCTCGTTCTTGTGGTTCGACACCCAGTGCAGCACCGGGCCGGGCTGGTAGCGCTTGGGGTCGAGGTCGAGATCCTTGAGCACCAGGGTCATCAGGCGCTTCTGGTCGGCGGCGTCGTAGATCGAGAAGCCGGACTTGTAGCCGAAGCGCTCGATCTCCTTGCGCAGGATCCGCACGCACGCGGAGTGGAACGTGCTGACCCACATGATCCGCGCGCGCTTGCCGACGAGGTCCTCGACGCGCTCCTTCATCTCGGCCGCGGCCTTGTTGGTGAAGGTGATGGCCAGGATCGAGCCCGGGTGGGCGCGCCGCTCCTGGATCAGCCACGCGATCCGCCGGGTCAGCACCCGGGTCTTGCCCGACCCCGCCCCCGCGACGACCAGCAGCGGCGCGCCCTCGTGGACCACGGCCGCCCGCTGGGGGTCGTTGAGCCCCTCGAGCAGCTCCTCGCGGGTCGGCCCGCGGCGGGTCGTGCGCGGCTCGGCGGGCGGCGCGTCGGTGAGGTGCTCGAAACCGGGAAGGGAGGGGGTGCTCATGCTGCGCCCAGCCTACGGTCCGGCGCCGACGGGCTGGGGGTCGGCGCTGCTGTAACGCGGTGTTCGGTGATCTGGTGCGGTGTTGCGACGCCGCACCAGGCCGGTGGACACCGCGTTACAGCCACAAGGCGACCGCCTGGATGGCCACCAGGCGCTCACAGCCGGCCCCGGTCCCGGCCCGTCCCCAGGGCATCGGGCGGAGCGGCGACGGGGCGGCGACCCTCGTTGAGCCTGACCGCTATGGACGACTTCTGGGGCAGGACCCTCTTCGCCGCCACGGGACTGGCGACGCGCCAGGCTGCGCGCGCGGCCGGGATGAGCGGCGAGGCCATCGACCGGATGGTGCGCAGCGGCAGTTGGGTGACCGTGCGCCGGGGCGTCTACGCCGCGCGGTCGTACGTCGACTCGCGTGGCACTCGCGACGAGCTCCAGCGGCTGTACGACGACGCGGCCTGCTTGCGGATCTCCCACCCGCACGTGCGCAGTCACGAGAGCGCGGCAGTCGTGCTCGGGATGCCGGTCCTGCTGCCGGGCCCCACCACGACCCATGTGACCCGTCGAGGCGTCCACGGCTCGCGACACGAGCATGGCGTGAAGCACCACAAGGCGCCGTTCCGCGAGGAGCAGGTGCGCGTGGTCGACGGCGTACGGGTGCTCGATCCGGCCCGCACGAGCCTCGACATCACGCGTGAGCACGGCATCGTACGAGGCATCGTGGCGATGGACTCCGCGTTGCGGCTCGGGACCCGGCGCAGCGACCTGTGGGCGGCGTTCGAGCACATGCGCTGTTGGCCGTTCAGTCGCGAGATCCGGGCGGCGATCGAGCTCTGCGACCCCGGATCGGACTCGGTCGCCGAGACGCTGGGCCGTCTCCTCGTGGCCCGGCTGGGCCGGGGCCAGCCGCAGACGCAGTTCGGACTCTCCTGCGACGGGCGGACCGCCTTCGCCGACCTCCGGATCGGTCGACACCTGATCGAGGTGGACGGGAGGGTGAAGTACCTGCGCGAGGACCCGTCCGACCGTCCGCCGGACGAGACCCTGTGGGAGGAGAAGAAGCGGCAGGACTGGCTGTGCGGGTTCAAGCTGGGGATGAGCCGACTGACCTGGGCCGACGTGTACGGCGCCGGCGAGGCCGCAGCACTGATCCGGCTCGAGCGGGAGGTGTCCGACACGGAGGCCCGCTTCGGCAGCGACATCAGCGACCTGGCGCCGTACCTCGTGCCCCGGCCACCGCGTCGGAGGCCGCTGTAACGCGGTGTTCGCCGATCTGGTGCGGTGTCGCGACACCGCACCAGTCACGTGGACACCGCGTTACAGCGGCGCCCGGCCGACGCTCAGGCGTGCGTGGGCGACCAGAAGACCGCGACGGCGACGTTCAGGACGCTGAGCGCGAGCAGGCCGACCCACAGGCCCTGGGGGATGCGCTCCTTGCGGAGGTTGACCATCACCAGGACCAGGATGACCAGGCCGATGACGGTCTTGACGGCGATCTTGGCGTGGTTGACGTCGCCGTCGCCGGCCTCGAGGACGCCGACGAGGGCGAGGCCGGCGACGAAGGCCGTGCCTGCGCCGTCGCGCATGGCGGCGTTGACCCGCTTCACGGGCTCCTTCGCCTGGGCGAGCAGGCCGCCGATCAGGGCCGCGAAGCCCAGGATGTGCACGAACAGCAGGATCAGGCGCAGGGTGTCCACGGGGCGAATCCTAGGGCGCGGCGGCTACCGCGTGACGGTCGGGTCACCGCGTACGGCGCCCTCGGGGCGGTCCTGGCGGCCGAAGAGGAACTCGATCACGAAGAGCACCACGCCGATGCCGATCAGGCCCGCGCACCACAGCAGCGACGCGGGGTCGTCGTACACGGTCCAGCCGAGGATCGCGACGTTGCCGACCAGGCCGACGAGCAGCAGCGGGGTGTTGGCCCGGTAGGTCCCCTCGTGCTCGTCCTGCCCGCGCAGCTTCAGCGTGGCGACGATGACCAGCGCGTAGATCGCGAGCAGGAACACCACGGTCACGGTCGCGAGGCGCCCGACCAGGTCGATGCCGCCCCCGGCCTCGGTGACTACCGTGCCGATCACCAGCAGCGTCGCGACGACGAGGGCGCTGAAGATCAGGCCGACCCAGGGGCTGCGGCGCGTGCGGTGCAGCTTGTTGAAGACACCGGGTACGACGTCCTCGTTGGCCATGCCGTAGAGGATGCGCGGCTGCGTGGTGACGACGACCAGCGCGGTGTTGGTGATCGCGATCATCGCGATCACGGCGAACACGTTGGCCATGAACCCCGTCGACAACGGCAGGATGCCCGTCTCGATGACCTCGAGCAGCGGAGCCGGCGACGTCGCCAGCGTGCCCGGGTCGACGGTCAGCGCCGCCGACACCGACACCAGCACGTAGACGATGCCCGCCACGATCATGCCGCCGACCAGCGAGCGCGGGAAGGAGCGGTGCGGGTCGACCGTCTCCTCGGCGACGTTCGCGGTGTTCTCGAAGCCGGTCATCGCGAAGAACGACAGGGAGACGCCCGCGAGGATCGCCAGCACCGGGTTGCCGTCGGTGGCGAACTCGGTGAGCGTGCCGAAGTGGGCGCTGCCCTCGCCGATGTAGAGGATCGCGCAGAGCATGATGATCGCCAGGCCCGCGATCTCGACGAAGGTCATCAGCATGTTCACGACCACCGACTGGGTGATGCCGATGAAGTTGACCACCGTCAGGACGGCGAGGAAGGCCAGCACCACGAGCAGCGTGGGCGGCGAGGGGAACAGCTCGGCGAAGTACGTCGCGAAGCCGCTGGCGAGCGACCCGGCGGCGGCGAAGCTCGCCGAGAGGAACGAGATCGTGACGAGGAACGTCAGGGCCTTGCTGCCGAACGCCTTATTGACGTAGAGTGCCGCGCCCGCGGCCTTCGGGTACTTCGTCGCCAGCTCGGCGTACGCGCTGCCGGTGATGGCGGCGACCGTGATGCCGACCGCGAAGGCGATCCAGAACGCGCCTCCGACCGCGGCGGCGACCAGCCCGATGAGCACGTAGATGCCCGACCCGAGGACGTCGCCGAGGGTGTAGAAGAACAGCTGCGGACCGGTGATGGAGCGCTTGAGCCCGGACTCGCTCTCGGCCTCACGATCGGTGGTGGCGGTCATGGCCTCCGGGGGTACCCGACGCCACCGCGAGGGAAACTCAGAGCAGGCGGCGGTCCGAGGCCCAGCGGCTGAGCTCGTGGCGCGAGGAGAGCTGCAGCTTGCGCAGCACGCTCGACATGTGGGTCTCGACGGTCTTGATGGAGATGAACAGCTCCTTGGCCACCTCCTTGTAGGCGTAGCCGCGGGCGATCAGCCGCATGACCTCCCGCTCCCGCTCGGTGAGCCGGTCGAGGTCCTCATCGACGGCCGCGACCTCGATGGAGCCCGCGAAGGCGTCGAGCACGAAGCCGGCCAGCCGCGGCGAGAACACCGCGTCGCCGTCGGCCACGCGGCGGATCGCGGAGACCAGCTCCGGGCCGGTGATGGTCTTGGTGACGTAGCCCCGGGCGCCGCCGCGGATCGTGCCGATGACGTCCTCGGCGGCGTCGGACACGCTGAGCGCGAGGTAGCGGGTCTCGGGCGACTGGCCGCGCCGCATCACCTCGACCCCGCCGCCGCCCGGCAGGTGCACGTCGAGGAGTACGACGTCGGGCCGGTGCGCGGCGACCGCGGCGACCGCCTCGTCGACGTCGGCCGCCTCGGCCAGCACCTCGACCTCGCCGGCGCCGGCGGCCGCCAGCTCGGCGGTCACCCCGCGCCGGAACATGGCGTGGTCGTCGACGACGACGACGCGGACGGCACGGGGGCTGTTCATGGGCTCTCCTCCTGGAGGTCGGTGCGGGACAGGTGCAGGCGCACCTCGGTGCCCTCGCCGGGCGAGGTCCGGATCTCCGCGCTGCCACCGTGGCGGCGCATCCGGTCGACGATGCTGTTGCGGACGCCGTAGCGGTCGGCCGCGACCTCGTCCAGGTCGAAGCCGACGCCACGGTCGCGCACGAAGACGTCGACGGCGCCGGACGTGATCTCGGCGTACACGTCGACCTGCCCGGTGCCGGCGTGCTTGGCGGCGTTGGTGACGGCCTCGCGGGCCGCCGCGACGACCGGCCGCAGCGGCTCGGTGAGGTCGCAGTCGCCGACGGCGACCACGTCGACGGAGATCCCGTGGGCGTCCTCCACCTCGGCTGCGGCGCCGCGGAGCGCGCTCGCGACGGTCGACTCGTCGGCCGACTCGCCCTGGTAGAGCCAGGCCCGCAGATCGCGCTCCTGGGCGCGGGCGAGCCGGGCCACCGTGGCGCTGTCGTGCGAGCTCTTCTGGATCAGGGCGAGGGTCTGCAGCACCGAGTCGTGGAGGTGGGCGGCGACGTCGGCCCGCTCCTGCGAGCGCACCCGCTCCTCGCGTTCGGCGCTGAGGTCGGAGGCCAGTCCGAAGACCCACGGGCCGACCACGATCGCGATCCCGATCAGCACCAGCCCGCCGGCGAGCAGGCCCGCGCGGGCGTCGCTCGGGGACGCGCCCTCGAAACCCACGATGAACACGGCCGAGACGACCAGGAGCGCCCCCGCCACGACCCGGGCGTACGACGCCCAGCCGCCGCTGCCGAACACGATCCGGACCGGGTCGATCCGGCCGGTCTGGTCGACCCAGCGCTCCCGCTGCGCCTCGTCGGCCTGCCGCCACAGCAGGGCGAGACCCACGAGCCCGAAGAACGCCGGCCAGAAGAGCGCTCCCCCACCGAACGTGGCCTGCAGCGCGAGCACCGCGCCGAGGCCGAGCGCGGCGAGCGCCAGCGCGGGCCCGACGTCGCCGAGCCGGCGCAGCCGACCGGGCCGCCGGCCGCCACGGGTGGCACTGGCCAGCCCGGGCGGGCTGTCGTCGAACCGGGTGTCGCTGGGCAGGAGGTGCCAGAAGGCGGCGTACAGCGCGACGCCGAAGCCGCCGAGCAGCGCGAGGAGGAGGAAGGCGGCACGCACCCACAGCGACGGGACGCCGAGATGCCGGGCGATGCCCGACGCGACGCCCCCGAGGATCGAGTCCTGGGAGTCGCGGTAGGCCTTCCGGGGCTCGTACGGCGTGGGTGTCGTGGCGGCGCTCATCTCCCGGCAATCGTCACACAGCCGCCGGACCCGGACCATGAGGATCGACCCCGAGAGACCCCCGATGCGGACCCCGGTCCGGTCCCGGCCCGACCAGGGGTCCGGGTGCGGCAGGATCAGGGTCGTCCCCGATGGTTCTGGAGCGCCTCCGCGGCGAGGGTTGAGACATGACGACGACACCACCCGACGCAGCACCGGGTCCCGGTCCCGACGAGGGTCCGCGGGCCACGCGCGAGGAGATCCGCGACCTCGGCCGGCTGCGCCGCTCCACCACCGACCGCAAGATCGCCGGGGTCGCCGGTGGTCTCGGTCGGCATCTCGACATCGACCCGCTCCTGCTGCGCGTGACGCTCGTGGTGCTGGTCTTCTTCGGCGGCGCCGGCCTGCTGATCTACGGCGCCTGCTGGCTCCTGGTCCCCGAGGACGACGGCACCGAGGCGACGATCACCCTCGACGACCGCAACCGCACGGTGGCGCTCGTGATCGTCGGCGGTCTCGCGGCGCTGGCGCTGGTCGGCGACTCCTGGGGGTTCATCGGCTTCCCGTGGCCGATCGCCATCATCGGCCTGATCGCGCTCTACGTGCTCTCCCGCAACAAGCCCAAGCCGGTCGCGCCGTACGACGGCGCACCGGTGCCGAACGAGCCGGTCACGGCGACGGAGCCCACCTCGCCCGTCGCTCCCGCCTGGGTCCCGGGCGCTCCGCCGTACGCCGCCCCGCCCCCCGGCTACGTCCCCCCGGTCGCCTACGTGCGGCCGGTCCAGCGCGACCCGCGCCGCCGCGGCCCGCTGCTGTTCTGGTTCACCGTCGCGCTCGTGGCCCTGCTCGAGGGAGTGCTCGGCATCGCCGACCTCGCGGGCGCCCCCGTGGCCGACGCGGCGTACCCGGCCCTCGCCCTGGCGACCATCGGCGCGATGCTCGTGGTCGGTGCCTCCTACGGACGGGCCGGCGGCCTGATCCTGCTGGGGCTGATCGCGGCCGTGGCGACCGCCGGCGCCACGGCGGCCGACCGGTGGGACGGTGAGGCCACGACCGAGCGGCCGGTGCTCGCGGCCGACCTCGACGAGAGCTACAGCTTCGGCGCGGGCGAGCTGGTGATCGACCTGACCGACGTCCAGGACCTGGAGAACCTCGACGGACGCACCCTCGATCTCGAGGTGAACGTCGGCCGGATCGAGGTGATCGTGCCCGAGGGTCTCGCGGTCGACGCGCAGGCGACCGTGGACGGCCCCGGGGCGATCGACCTGTTCGGCGAGCGGCGCGACGGCATCTCCACCAGCTCCAGCGAGTTCCACGACCCCGGCCTCGGCGACCACCCCGAGCTCACCATCACGGCCGACATGGACTTCGGCGAGATCGAGATGAGGACCCGATGAGCGAGCACCCGACCGGTCGCCTGAACAGCGGCCGCCACCCCGTCAACATCGGCCATCTCGTGATGGGCATGGCCTTCCTCGGCCTGGTCGCGGTCTGGGCGATCGTCCAGAGCGACGCTGTCGCCGACGAGCACATCCGCTGGCTGCTGCCGCTGCCGTGGGTGCTCGCCGGCGGCGCCGGCCTCGTGGCCAGCGTGCTCGCCGGTCGCCGGAACCACGAGCGACAGGTCGGCTGGGTCCAGCCGGAGCCCGTCGAGCCGTACCAGCCCTTCCCGTCCTACGAGACCACGGAGCCCGCGTCCCGACCGGACCCGGACGAGCCGCTGCGGTGAGGTGGGGCCGCCGTCACGCGGCGGCGGCCACCGTGCGGAGCGCCAGGTCGGGGTGGTCGGTGATCAGCCCGTCGACGCCGGCGTCCAGGAACGCCCGGGCGTACCCGCCCAGGTCGCCGAGACCGGCCGGGTCCGGACCGATCCGGAAGTCCGCCGGCAGGTAGTGGTTCTCCGCCCGCAGGGTCCACACGTGGACGTCCAGCCAGCGCCGGTGGGCATCGCGGACCAGCCGGGTCGGGGCGTCCAGCGTCCCCTCGGCGGTCCGGGGCAGCACCAGCTCCTGGTGCACGCCCAGCCCGTCGGCGTACTCCTCGATGGCGTCCAGGGCCGCGGCGTCGACCGGGTCGCCGACGTCGAGCAGCTGCACCAGCGGCACCCGCGTCCGCGGCGCCAGCCGGCGCAGGACCACCGCGTCGAACGACATCAGCGTCACGCCCGACCGGGCGTGGTCCAGGCCGTGCCGGCGCAGGGCGGCCAGCAGCGGCTCGTCGACCGGCAGGCCCACCCCGTCGAAGTACGCCGTGCTCTTCAGCTCCAGCAGGACGCCGACGGCGCGCCCGCGGCGTACCGACTCGGTGGCGACCAGCGCCAGCACCTCGTCGAGCGTGGGGACGCCCTCGCGGCCGTCGTGCAGGGTGTTGCCGGGTCGCAGGCCCGGCCGGCGCTCGCGGGTGGTGAGGGTGCGGACCTCCGCCAGCGTCAGGTCCTCGCTGAACCACCCGGTGACGGTCTCGCCGTCGACCACCTTGGTGGTGCGCCGGTGGGCGAGCTCGGGCCGCGCCACCACGTCGGTGGTCAGGCCGAGCTCGTTCTCGTGCCGCGCCAGCAGGACGCCGTCGGCGGTCGGCACCAGGTCGAGCTCGATGGCGTCGGCGCCCATCCGGATCGCCGTGCGGTAGGCGTCGAGGGTGTGCTCCGGGCGGTAGCCGCTGGCCCCGCGGTGGGCCACCACGGCCGGGGTGACGGCGAGGCGGGCGGTGTGCGACCGGGAGGTCGGACCGGCGGTCAGGACGCTCACACACCATGGATCGCAGGTCCGGGCGTCCCGGCGGTGGCCCGGCCGTGGCGCCCAGGTGAATGCCACATGATGGGGCCATGACCCTCCCCTCGCTCGGCGGGCTGACCTCGCTGCCCGTCCTCGACCACCTCCACCTGCTCGCGCCCCCGGTGGCCGCCGCACTGAAGCCCTGGGAGCACACCGGCGAGATCGCCGTCGTGGCCATCGACCCCGACCTCGCCGACACCGCCGCGATGAGCGCGGCCTACGACCTCCCGCTGGACACCGGCGCCAACTGCGTCGTGGTCGCCGGCAGGCGGGACGGCACGGAGCGGGTCGCCGCGTGCGTCGTCCGGGCCGACACCCGCGCCGACGTGAACACCCTGGTCAAGCGGACCCTCGACGTGCGCAAGTGCTCGTTCCTGTCGATGGACCGGGCGGTCGAGGAGTCCGGGATGGAGTACGGCGGCATCACGCCCGTCGGCCTTCCCGGGGAGTGGCGGGTGCTGGTCGACAGCCGGGTGCTCGACATCGAGGTGGCGGTGCTCGGCTCCGGCGTACGCCGCTCCAAGCTGCTCGTGCCCGGCCGGCTCCTCGCCCGCCTGCCCGGCGCGGAGGTCGTCGACGGTCTCGGGGTACCGGTGGGGTGACCTGGGAGGTGCGATGGAGCACGACGCCCACACCGACCGCCACGAGACCCGTGCGGAGCAGCAGGACCGCAAGTGGGAGGACCTGCTCCAGGAGCTGCGCGTCATGCAGACCGGCGCCCAGCTGACGGCCGGCTTCCTGCTGACCCTGCCGTTCCAGGAGACCTTCTGGGAGCGGCTCAACCGGGGCCAGGAGGTCTTCTACCTGGCCCTCGTCGTGCTGGCCGGCCTGACCACGGTCCTGGTGATGACCCCCGTCGCGATCCACCGTCGGCTCTCGGGCGGGCACGTCAAGGAGCGGGTGGTCGCCTCGGCGCACCGGCTGATGACCGCCGTGCTGACCTGCCTCGCGCTGCTGGTCGTCGGCATCACCACGTTCATCTTCGACGTGGTGGTCAGCCTGGAGGCCGCGCTCGTCACGGGCGCGGCGATGGGCGCGGTGATCGTGGCGCTGCTGCTCGTCGTACCGGGGATCCTCGGCCGGGACTGACAGGGTCGTGCCCCCGAGCGCGCGCCGGAGCGCCCGCTCTGGGGCACGACCCGGGGATCAGAGGCCGGAGATCCGGATGCCGGAGTTCACCTTGTACTTGCGGTTGATCGAGATGAGCACCGCGGTGAACGGCTCCAGCTGGCGGGCCAGGCGCAGCTTGCCGGCGTCGATGCCGACCCGGCTGGTGACGGCGGCGGCGAGCTCCATCGCGACCTGCTTGGCCTCGACGACGTCGCCGACGACGAGGACGTCCTCGTCGAGGTAGTCGTGGTCGCCCCACAGGTGGACCGCGGAGACGTTGTGGAACGCGCCCACGACGGTGGCCTCGGGGGCGATCCGCTGGGCCGACTCGGCCGCGGACCCCTCGCCGCCGTCGACGACCCGGCCGTGCGCGCCGCGCTTGTCGAAGGCGAGCGGGTTCACGCAGGAGATCACGGTCTTGCCGGCCAGCGGCAGGGTGGCGACCAGCTCGTCGTGGCCGTCGTACGGCACCGCGAGGAGGACGACGTCGGCCGCGGCGACGGCGTCGTTGTTGGCCATCCCGCTCACCGTCCCGGCACCCTCGACACCCGCGAGCCGCTCGGTGACCTCGGCGGCGACCGGCTCGGCCTTCTCGGCGGCCCGGGAGCCCAGGATGACCGAGTGCCCGTGCTTGGCGAACCGGTAGCCCAGCCCCTTGCCCTGCGGTCCGGTGCCGCCGATCACGGCGATGCGGTACGTCGTCAACGTGTGCTCCTCCACTTGTCCACGGGGCCGTGCGACCCCGCCCGATCATGTCACTGCGCGCCCCCGCCGCAGCGTGGCGTAGGCCACGTTCCGCGCCCTGATACCGTGACATCTTCACTGTCACGGTCCGATCCGAAGGTGTGAACATGAAGCTCTCGACCCCCCTGATGTACGCCGGCAACCCGCGCGAGTCCGCCGACCAGGTGGTCGCCCTGGAGAAGGCCGGGCTGGACACGGTGTGGGTGGCGGAGGCGTACGGCTTCGACTCCCCCACGCTGATGGGCTACCTCGCCGCCAAGACCGAGACGGTCGAGATCGCCGCCGGCATCCTCAACGTCTTCTCGCGTACGCCGGGCGCGCTGCTGCAGACCGCCGCCGGCCTCGACAACGTCTCGGGCGGCCGGGCCGTGATCGGTCTCGGCGCTTCGGGACCCCAGGTGATCGAGGGCTTCCACGGCCTGCCCTACGAGCGCCCGCTGGGGCGCACCCGCGAGGTCGTCGACATCCTGCGCCAGGGCCTGCGCCGCGAGACGCTGGTCCATTCCGGCCGCAACTTCACCCTCCCCCTGCCGCCCGACCAGGGCCTGGGCCTCGGCAAGCCGCTGAAGCTGCTCACCAAGCCGGAGCGCAAGGAGGTCCCGATCTGGATCGCCGCGCTCGGCGACAAGAACGTCGAGATGACCGCCGAGGTCGCCGACGGCTGGCTCCCCCACCTGTTCCACCCGGAGAAGGCCAAGGACGTCTGGGGCGACGCACTGGCCCGCGGCGCGGCGAAGCGCTCCGCGGACCTCGGCCCGCTGGAGATCAGCGCCGGGGGCATGGTCGCGATCGGCGAGGGGCCGGAGACGAAGGCGCTGCTCGACTTCGCGCGGCCGACGTACGCCCTGTACGTCGGGGGGATGGGCGCGCGCGGCAAGAACTTCTACTTCGACGTCGCCTGCCAGTACGGCTACGAGAAGGAGGCCCAGGAGATCCAGGACCTCTACCTCGGCGGCAACAAGCGCGACGCCGAGGCCAAGGTGCCGCTGGAGTGGCTCGAGGCGGGCAACCTCGTCGGACCGAGGTCGTACGTCGAGGAGCGGATCGCCGCCTTCCGCCAGGCCGGGGTCACCAACCTCTCCCTCGTCCCGGCCTCCGCCGACCCGGCCGCCACCGTCGCCCAGATCAAGGAGATGGTGTCGTGACCGACGCCGGCGACGGGCCGGTCACCTTCGACCGCTACGAGCACGTCGCCGGGCCGTTCTTCCACGGCACCAAGGCCGCCGTCGCGATCGGCGAAGAGCTGGTACCCGGCTTCGGCTCGAACTTCCAGGACGGCCGGGTCTCGAACAACATCTACTTCACCGCGGTGCTCGAGACCGCCGTCTGGGGTGCCGAGCTCGCGACCAGCCTCGCCGGCCTCGACGAGCGCGGGCACGTCTACGTCGTCGAGCCCCTCGGCCCCTTCGAGGACGACCCGAACGTCACGGACAAGCGGTTCCCGGGCAACCCCACGAGGTCGTACCGCACCCCGCACCCGTTGCGCGTCGTCGGCGAGGTCGAGGACTGGGAGGGTCACTCCCCCGAGGTGCTCGGCGCGATGCTCGACAGCCTGGCCCGCCTGCGCGAGCAGGGCCTGGACGTCATCGAGGACTGACCCCACGGCCGAGGCGGCCCCGGGCGGATGCCCGGGACCGCCTCGCCGTTGGTGCAGGTCGTACGCCGTCGCTCAGCCCAGCACGATGTAGTCGGACGTGAACTGGTTCCCGGCGATGCCGGGTCCGGCCGCCGTGATCGCCCGGACCTCAATCGTCCGGTCCTGCGTGCAGCCGCCGACCTGGCAGGCGGGCTCCCTGAGGGAGCCGTACACCGAGCCGTTCCCGTAGTCCATGACGATCGACACCGGCCACCAGGACCCGCCGTCGAGCCGCGCCTCGTAGCTGAGAGCACCGGGGACGGTGTCGAAGAAGACGTCCGTCGTGTACTGGTTCATGAAGTAGTAGGACTCCGACCGGTACGTCCGCGGTGCGGGCTGGGAAAGCACCAGCTCGTTGCTGGTCGCGGCGCCCGACTCCCCGACGGCGTTGACGGCGCGGACCTGGTAGACGTGCGTGCCCCAGTCCTGGCCGGTCAGCCGGATGGCGCCGTCGACCCGCTCCTCGGACACCCAGGCGCCGTCGTCCACCCGGACCTCGTAGCCCGTGATCGCCGAGCCGCCGTCGAACGCCGGCGCCTCGAACGCCAGCGTGACGACGTTGCCGATCGCGGTGGCGACCAGCGCGGTCGGGGCGTCCGGCACGGTGACCGGGGTGCGCAGGTGCGAGCCAGAGCCCGCCCCCGGGCCGCGCTCGTTCAGGGCGCGGACCCGGAACTCGTAGGCGTGGCCGTAGGTCAGGTCGTCCAGGGTCGCGGTGTACGACGAGCCGCTGCCGGGGGTGTAGACGAACGGGTTCCAGCTGGCCCCGCCGTCGGTGCTCAGCTCGTACGACGTGATCGCCAGGCCGCCGTCGAAGGCCGGAGCGGTGAAGGAGAGAGCGACCGAGTTGCCGGTCAGCACCGGGCCGGTGAGCGCCGGAGCACCCGGCACCGTCGCGACGAGGGCCGAGCCGGTCGCGGCCGGGCCGGCGCCGTACGCGTTGCGGGCGCGCACGTGCACCCGGTACGTCTCGCCATTGGTCAGGTCGTGATGGGTCACGGTCCACGGAGCGTCTCCGCTCTTGGCGACGGGCGCCCAGTTGCCGCCGTCGTCGTACGACACCTCGTAGGCGTGGACGGAGAAGCCGCCGTCGACCTCCGGGGCGGAGAAGGAGAAGGTGAGGGTCCCGTCGCCGCCGGTCACCGTCAGGCCGGTGGGCGCCGAGGGACGGCCGTAGGCCATGGCGGAGAGCTGGTTGGAGGGCTGCCCGGCCCCGACCTTGTTCACCGCGCGGACGCGCAGGTCGAACTCAGACCCGACAGGCAGGTCGGCGAGGATGCCGAAGATCCAGCCGGTCTCGTCGACCATCCCCCGGGTCAGGTGCCCCGGGTCGTGCCGGGCGACGACCGGCGTCCAGGCGCCGCCGGTGGACACCTCGTAGCGGATGATCGGCGACCCGCCGTCACTGGCCGGCGCGGTGTAGGCGTAGGTGATCGTCTCGTCGCCGCCGTCGGCGTACCGCAGGACGGGAGCGCCGGGCGTCTTGGGCTGCTGCTCCTGGGGCCGCGTGCCCGTCATCTGGACGACGACGCGGCGGTTGAGGCGCCGGTCGCCCGGAGTGCCACCGACGACCGCCGGGTGGCGCGGGCCATAGCTGATCGTCGAGACCTTCAGGCCCGGGTTGGTGCGGGCGAGCCGGGCGCAGACCGTCGCCGCGCGCTGGCGCGACAGCGCCTTCGCCTGGGCCCGGGTGTGCGACCCGGTGTAGTCGGCGTAGCCCTCGCACCGCACGCGCGCGGCGTTCGTCAGCGACCCGGCGAGCCGGGTGACCTGCGCCGACGCCGAGCGGGTCAGCTTCGCGGAACCGCCGGTGAACAGGCCGGCGCCGTCGAGGGT
Organism: Nocardioides sp.; assembly: GCF_035503875.1. Taxonomy (GTDB): domain Bacteria; phylum Actinomycetota; class Actinomycetes; order Propionibacteriales; family Nocardioidaceae; genus Nocardioides. Next base: position 46,288 of record NZ_DATJTA010000096.1, read on the forward strand.
CACCGCCTGGCCCCGGCTCAGCTGGTGCCCGAAGGCGTACCGCATCGGGACGGCGAGCGCACCGGCCCGGGTGCGGTAGACCGCGCGGGTCTCGCGGGCCTTCCCGCGGTACGCCGCGGGCTTGCGCGGCACCTTGATCTGGGCCTTGCGCTGGGCGGGGGTCCGCGGGTCGACGAACCACGCCGCCGTCGACGTACGCGCCACGACGCTCGCGGTGGTGCCCGGCGCGGCCGGCTCGGACGCGGACGCCGCGGGCGCGAGGACCCCCGACAGCACGGCGGTCACCCCGGAGAACGCGACGGCCGCCAGGGCCGTCCTCGGGCGGACAAGGGAGAGATGCATGACTGAACCTTCAGGTAGAGAGCATGACGAGGCGGCCACCCGAGAGCCGTCTTTACCCCTATCGGCCGGCACCTCGCCGACCCGTCACTTTCTCGGCGCTTTTCGCGGTGTGTCGACGAAGGATCGACGGGTGGGCGAGCCGGAAGGTCACCACCAGTAGACGGGGTAGTCGCCCCGCCCGGCGCGCGACCGTACGACGGCCACCAGCACGATCGCGACCGCGGCCGTCAGGACGCAGAGCACGAAGGAGCCGCGCCCGGAGACCGTGGAGGTCCCCAGGACCGCCGTCGCCGTCGCGGGCGAGTGAGCCGCGCGGCTCAGCAGCATCAGGAGGAGCGCGAGGCTCGCGGCCGCGGCCGCCGCCCAGAGCGAGTGGCTGATCAGGCCGACCCCCAACCCGGCACCGGTGGCGAGTGCCTGTCCCAGCAGCAGGTTGCGCGGCTGCGAGAGCGGCAGGTGCGGTGCGCCGGCGACCAGTGCCATGGTCCCGGCCAGCGACGGGATGAGCAGGACGTGGCCGCTCAGCGTCCCGAGTCCCACCAGGACGGTCAGCCCACCCAGGCAGGTCAGCGTCGCGACCAGGATCGCCCCGAGCGGAGCCCGCGGCGGTGCGGCGCTCGCGAACCGACGCCGTCGTACCGTCGTCTCGCCGCCCCGGAACTCCGACTCGACCGCGTCCTGGTCGGGCGGGGTGGTCGTCGCGGTCATCCCGTTCTTTCGTCAGCACCGAGGGCCGTCCTCGCGGCCGCCAGGCTAGGGAGCCACCTGCTCCGGCCCGTCCACCGGATCCCGGTGCACGGTCGAGCGTGAGATCCCGAGCACACCGTTCACCCGAGACGGACGATCCGCTCCGGCGCTGCCGCGTCCACCCTGAGTACGACGCACGAGGCGCTTCGAGGGAGGACACGATGTGTCGATGGCTCGCCTACTCCGGCTCGCCGGTGCTCGTCGAGGACCTCCTCTACCGACCCGAGCACTCCCTGATCGTGCAGAGCCTGCACTCCCGCCTGGGTGCCGAGCCGACGAACGGCGACGGCTTCGGCGTGGGCTGGTACGGCGGCACCGGGGTGCCCGGCGTCTTCCGTAGCGCCGAGCCGGCCTGGAACGACCACAACCTGCGCGAGCTGGCCGCCCACATCACCTCCCCGCTCGTGTTCGCGCACATCCGTGCCTCCATCGGCTCGCCGGTGCAGCAGACGAACTGCCACCCGTTCCGGCACGGCCACTGGCTGTGGATGCACAACGGCTACCTCGACGGCTTCGCGGTGCTCAAGCGCGACCTCCTGCTGGCGGTCGACCCCGACCTGTTCCCCTCGATCGAGGGGTCGACGGACTCGGAGCTGCTCTTCTACCTCGCCCTGACCTTCGGGCTGGCCGAGGACCCGCTGGCTGCGGTGGCCCGCGCCGTCGGTTGCGTCGAGGAGACGGCCCAGCGGCACGGCGTGGCGTTCCCGGTGCAGATGACGGTCGCGACCACCGACGGAGAGACCGTGTGGGCGTTCCGCTACTCCAGCGAGGGGCGCTCGCGCTCCCTCTTCCACAGCACCGACGTCTCGACGCTGCGCCAGCAGTACCCCGACAACCCCCTGCTGCGCGGCCTCTCCGACGAGGCCCGCCTGGTGGTCTCCGAGCCGCTCGGCGACCTGCGCGGCGCCTGGCGCGAGATCCCCGAGGCGAACTCGATCACCGTGCACGGAGGCACCGAGGAGCTGCGGCCCTTCGCACCGGCGTGAGCGACGACCGGGAGCCCGGCACCGGGGACGCGTTAAAGAGCACTGAGTAAAGTCACGGGCGCCCCTGGCCGCGCCGGAAGGATCGTCCCGTGCCCCAGCGACCGGACCGCTGCGTCCGCGTCCCGACCGACCGCCGAGCACGCCACCGGCGTACCCCCCACACACGGGGCGCCCGCCCGGGGTTCCGCGACGACATCCAAGGCATGCGCGCCCTGGCCGTGCTCGCGATCATGGTCTTCCACGCCGGCCTCAGCCCCTATCCGGGCGGGTTCGTCACCCTCGACGTCTTCTTCGTCCTCTCCGGCTTCCTCATCACCCACCTGCTCCTGCGCGAGGTCGACCGCACGGGGACGATCTCCCTGACGGCGTTCTACGCGCGCCGCGCGCGCCGGATCCTGCCGGCGGCCACCGTCGCGACCCTCGGCACGCTCCTGGCGACCTGGCTGTGGCTGGGAGTCGTCGAGGTACGCGACACGGCCGTCGACGCGATCTGGGCGACGCTGTTCGCGGCCAACGTCCGGTTCGCCTCCCAGGAGACCGACTACTTCGCGCAGGACCAGCCGCCCTCACCGCTGCAGCACTACTGGTCGCTGGCCGTCGAGGAGCAGTTCTACCTCGTGCTCCCCCTGCTGCTCGTCGCCTGCGTGCTTCTCGTCCGCCGGCGGTACGGCGGCGACCGGCTCGCGACCCGACGGACGATCGCCCTCGCCCTGGCGGCGATGAGCACCCTGAGCCTGTTCTGGTCCCTGCACGCGTCGACGGCGAGCCCGGAGACGGCGTACTTCTCGACCTTCACGCGCGCCTGGGAGTTCGGCGTCGGGGCGCTGCTGGCGATGGCCGCCCCGCGCTTCGCGTACGCCCTGACCGACCGGGCACGCACCCTGCTCGGCGCCGCCGGCCTGGCCCTGATCGCGCTCGCGTGCTTCGTGGTGACCGAGACCGACCCGTACCCCGGCTCGCTGGCCCTGCTCCCGGTGCTCGGGACCGGCGCCGTCCTGGTGGCCGGCGCCGAGATGACCGGACGACCGGCACTGGTCCAGCGCGCGCTGGGCTGCCGGCCCCTGCGGTTCGTCGGCGACGCGTCGTACTCGCTCTACCTGTGGCACTGGCCGGTGCTCGTCATCGCGACCCAGCACGTCGGCCGCGACCTGGAGCTGGCCGAGACCCTCGTCGCGGTCGGTCTCAGCGTGCTCATCGCCCTGGCCAGCCACCGCCTGGTCGAGCAGCCGTTCCGCCGGCCGATGGTGCGCCTGCCCCGCGCCCTGGCTCTCTACCCGCTCTCGGTGGCGCTGGTCCTGGTCGGCAGCACGACGGCGATCCGCTGGGTCGATCAGCCCACCGGCACGACCCAGCCCGCGATCAGCGCCGACGACCTCACCGAGGGCCCGGGAGGCGAGCCGGTCTCCGAGGAGCCGGCGGTCGCGCTGGTCCAGGCGTCGGTGCAGGCGGCCGAGGACGGTACGCCGGTCCCCTCCGGCCTCCGCCCCGGCCTGCTCGACCTCGACGGTGACCGCGCCGACCTGCGCGGCTGCGAGTTCTACGGCACCCCCTTCGAGCTGTGCCCGCGCGGCGACGTCGACGCCGACCGCACGATCATGGTGCTGGGCGACTCGCACGGCCGGCACTGGCTGCCGGCCTTCGAGGAGATCGCCGAACGGGCCGGGTTCGCGACCTTCTACCTGGTGAAGTCGGCCTGCAACCCCAGCCTCGTCGACGTCGCCGACCGCAACCTCACCGGTGCCTGGCCCGAGTGCGGCGACTTCGCCGACTGGGCGCGCGAGCAGGTCGCAGCCGTGCGGCCCGACCTGGTCGTCCTCTCCGGTTCCGTGCCCCGCGGCTTCGTGGTCGACGGCGAGATCCGCACCGACGACGCGACCGCGAGCGAGCTCGTCCTCGCGGGCTACCGCAGCATGATCTCGGACCTGGCCCCGCTCGCCGACGACGTCGTCGTCCTGGGTGACGTGCCGCGCCGCCCGACCCTCGCCGGCACCTGCCTGGGCGCCCGCGGCGCCACCCTCGCGGACTGCCTCACGAGCCCGGTGGAGCGCAACGAGCTGATGACCGACACGATGCAGGAGGCCACCCGCGGGACGCCCGCGCGCTTCGTCGGCACCCGCGACTGGTTCTGCGCCGGCGACCGGTGCCCGGCGGTGGTGGGCGACATCGTCACCATGCGGGACAAGCACCACATGAGCGCGACGTACGCCGCCTCCCTGGCCGAGCCCCTCGCCGAGCGGCTCGGGATCGAGATGCCGAACCGGTGACGCGGGAGTGCCCGGCCTACCGCGCCAGCGAACGCGTGATGACGGCGTTGGCCGCGCGCTGGAAGCCGGTGACGACCGCCTCCAGGGTGAGCTGACGCAGCCGGGAGACGGTCCGCTCGAGGCGCTCGGCGTCCTCGGGCGAGTGCGGCTCGCGTCGGTACGGCGCCAGGATGCCCTCGCGCAGGATCTCGGTGAGGTCGTCGGCGAGGGCCTCCATGTGGCGGCGGATCGCGTCGCCGGCGGCCCCCAGGCTGTCCTCGGGTACGTCGAGGTCGAGCAGCTCGACGCCGACGGCCAGGTTCGGCAGCGCGACGTACCCGCTCCCCTGACGCTCGACGGTGCCGACCTTCTCCAGGACCGCGACGTCGCGGTCGCTGAGGGTGCGACCGGCGCGCTCCTCGAGCCCGCGGTGGTCCAGCTCCTCGTGCGGCAGCGGGCTCCACGACGTGTGCATCACCCGCTGCAGCGCGAGGTCCTCGACGGTGGCGTCGGCGGGCAGCGAGGCGACGTACCGCTCGACGGCCTGCAGCGTGAAGCCGTGGTCCTGCAGCGCCCGGACCAGCTCCAGGTGGGCGCGGTGCAGGGGTCCGTAGTAGGCGATCCGGCCCTGGCGCACCGGCGGCGGCAGCAGTCCGAGGGTGGCGTAGTAGCGCGTCGTGCGCACCGTCAGGCCGACCGCGGCGGCCAGCTCGTCGATCGTCAGCAGGCCCTCCGACGCTCCCTCGCTCACGCCCAGCACAGTAGTCCCTTGCACGTTGACAGTTCTGCTGTAACAGTTAGACCGTCACGATCACGCGAAGGAGATCCCATGTCGCAGACCCCGTCGTTCTTCGAGCAGGAGCACGAGGACTTCCGTCGTACCGTCCGCGCGTTCCTCGAGAAGGAGGTCGTCCCGTTCCACGAGCAGTGGGAGCGCGACGGCCAGGTCGACCGGGAGGTGTGGCGCAAGGCCGGCGAGCAGGGACTGCTCTGCTTCGACGTCGAGGAGGAGTACGGCGGCGCCGGGATCGCCGACTTCCGCTACAACATGATCGTCTCCGACGAGATCGGCCGGGTCGGGGGCAGCGGACTCGGCTTCCCGGTCCACACCGACATCATCGTCCCCTACATCAGCCAGCTCGGGACGCCCGAGCAGAAGCAGCGCTGGCTGCCGGGCCTGGTCAGCGGCGAGCTGATCTCCGCGATCGCCATGACCGAGCCGGGCGCCGGCTCCGACCTGCAGGGCATCCGGACCACGGCCGTCGACAAGGGCGACCACTACGTCCTCAACGGCTCGAAGACCTTCATCAGCAACGGCATCCTGTCCGACCTGGTCATCGTCGTCGCCCGCACCAACCCCGACGCCGGCCACCAGGGCATCAGCCTGCTGGTCGTCGAGCGCGGCATGGCCGGCTTCGAGCGCGGACGCAACCTCGACAAGATCGGCATGAAGGCCCAGGACACCGCCGAGCTGTTCTTCGACAACGTCGAGGTGCCCAAGGCGAACCTGCTCGGCGAGGAGGGCTCCGGCTTCATCTCGCTGATGGTCAACCTCCCCCAGGAGCGGATCTCGATCGCCGCCATCGCGGTCGCGGCCTGCGAGCACGTGCTGAGCCTGTGCCTCGACTACGCGAAGGAGCGCGAGGCGTTCGGCAAGCCGATCGGCAAGTTCCAGCACAACCGGTTCCTGCTCGCCGAGATGGCCACCGAGGTCCACATCGCACGCGTCTTCGTCAACGACTGCGTGACGAAGCTGAACGCCGGCGAGGTCGACACGACGCTCGCCTCGATGGCGAAGTGGTGGACGACCGAGCTGCAGAAGAAGCTCGTCGACCAGGGCGTGCAGCTGCACGGCGGCTACGGCTACATGATGGAGTACCCCATCGCCAAGGCGTACGTCGACAGCCGCATCCAGACGATCTACGGCGGCACGACCGAGATCCAGAAGGAGATCATCGGTCGGAGCCTGGGGATCTGAGCATGGACCTCGACCTGCCGGAGTCCGCGCTCGCCGTACGCGAGGGCGTCGCCGCCGTCGCGGCGAAGTACGACCACGCGTACTGGTCGCGCTGCGAGGAGGAGCACCGCTTCCCCCAGGAGGTCTTCGACGACCTCGGGGCCGGCGGCTGGTTCGGCCTCTGCGTCCCGGAGGAGTACGGCGGTGGCGGCCAGGGTCTCCTCGAGCTGGCCGTCGCCAACGAGACGCTCTGCGCGTCGGGCGGGGTGGCCGGGACGTTCTTCTACGTCACCACGCCCGGCTTCGGCGCGATGACGCTGACCCGGCACGGCACCGAGGAGCAGAAGCAGCGGATCCTGCCCGGGCTGGCCGAGGGCCGGGTGCAGTTCTGCTTCGCGCTCACCGAGCCCGACGCCGGGTCGAACGCCATCGAGATCACCACGGCGGCCCGGCCCGACGGCGATGACTTCCTGGTCCGCGGCCAGAAGATCTGGATCTCCAACGTCGAGAACGCCGACTGGATGGTCGTGGTCACCCGCACCACCCCGGCGGCCGAGGCGAAGGACGAGCTGGGCTCCCGGACGGCGGGCTTCACGCTGTTCCTCGTCGACGTGCGCGAGGCCGTCGCCGCCGGGACCCTGTCGTACACGCCCATCCCCAAGATGGGCAGCAACATCCTGCACTCCAGCCAGGTCTTCCTCGACGACGTCCGGGTGCCGTCGGGCAACGTCATCGGCGAGGTCGACCAGGGCTTCTCGGTGCTGTGGGACGTGCTGAACCCGGAGCGGATCCTGGCCGCGTCCGGGGGCATCGGGACCGCCGACGCCGCGCTGCGGATCGCCACCGACTACGCCAAGGAGCGGGTCGTCTTCGGCCGGCCGATCGGCGCCAACCAGGGGCTGCAGTTCCCGCTCGCGCAGCTCAAGGCCAAGACCGAGCTGGGCCGGCTGATGACCTACCGCGCCGCGTGGCTCTTCGACCAGGGACGTCCGTGCGGCAACGAGGCGAACATCGCCAAGCTGACCGGCGCCCAGGTCGGCTGGGAGGCGGCCAACCAGGCGTTCCAGACCCTCGGCGGGATGGCGTACTCGAAGGAGTACCCCGTCGAGCGCATCTTCCGTGACGCCCGGATCGCCAAGAACATCCCCGTCGCCGAGGAGCTCATCCTCGCCCACATCGGCACCCAGATGCTGGGGCTGCCGCGCAGTTACTGACCGACCGACCCCGCAGGAGCCCCGATGTCCGACGTCCTCACCCAACGCGCCGAGATCGAGCACGAGATCGCGGGGCTGACCCTCCCCGTCACTCTCGAACGCGTGGTCGCCGAGCGCGGCGACGCCCCGGCGTACTCCGACAAGGTCGGCGTCGATCCGGGGCAGCCCGGCTGGCGCACGGTGTCCTGGACGGCGTACCGCGAGCAGGTCCTCGACGTCGCGGCCGGGCTGGCGGCCCGGGGCCTCGGCCCCGGCGACACCATGGCGATCATGGCGTCGAGCCGGATCGAGCACGTGCTGGTCGACATGGCCGCGGTGCACGCGGGCGCGACGCCGATGTCGGTCTACGCGACGCTCGCGCCCGAGCAGGTCACCTACGTCGCCGGTCACTCCGAGCCTGCCGTCGTCGTACTCGAAGGGGCCGACCAGCTGGCGCGCTGGCGACCGGCCCTGGACGCCTCGGCCAGTATCCGCACGGTCGTCGTCCTCGACGAGGACGCGGTGCCCGACGGCGAGCGGTACGTCGCGTGGTCGGCGCTGCTGGCCGACGGGGCCGCCCACCGGGCGGCGCACGCCGAGGAGGTCGAGGCGCGCTGGCGCGCGGTGCGGCCCGAGGACGCGGTCACGATCCTCTACACGTCCGGCACGACCGGGCACCCGAAGGGCGTGGTGCTGACGCACACGAACGTGCTCTTCGAGGCGCACTCCTCGCTGCGCACCGCCGCCCCCGAGGGCGACCTCGTCTGGATCTCGTACCTGCCGCTCGCGCACATCGCCGAGCGGCTCCTCGGCATGTACATCCCGCAGATCCAGGGCGGGCACGTGCACCTGGTCGCCGACCCCTCGCAGCTCGTCGGCGCGCTGGCCGAGGTGCACCCGACGCGGTTCTTCGGCGTCCCGCGGGTCTGGGAGAAGATCAAGACCGGCATCAGCGCGAAGCTCGCCGCGGAGCCCGACGAGGCCCGCCGGGCCGGCATCGAGGCCGCGATGGCGGTCGGGCTCGAGTACGTCGAGTCGCAGCAGTACGGCGAGACCACCTCCCCCGAGCTCCAGGCCCGCTTCGAGGCCGTCGACGCGCAGGTGCTGAGCCTGCTGCGCGGGCTGCTCGGCCTGGACCGGGTCGAGTGGGCGACGTCGGCGGCCGCCCCGATGCCGCTGGAGGTGGCCCGCTTCTTCGCCGGCCTCGGCATGCGCATCTACGACGTCTACGGCATGACGGAGACCACCGCCGCGGTGACCGCCTGCGGACCGAGCGCGTTCCGGCTCGGCACGGTCGGTCGGGCGCTGGCCGGCGTCGAGGTCCGGGTCGCCGAGGACGGCGAGATCCTGGCCCGCGGCCCGGTGCAGACCCCCGGCTACTTCCGGCAGGAGGGCGCCACCCGGGCGCTCGTCGACGACGAGGGCTGGGTGCACACGGGCGACATCGGCGTCCTCGACGAGGACGGGTTCCTGCGCGTGGTGGATCGGAAGAAGGAGATGATCATCACCTCCTCCGGCAAGAACATCGCGCCGTCCAACATCGAGAACTACCTCAAGGAGTCCCCGATCGTCGGCCACGCGCTGGTCTTCGGCGAGGGCCGGCCGTACGTCGTCGCCGTCCTCACCCTGGACGCCGAGATCGCTCCGCTCGTCGCCGCCCAGCTCGGCATCGAGTCCGCCTCGCTGGCCGAGCTCGCCCAGCACCCCGCGATCCTGGCCATGGCCCAGCAGGCCGTCGAGGCCGCGAACGCCCGGCTCTCCCGGCCCGAGCAGGTCAAGCAGTTCGAGCTGCTGCCGGTCGAGTGGACGGCGGAGTCCGAGGAGCTCACCCCCACGTTGAAGCTGAAGCGGCGCGTCGTCCACCAGAAGTACGCCGACGTGCTCGAGCGGTTGTACTCGTGAGCGGGCGGCGCCGCAGGTTCATCACGGTATGCAGACCAGTTCGCACTCCCCATGGTGGGTACGCCGTGGTCAGTGCCGGCTCGTCTGCATACCGTGATGAAGCCGCACCCAGGACCCCGGCATGACCGCCCCCGACCCCCAGACCCGGATCGCCACCCTGCGATCCGCCGAGGGTCGCGTCGACCCGGCCGAGCTCGACCAGGTCTGGGCGGAGCTCGACCCGCTGCGGCCCGAGGAGCTGCTCGGCACCTGGCGCGGCAGCGCGTTCGACACCGGCCACCCGGCGCACGTGCTGCTCACCTCGCTGCGCTGGTACGGCAAGCGCTTCCACTCCCTCGACCGTGTGGACCCGATCGTGTGCCATGGCGAGGACGGCGAGCTGGTCGCGAACAAGGAGGCCGCGAAGGGCGGCGCGAGCCTGTGGCCCGTGGAGTTCCGGGGCGAGGTCACCGCGACGATGGTGTACGACGGCCAGCCGATCCTCGACCACTTCAAGCGGATCGACGCCGACACCCTGATGGGGATCATGAACGGCAAGGGCGTGCTGCACGAGGGGGCGCACTACTACTTCGTGCTCGAGCGGGAGTAGCGCACCGGATCCTGTCTGGACCGCCGTCTCGAAAGCGAGTCGTTGGCTAAAGTCGATCAAGTAACTGTGATTTGATCGTCCGCATGGCCACCACCACCTCCCCGCGCGCCCAGGCCGTGCGTGCCCGGGCCGTGCGCGCCGACGCCGTACGCCGCCAGCGCCTGCGCCGGGTCCCGCTCCACGTCGGGACCTTCCTGGTGCTGCTGGCCACCTGGTGGCTGCTCACCAGCCTGGAGGTGGTGCGCCCGCTGTACCTGCCCGGACCCGGCGCCGTCTGGGACGCGTTCGTGCGGGCCAACACCGACCATCCGCTCAGCTCCACCTCCGACCGGATCGTGCGCGGCGAGCAGAACTACTACCTGTGGGAGCACCTGCTCGCCAGCCTGCAGCGGATCCTGCTCGGCGTCGGCGCCGCGATCGCGATCGGCATCCCGCTCGGCCTGCTGATGGCCACGACCTGGCTCGGGACCGTCCTCGAGCCGTACCTCAGCTTCGTCCGCTCGCTCCCGCCGCTGGCCTACATCGGCCTGCTCATCGTCTGGTTCGGCATCGGCGACACGTCGAAGATCTGGCTGCTGTTCCTCGCCGCGTTCCCGCCGATCACGATGGCCACCATCAGCGGCATCCGCGGGGTGCGCGAGGACATGGTCAACGCCGTCCTCACCCTCGGCGCCTCGCGCCGGCAGGCGCTGACGTCGGTGATGCTCCCGGCGACGCTGCCCGAGATCCTCACCGGCATCCGGGTGGCGACCGGGTTCGCCTGGACGACGGTCGTCGCCGCCGAGATCGCCAACGGCATCCCCGGCATCGGCGGCCTGGCCTACCTGTCCGGCGAGAAGCTGAACTCCGCCCTCGTCATCGCCTGCATCCTCGTGATCGGTCTCGCGGCGATCGCCCTCGATCTCGGTCTGAAGTACCTGGAGAAGGTCCTTGTCCCCTGGCGGGGCAAGGCGTGAACCGCGCCGCGACGGCGTACGAAGGAGAACACCGCATGTCCCGAAAGACCACCGGAGCCGCGCTGTTGGCGAGCGCCGCCCTGGCCCTCACCCTCAGCGGCTGCGTCGCCGACGCCGAGGACCGCAAGGCGGAGTCCGCACCCGAGACCGACTGCCCCTGGACTCCGGACGAGTCGATCACGACGACGGCCCGGATCGCCTGGCAGGCCATCCCGAACGGCGACGCGGTCGTCAAGGACCTCGGCCTGCTCGAGGCGTGCATGCCGAAGGCGAAGATCACCTGGGTCCAGGCGGCCTCGGGCGGCGACGTCATCACCTACTACGGGGCCGACGAGGTCGACCTCGGCCTGATGGGCTCGGCGCCCGCCGCCCGCTCGGCCTCCGAGCCCGTGGTCCGCGACGTCGACATCGCCACCATCTGGATCCACGACGTCATCGGCGACGCCGAGTCGCTCATCGTCAAGGACGCCGGGGTCACCGACCTGGCCCAGCTGAAGGGCGCCACGATCGCGACGCCGTTCAGCAGCACGGCCCACTATTCGCTGCTGCAGGCCCTCGCCGAGGCCGGGCTGGACCCGGCCGAGGACGTCACGGTCATCAACCTCGACCCCGAGAAGATGCCCGCGGCCTGGCAGGGCGGCGAGATCGACGCCGCCTGGGTCTGGGACCCGGTGCAGAGCCAGCTGCTGGAGGAGGGCGGCGCCCGGCTGATCTCCAGCTCCGACACGGCCGCCGCGGGCCGGCCCACCTTCGACGTCGGCACCGTCGACCGGACCTTCGCCGCCGAGAACGAGGACTTCCTCACCCAGTGGGCCAAGGCCCAGGACCACGCGGTCCAGCTGATCCAGGACGACCCCGCGACGGCGGCCGAGTCCGTCGCCGTCGTACTCGGCATCGACCCCGGCGCCGCGAAGGCGCAGTTCGCCGGCCTGGAGTTCCACCGGGCGAGCGAGCAGGCGGGCGCCGACTACCTCGGCGGCAAGTTCGCCGAGGACCTGCTCACCACGGCGAACTTCCTGCTCGAGCAGGGTGAGGTCGACGCCGTCGGCGACGCCGCGGTGTACGCCGAGCACGTCGACGCCGGACCCGCGAGCCGGGCCGCCGAGTGAGCCACGGGCGTGCCATCGCGTTCGAGGGCGTCGAGCACCACTTCGACGTGGGTGGCACGCCCGTGCCCGCGCTCGACCGGATCGACCTGACCATCGAGCCCGGCGAGTTCGTCACGCTCGCCGGACCCTCGGGGTGCGGCAAGACGACCCTGCTGCGCCTGATCGCCGGCTTCCTGCCGCCGTCGACCGGACGGGTGACGTGCGGCGGCGAGCAGGTGCGGGGGCCGGCCGAGGAGCGGGGGGTGGTCTTCCAGCAGCCGACCCTGTTCCCCTGGCTCACGGTACGGCGCAACGTCGAGCTCGGGCCCAAACTGCGGGGCGTGCCGGCGGCGGCGCGCGCCGAGATCGCCGACCGCTACCTGCGCCTCGTGGGGCTGCAGGACTTCGGGAAGCACCGTCCCTACGAGCTCTCCGGCGGCATGCAGCAGCGCTGCCAGATCGCGCGGGTGCTGGCCAACGAGCCCGACGTCGTCCTCATGGACGAGCCCTTCGGCGCCTTGGACGCGCTCACCCGCGAGCGGCTGCAGGAGGAGCTCCTCGAGATCTGGCGGGCCACCGGCCGGACCATCCTGTTCATCACCCACAGCGTCGACGAGGCGGTCTTCCTGGGCTCGCGGGTGCTGGTGATGAGCCCGCGCCCCGGCCGCATCGTCTTCGACGAGTCCGCCGTCCTCACCGAGTACGGCGCCCGGGTCCCCGCCGACGAGATCCGCGCCCTCCCCGAGTACGCCGCCCTCTGCGACCGCGTCCGCCACGCCATCCACCAACCCCGCGAGTCCCCCCGCACGCCGAGTCGGCAGTAGTTGCCCGCCGAGTCGGCAGAAGTTGCCCGCCGAGTCGGCAGAAGTTGCGCGCCGAGTCGGGCTCTTCTGCAGCTTGTGTGGGTGCATGAGCGTGGTCTGAACGAGCGCACGCCGCTCTCTGCCTAGGTTTCTGAGCTGTCTAGGAACATCCACCGGGCGGCAGGAGAGCGGCGTGCGGGACAGCACTTTATGGCGTGCTCTGATCGGGGTCGAGAACACGATCGTCGAGGGCGTCGAGTTCGACGAACAACGGCAGGTCGTGACCGTGCGGGTCCGGCCTGTTGCTCGGCGGCAGAACCGGTGCGGGCGCTGTGAACGCCCAGCACGGCGTTACGACCACGGCCGTGGTGGACCACGTCATTGGCGCACCCTGGACCTCGGCACGATCGAGTGTCGGCTCCAGGCCTCGGTGCCGCGAGTACGGTGCCGCGAGCACGGCGTGGTCGTCGCGCACGTGCCCTGGGCACGCCATGGCGCCCGCTCCACCCGGGTCTTCGATGACCAGGTCGCCTGGTTGGCGACCCAGACCTCCCAGCACGCGGTGAGCGAGTTGATGCGCATCGCGTGGCGCACCGTCGGCGCGGTCATCACGCGGGTCTGGGCCGACGTCGAAGACCGCGTCGACCTGCTGGCCGGGCTGTCCAGGATCGGGATCGACGAGGTCTCCTACCGGCGCGGACGCCTGTACCTGATGGTCGTCATCGACCATCACACCGGCCGCCTGGTGTGGGCCGGACAGGGACAGACCAAAGCCACCCTGGCCGGGTTCTTCGACCTCCTCGGCCCCGAACGCACCGCCCAGATCACCCATGTCACCGCCGACAGCGCCGGCTACATCGCCGACGTCGTCGCCGAGCGGTGCCCCACCGCGATCCAGGCAGCCGACCCCTTCCACGTCGTGAAGTGGGTCAACGACGCCCTCGGCGAAGTCCGTCTCACCGCTTGGCGTGAGGCCCGCGCAGCCGTACGAGCGAACCCACCCCGACGCGGTCGACCCGCCAAGAACGCCCAGCCCCACACCGAATCACAGCGGCTGAAGATGCTGACCCGCTCGCGCTACGCACTGTGGAAGAACCCCGAGAACCTCACCGACCGACAACACGTCCAGCTGCGCTGGATCGCTGAGACCGACCCCCGCCTCTGGCGCGCCTACCAACTCAAAGAAGGCCTCCGCGCCATCTTCAAACTCCCGCTCCGCGACGCCACCGACGCCCTGGAGTCCTGGATCAAATCCGCACGACGCTGCCACATCCCCCAATACGTCAAGCTCGCCACCACCGTCGAGAAACTACGCCGACCCATCCTGCTCGCCATCGAGCACGGACTCTCGAACGGACGAACCGAAGCCCTCAACCTCCGCATCCGACTCCGCACCCGCATGGCCTACGGCTTCCGCGACCCCCACGCCCTCATCGCAATCCTCAGGCTCACCCTCGGCGGTCACCGCCCCGAACTACCCGGACGGTGACCACACAAACTGCAGAAGAGCCCGACTCGGCAGAAGTTGCGCGTGAGCAAGCAAGGTCGGTGCGGTGGGTATCTGACGTGCCCCAAGACAACTCCTCACCATAGAGTTCGTCCCAGCTGTCCGCATCCTGTGAGGGGAACCCGTGCACCGCCGCGTCGCCAGTCCCCGGGCCATCCGGTCGGCGTGGGCACGCGTCGGCCTGCTGGCGGCTCTGGCCTGCCTGGGCTGGGTGCCGTTCATGGGCCGCTCGCTGAGCCCCGACGAGGGCGGCATGCTGATCGTGGGCGGGCAGTGGGCGCCGGGCAGCTCGCTGTACGGCGACTACTGGGTCGACCGCCCACCGGTGCTGGTGGCGCTGTTCGCGCTGGCCGACGAGGCGGGCGGAGCCTGGGCGCTGCGCACCCTCGGCGTACTCGCCGTGATCGCGACCGTGCTGCTCGCCGGGCTGGTGGGGCGGCTCGCCGTACCCTCCTCGCTCAACGCGCCGCTGCTGACCGCCGGCGCCGCGGCGGCGCTGGTCGCCACGCCGCTCTTCGGCGGCGGCGCGGTCAACGGCGAGCTGCTGGGCCTGCCGTTCCTGCTCGCCGGGATCGCCGCCGTCCTGCGATCCCGTACGGCGACCACCTGGCGCAGCGGCTTCGCCTGGGCGCTCCTCGCCGGCGTCGCGGGCGCGTGCGGGGCGATGGTCAAGCAGAACCTCGTCGACGTGTTCGTCCTCGTCGCCGCGCTCGTCGTCCTGCAGTGGCGACCGCGCCGGGGCGAGTCGACCGTCGTGTCCCGCACCCTGGCCGGCACGGCCGTCGGGGCGCTCGCCGCCGTGGGCCTCGCGGTCTGGCTCGCCGCCCTCCGCGGCACCGACCCGGGCCCGCTGTGGGAGGCCGTCGTCTCGTTCCGGGGCGAGGCGGCCGCCAAGATCGTCTCCTCCGCGACCGAGACCACCAGCCGCCGCCTGCTCGGCATGATCGCCGCCCTCGTCGCGAGCGCCGCGCCGCTCCTCGTCGCCGCGCTCCTGCTCGCCTCCCGCCGCCCGGTCCGCGAGGCCGCGGACGCTCCCGGCCCCGGCGACCTGCGCTGGGCGGCGGTCGCCGTGCTGGCCTGGGAGCTGGTCGCCGCCTACGTGAGCGGCAGCTACTGGCTGCACTACCTCACCGCCCTGATCCCCGGGGTCGTGCTGGTGGCCGCCGCGGCCGCGCAGCGCCGACCCGAACGCTCACGCCTGCTGACCACGGCGTACGCCGTCACCGCGATCTCGACGGCCTGCGCGATCGTGTTCGTCGCCGTACGGCCCATCGAGCGGCCCGAGGAGCCGGTCGTCGCCTACCTCCAGGACAAGGTCCGGCCGGGCGACACCGGGATGGTGGCGTTCGGCGCCGCCAACATCCTGCAGGCCGCCGGCCTGCAGAGCCCCTACCCCGATCTGTGGAGCCTGCCGGTGCGGGTCCGCGACCCGAAGCTCGAGCGGCTCGAGCAGGTGCTGGCCGGCCCGGACCGGCCGACCTGGCTCATCGTCGCCGGCCGCTCCCTCGACACCTGGGGCATCGACGCCTCGGCGGCGGAGGTCCACCTCGACGAGCACTACGAACTCGTCGGCAGCCCCGGCCGGTTCACCGTCTACCACCGGAAGGACCACACCCCGTGACGTCCGCGCCCACCCAGGTCGCCGTCTCCCCCACCCGCCCGGCCAGCCGCCGGCGCGCGATGACGGCGTACATCGTCGCGCTGCTCGTGTGGAGCCTGACGATCGGCATCCCCAACGACACCCTGGGCGTGTGCCTGTGGATCTGGATCGGCACGGTGGCCTGGCACGCCGACGCACCGCGCGAGGTGACCCGGGCCTGGTGGCGCGACTGGTGGCTGCCGATGGCGCTGCTGGTGACGTACTCGCTGCTGCGCGGGTTCGCCGACCAGACGTTCGTGCCGGTCAACATCACCCCGCCGATCCGCTTCGACGAGTGGCTCGGCGGCGGGACCACCCCGACCGAGCTGCTGCAGGACGCCTGGTGCGGCGACCCGTGCCTGCGCTCCTCGCCGCCGCGCTGGTACGACACGCTCTTCACCACCGTCTACGCGTCGCACTTCCTGGCCTCGCTGGGGCTCGCGGGCGTGCTGTGGATCCGCAGCCGGGTCGAGTGGGTGCGCTGGATCCGCCGGTTCGTCGCGATGAACTTCGCCGGGCTGACGATCTACTTCCTCTACCCGATGGCGCCGCCGTGGATGGCCGGACGCGACGGGTTCATCGGGACGGTCACCCGGATCACGGGCCGCGGCTGGGACGAGATCGGCCTGGAGCGTCAGAGCATCTTCTTCGGCGGCCTGCCCAACAAGGTCGCCGCGATGCCGTCGCTGCACGCGGGCTTCTCGTTCCTGCTGGTCTTCTACGCGATCCAGCGGTTCAAGCACCCGGCGCGCTGGCTGCTGCTGGCCTACCCGCTGACCATGTCGCTGAGCCTGGTCTACACCGGCGAGCACTACGTCGTCGACGCGATCGCCGGCGCCCTCGTCGCGCTCGCGGTGCTGGTCGGCTGCCAGGTCTGGGAGAACCGCCGGGCCCGCGCGGCCTGACCCGACCGCCCCCTCGGCACACTGGGCGGATGCTGCACCGGCACCCCTTCCTGAGCCTGGTCACCCTGGCGTACCTCGGCTTCGTCGCCTGGCTGACCCTCACCCCGGGCTCGGCCGCCCCGACCCAGAGCGACCTGGTGCTGCGGGTGCTCGCCCGGCTGCAGGCGTACGACGAGCTCTCGTGGCTGACCTACGACCGGGCCGAGTTCCTGGCCAACGTCGCGCTGTTCGTCCCCGTCGGGCTGTTCCTGCTACTGCTGTTCGGGACCCGGCTGTGGTGGATCGCGGCGGCCGCCGCGTTCGCGATGACCGCCGCGATCGAGACCGCGCAGCGCTCGATCCCCGGCCGGGTCCCCGACGAGCGCGACCTCGTCGCCAATACGGCCGGCGCGCTGGTCGGCATCGTGATCGGCGTCGTACTCACCCTGCCGGCGACGCTACGGCGGGGCCGCGCCCGGCGCGCCCGCCGCGCGGCCGCTTAGGTCCTTCGTCCCACGCCCACGTGCCCCGGGGGCCTGTCGGTCCTGGACCCGTCCGGGCACCATGGGGGCATGAACCAGCCCGGACAGCTGCGCGACCTGTCGGCCCCCGAGTGCTGGGAGCTGCTCGCCGGCGCCCCGGTCGGCCGGATCATCTGGAGCACCGCGACCGGCCCCGAGGTGGTCCCCGTCAACTTCACCTCCGACGGATCGACGATCCGCATCCGGACCGCGGCGTACTCCGCCCTGGTGCAGAAGGTCGACGCCGAGCGGGTCGCCTTCGAGGTGGACTCGATCTCCGAGACCGACCACTCCGGGTGGAGCGTCGTGGCCCGCGGCCAGGCGGATATCCGGTACGGCGCGGACGACGGTCCGACCCCCGAGCCGTGGGCGGCCGGATCGCGCCACACCACGATCGCGATCGCGGTCGACCACATCACCGGCCGCCGCCTGCTCCCCGACTGACAACGTCGAGTCGGCAGTACTTGTCGACGGTCTGTCTGCAACTTCTGCCGACTCGACGCGCAAGTACTGCCGACTCGGCGCGCAAGTACTGCCGACTCGGCGCGCAAGTTCTGCCGACTCGGCGGGTGGGTTCAGACGCGGAAGCGGCCGACGGCGGCCTCCAGCTCCGCACCCATCTCGGCCAGCTCGGCCGCGGCGGTCTGGGCGTCGCGCACCCCGGCCGAGGTCTCGGCGGTGGCGGAGGCGATGCCGGCGACGTTGCTCGCGATGCCCTCGGAGCCGTTCGCGGCCTCGAGCACGTTGCGGTTCATCTCGTTGGTGGTGGCGGTCTGCTGCTCCACCGCCGAGGCGATCGTCATCTGGAAGTCGTTGATCTCGGCGATCACCGCGCTGATCTGGCTGATCGCCTCGACCGCGCCGCCCGTGTCGGCCTGGATGGTCTCCACCCGGCGCGAGATGTCCTCGGTGGCACGAGCGGTCTCCTGAGCCAGCTCCTTGACCTCGCCGGCGACGACCGCGAAGCCCTTGCCGGCCTCGCCGGCGCGGGCGGCCTCGATGGTGGCGTTCAGGGCCAGCAGGTTGGTCTGCTCGGCGATCGAGGTGATCACCTTGACGACCGACGCGATCTCCTGCGACGAGACGCCCAGCTTGCCGACGGTCTCGGTGGTGTTCTCGGCGATGCTCACCGCGTTGCCGGCCACCCTCGCCGCCTCGTTGGCGCTGTGCGCGATCTCGCGGATCGCCGACTCCATCTGCTCGGAGCCGGAGGCGACGGTTCCCACGTTGCGCGATACCTCGCCGGCGGAGACCGAGGCCACCTCGGCCTGGGTCGCGACGCCCTGCACGTTGGTCGTGATGACCTCGGCCGAGCTGCGCAGCTGCGCGGACGAGCCGGCCAGTCGTGCGGCGAGCTCGCGGACCAGCTGCATCACCGAGCCGAAGGCGTCGAGCGTGGCGTTCAGCGAGCGGTTCATCTCGGTGATCTCGCGCGAGCCGGCGTCCGCGACCCGGACGGTCAGGTCGCCAGCGGCGACCTGGGCCAGGACGTCGCGGGTGGCTTGGACCGGCCCGACCACGCTGCGGGCGGTGACCACGCCGAGCCCGACGGTGAGCACCAGCCCGACGCCGATGATCACCAGGGTCAGGGTGCGCGCCGACTCGTAGGCGTCCCGGGCGGCCTGCGCCTGCTTGGCCGCCTCGGCCTGCTCGGCCTCGTTGGCCTCGGTGATGGACGCCTTCGCCAGGTCGGCCGCCGTCCCCATGTCCGCGAGGCGCGCCATGGTCTCCTCCGGAGACAGGGTCCCGCTCTTGAGCGCCGCCAGCGCCTCCTCGTTGGCGTCGATCGCCGCCGCGAAGGAGTCGATCGCCGTCGCGACCGTCGCCGAGAGGTCCATCTGCTGCACCTCGGTGACCAGGGTGCCGAGCTCCTCCAGTGCCCGGGCCGCCTCCTTCGCCTCCGCGGCCAGGGTCTCCTTCGGGATCGACTCGATGGCGGTGCGGGCGTCGTGGGCGGCGTACTCCCACCACAGGACCTGGAGCTCGCGGGTGGCGTCGAGCTGGACGGTGCCGTTGTCGTACACCGCCTCGGCGCGGTCGCTGATGTCGCCCATCCGGTTGAGGGCGAAGCCGGCGACGACCACGCTCGCCACGGACGCGGCCAGGAAGGCGGCCAGCAGCCTGGTCCGCAGGGTCAGGCCGCTCAGGGAGCGGGCGGGCGAGGACGGCATGGCAAACCTCTCTCTCGGGTCGGCACTCGACCCTGTCGCGCCCCTATCGGCCGCCGAGGAGACGACCTGAGTGCCCCTCCCCCGCACCGATGAGTACGGCGGGGGCGCCCGGTCTGACTCAAGAAGACCGATCGTCCCCCTCGCTGGAGCACGTCATGCACCGTCAGATCGCCGGCCGGCTCACCAGCCCGGTCACCAAGTGGATCGTCCTCGTCGCCGTCGTGCTCCTGACCGGCGTGCTCGGCTCGCTGGGCAGCCAGCTCGCCGACGTCAAGGACAACGAGCAGTCGTCGTGGGTGCCCGCCGAGGCGGAGTCGACCCGCGTGTCGGAGGAGCTGTCCGACGCGATCGACCCCAACGACATCCCGACCCTGGTCGCCTACCACCGAGCGTCCGGTCTCACCGAGGCCGACCTCGCCGCGATGGAGGAGCACGCCCAGGAGATCGCCGGCGTCGAGGGCGTCACCGACGCCGGCGTCCTCTCCCCGGCGTCGGCCGAGGCACTCCGTGCCCAGGGGGTCAGAGCACCCGAGCTCGTCTCCGCCGACGGCGAGGTGGCCTACCTCTACTTCGTCTTCAACCTCGGCTCCGAGGGCTGGAACAAGATCGACGGGCCGGTCGAGGAGATCAAGGACCTGACCGCGATCGACGGCGTCGACGTCTACGTGGGCGGCTTCGGCGGCCAGGCGTACGACTTCATCAACTCCTTCGACGGCTCGCACCTGACCCTGCTCCTGATCACCTTCGCGGTCGTGATCCTGATCCTGCTGGTGACCTACCGCAGCCCGGTGCTGTGGATCCTGCCGATCATCTGCGCGATCGTCGCCAACACGATGGCCGGCGGCGTGGTCTACCTGCTGGCGAAGTACGCCGACCTGACGGTCAACGACCAGAGCCAGTACATCCTCAGCATCCTGGTCATCGGGGCCGGCACCGACTACGCGCTGCTGCTGGTCGCGCGATATCGGGAGGAGCTGCGCCGCCACGAGGACCGGCACGAGGCGATGGCGTACGCCCTGCACCGGGCGACGCCCGCGATCCTGGCCTCCGCGGCCACCGTGGTCGTCGGCCTGCTCTGCCTGGCCTTCGCCGACCTGAACTCGACGGCCAGCCTGGGTCCGGTGCTCGCCGTCGGCGTGGCCGTCACGTTCCTGGTGATGGTCACCCTGCTGCCGGCGCTGCTGGTGATCGTCGGCCGCTGGATCTTCTGGCCGGTGCGGCCGGCGTACGGCTCCCCCGAGCCGACCCAGACCGGGTTCTGGTCCCGCGTCGGCCGCCGGATCTCCGTCCGGCCCCGGGCCGTCTGGATGGGGACGACGTTCGTGCTGCTGGTCGCCTGCCTCGGGTTGTTCCGGCTCGACGCGTCCGGGCTGTCGACCGAGGACTCCTTCACCGAGCGCTTCGACTCGATCATCGCCCAGGAGCTGCTTACCGACCACGGCCTGAGCGACAACTCCAACACCGTCCAGGTCGTGGCGAACGACGCACAGCTGGGCGCCGTCGAGGAGGCCGTCGCCGGGGTCGACGGCGTCGGCGGTCCCACCGACGCCACCTCGATCGGCGGCGGGCGGTCGTACTTCGAGGCGCCGATCAGCGCCGACATCTCCTCGGAGGCGGCGTTCACGATCGTGGAGGACACCCGGACGGCCGCACACTCGGTCGAGGGGGCCGACGCGCTGGTCGGCGGGGGCGCGGCGTTCTACCTCGACACCAAGACCGCGTCGCTGCGCGACAACAAGGTCGTGATCCCGCTGGTGCTGCTCGTCGTACTCCTCATCCTCATCGTCCTGCTGCGCGCGCTGGTCGCCCCGGTGCTGCTGATCCTGACCGTCGTCCTGTCGTTCGGGGCCGCCCTGGGCATCTCGGCCCTGCTCTTCGAGTACGTCTTCGACTTCGCGGGCTCGGACGCCGGGTTCCCGCTGTTCGCCTTCGTCTTCCTGGTCGCGCTGGGCATCGACTACAACATCTTCCTGATGACCCGGGTCCGCGAGGAGACGGCCACCTTCGGCACCCGGCGCGGATCCCTGATCGCGCTGGCCTCGACCGGCGGGGTGATCACGTCCGCCGGGCTGGTGCTCGCCGCCACCTTCCTCGCGCTGGCGACCCTGCCGTTCGTCTTCCTCGTGCAGCTCGGCGTGGCGGTCGCGCTGGGGGTGCTGCTCGACACCCTGATCGTCCGGTCGGTGCTCGTGACGGCTCTCAACCTCGATCTCGGCTCCCGGATCTGGTGGCCCTCCAGCCTCGACCGAGGACCACTGAGCGGGCCACCCGCCGCCCCCGAGGACAGCGCGGTTAGCCTGACGAGGTGACGGACCGGCCCACTCCCCAGCAGGTACGACGGGCCCTGGCGCGGGCCGAGCGGGGAGCCGCGCTCGACGTACCGGAGGCGACGGCGCTGCTCGCGGCGACCGGCGAGGACCTCGTGCGACTGACCGCGGCGGCGGCGAAGGTCCGCGACGCGGGCCTGGTGGCGGCGGGCCGGCCGGGGGTCGTGACGTACTCGCCCAAGGTGTTCATCCCGGTCACCAAGCTGTGCCGCGACAAGTGCCACTACTGCACGTTCGTCGAGACGCCCGGGCACGCCCGGCGCGAGGGCCGCGAGCCGTACCTCTCCCCCGACGAGATCCTCGAGATCGCCACCCAGGGTGCCGCGATGGGCTGTCTGGAGGCGCTGTTCACCCTCGGCGACCGCCCCGAGGACCGCTGGCCCGAGGCGCGCGAGTGGCTCGACGAGCGCGGCTACGACTCCACGCTGGCCTACGTCCGCGCGATGGCGATCCGGGTCCTGGAGGAGACCGGGCTGCTGCCGCACGTCAACCCCGGCGTGATGTCGTGGGAGGAGCTGAACCGCCTCAAGCCGGTCTCGCCCTCGATGGGGATGATGCTGGAGACCACCTCGACGCGGCTGTTCGAGACCAAGGGGCTCGCGCACTTCGGGTCGCCGGACAAGGACCCCGCCGTACGCCTGCGCGTGCTGGAGGACGCCGGCCGGCTCTCGATCCCGTTCACCACCGGCATCCTGGTCGGCATCGGCGAGAACCTCACCGAGCGCGCCGAGACGATCTTCGCGCTGCGGGCGAACCTGAAGGCGTACGGCGCCGTGCAGGAGGTGATCGTCCAGAACTTCCGGGCCAAGCCCGACACCGCCATGCGGCACACCGACGACCTCGACCTCGACGAGTACCGCGCCGCGATCGCCGTCACCCGCCTCCTGCTCGGCCCCAAGGCCCGCGTGCAAGCCCCGCCCAACCTGGTCGACCTGGCCGAGTGCCGCGCGCTGCTCGACGCGGGTGTCGACGACTGGGGCGGCGTCTCGCCGCTGACCCCCGACCACGTCAACCCCGAGCGGCCCTGGCCCTCGCTGGAGCGGCTGCGCTCGATCACCTCCGAGTGCGGCTTCGACCTGCAGGCGCGGCTCACGGTCCACCCCGAGTACGTCCGCGCCGGCGAGCCGTGGCTCGACCCGCGGGTCTCCGCGCACGTCGCCGCGCTCGCCACCGACGACGGGCTGGCGCGGCCCGGCGTACGGCCCGAGGGTCTGCCGTGGCAGGAGCCCGACGGCGGGTTCGCCTCGGTCGGGCGCACCGACCTGTTCGCCGCGGTCGACACCGAGGGGCGCACCGACGACCGGCGCTCGGACTTCTCGAACGTGTACGGCGACTGGGACTCGATCCGAGCGGCTGCGGGCTCGACCGGCGCCCCGGCAGTGCTGCACGCCGAGGGCCGCGAGGCGATGGCCGCCGCCGAGGCCGACCCCGGCAACCTCTCCGACGAGCACGCGCTGACCCTGATGACCGCCGAGGGGCCGCTGCTCGAGCAGGTCGTGAAGCTCGCGGACGCGCTGCGCAAGGAGACGGTCGGCGACGACGTCACCTACGTGGTGAACCGGAACATCAACTTCACCAACGTCTGCTACGTCGGCTGCCGCTTCTGCGCGTTCGCCCAGCGGCGTACCGACGCCGACGCCTACTCGCTGTCGTACGACGAGGTCGCCGACCGTGCCCAGGAGGCGTGGGACCTCGGCGCGACCGAGGTGTGCATGCAGGGCGGCATCGACCCCGAGCTGCCGTCCTCGGCGTACTTCGACCTGGTCGCGGCGGTCAAGCAGCGGGTACCGCAGATGCACGTGCACGCCTTCTCGCCGATGGAGGTCGTCAACGGCACCGCGCGGACCGGGCTGTCGATCGAGGACTTCCTCATCAAGGCCCGCGAGGCCGGGCTCGGCTCGCTGCCCGGCACCGCCGCGGAGATCCTCGACGACGAGGTCCGCTGGGTGCTGACCAAGGGCAAGCTGCCGACCCGCACCTGGATCGAGATCGTCTCCACCGCGCACCGCGTGGGGGTGCCGACGACCTCGACGATGATGTACGGCCACGTCGACAACCCGAAGCACTGGGTCGGTCACCTGCGGGTCCTCTCCCGCATCCAGGACGAGACGGGCGGGTTCACCGAGTTCGTACCGCTGCCGTTCGTGCACACCTCCGCGCCGATCTACCTCGCCGGCGTCGCCCGCCCCGGCCCCACCCTGCGCGACAACCTCGCCGTGCACGCGATGGCCCGGATCCTGCTGCACGGCCGGATCCGCAACATCCAGACCTCCTGGGTCAAGCTCGGCATCGACGGCACCCGCGCCATGCTCAACGCCGGCGCCAACGACCTCGGCGGCACCCTGATGGAGGAGACCATCTCCCGGATGGCCGGCTCCGAGCACGGCTCCGCCAAGACCGTCGCCGAACTGGTCGAGATCGGCGCCGGCATCGACCGCCCGGTGAGGGAGCGCACCACGACGTACGACCCCCGCTGACCGCCGAGTCGGCAGAAGTTGACCGCCGAGTCGGCAGAACTTGACCGCCGAGTCGGCAGAACTTGCGGCGCTCAGAGGTAGCGCACCCCTCGGTGAGCCGCGAAGGCCTCGCGGAGCAGCCGCTCGGCGTCCTGGTGGTGGCCGAAGGCGTTGGCCTCGCCGTACGACTCGATCCGCCAGCCGCGGTGGTCGCGGATCCACTGTCGCCGGCCGCGGTCGTGCTCGCGCTGCTCGACGCTCGAGTGCCACGCGCGGCCGTCGTACTCGGCGGCGAAGCGCTCGCCGGGCAGCCCCAGGTCGAGGAAGTACGTCGACCCGTCGTCGCGCTCGATCTCGACCTGCGTCTGGGGCCGCGGCAGACCGGCGTCCCACCACCGGTTGGCGAGGGCGGCCTCCCCGAACGACTGGAGCCCGGGGTCTGCCCGCTCGACGAGGATCCGCTGCAGGACGACTCCTCGCTGACGACGGAACCGGTCAATCTCGACGCAGAGGCGGTCGTGGCCGAAGCCGCCGACGTACTGCATGCAGGACATGCCCCACAGGCGCATGTCGGCGGTGCGCTGGAGGCGGCCGAGGTCGAGGGCCGTCCGCAGCGGCGTGGTGACGACGAGACCGTGGAGCTCGACGAGGTCGTCCGGCCCCATCCGGCGCTCGCCGCTCGCGGTCACGCTGTTGCGGATCCGACCGGCGTCGCTCGGCCGGAAGCAGGAGACCGGCGGGACGGTCTCGTGGTCGCCGGGCGCCAGCGCCATGTCCCCCGCGTGGATCCAGGCAGCCGTGATGTCGCAGATGAACCCGTCGCGAGGTACGACGAGCCCGATCGCCCGGCATCGCAGCTCCAGGCTGTCCGGTACGCCGGCGCCGACGTACACCTGGCGGACCGGGCGGCGTAGCCGACCCTCCCGGGTGAGAACGCTGAGCATCCGATCGGTCAGGCCCGCCTCGATCGCATCTCGTCGACGGAACGGTCGGTCAGCGGGCAGCGGGAAGTCGTCGGGCAATGGGAGCGGCATGCGTTCCGACCTGCCCGCTCGCGCCCCTCCCCCACACCCACCCGCTCGCCGCCTGTGGACAACGCCCCTCGGCCCGCAACTTCTGCCGACTCGGGGCGCAAGTTCTGCCGACTCGGCGCGCAAGTTCTGCCGACTCGGCGGTGGGGCGGGGCGGTTGGTAACGAACCGGAAACAGCGCCGATTGGGTATGGACGTGACCGTCGTCACCTCATATGTTGTGGCGCACAACAAACGCGCGGCGAACCTCCGACGGTCGGACGGGCGGCGCGATCGAGATCGCAAAGGGAGGCGGTTCGCGTGAAGCGGAAGCACAGCTTGATCCTGGTGGGGTTGCTCGGAGTGGCGATGTCACTCACCGCATGTGGTGACGACGACTCGGGCTCCGGCGCCGAGGGCAGCGACGGCGGCGGGGGTGGCAGCGCGGCCGAGGGCAAGATCGGCGTGATCCTGCCCGACACCGAGTCGTCGGTCCGCTGGGAGAGCGCGGACCGGCCGGCCCTCGAGGCTGCGTTCGAGGAGGCGGGCGTCGAGTACGACATCCAGAACGCCGAGGGCGACGCCGAGCGGATGACCCAGATCGCCGACACCATGATCGGCAACGGCGTCACGGTCCTGGCCATCGTCAACCTCGACTCCGAGTCGGGCGCGGCCATCCAGGAGAAGGCCCAGTCCCAGGGCGTGGCCACCATCGACTACGACCGGCTGACCCTCAACGGCAGCGCGGAGTACTACGTCTCCTTCGACAACACGAAGGTCGGCGAGCTGCAGGGCCAGGGTCTCGCAGACTGCCTGGGCGACAAGAAGGCCAACATCGTCTTCCTCAACGGCTCGCCCACCGACAACAACGCCACCCTGTTCGCCGAGGGCGCGCACAGCGTCCTCGACCCGATGACCAACTACACGGTCGTCGGCGAGCAGGCCGTCCCGGAGTGGGACAACGAGGAGGCGGCGACGATCTTCCAGCAGCTCTACACCGCCGCTGACGGCAAGGTCGACGGCGTACTCGCGGCCAACGACGGTCTCGGCGGCGCCGCCATCGGCATCCTCGAGGGCAACGGCCAGGCCGGGAAGGTCCCGGTCACCGGCCAGGACGCCACGGTCGAGGGTCTGCAGAACATCCTCGCCGGCACCCAGTGCATGACGGTCTACAAGTCCGCCACCCAGGAGGCGGGTGCGCTCGCCGACGCCGCGATCGCGCTGGTCAACGGCGAGGACGCCGAGACGACGGGTACGACGAAGGACTCCGAGAGCGGCCGCGAGGTCCCCTCGATCCTGCTCGACCCGCAGTCCATCACCAAGGACAACGTCAGCGACGTGATCGACGACGGCGGCCAGACGGTGGAGGACGTGTGCGCGGGCAACTTCGCCTCGCTGTGCACCGATGCCGGCATCTCCTGATCCAGCAGTACGACGGACGGCGCCCGGGTCGGACTCGGCCCGGGCGCCTTTCGTCCCCCCGAACAACAATTTCCTGAGGAGAGTGGGACCTCATGACACAACCGCTGCTGGAGCTGCGCGGGGTCAACAAGAGCTTCGGTGTGGTGCACGTCCTGCACGACGTCGACTTCGCCGTCTACCCGGGTCAGGTGACCGCGCTGGTGGGCGACAACGGCGCCGGCAAGTCCACGCTGGTCAAGATCATCGCCGGCATCTACGGCCGCGACAGCGGCGAGTACCTGTTCGACGAGCAGCAGGTGCACGTGCACGGCCCGCGCGACGTCGGGGCACTCGGCGTCGAGGTCGTCTACCAGGACCTCGCGCTGTGCGACAACCTCGACATCGTCGAGAACATGTTCCTCGGACGCGAGCTGAGGTCGGGCATCGTGCTCGACGACAATGCGATGGAGGAGAAGGCCCGCGAGACTCTCGCGTCGCTGTCCGTGCGCACCGTGAAGTCGGTGCGCCAGAGCGTGGCCAGCCTCTCCGGCGGCCAGCGCCAGACCGTCGCGATCGCCAAGGCCGTCCTGTGGAACTCCCGGGTCGTGCTCCTCGACGAGCCGACCGCGGCCCTCGGCGTCGCCCAGACCCGCCAGGTCCTCGACCTCGTACGCCGGCTCGCGGACCGCGGGCTCGGCGTCGTGCTGATCTCGCACAACATGACCGACGTGATGGAGGTCGCCGACCGCATCACGGCGCTCTACCTCGGTCGGGTGGCTGCCGACGTGCCGGCCGAGGACCTGACCCACAGTCAGATCGTCGAGCTCATCACCGCCGGACGCTCCGGAGACCTCGGCATCGCCGAGAACCCCGCGACCGCGAACGTCTGAGAAGGACCGGAGAACCTCATCATGACCGTCGGATCCGACACTCCCGCGAAGACCTCCGACCACGACTTCGCCAACGACAACCGTCAGGCCACCAGCCTCGGCGACGCGGCCCGCGACTACCTCAACCGCCTGCGCGGCGGCGACATGGGCTCCCTGCCGGCCATCCTCGGGCTGGTCGTCCTGTTCGCGATCTTCACCTCGGCCCACGACCGCTTCCTCACGACCTACAACATGGCGAACCTCGTCATCCAGGCCGGCTCGATCATCGTGCTCGCGATGGGCATCGTCTTCGTGCTGCTGCTCGGCGAGATCGACCTGTCCGCCGGCGTCGCGGGCGGCGCCTGCGCGACGATCGTCGCGCTGCTGATGATCGACTACGGCTGGACCTGGTGGCTGGCCACGCTCGCCGGCATCGCCGTCGGCGCGGTCATCGGCCTGGTCATCGGCCTGCTGGTCTCCTTGCTCGGCATCCCGTCCTTCGTCGTGACCCTGGCCTTCTTCCTCGGCCTCCAGGCCGTCGCGCTGAAGCTGATCGGCTCGGGCGGCTCGCTGCGCATCACCGGCGTGCTGCGGGACATCTCGATCAAGAACGTGCCCGTGGCCGCCGGCTGGATCGCGGCCGGACTGATCGTGGCCGCCTTCGCAGCGCTCAGCCTCTGGCGCTACCGCTCGCGCTCCGCGCGCGGCCTGGTGCACAAGCCGCTGGCCCTGGTGGTCATCCAGATCGTCGTCCTCGCCGCGATCGTGCTCGGCGTGACGGCGCTGCTCAGCGCCAACCGCGCGCCCAACCCGGCGGTCTTCAACATCAGCGGCATCCCGTGGGTGCTGCCGATCGTGGTCGCCCTGCTGCTGTTCTGGACCTTCGTGCTGGGCCGGACGCGCTACGGCCGGCACCTGTACGCCGTCGGCGGCAACGCCGAGGCCGCCCGCCGGGCCGGCATCAGCGTGCTGCGGATCAAGATCAGCGCGTTCGTCATCTGCACGGGGATGGCGGCGATCGCCGGCCTGCTGTCGGCGTCGTACACCGGGAAGGTCTCGCCGGGCTCCGGCGGCGGCAACGTCCTGCTGTACGCCGTGGCGGCGGCGGTCATCGGCGGGACCAGCCTCTTCGGCGGTCGCGGCCGGGCCATCGACGCCGTGATCGGCGGCCTGGTCATCGCCACCATCCCGAACGGCCTGGGTCTGCTCAACCAGGCGGCGTACATCAACTACATCGTGACCGGCGGCGTCTTGCTGCTGGCCGCTAGCGTGGACGCCGTGTCGCGTCGTCGTCGTTCTGCCGCGGGCGTCTGAGGCGATCCCATGAGCCGCCAACGGGCGGGCCTCGGCACCAACCAGGAAGCCGTACGCCGCCACAACCTCGGGACGCTGCTGCGGCACGTGCACCGGGCCGGGCACATCTCCCGGGCCGAGCTGACCAGCATGATGGGTCTCAACCGCAGCACGATCGCCGACCTGGTGGGCGAGCTGGAGTCCCTCGGCGTCACGGAGCGCGCCCTGCCGGTCGGTGCCCGGCAGGGCGCGGGCCGGCCGTCCGCGGGGGTGCGGCTGACCGACAGCGGGCCCTACGTCATCGGGGTCGACCTCGGGGTCGACCGGGCCGTCGTCGCCCGGGTGGGCCTGGGCGGGGTGGTCGAGCAGCGCACCGAGGCGCCGATCGTCGGGGCCTCGGGCGAGGCGTGGCAGGTCGGCGCCTCGGTCGCCGCCCTGATCCGCGAGGTGGTCGAGGACGCCCGGGCCTCCGCTCCCCTCGTCGGCATCGGGATCAGCGTCCCGGGCCTGGTCCGCCGTACCGACGGACTGGTCCGGCTGGCCCCCAACCTGGAGTGGCACGACGTCTCGTTCGGGGGCATCGTGCTCGCCGCCCTCGGCCTCGACATCCCCGTCTCGATCGCCAACGACGCCGACCTCGGCGCGCTGGCCGAGCACCAGCGCGGCGCGGGCGTGGGGATCGACGACCTGATCTACGTCTCCGGCAACGTCGGCGTCGGCGCCGGCGTGATCACCGGCGGCCACCGGCTCGAGGGCGCGGGCGGGTACGCCGGCGAGATCGGCCACCTGCGCTTCAACCCGCAGGGCCGGCCCTGCCACTGCGGCAACCTCGGCTGCTGGGAGACCGAGGTCGGCGCGCACGCGATCGCCGAGGCGATCCACTGCCCGGCCGACAAGGTGGCCCAGCTCGGCGAGGTGCTGGCCGGCTTCGACCGGCCCACCCGCGAGCTGCGCGCCACCGGCACGGTCCTCGGGCACGGGCTCGCGAGCATCGTCAACGCCTTCAACCCGCGCCTGGTCGTGCTCGGCGGCTACTTCCGGGCACTGTTCACCCTGGTCGGCGCCGAGGTCCAGGCGGGGCTCGCCGACCGCGCCCTGCCCGCACCGCTGGAGTCGGTCACCCTCACGCTGCCCGGGCTCGGCGAGGACTCCGTGCTGCTCGGCGCCGCGGAGGTCGCCTTCGAGCCCCTCTTCGTCGACCCGGTCGCCGCGCTCGGCACGGCGCTGGTCGACGTCCGCTCGCGCCTCGCCGGCTGAGCGGCGGGCCGGTCAGGTCCAGCGTCGTACGGCCCAGCGCTCGACGATGCCGAGTACGGCGTCCGAGAGCTTGCCGAGGACCGCCAGCAGCACGATCGCGAGCAGCAGCCGGTCAGTGCGGCCGTTGTTCTGCGACTCGATGAGCAGGTAGCCCAGCCCCTGCGAGGAGGCGATCAGCTCCGCCGCGACCAGGAACAGCCAGGACTGGGCCAGCGCGAGGCGGAGGCCGGAGAAGAGCGCGGGGATGACCGCGGGCAGCTGCACCGCGGTGAACAGCCGCAGCCCCCGCAACCCGAAGGCGCGGCCCGCCTCGACGAGGTTCCGGTCGACGTGCCGCAGGGCGAGCGAGACCGTGGTGAAGACCGGGAAGACCGCGCCGATGGCGATCAGGGTGATCTTGGAGTCCTCGCCGATCTTCAGCCACAGGATCAGCAGCGGCACCCAGGCCAGGGAGGGGACGGCGCGCAACGCACCGATCGTGGGGGCGAGCAGCACGTCGGCGAACCGGGACAGGCCCACCAGCGCGCCGAGCACGGTGCCGATCACGGCGCCGATGGCGAAGCCGACGAGCACGCGCTGGGTGCTGATGTGCACGTGCTGCCACAGCAGGTCGCGCTCGACCAGCCCTCGGGCGGCGTCCAGCACCGCGCCGGGCGCGGGGAGCTGGACGGGGCTGAACACCTCCGCGGCGGTCACCAGCTGCCAGGCCACGAGCAGGCCGATCGGCACCAGTGCGCCACCGAGCAGGCGTACGGCGCGCCGGTCGTGCCAGGACCGGGTCGGCGGGGCCACCAGGCGCGGCTCGTCGACCGCGCCGGCGACTCCCGGGCTCGTGCTGCTCGCCCCGGGCATCAGCCGACCTTCGAGCCGTCGGCCTCGGTCGCCCAGGTGTCGTCGAGCAGCGTGTCGAGCGCGTCGTCGATCTGGGACTGGTCCTCGACGTCGCCGGTCTCGACGAACAGCGGTCCGACCTTGGTGAGCACGTCGAGCTGGGCGGACCCGGGGACGTGGTCGAAGTCGAGGTTGGTGCGCTCGGTCAGCACCGTGCGGGCGACGGCCTCGTCGATGCCGGCCTCGGCGGCGAGGATCCCGACCGCCTCGTCGGGGTTCTCCTGCACCCACTCGCGCGCCTTCGCGTAGGCGTCGACGACGAGCTGGGCCAGTTCCGGCTCCTTCTCGAGGAAGTCCTCGGTGGCGTTGAGGAAGCCGTAGGTGTTGAAGTCGATGTTGCGGTAGATCAGCTGCGCGCCCTGGGTCTCGGCGTTCGCCATGATCGGGTCCAGCCCCGCCCACGCGTCCACGGCGCCGTTCTGCAGGGCCGCGGCCCCGTCCGCGTGCTGGAGGTTCTCGATCGAGACCTTCGAGCGGTCCACGCCCTCGGCCTCGAGGGCCTGGACGAGGAAGAAGTACGGGTCGGTGCCCTGGGTGGCGGCCACCTTCTTGCCCTCGAGCTCGCTGAGGTCCTTGATCCGGGAGTCGGGGCCGACGACGACCGCGGCCCACTCCGGCTGCGAGTAGACGTCGATGGTGTGGATCGGCGAGCCGTTGGCCCGGGCCAGCAGCGCGGCCGACCCGGCGGTGGAGCCGACGTCGATGGCGCCCGCGCGCAGCGCCTCGTTGGCCTTGTTAGAGCCTTCGGACTTCACCCAGGTGACCTCGACGTCCTCGCCCGCGGCGTCCTCGAGCCAGCCCTGGTCCTTGATGACCAGGCTGAGCGGGTTGTACGTCGCGTAGTCGACCTCGAGCGAGCGGGTGCCGCCGTCGTCGCCGGCCGCCTCGCCCTCGGCGCAGGCGGTGGCTCCCGCCAGCACGGCGCTCGTGGCGAGCAGGGCGGCGAGTCCACGACGGACGAGGGGGCGCTGGTGGAGCGTGGTCAGCGTCGTCATCAGGGTGTTCCTTCTGGTGGGTCGGACCCCCGCCCGGCAGGGTGGGGTCGGGTGATGGATGGATCCCGAGGTCAGTGGCGGTGCGCGTCGACGCCGAGGCTCTCCAGCAGCCGGCTGCGGAGCGCGGCGAGCTCGACGGAGCCCCGGTCACGGGGCCGGGCCCCGGGCACGGTGACGAGCTCGGTCACCGTGGCGGCGGGGTCGTCGCCGGACCGGCCGAGCACCACGACCCGGTCCGCGAGCTGGAGGGCCTCGTCGACGTCGTGGGTGACGAGCAGGACGGTCGTCGGGCTGCCGGCGTGCACCGCGAGCAGCAGGTCCTGCATCTTCATCCGGGTGAGGGCGTCGAGCGCGCCGAAGGGCTCGTCGAGCAGCAGGACGCCGGGCCGGCGGGCCAGCGCCCGGGCCAGCGAGGTGCGCTGGGCCATGCCCCCGGAGACCTCCCGCGGTCGGAGCTCGGCGTGGTCGGCGAGGCCCACCCGCTCCAGCAGCTCGTCGACCTGAGCGGCACCGGCGCGCCGGTCGGTGCCCGACGGCAGCCCGAGCGCGACGTTCGCGCGCAGGGTACGCCAGGGCAGCAGCCGAGGCTCCTGGAAGGCGACCGCGCACCGCTCGTCGTGCGGGCGCACCGGGCTGCCGCCGATCAGGACCCGCCCGGAGGTGGGCAGGTCGAGCCCGCCCGCCGCGCGCAGCAGGGTGGACTTGCCGCAGCCGCTCGGCCCGAGCAGGGCGACGACCTCGCCGGCCTCCAGGTCGAGGTCGACGGCGCGCAGCACCTCCCGGGCGCCCGGTCCGGTGCCGAACGTGCGGCCCACCTGCTCGAAGCGCAGCGAGCCGGAGGCCGCGTCGCTCGGGGCGGTGCCGGGACGTACGGCGGCGGTACGCCGCGGCGGCGTGCCGAGCAGGCTCATCGGGACCTCCCTGGAGACTAATTCACTAAACCCAACTTGTTTAGTGCTATTAAATCAGTCTGCCAGGTTCCCCGCGACCGGCGGGCATGCCGGTGACAGGTCCTGCCTGTCGGGGCGTCGGCGTCCCCGGACACCGCCGGAGCGGGGTCAGCCCGAGGTCAGGTCCAGCTCGCCGGCGAAGACGTCGGCGAAGACCTGCTCGGCCGCCCCCAGGGCCGCCGCCTGGATGCCGAGCGTGCTCAGCCGCAGCTCGGGACGGACCTGGACCGCGGACGCGAGCCGACGGTCGAGGGTGGCGCGGGCGGGACCGAGGACCAGCTCGCCGAGGGGCACGAAGTAGCCGCCCAGCACCACCACCTCGGGATCGAGGACCCCGGTCAGCATCGCCAACCCGAGCCCGACGTCCTCCCCCACCCGGGTCAGCACCGCGCGTACGTCGGGGTCGACGGCAGCCCGCTCGGCCACGGCCGCCGCACTCTCCAGCGGCGAGTCCAGCTCGGGCATCCCGACCGCCGCGAGCACGGCGTGCAGCCCGATCGACGCCTCCCAGCAGCCCGTGCGACCGCAGCCGCAGCGCGCGGCCGAGTCGCCGATCGGCATGTGGCCGACCTCGCCGGCGAACCCCGCCGCTCCGCGCACGAGCTCGCCGCGGTCCACGATGCCCGCACCGATGCCGACCGTGCCGGTGAGGTAGAGCGCGTGCCGCGCGCCGACGGCGGCGCCGTGGTGCGACTCGGCGTACGCCGCGCAGTTGGCGTCGTTGCTCACCCGGACGGGAGTGCCGAGCAGGCCGGACACCCGGTCGGCCAGCCCCGGCCCCTCGAGGCCCAGGTTGGGCGCCCACGCGACCGTGCGGTTGTCGCCGCGCACCAGGGCCGGGACGGCGACGGTGGCCCCGACCAGCTCCTGGCCGGCGGCCCGGCAGTGGTCCGCGACGTACTGCACGAGATCGGTGAGCGACTGCTCGTCGACGCCGCCGTCGAGCGCGACCGGACGGCTCTCGCTCAACCGCACCTGCCCGGCGAGGTCGAGGACGACCGCCGCGACGTAGTCGACGTTCACCTCCAGCCCGACGCCGACCCAGGAGTCGCCGCGCAGCGCGACCGGCCGGCCCGGCCGGCCCCGCGCACCCGTGCGGGCCTCGGCCTCGGACGGCGCCTCGGTCACGGCGCCCGCGGACTCCAGACCCGCGACGATGACCCCGACGGTCGCCTTCGCGAGCGCCGTGCGCTGCGCCAGCTCGGCCCGGGTCGCGGGTCCGAGCCGGCGCAGGCTGCGCAGCACCAGGGCGGCGTTCTGCCGCCGGAGGGCCTCGGTGCCGGCCGGTCGGTCAGCGGACACCGTAGAGGTGCTCGAGCGCGAGCTGGTCGAGGTGCTCGGCCGCGGCACCCTGCAGCGCGAGGGCCTCAGGGTCGGGCAGCGGCCACTCCAGCAGCTGCTGCCAGCCCTCGCCCTCCCCGAGGGTCGGCCGAGCGAGCTCGGGCAGCCTCGCCGCCTCGAGTGCGGCCTGCACCTCCGGGTCGGCCCGGAAGGCCTTCACCTTCTCCCGCAGGATCAGGTAGTTGCGCATGTTGGCCGCGGCGCTCACCCACACGCCGTCCTCGTCCTCGATGCGCGAGGGCTTGAAGTCGAAGTGGACCGGGCCGTCGTACCCGCCGGCGAGCAGCGTGTCGACCACCCAGAACGCGCCGCGCACGTTGCCGGCGCCGAAGCGCAGGTCCTGGTCGTACTTCGGGCCGTTCTGCCCATTGAGGTCGATGTGGAAGAGCTTGCCCGCCCACAGCGCCTGGGCGTAGCCGGCGGCGGCGTTCATGCCGGCCATCTCCTCGTGCCCGATCTCGGGGTTCACACCGACCAGCTCGGGACGCTCGAGCTCGTTGATGAAGGCGAGCGCGTGGCCGATCGTCGGCAGCAGGATGTCGCCGCGGGGCTCGTTGGGCTTGGGCTCGATGGCGAAGCGCAGGTCGTAGCCCTGGTCGACGACGTACTGGCCGAGCAGGTCGAAGGCCTCCTTCATCCGGTCCAGCGCGACCGCGGTGTCCTGCGAGGCGCCGAACTCCGCGCCCTCGCGGCCACCCCAGGCGACGTAGACCTTGGCGCCGAGCTCGGCGGCCAGGTCGACGTTGCGCATCACCTTGCGGATCGCGAAGCGGCGGATGTCGCGGTCGTTGTTGGTGAACCCGCCGGCCTTGAAGACGGGGTGGCTGAACAGGTTGGTCGTCGCGGTCGTGACGACCAGGCCGGTGTCGGCCAGCCCCTTCTTGAACCGGTCGATGATCGCGTCGCGCGTGGCGTCGTCGCTGCCGAACGGGATGACGTCGTCGTCGTGGAAGTTGACGCCGTACGCGCCCAGCCCGGCGAGCCTCTCCAGCGCGTGCACGGTGTCCATCGGCGGGCGGGTCGCGCCGCCGAACGGGTCGACGCCCTGCCAGCCGACGGTCCACAGACCGAAGGAGAACTTGTCCTCGGGGGTCGGCGTGGGGATCTCGATGCTCATGATGAACCCTCTCTCAGTGCTGCATAGGCGGTGCGTACGGCGGGCGTGGGGTCGGCGGTCAGCGTCTCGGTGGCGGGCAGCCCCCAGTCCGGGAGGACGCCGGTCAGCGCCCAGGCGGCCTGGCGGGCCGCACCGCGGGCGACGTACTCCCCCGCCGGCGGGAGGACGACGGGGCGGCCCAGGACGGCGGGCGCCAGGGCGCGGACGGCGGCGCTGCGGGTGGCGCCCCCGACCATCAGGATCCGGCGCGACTCCTGACCGGTCGCGCCGACGACCAGGTCGACGGCGTCGGCCAGCGAGCACAGCAGCGCCTCGAAGGCGGCCCGGGCCAGGTCCTCGCGGGTGGTGCGCGGGGTGAGGCCGGTCCACGTGCCGGTCGCGTCGGGGCGGTTCGGCGTGCGCTCGCCGCCGTAGTACGGCAGCAGGGTGACCCCGCTCGCTCCCGCGGGTGCGGCCAGCGCGAGCGCGGCCAGCTCGTCGTGGTCGACACCCAGCCAACGCGCCTGGAGGTCGAGGATCTGGGCGGCGTTGATGGTGGTCGCCATCGGGAGGAAGCCGCCGGCCGCGTCGGCGAAGCCGGTGATCGCCCCGGTTCCGTCGGCGACGGGGACCGCGCTGATCGTGGAGGCGACGCCCGAGGTGCCGATCGAGACGAGGACGTCGCCGGCCTCCAGGCCCATCCCGAGCGCGGCGCCCGCGTTGTCGCCGGTGCCGGCCGCGATAACCGCTCCCCCCGCCGTGTGCGCGGCGACCGCCTCGGGCGCGACCACGGCGGGGAGGCCGACCACCCGGCCGAGCGCGAGCTCCAGCAGGTCGGGTCGCCACTCGCCGGCGGCGGTCGCGAAGTAGCCCGTGCCGGAGGCGTCGCCCCGGTCGGTGAAGGCGGCGGTGCCCGGCGCGGAGACGTGCCGCGAGACGTAGTCGTGCGGGAGCAGGACCTCCGCGACCCGGGCGGCGTTCTGCGGCTCGTGGTCCCGCAGCCAGCGCAGCTTGCTGGCCGTGAAGGAGGCGACCATGACGCTGCCGATGGCGTCAGCACAGGCCTGCGGTCCGCCCATCTCCTCGATGAGGTCGCGGGCGGCACCCGAGCTGCGGATGTCGTTCCAGAGCAGGGCGTCGCGGACCGGCTCGCCGGCCTCGTCGAGGGCCACCATCCCGTGCTGCTGACCGGCGACGGACACCGCGTCGGCCCGCTCGACCAGTCCGTCGGTGGCCTCGTCGAACGCACTCAGCCAGGCCCGCGGGTCGACCTCGGTGCCGGGTGGGTGCGGCGCCGTACGGCTGGCGACGACCGTGCCGTCGTCGGCGTCGACGAGCAGGGCCTTGGTCGACTGCGTCGAGGAGTCGACTCCGAGCACGAGGGTCACCCCGCCATTAAGTACGCGACTCGAACTAAAGTCAAGGGTCGGGCATGTCTGCGCCGACCGCCGGGTACACGACCGGCGGAAGCGACAGACAGGAGGCAGCCATGACCCAGGGTGACGTCACCCCGGACCCGGCCGACCACGAGACGTACGGCGACTACAGCGTCGACGACGAGGACCAGCCCGGCGCGGAGGACCTCCTGCTCGACCAGGACGTCGAGGACGAGGCCGATCGCGGGTACAGCCCGCCCGAGAAGTACTCCGCCGGCCAGGGCTACGGCAACACGCCCTGGGAGGAGGAGCACCGGGAGACCATCGACCAGCGGATCACCCAGGAGGAGCCCGAGCCCGACCCGTACGACGAGTCGGCCACCGAGGACCTCCGGGACGGCGAGGTCGGCGACCGACGCGCCGGCCGGCTCGTCGACCCGAACGCCGGCATCGGCGAGGACACCGAGTCCGAGCTGGTGGGCACCGACGTCGGCATCGACGGCGCCGCCGCCTCCGCCGAGGAGGCGGCCATGCACATCGTCGAGGACGAGTCCTCCGACGACCTCCGCTAGATCCCCCTACGACAGGAGTACAACCACCATGGGCTTCATCTTCTGGATCCTCGCCGTCATCCTCGTGATCGCCGGCATCTTCCAGCTCTTCAAGGGCCAGATGCTGTGGGGCATCGTGCTGATCATCGTCGGCTTCGCCGTCGGCCCGGGCGGCTACAGCATCTTCGGCTAGCACCGCACGCACCGATCGCCCGCCCGACCTCGTCGGGCGGGCGATCGTGCGTTCCGGGGTGCTCAGTCCTCGGGCTCGTCGGCCAGCACGACCTCGACCTCGAAGCCCTCGCCGTTCTCCAGGTAGAGCGCCGTGTGCTGCTCGCCGCCGGCGTGCGGGTAGCGGTCCGCGAACAACTCGTGCCAGCCGTGGGCGCTCGACTCGGCTCGCAGCCGGTCGAGCGACCGCC
This sequence comes from Nocardioides sp., assembly GCF_035503875.1. GTDB lineage: Bacteria > Actinomycetota > Actinomycetes > Propionibacteriales > Nocardioidaceae > Nocardioides. The sequence continues at coordinate 84,051 of NZ_DATJTA010000096.1, forward strand.
CGTCGCCCACGTGCAGCGCGAGGTGGTTGATGCCGGGGCGCATCCGGTCGTGCGGGGCGTCGACCTGGTCGGGCGAGCGCTCCAGGAACAGGTAGGTGCCGTCCGGGTGCGCCCAGGAGCGGACCGACTCGTCGGCCTCCCAGCCCAGCTCGCCCAGCAGCCAGCCCCATTCCTCCGAGGCGAGGTCGGGGTCGCTCACCCACAGGTCGAGGTGGTGCAGCGCGCGCATCATGACGTCACGGTAGTCCCAGCCGGACGCACGGAATAAGAACACGTTCTAAGGTGGCGCTCGTGCGCTTCTCGATCAGCTCGGCCTTCCTGCCGACCGCCCAGCTGCCCGCCATCGCGCGGGCCGCCGACGAGCTCGGCTACCACAGCATCGCGATGCCCGACCACGTCGTCGACCTCGAGACGCTGAGTACGCCGTACCCCTACACGCCGGACGGGTCCCGCCGCTGGGACTTCTCCGCCGAGTGGCCCGATCCGTGGGTGCTCGCCGGCTCCCTGGCCGCCATCACGACCCGGCTGCGGTTCTTCACCTCGGTCTACGTCCCGTCGATGCGCAGCCCGTTCCAGGTCGCGAAGTCGGTCGGCACCGCCGCCGTGATGTCCGGCAACCGGGTCAGCCTCGGCGTCGGGATCGGCTGGTGCGAGGAGGAGTTCGCGCTGCTGGAGCAGAACTTCCGCACCCGCGGCAAGCGCACCGACGAGGGCCTGGCCCTGGTCAAGGAGCTGTGGAAGCCCGGCTGGACCGAGTTCCACGGCGAGTTCTACGACGCCCCGCGGCTGGTCATGGAGCCGACGCCCACCGAGCAGCCGCCCATCTTCATCGGCGGGCTGTCCGAGATCGCGTTCGCCCGCGCCGCCCGGCACGACGGCTGGGTCGGCGACATGTACAAGACCGATGAGGCCATCGGCTGGGCCACCCGGCTCGCGGAGGTCCGCGCGGAGCACGGGGCCGAGGGCGACTTCCAGGTGATCGTCGCGCTCACCGACGCGTTCCTGCCCGAGCACTTCGAGCGCGCCCGCGAGGGCGGCGTGACCGAGTGCATGACCATGCCGTGGGCCTACTACTTCGGCATGGACGCGACCGTCGAGCAGAAGCTCGAGGGCATGGAGCGCTTCGCCGCCGACGTCATCGAGCCGCTGCGCGCCGCCGCCGGGTGACCCGGCGGGGCGCTACTCCCACTCGATGGTGCCCGGCGGCTTCGAGGTCACGTCGAGGGTGACCCGGTTGACCTCGGCGACCTCGTTGGTGATCCGCGTCGAGATGCGCTCGAGGACGTCGTACGGCAGCCGCGCCCAGTCGGCCGTCATGGCGTCCTCGGAGGTGACCGGGCGGATCACGACCGGGTGGCCGTAGGTCCGGCCGTCGCCCTGCACGCCGACGGAGCGTACGTCGGCCAGCAGCACGACCGGCATCTGCCAGATGTCGCGGTCCAGGCCGGCGCGGGTGAGCTCCTCGCGGGCGATGGCGTCGGCCTGGCGCAGGATGTCGAGCCGGTCGCGGGTGACCTCGCCGATGATCCGGATGCCGAGACCGGGACCCGGGAACGGCTGGCGCCACACCATCGTCGAGGGCAGGCCCAACTGCTCGCCGACCGCGCGGACCTCGTCCTTGAACAGGGTGCGCAGCGGCTCGACGAGCTCGAACTTCAGGTCGTCGGGCAAGCCGCCCACGTTGTGGTGGGACTTGATGTTGGAGGTGCCGGCGCCGCCGCCGGACTCCACGACGTCGGGGTAGAGCGTGCCCTGGACGAGGTACGCCGTGTCGCCGTCGCCCTCGTGCACCAGGTCGCCGAAGACCCGGACCTGGGCCGCCTCGAAGGTGCGGATGAACTCGCGCCCGATGATCTTGCGCTTCTCCTCGGGATCGGTCACCCCGGCCAGCGCGTCGAGGAACTGGTCGGCGGCGTCGACCACGTCGAGGGCGTCGAAGACCTCCTCGAAGTCGCGGCGCACCTGCTCGGTCTCGCCGAGACGCATCATCCCGTGGTCGACGTACACGCAGGTGAGGCGGTCGCCGATGGCGCGCTGGACGATCGCCGCGGCGACGGCGGAGTCGACGCCGCCGGACAGCGCGCAGATCGCGCGACCGTCCCCGACCTGCTCGCGGATGATCTCGACCTGCTCCTCGACGATGTTGAGCATCGTCCAGGTCTGCCGGCAGCCGGCGATGTCGTGCAGGAAGTGCTCGAGGACGGCCTGGCCGTGCTCGGAGTGCAGCACCTCGGGGTGCCACTGGACGCCGGCCAGGCCGCGGTCGACGTTCTCGAAGGCCGCGACCGGGGTGACCTCGGTCGAGGCGAGGACGGTGAAGCCGTCGGGCGCCGCGGTGACGGAGTCGCCGTGGGACATCCAGACCCGGTGCGCGGCCGGGATGTCGGCCAGCAGGGTGCCGGGCTCCCCCACCGTGACGTCGGTGCGGCCGTACTCGCGGGCTCCGGTGTGCGCGACCTCGCCGCCGAGGCCGCGGGCCATCAGCTGGAAGCCGTAGCACATCCCGAAGACCGGGGTGCCGGACGTGAAGATGGCGGTGTCGATGGCGGGCGCGTCCTCGGCGTACACCGAGGACGGTCCGCCGGAGAGGATGATCGCCTTCGGCTTGCGGGCGAGCATCTCCTCGACGGGCACGTGGTGCGGGACGATCTCGGAGTAGACCCGGGCTTCGCGCACGCGGCGCGCGATCAGCTGGGCGTACTGGGCGCCGAAGTCGACGACCAGGACCAGGTCATGGTCGGGCTGCTGCGTCATGCGCTCAGTCTATCGACGGCCCTCGGACCCCGGACGCACCAGGACCCGGCCGGGGAGGGAGGTGGCCGGGTCCTGATCGTCCACGCGACTGCCGAGCAGCGCTGGACAGGTCGACCCGGTGACGGAGGGAGCAACTCGAACCGGGTCTCTGCTGCCTCAACGAACCCCTCGGAGCGGGGTTACGGGGTCTAGCCTGCAGCGGTGACCGATCCCGTCCTCCGCCCTGGCACGCCCGCCGACGCGGCCCGCGTCGCCGACCTCTGGCACGCCGGATGGCACGACGGCCACGCGGGCCACGTACCCGACGGGCTCACCGCCGCCCGCACGCTCGCCGCCTTCCACGAGCGCACCCCGCTCCGTGTCGACGACACCACCGTCGCGGACGTCGCGGGCGAGGTCGCCGGGTTCGTGATGGTCGTCGGCGACGAGGTCGAGCAGGTCTTCGTCGGCGCCGAGCACCGCGGCAGCGGCGTGGCCGGCCTACTGCTCGCCGAGGCGGAGCGCCAGGTCGCGGACGCCGGGTACGACGAGGCCTGGCTGGCGGTCGTCGTCGGGAACGCCCGCGCACGACGGTTCTACGAGCGGCAGGGCTGGCGCGACGGCGGACCGCTGCCGTACGAGGTGAGCGCGGGCGGGGCGTCGTACGTCTCGCCGTGCCGGAGGTACGTCAAGCCCGTCCGACGCCGAGTCGGCAGAAGTTCACGTCAGACCTGACGGCAACTTCTGCCGACTCGACGCGCAACTTCTGCCGACTCGGCGGGGTGGGCAGGGAGTGGGTCAGCTGATGCCGACGATGGGGAGGCGGAGGGCGCCGGGGGCGTCGTCGGGGACGACCGGAGCGGCGGGGGCGACCGGGTCGAGGCGGCGGTAGGTCTCGCCCAGCGCGGGGCGCGGGTCCTGCTCCCCCTTGTTCGGCCAGAAGGCCATGGCGCGCTCGGCCTGCGCGGTGATCGTGAGGGACGGGTTCACGCCCAGGTTGGCGGTGACCGCGGAGCCGTCTACGACGTGCAGGCCCGGGTGGCCGTAGAGGCGCTGGTAGGGGTCGATGACGCCGGTCCCGGGCGAGTCGCCGATCGCGCAGCCGCCGAGGAAGTGGGCCGTGAGCGGCCGGTTGAAGGCGTCGCCGACGGCGCTGCCCGGGAAGCCGTTCATGATCCGCGCCATGGCCCGGATCGCCTCGTTCCCGGCGGGGATCCAGGTCGGGTTCGGGACGCCGTGGCCCTGCTTGGAGGTGAGGTAGCGCCGCTTCGAGAACGGGATCCGCTTCGTGTACGTCGTGATCGAGTTGTCGAGGCTCTGCATGACGAGCGCGATGACGGTGCGCTCCGACCAGTGCTTCATGTCGTAGAGCGTGGTGATGTCACGCCGCTGCCGCCACATCTCCCGCGCCCAGGTGCGCCACCGCGGCTCGTCGCCGTCGCCGTCGGTCAGCACCGACTGCAGCAGCGACATCAGGTTGCTGCCGCGGCCGTAGCGCACCGGCTCGATGTGCGTGTCGGCGTCGGGATGGAAGCTGGAGGTGATCGCGATGCCCTGGCTGTAGTCGACGGTGGCGTCGTACGCGATCGCCCCGCCGATGGACTCCGAGTTGGTGCGCGAGAGGTGACCGATCCGCTCGGAGACGCCGGGCAGGTGGCCCTCGTCGCGCATCCGGTGCAGCAGCCGCTGGGTGCCGAGGGCGGAGGCGGAGAAGACGACCTGCTCGGCCGTGAGGGTACGGCGGGCGCCCCGGCTCGGCAGCTTGGCCTTCGTGAAGCGGACGTCGACGTCGTACCCGCCGCCGTCGCGGGGGGCGACCCGGGTGACGGTCGTGAGCGGGAGTACGGCGGCGCCGTTCTGCTCGGCGAGGTAGAGGTAGTTCTTGACCAGGGTGTTCTTGGCGTTGTGGCGACACCCGGTCATGCACTCGCCGCACGCGGTGCAGGTGGTGCGCTCGGGGCCGACGCCGCCGAAGAACGGGTCGGCGACCCGCTCCCCCTGCGCCTGGCCGGGCTCGCCGAAGAAGACCCCGACCGGGGCCGGGTGGAAGGTGTCGGCCACCCCCATCTCGGAGGCGACCTTCTCCATGACGTCGTCGGAGGGGGTGCGCAGCGGGTTCTCGACGACGCCCAGCATCCGCTTGGCCTGGTCGTAGAACGGCGCCAGCTCCGAGCGCCAGTCGGTGATGTGACCCCACTGCGGGTCGTCGTAGAACGCCGGCAGCGGCTCGTAGAGCGTGTTGGCGTAGACCAGCGAGCCACCGCCCACGCCGGCCCCGGACACGATGATGCAGTCGCGGAGGGCGTCGATGCGCTGGATGCCGTAGCAGCCGACCTCGGGGCGGAAGAGGTAGCTCTTCACGTCGAACGAGGTGTCGGGCAGGTCGTCGTCCTCGAAGCGCGCGCCGGCCTCGATGACGCCGACCCGGTAGCCCTTCTCGGTCAGGCGCAGGGCGGTGACCGAGCCGCCGAAGCCGGAGCCGACGACCAGGACGTCGAAGTCGAATTCGCTCATGCGCGACCGAGCTTCTTCATGAGTCGGAGGTTGGCGGTCATCACCTTGCCGTACGCCTGGTCGGACATGCCGAGCATCGGCCCGAACCGGAGCAGCTTCTGGGTCGCGACCGACTGCGTCTCGGTGAACCGGTGGATGCCTTCGCTGCCCTGGCGGCGGCCGAGGCCGGACTGGCGCATGCCACCCATCGGCGCGTCGATGCTGGCGAACGTCGCAGCGAAGGCCTCGTTGATGTTGACCGTCCCGCACTTGATGTACGGCGCGATCGCGCGGGCGCGGGCGCCGTCGCGGCTGTAGATCGAGGCGTTCAGGCCGTACTCCCCCTCGTTGGCGCGGGCGATGGCGTCGGCCTCGTCGTGGAAGCGGTAGAGCGAGACGACCGGCCCGAACGTCTCCCGGCCGAAGCAGGTCATGTCGGGCGTGACGCCCTCCAGGATGGTGGGCTCGAAGAAGTACGGCCCCAGGTCGGGCCGCGCCGTGCCACCGGTCAGCACCCGGGCACCCTTGGCGACGGCGTCCTCGACGTGGGCGGTCACGGTGTCGAGCTGGGCCTGGGAGATCAGCGAGCCCATGTCGTTGTCCCAGTCGAGGGTGGCGCCGAGCGTCATCGCCTCGGTGCGGGCCACGAACCGCTCCACGAACCGGTCGTAGACCTGGTCGGCGACGAACATCCGCTCGATGGAGACGCAGAGCTGGCCGCCGTTGGAGAACGTCGCCCGGACGGCGCCCTCCGCCGCCTTCTCCAGGTCGGCGTCGCGGAGCACCAGGAGCGGGTTCTTCCCGCCGAGCTCGAGCGAGCAGCCGATCAGCCGCTCGGCGCAGCCCCGCGCGATGATCCGGCCGGTCGCGGTCGAGCCGGTGAAGCAGACGTAGTCGGATCGCTCGACGATCCCGCCGCCGACCTCCGGACCCGGGCCGGAGACGACCTGCCACAGGTCACGCGGGAAGCCCGCCTCCTCCAGCAGTTGCGCGGCGAGCAGGGCCGACAGCATGGTCTGGGCATCGGGCTTGGCGACCACCGCGTTGCCGGCGAGCAGGGCGGGGAGGCCGTCGCACAGCGCCATCGTGAACGGGTAGTTCCACGGCGTGATGATGCCGACGACACCCTTGGGGACCCGGTTGACCGCGACCCGGGTCAGCCCCGGCACGACGCCGAGCTTGCGCTGCGGGTCGAGGTGCTGGCGGGCGGTGCGCGCGTAGTAGCGCGCGGTCAGCGCGATGTGCAGCGGCTCGTCGAACGCGTGCTTGCGGGCCTTGCCCGACTCCCACACGATCAAGTCGATGATCTCGTCCTGCCGGTCGAGCACCAGGTCGTGCAGCCGCAGCAGCGCCGCGGACCGCGCCTCCAGCGAGGTGCGCGCCCACGCCTGCTGCGCCCGGCGGGCCCGCGCGAAGGCCTCGTCGAGGTCGGCGTCGCTCGACTGCGGCAGGTGCGCCAGCGGCGCACCGTTCAACGGCGAGCGCACCTCGACGGTGCGCCCGGAGGTCGCGACCAGCCGCGCGAGGAGCGGCTCGACGTACTCCGGTTCCAGGGCGTACGCCGCCGTCGGGTCGTGCTCGGGGTCGTGCGGTCCTTCGACGAGCGGGCCGCCGGCGGGGCTGGGGTTCGAGGCGCTCATGCAGCCGAGAGTAGGTGACACCGCCCCCCGGAACTACCGCACAGTAGGAATCTGTCCGGTTCTCGCAGCCCGGCCCCGACCCAGACGTCGAGTCGGCAGAAGTTCACGTCAGACCTGACGGCAAGTTCTGCCGACTCGACGCGCAACTTCTGCCGACTCGGCGGTTCCTACATCGCGGGGGCGGTCGGGTAGATGGCCTTCAGCTCGGTGTACTGCGCCAGGCCCTCGGGGCCGAACTCGCGGCCGATGCCCGAGTCCTTGAAACCGCCGAACGGGGCGGCGAAGTCCATCGTGTAGGTGTTCACGCCGTACGTGCCGGCGCGGACCCGGCGAGCCACGGAGAGCCCGGCCTCCTGGTCGGCGGTCCAGACGGTGCCGGCCAGGCCGTAGTCGGAGTCGTTGGCGATCCGGACCGCGTCGTCGACGTCGTCGAACGGGATCACCGAGAGCACCGGCCCGAAGATCTCCTCCTGGGCGATCCGCATCCGGTTGTCGACGTCGGCGAACACCGTCGGGCGGACGTACCACCCGCGGTCGAGCCCGTCGGGCCTGCCGTTGCCGCCCGCGACGACGCGGGCGCCCTCCTCCTGGCCGAGCGCGATGTACTTCTCCACCCGCTCCTGCTGGCGCTGGGCGACCATCGGCCCGATTTCGGTCGCCGCGTCGCTCGGGTCCCCCACCGGCATCGACGAGACCGTCTCGGCGAGGGCGTCGACGACCTCGGCGTACTTCGCCCGGCTCGCGAGGATGCGCGTCTGAGCGACGCACGCCTGGCCGCTGTTCATCAGGGCCGTGAACCGCAGCCCGGCCATGGTCGCCTCGAGGTCGGCGTCGTCGAGCACGATCGCGGCCGACTTGCCGCCGAGCTCCAGGCTGACCCGCTTGAGCTGCTCGCCGCAGACGGCGGCGATCTTGCGCCCGGCCGCGGTCGAGCCGGTGAACGCCACCTTGTCGATGCCGGGGTGCGCGACGAGGTGCTCCCCCACCTCGCGGCCGGCGGCGACGATGTTGACCACACCGGCCGGCACGCCGGCCTCCTGGAGGAGCTCGGCCATCAGGTAGGAGTCGAGCGG
>NZ_DATJTA010000097.1:0-9442 GCF_035503875.1 Nocardioides sp.
GCCGGGCTGTAACGCGGTGTCCACCGACCTGGTGCGGTGTTGCAACACCGCACCAGGTCGGTGGACACCGCGTTACAGCGGAGCCGGCCCGCCCGCCGCCCCCCGCACCGGGCGCGACAGGCGGTCCAGGAACGCCACCAGCAGGGCCTCGCGCATCGCGGGGGAGGCGAGGTCGAGCATGGCGTTGACCTCGGCCATCCGGCCCGGCAGCTCGAGCTCCCCGGAGGCGGAGGCGCCCACGAGTCCGGAGGCCGCGAGCAGGCCTTCGAAGTCGGCGTCGGTGAGCGTGGTCGGGTCCAGCGACTCGATGTACGCCGCCACGTCCGGGTCGACGGCGACCGGACCGGCGGCCACCGCGGCCGCCACCGACTCCGACAGCGCTGCCAGGAACTCGTCGACCGATGCCAGGGTCGCCGCGCTCACCGACAGGTGGACGGTGGCCGGGTGGCCGGCGTACGACATCTGGGGCTGGACGTACCACCCGCGCGCCGCCATCTCGTCGCAGATCGTGAACGGGTCGCACGAGTCGTCGGTGGCGAGCGCGACCAGCGTCGAGTCGGGAGGTACGACGACCCGCAGCGGCGCGGCGATCCCGGCGACGATCCGGTCGACCGCCGCGAACACGTCGCGCGCGAGCCGCAGGTAGCCGTCGTCGCCCAGCGTCTGCAGCACCGCCCAGGCGCCCGCGAGCGGGCCGCCGGACTTCGTGGACTGCATCGTGGAGTTCAGCATCGTGTAGCCCGGCCACGCCGCCGACGCGAAGAACTGCGGGCGTCGCAGCTCCGGCGAACGGTGCAGCAGCACCGACGTTCCCTTGGGTGCGTAGCCGTACTTGTGCAGGTCGACCGAGATCGACGTGACCCCCTCGACCGCGAACGTCCACGGCGGCACGTCGCGGTCCAGGCGGGCGGCGTACGGGAGCACCCAGCCGCCGATGCACGCGTCGACGTGGCAGCGGACCCCGCGCGACGCGGCCTGCGCCGCGATCGCGCTGACCGGGTCCACCACCCCGTGGGCGTACGACGGCGCGCTGGCCACCACCAGCACCGTGTCGTCGGAGGTCGCGGCCGCCATCGCCGCCGGGTCGGCGCGGAAGTCGGCGCCGACCGGGATCGACCGGAGCTCGACGCCGAAGTAGTGCGCGGCCTTGTGGAACGCGGCGTGCACGGTGCTGGGCACCACGATGTTCGGGTGCGCCACGGACGGTCGGCTGTCGCGCGCGGACTGCACCGCGAGCAGCACCGACTCGGTGCCGCCGGAGCTGACCGTCCCCACGGCGTCCGGAGGCGCGTCGAGGAGGTCGGCCGCGAACCCGACGACGTCGTTCTCCATCCGCAGCAGGCTCGGGAAGGCGGTCGGATCGAGGCCGTTGGAGCCGGCGTACGCCGCCACCGCCTCGCGGCCGACCCGGTCGACCTCGGCGAGCCCGGAGTCGTAGACGTAGGCCAGCGTCCGCCCGCCGTGGACGGGCAGGTCGGCGGCCTGCAGCTCCCTCAGCCGCTCGAGCGCGGAGCTCATGCGTGCGCCCCTTCCACCACGTCGGCCTCCAACCGGTAGCGGGCCAGCCACCACAGGCTGACCAGCACCAGCAGCGCCGGCAGCAGCGCGAAGCCCAGCACGATCGCGGTCACGGCAGAGTCGGGCTGGACGGCGCCCGAGCCGGAGCGGTAGCCCCCCAGCTGCAGCACCACCGCGAAGACGGCCGGCCCGAGCGCCAGGCCGAAGGTCTCCCCGGCCGTCCACACCCCGGTGTAGACGCCCACCCGGTTGGAGCCGGTACGACGCGCGTCGACCGCCGCCGCGTCCGGCATCATCGCCATCGGGAAGACCTGGCAGCCGGCGTACCCGACGCCCATCAGGACGACGGCGCCGACGAGCACCCCGAACGGCGCGACGTCGGCCAGCGCGGCGACCAGGGAGCCGACGGCCAGGAAGAGCGAGGACGCGACGAAGCCCTTCTTCTTGCCGATCCGCTGGCCGATCGACGACCAGATCGGCGTCAGCAGGAGCGCCGGCCCCACGAAGCAGGCGAAGAGCACCGTGACCGCGCCCTTGCTGTCGAGCACGTCCTCGGCGAGGTAGTCGACGCCCGCGAGCACGCACCCGACCGCCAGCGCCTGGATCACGAAGGTCGTCAGCAGCAGCCGGAAGTCGCGCGCCCCGGCGACCACCCGCAGCTGGTCGCGCAGCGTGCCCGCGCCCGGCTGCACCGTGCCGAGCGGCGCGTGCCGCGTACCGCGGTAGGCGGCGAGCACCCCGACGAGGATGACCACGGCCATCGCGACGCCCATCAGCCGGTAGCCGTCCCGGCCGCCCGCCGCGTCGCGGATCAGCGGCGCGGTCGCGCCCGCGAGCAGGATCGTGAACGCGAGGATCGCGACCCGCCAGGTCATCAGCCGGGTGCGCTCGTCGTACGACGGGGTCATCTCGGCGGGCATCGACACGTACGGCACCTGGAAGAAGGCGTACGCCGACGCGCAGGCCAGGAACATCACCAGCACCCAGGCGGCCTCCAGGCCGGTGGCCATGTCGGGTGCGGCGAAGAGCAGGGCGAAGCAGACCGCCAGGGCGACGCCCGCGCGCAGCAGCCAGGGCCGGCGCGGACCGCGGGGGTCGACGGTGCGGTCGCTGATCCGTCCGGCGACCGGGTTGAGCAGCACGTCCCAGGCCTTCGGCAGGAACACGACGACTCCGGCCGCGAGGGCCGCGATGCCGACCTCGTCGGTGAGGTACGGCAGCAGCATCAGGCCCGGGACGGTGCCGAACGCGCCGGTGGCCACGGAGCCCGACCCGTAGCCGATCCGGACGCTGCGAGGCAGGGCGGGCGCGGGCCGCGCGTGGTCGAGGGACACCCGTCGGAGGCTAGCGAGATTTCCCCGGGGATGGGGTCGTGTCCCTCAGAGCGCGCTGGAGCGCGCTCTCAGGGACACGACCCGAACCAGTCGTCGAGCACCGGCCACGTGCCGGTGCGGGCGGCGCGGCCGGTCAGCAGGCCGAGGTGCCCGCCGGGGACGATCTCGAAGCGCGGCTCGCGCGAGCCGGACAGGTGCGGCAGCACTGCGCGCACCGCGGCGACCGGCGCGAGGGTGTCCGTCGCTCCGGCCAGCACGAGCACCGGGGCGGTGATCGCGGACAGCGAGATCTCCCGCGAGCCCAGCGCCATGGCGCCGTCCACGAGCGCGTTGCCCGGCAGGAACCGGTGGTAGACCTGCCCGAAGGACCGTCCCGGGTAGGCGGTCATGGCGTCGGTGAACCGGTCGACGGCCTCCAGCTGCGCCAGCAGGTCCGCGTCGTCGAGGTGGGCCGCGAACGCGAGCGGCCGGGTGACCAGCCGCTGGACCGACGAGAGCTGGAGCACCCACGGCACCAGCGGGACCGGCACGGCACTGACCGCGCGATAGGTCCGGGGGATCAGCCCGCCGCCCTCGGTCAGTCCGAGCGGCGGCTGCGGCGGCGCCATCAGGGGCACCAAGGAGACGTCGGTGGGCGACCCGAGGGCGCTCACCGAGGCGATCGGCAGATCGGGCCGGTCGGCGGCGGTCAGCAGGCCGAGGATCCCGCCGAGGCTCCAGCCGACCACGTGCACCGGGCGGCCGCCCGCGTGCTCGGACGCGGCCTCGATCGCCCGCGGCACCACGTCGTCGACCCACGGCCCGATCCCCACGTCGGGGTCGCGGACGGCGACGGCGCCGTACTCCACGAGGTACGTCGGGCGCCCCTGCTCCACCAGGTGCTCGACCAGCGAGCAGCCGCGGCGCAGGTCGTAGCAGAGGGCCGGGGCGGCCAGCGGGGCGACGAGCAGCACCGGGTCGCCCTGCTGCGGCGCCGAGGCGGAGGGCCGGTAGTGGTGGACCTCCCGGTGCGGACCCTCCTCGAGGACGGTCCGCGGCATCGGCCGCAGGTCGGCCACGCCGCCGTGGACGAGCTGGTGGGCGAGGTTGCCCACGGCGGAGACGACCTGGCCTGGCGTGGGGATCAGGTCCATGTCACGACGCTAGTCGAGGTAGGTGCGGCCCATCCAGGTCCCGCCCCCGTCGACCGGGCCGTAGCCGTAGCGCGCGTACAGGTCCGGCGACGAGGTCGTGACCAGCAGCGCCCGCTTGATGTGCCGGCCGACCAGCTCCTTGTCGATCGCGTCCATGAGCGCGGTCCCGACGCCCTGGCCGCGGTGCGCGGCGGCGACGTACACGTCGCACAGCCAGGCGAAGGTCGAGCGGTCGGTGACCAGCCGGGCGAAGCCGACGAGCTCGCCGTCGTCGTACGCGCCGAAGCACAGGGAGTTCGCGATCGACGTCTCGACGACCTCGCGCGGTCGGCCGAGCGCCCAGTAGGCGTCGGTCGAGAGCCAGTGGTGGACGGTGTCGACGTCCAGCCGGTCCGGGTCGGTGCTGATCTCGATCGTCATGACCGCTTGGCGGGCTTGACCGCCTTGCCGTGCGACGACGGGAAGTCCGACAGCTCGCCCATGAAGCTGTCGGCCCACGCCGCCACGTCGTGCTGGGTGACCGTCTTGCGCATCGCCTTCATCCGCCTTGTCAGCTCCCGCTCGTCGGCGTGGTAGGCCTCCAGCATGGCCGACTTCATCCCGTTGATGTCGTAGGGGTTGACCAGCCACGCCTGCCGCAGCTCGTCCGCGGCGCCGGCGAACTCCGAGAGCACCAGCGCGCCGTTGTTGTCGAACTTGCAGGCGACGTACTCCTTGGCGACCAGGTTCATCCCGTCGCGGTACGGCGTGACGGCCATGATGTCGGCCGTGCGGTAGAGCGCGGCCATCTCCTCGCGGGGGTACGACGAGTGCAGGTAGCTGATCGCCGGCCGGCCGATCCGGCCGAGGTCGCCGTTGATCCGCCCGACCAGCCGGTCGATGTCGTCGCGCAGCAGGCGGTACTGCTCGACCTGCTCGCGCGAGGGCACCGCGACCTGGACGAAGACCGCGTCCTCGACGTCGAGGTGGCCGTCCGCGATCAGCTCGCTGAACGCGCGCAGGCGGGCGTAGATGCCCTTGGTGTAGTCGAGCCGGTCGATGCCGAGGAAGACCTTGCGCGGGTTGCCGAGGGCCTCGCGGATCTCGGTCGCCCGCTGCGCGACCGGCTCGGAGCGGGCCATCTCCTCGAACCCGGCGGCGTCGATCGAGATGGGGAACGCCGCGGCCCGCACGGTGCGGCCGTCGGGCAGGTAGACGAGGTCGCGGTGCGTCTTGTGGCCGACCCGCTGCCGGACCAGGCGGACGAAGTTCTGCGCCGCCCCGGGGAGCTGGAAGCCCACCAGGTCGGCGCCGAGCAGCCCCTCCAGGAGCTGGCGGCGCCACGGCAGCTGCTGGAACAGCTCGGCGGGCGGGAACGGGATGTGCAGGTAGAAGCCGATGCGCAGGTCGGGCCGCAGCTCGCGCAGCATGCGCGGCACCAGCTGCAGCTGGTAGTCGTGCACCCACACGGTCGCGCCCTCGGCGGCCAGCTCGGCGGCCTTCTCGGCGAAGCGGTGGTTGACCGCGACGTAGGCGTCCCACCACTCCCGGTGGAACTGCGGCTTGGCGACCACGTCGTGGTACAGCGGCCAGAGGGTGGCGTTGCTGAAGCCCTCGTAGAAGCCCTCGATGTCGGCCTGGGTCATCGTCATCGGGACCAGGTGCATGCCGTCGTGCTCGAAGGGCTGCAGGTCCTGGTCGGTGCCCCCGGGCCAGCCGATCCAGACGCCGTCGTTGGCGCGCATGACCGGCTCGATCGCGGTGACGAGCCCGCCGGGGGAGACCCGCCAGCCCGGCGTGCCGTCAGGCTGCTCCACCCGGTCCACCGGCAGTCGGTTGGCCACGATCACCAGGTTGTTGGACACGCGTTCACCCTAGCCATCTCCTCGTCAGTGGTGCTGGCACCACCTTCCAACGGCGGGCGCGCGCCCCTGTACCCAGGCCGCGGAGTCCCTAGCGTGGAGCCATGAGCAATCCCCTCGCCCGGCTGGCCCGGGACACGGCGTACAACCTCTCCGCGTTCGTGCTCGGCGTCGTCGGGTTCGTCCTCGCGGTCGTCGGTCTCGCCCTGGGGATCGGCCTGCTGTTCACCGTCGTCGGCGTGTTCGTCCTGGCCGCGACCCTGTACGTCGCCCGCGGGCTCGCCCAGCTGGAGCGGGTCCGGATGGCGCGGCTGCTCGACGCCGACGTGCCGCCCGCGTCGTACCTCGTGACGCGGCCGGGGGACGGGTGGCTGCGGCGTACGGCGACCCCGCTGCGCGACCCGCAGTCCTGGCTCGACGTGCTCTGGGCGGTGGTGAGCCTGGTGACCGGCACCGTGGTGTTCGCGGTGACCGTGGTGTGGTGGGCCGCGGTCGGCGGCGGGCTGACCTACTGGTTCTGGCAGCGGTGGCTGCCGGACGGCGATGACAACGGCCTCGCCGAGCTGATCGGGCTCGGCGACAGCCGGCAGGCCGAGAGCCTGCTGATGCTGACGATCGGGCTGGCGGCCGCGGTCACGCTGCCGTTCGTCCTGCGCGGCTGCGCGGCCGTGCACAGCGGGCTGGCCTCCGCACTCCTCTCGACCCGCGGCCGGGTGGCCGCCCCGGCGGTGCCTCAGGCGTCGGCGGCGTAGCGGACGCCGATCTGCTCGCGGAGCGCGTCCATCTGCCTCATCAGGGTCAGCGTCTGGGCGTGCGGGACGAACGGGCTCTCCAGCAGCCCCTCGCGCACGCAGTCGTTCACGTGGGCGATCTCGTTGCCGTAGCCCTGGCCGATCACCGGCTCCAGCCCCTCGATCCGCTGCGGGTGGCCCGGCCCCCGGTCGCTGTACTCGGTGAAGGTGGCGTAACGCGGGTGGTGGAAGCCGAACGGCACCTCGACCCGGCCGCGGTCGGTCGCGATCGCGGCGGAGCGCGACGACCACGACGACATCGACGCGGTCAGGGCGGCGACCGCCCCGCCCGGGTAGCGACCGGAGATGGCGACGTCGAGGTCGATGCCGGTCGGGCCGAGCGCCGCCTGCGCGGTGAGCTCCTCGGCCTCGCCGAGCATCAGGTGCGCGAAGGTCAGCGGGTAGACGCCCATGTCGAGCAGCGCCCCGCCGCCCAGGGCCGGGTTGAACATCCGGTCCTCCGGGGGCGCGTCGACCCGGAAGCCGAGCTCGGCCCGCAGCGTCCGGGGGGTGCCGAACTCGCCGGCGCCGATCCGCTCGCGCAGCGCCCGGATCACCGGGTGGCAGGCCGTCCACATCGCCTCCATGGCGAACACCTGGTGCCGGCCCGCGAGGGCGAAGAGCTCCTCCGCGTCCGCGGTGGTCAGGGTCAGCGGCTTCTCGCACAGCACGTGCTTCCCGGCCTCGAAGGCCATCCGGGCGTTCTCCAGGTGCAGCGCGTGCGGGGTGGCGACGTACACGACGTCGACGGCGGGGTCGGCGACCAGGTCCTCGTACGACGCGTGGGCCGTGGCCGCCCCGCGGGTGTGCTCCTCGGAGAAGGCCCGGGCCGCCTCCGGGCGCCGCGAGCCCACGGCGACGATCTCGGTGTCCGGCACCAGGGCCAGGTCCCGGGCGAACGTGTGGGCGATCTTGCCGGTGGCGAGGATGCCCCAGCGGACGGTGGCGGCCATGGCCCGGAGCGTATCGGCGGAGGGCGTCGGGCACCTGCGGCTCGCTGCGGCGAGCCGAATGACATCGTTGTGGTTCGTTGCGTACAGTGCTGCGTGGACGCCCCCCGATCCGCACCGCCCGCCACACTCCAGGGAGACAGCGCATGGACGCCGCGAACGCCCTCCACGGCCCCGACGAGGCCGGCGCCGAGGTCGACCCCACCCTGAGCGAGCGCGACCGCGACATCCTCGAGTTCGAGCGGCAGTGGTGGAAGTACGCCGGTGCCAAGGAGACCGCGGTCCGCGAGAAGTTCGACATGAGCTCGACCCGCTACTACCAGGTCCTCAACGCGCTGATCGACCGCCCGGAGGCCCTCGAGGCCGATCCGCTCCTGGTCCGTCGGCTGCGCCGGCTGCGTGCGGCCCGCCAGCGGCAGCGCTCGGCCCGCCGCCTCGGCTTCGAGGTCTGAGGTCGCCTGACATGCGCCAGCGCGGGCTGCTCTTCCCCTCTCCCGTGGTGATGCTGAGCATCATCGCCGTCGCCATGGCCGCGATCGCGTTCGTCGCCACCCGTGGCGGCGAGCCGACCGAGCGGGTGATCACCCCGGTCGCCGACCCGACGACCAGTGCTGCGCCGACGCCGTCCCCGACGGCCGAGGCGACCGCGACCCCGCCGGCCAAGCCGGCGCGCAAGCCGGTCAAGCGCGACCAGGTCTACGTCGAGGTCTACAACAACTCCGGGATCTCCGGCCTGGCCGGCCGCGTGGCCGAGCGGGCGACCGCCGTGGGCTGGTCGGTCGTGGGCTCGGACAACTGGTACGGCACCATCCCGACCTCGACCGTCTACCACCCCAAGCGGCTCACGCGGGAGGCCAAGCTGCTGGCCCGCGACCTGGGCGTCAAGCGCACCGCCCCCGCGGTCGGTGCGATGCGGATGGACCGGCTCACGCTGGTGCTGACCGGCGAGGTCGGCTGAACCTCCCGTCGGCCGTCTGGGGCCGCGTGATTGGGTGAACCCATGGAGTTCACCTCGTCGGCCGGTGAGCAGCGCTGGACCACCCTCGTGCGCGCCGCCGCGCGGACGGTGGTCGGACTGGACTTCGACGGCACCCTGTCGCCGATCGTCGACGACCCGGCCCAGGCGCACATCCACCCCGAGGCCAGCGACGTCCTGGTCGACCTGGCCGCCGAGGTCGCGGCCGTCGCGGTCGTCACCGGCCGCCCGGCCCGGCAGGCGCTCGACCTCGGCGGGCTCGAGGAGGTCGGCCACGCCATCGAGGCGGCCGGCAAGGAGCTCTACCTCTTCGGGCAGTACGGCAACGAGCGCTGGAGCTCGACCCGGCGCCGGATCGTCTCGCCGCGCCCGCCCGCCGGCCTCGCGACGTTCCTGCGCGACCTCCCGCGCGCCCTGCGTACGGCGGACGCGGCCGACGCCTTCGTCGAGGACAAGGGCCTCGCACACGCCGTGCACACCCGCCGGCTCCCCGACCGGGACGCGGCGTACGCCCGGCTGCTGCCGCAGCTGCGCGAGCTCGCCGGGCGCAACGGCCTGGTCCTGGAGCCCGGCCGCAACGTGATCGAGGTGCGCGCGCCCGGCATGGACAAGGGCAAGGCGGTCCGCACCCTCGTCGACGAGGTCGGCGCGGGCGGCTTCCTGTTCGCGGGCGACGACCTCGGCGACCTCGAGGCCTTCGACGCGGTCGCCAAGCTCGCCAAGGACGGCATGCCCACGCTGCTGGTCTGCTCGGCCTCCGACGAGGAGTCCGCCCTGGTCGAGCGCTCCGACGTGGTCGTGCACGGCCCGGAGGGCGTGCTGGAGCTGCTGCGTCGGCTGACGGCGGAGGCGCGGGCGGCGGGGTAGTCCGTCACAGGACGCGGCCTAAGACTTGTCTT
>NZ_DATJTA010000098.1:0-21647 GCF_035503875.1 Nocardioides sp.
CGCGCAGCGCGGGGTCCCGCCGGTCGGGCTGGTGCTCGCCACCGTCGTCGGCGGTGCGCTGTCGGCCGGGTCGGCGTCGGCCTACAACTGCGTCTACGACCGCGACATCGACGAGCAGATGCGGCGTACCCGCCGGCGCGCGATCCCGCGGCACATCGTCACCCCGGGCGCGGCGCTCACGTTCGGGATCCTGCTCGGGGTGCTCGCGACGGTCATCCTCGGCGTCTGGGTCAACGTGCTCTCCGCGGCGCTGTCGGTGCTCGCCGAGTGCTTCTACCTGTTCGTCTACACGATGCTGCTCAAGCGTCGGACCACCCAGAACATCGTCTGGGGCGGCCTGGCCGGCTGCTTCCCTGCGCTGATCGGGTGGACCGCGGTCACCGGGGAGCTCTCCTGGGTCCCGGTGGTGCTGTTCGCGGTGGTCTTCTTCTGGACCCCGCCGCACACCTGGGCGCTGGCCCTGCGCTACCGCGAGGACTACGCCAACGTCGACGTCCCGATGCTGCCCGTGGTCGCCCCCGCGCGTGAGGTCGGCCGCCAGATCGTGATCTACAGCTGGGTGATGGTCGCCACCTCACTGCTGCTGTGGCCGGTCGCCGACACGAGCCTGCTCTACCCGGCCATCGCGGTCGTGCTCGGCGCGATCTTCCTGGTCGAGGCGCACAAGCTGTGGGGCCGCGCCAAGGGCACCGAGGACCTGTCGGTGATCCAGCCCATGCGGCTGTTCCACCACTCGAACCTCTACCTCTCGCTCCTCTTCGTCGCCGTCGCCCTCGACCCCCTGCTGACCCGCTGACCCTGCCGTCCACCGACGCTGGTCGAGGTGCGAAGGACGGAGTCCTGAGCCTCGAAGCCTGGTGAGTCGGGCGGTGGCGGTGTTGTGTCGGCGTGCGGGGTTTCGAGGCTCCTCGCTGGGGCTCGCCTCACCTCAACCGGCGTCGGGTGCCCACCGCTGGTTGAGGTGAGGGTGATCGTCGTACCTCGACGGCGCCGTGTCGCTGACGCTGGTTGAGGTGCGAAGGACGGAGTCCTGAGCCTCGAAACCCGGTGAGTGGGGTGGTGGCGGTGGTGTGTCGGCGTGCGGGGTTTCGAGGCTCCTCGCTGGCGCTCGTCGCACCTCAACCAGCGTCTGGTCTGGCGCGCTCGTCGCACATCAACCAGCGTCAGGCCGGCGGCTGGCCGCTGGCCCAGGCGAGCAGGCGGCCGGTGTCGGCCTGCACGGGCTCGTGGGCTCGTACGGCGAGCCAGACTCGGGCGAAGCCGGCGGCGAGCAGTCCGGCGCCGAGCATGTGGATCGCCACCAGCAGCTCGGGGAGGTCGAGGAGGTACTGGGTCCAGCCGACGACGCTCTGCAGCAGCTCCAGGCCGAGGAGCGCCCCGACGACGACGGTGAGCCAGCGGTCGCCGCGTCGTACGGCGACGACGAGCAGCGCGACGGTCAGCGCGATCAGCAGGTAGACGGAGCCCGCGTGCACGAACGAGATCACGCGCGGGGTGAGCCCGTTGCGGACCGCCTCCGCGTCGCCGGCGTGCGGACCGGCGCCGGTGACCATCGTGCCCAGGTACAGCACCACCCAGCCGACCGCGAGGACCGCGCCGGCCAGCGCACGCGGCAGCGGCGGCGCGGCGGGGCGGGCGGGGCTGCGCAGGTGGTCGAGGAGGGCCAGGCAGATCATCACCATCAGCAGCGAGGCCACCAGGTGCAGCGACACCACCCAGGGGTTGAGGTCGGTGAGCACGGTGATGCCGCCGATCACCGCCTGCAGGGGTACGCCGAGGGCCACGATCGCGCTGAGCCGGACGGCGACCCGGTCGCGCGAGCCCCAGGCCGCGAGGAAGCAGAGCACCGCGATGGCGATCAGCACGAAGGTGAGCATCCGGTTGCCGAACTCGATCACGCCGTGGATGCCCATGCTGGGGTGCGTGACGTACGACTCCTCGGTGCACCGGGGCCAGGTCGGGCAGCCGAGGCCGGAGCCGGTGAGCCGGACCGCGGCGCCGGTGACGATGAGGCCGAGGTTGGCCAGCAGGTTGGCCACGGCGAGCGGCCACAGCCACGCCGAGAGCCGGCCGGTCACCGTGCGGACCGGCGTACTGATGGACATCGTCACTCCCACTTGAACGTTCGGGCGGTCAGCACGGCGCCGAGGACGGCCCAGCCCGCCAGGACGGCGAGCCCGACCGGGTCGACGGCGCCGTCGATCAGGGCCGCGCGCATGGAATCGCCGAGCGCGCCGGAGGGCAGCCAGCGGACGACGTCGCCGAACGCGCCGTACGCCGACGACGGCAGGACGACGGCCCCGCCCGCCATCAGCAGCAGGTAGATCAGGTTGGCGGCGGCGAGCGTCGCCTCCGCGCGCAGCGCGCCGGCCACCAGCAGGCCCAGCGAGGCGAACGCGGCCGTGCCGGCGATGACGGTGAGCACGACGCCGGGGACCGAGACGTGCGGGTCCCAGCCCATCCCGAGCGCCACCGCGCAGATGACCAGGCCCTGCAGGATCTCGACGAGCAGCAGCGCCCCGACCTTGCCGATCAGCAGACCGGTGCGGGGGAGCGGCGAGCTGCCGAGCCGCTTGATCACGCCGTACCGGCGCTCGAAGCCGGTCGCGATCGCCAGCGAGGTGAAGGCGGTCGACATGACCGCGAGCGCCAGGACGCCCGGGGTGAACTCGTCGATGGGCCGACCGGACAGCTCGAGGTTGATCCGGTCGGCGCCCTTCACCGCGCCGATCAGTACGACGACGGGGATCACGACGGCGAGCAGCAGCTGCTCGCCGTTGCGCAGCATCAGCCGCGCCTCCATCGTCGCCTGCGCGACGATCTGGCGGTGCAGGGGAGCGGCGCCGGGCCGCGGGGTGAAGGTGCCGGTGCTCACGTCGCCAGCTCCCGTCCGGTCAGCTGGAGGAAGACGTCCTCCAGGTTGCGCACCCCCAGGGTCAGCGACTCGGGCAGCACCTGGTTCTCGTCGCACCAGCGCGAGACCTTGGCCAGCGTCGAGGCGTCGGCCGGGCCGGTGACGAGCAGGCTGACGTCGTCGAGCTGGTCGACGACGATCTCCTCGCCGAGGGCCGCGCGCAGGGACTCCGGCGCGCCCGGCGGGAACGGCCGGCTGACGACCAGCCGGATCGTCGCGCTGCTGCCGCCGCGGGTGAGCTCCAGTGGCGAGCCCGAGGCGATCAGCCGGCCCCGGTCGATGATGTGGATGTGGTCGGCGAGCCGCTCGGCCTCGTCCATGTAGTGCGTGGTGAGCACCACGGTGACGCCGTCGCGGCGCAGCTCCTCCAGCAGCTCCCACGTCGTACGGCGCAGTTGCGGGTCCATCCCCGCGGTGGGCTCGTCGACGAAGACGACCTCGGGCCGTCCGACCAGCGCCATCGCCAGGCCGACGCGCTGCTGCTGGCCCCCCGACAGCCGGCGGTACGGCGTGCGTCCGCACTCGTCCAGCCCGAGCCGGTCGGAGAGCATCTGGACGTCGAGCGGGTGGGCGTGCAGCTTCGCGACGTGGCGCAGCATCTCCATGGCGCGCACCCCGCTCCACGCGCCGCCGCCCTGCAGCATCACGCCGATCCGGGGCAGCAGGTCGCGGCGCTGGCGGACCGGGTCGAGCCCGAGCACCCGGACCGTGCCGCGCTGCGGCTTGCGGTAGCCCTCGCAGGTCTCCAGGGTCGTCGTCTTGCCGGCGCCGTTGGGACCGAGGACAGCGGTGATGGAGCCGCGGTCGACGGTCAGGGAGAGCTCGTCGACGGCGAGCTTGTCGCCGTACCGCATCACCAGGCCGTCGACGACGACTGCAGGGGCGGCGTCGGACACCACACCAGTCTAGGAAGTCGCTCACCACGCCTCGGCGGTCGGGGTCGGCACCCGACCCCCTACCGTTCTCCCCGTGAACGTCTGGGTCCTGGGGCTGGTGCTGCTCCTCGCTGCCGCGGCCGCCGTGTGGACGATCCTGATGATCGTGCGCGACGAGAGTCCGCCGAGCGACCCGTACTTCGCGCTGCTCGGCGTCCTGGCCCTGGCCCTGCTCGGCCAGCTCGTCGGAGGACTGATCGCGCTGGGGATGACGGACCGGGAGATCGAGGGCGTGACCTTCGTCTCGTACCTCTTCACCGCGCTGCTCGTGCTGCCCGTCGGGGCGGCGCTGGCGCTCATCGAGCGCACCCGGTGGGGGACCGGCGTGCTGCTGGTCGCCCTGCTGGCGGTGGCGGCGTGCGAGGCGCGCCTGTGGACGATGTGGACCGCCGGTGGCTAGCGCCCAGGAGCCCCGTCCCTCCGGCGACGTCGACCTGGCGTCCGGACCCGGCCGGATCCTGATCGCGGTGTACGGCGTCTTCGCGGTCGCCGCGACCGGACGGTCCCTGGTCCAGCTCGGGATCGACGCCGACCGCGCACCGCTGGCGTACGGCCTGTCGCTGCTCGCCGCGGTCGTCTACCTGGTCGCGACGACCTGCCTGCTGCTCGGGGGAAGGCGTGCCCGGCTCGTCGCGATCGTCGCGTGCACGGTCGAGGCGGTCGGCGTGGTCGTCGTCGGCACGCTCAGCTACCTCGCGACGGACCTGTTCCCGGACCGCACGGTCTGGTCGCACTTCGGGCAGGGCTACGGCTTCCTGCCGCTGGTGCTGCCGATCGCGGGTCTGGCCTGGCTGAGACACTCGTCACCTTCCCGCGTGGGGTAAGGGTTGCCTTGCTTGAAGCCCGCGAAGCAATAACGGCACACTGGTGTTGTGGAATTCGACGGGACGCACGACGAGCCGACGCGTGAGCGCGTCGCGCGGTCGATCCTCGTCAACGGTCCCTCCACCGCCGCGGCCCTCGCCGAGCGCCTGGACCTGACCCCCGCCGCTGTCCGGCGCCACCTCGACCAGCTCGTCGCCGACGGCGCCGTCGAGGCCCGCGACCCGCGCTCGGGGGGCGCCCGCGGCCGTGGTCGGCCGGCCAAGGCCTTCGCGCTCACCGAGCTCGGGCGGGACCGCTTCGACCAGCAGTACGACGACCTGGCCGCCCAGGCGCTGCGCTTCCTGAGCGAGACGGCCGGCGAGGACGCCGTCCGGGAATTCTCCCGGCGTCGGGCGACGTTCATCTCGGAGAAGTTCGCGGGCGTCCAGCAGGCCGACCCGTCGCTGACCCCGGCACAGGTGCTGGCGAAGGTCTTCACCGACGAGGGGTACGCCGCCTCGGCGAGCGACCTGCTGCTCGCGAACGGCCAGAGCGTGGGGGAGCAGCTGTGCCAGCAGCACTGCCCGGTCGCCCACGTGGCCCACGAGTTCCCCCAGCTGTGCGAGGCCGAGACCGAGGCGATCAGCAAGGTCCTCGGCCGCCACGTCCAGCGCCTGGCGACGATCGCCCACGGCGACGGGGTGTGCACCACCTGCATCCCCACCGTGCCGGCGAGCGCCGGACCCACGAACGACCTGACCACGACCACCACACAGAAGGAGCGGGTCACCACATGACCTCGATCGAAGAACTCAACCCCGAGCTCCAGGGCATCGGTCGCTACGACTTCGGCTGGGCCGACAGCGACGAGGCCGGCGCCGCGGCGAAGCGTGGTCTCAACGAGGACGTGGTCCGCGACATCTCGTCGAAGAAGAGCGAGCCGCAGTGGATGCTCGACCTGCGGCTGAAGGGCCTGAAGCTCTTCGACCGCAAGCCCATGCCCACCTGGGGCTCGGACCTCGGCGGCATCGACTTCGACAACATCAAGTACTTCGTGCGCTCCTCGGAGAAGCAGGCGGCCACCTGGGACGACCTGCCCGAGGACATCAAGAACACCTACGACAAGCTCGGCATCCCCGAGGCGGAGAAGCAGCGCCTCGTCGCCGGCGTCGCCGCGCAGTACGAGTCCGAGGTCGTCTACCACTCGATCCGCGAGGACCTCGAGGAGCAGGGTGTCATCTTCGTCGACACCGACACCGGCCTGAAGGAGCACGAGGAGCTCTTCAAGGAGTACTTCGGCACCGTCATCCCGGTCGGCGACAACAAGTTCTCCGCGCTCAACACCTCGGTCTGGTCGGGCGGGTCGTTCATCTACGTGCCGAAGGGCGTGCACGTCGACATCCCGCTGCAGGCGTACTTCCGGATCAACACCGAGAACATGGGCCAGTTCGAGCGGACGCTGATCATCGTCGACGAGGACGCCTACGTGCACTACGTCGAGGGCTGCACCGCGCCGATCTACAGCTCCGACTCGCTGCACTCCGCGGTCGTCGAGATCATCGTCAAGAAGGGCGGCCGCTGCCGCTACACGACGATCCAGAACTGGTCGAACAACGTCTACAACCTCGTCACCAAGCGCGCGACCTGCGAGGCCGGCGCGACCATGGAGTGGGTCGACGGCAACATCGGCTCCAAGGTGACGATGAAGTACCCCGCCATCTACCTGATGGGCGAGCACGCCAAGGGCGAGACGCTCTCCATCGCGTTCGCGGGCGAGGGCCAGCACCAGGACGCCGGCGCCAAGATGGTGCACGCCGCGCCGCACACCTCGTCGTCGATCCTGTCGAAGTCCGTCGCGCGCGGCGGCGGGCGGACGTCGTACCGCGGCCTGATCCAGGTCAACGAGGGCGCCCACGGCTCGAAGTCCAACGTGCTGTGCGATGCGCTGCTGGTCGACCAGATCAGCCGCAGCGACACCTACCCGTACGTCGACATCCGCGAGGACGACGTGTCCATGGGCCACGAGGCGAGCGTCTCGAAGGTCTCCGACGACCAGCTCTTCTACCTCATGTCGCGCGGCATGGAGCAGGACGAGGCGATGGCGATGATCGTCCGCGGCTTCGTGGAGCCGATCGCCAAGGAGCTGCCGATGGAGTACGCCCTCGAGCTCAACCGGCTCATCGAGCTGCAGATGGAGGGCGCGGTCGGCTGACGCCGACCCGCCCCGTCCCTTCCCGCACGTCAGAAAGCGATACCTGTGACCGTGACCGATGCTGCCCGCGAGAGCGTGGAGTCCGCGCTCGAGCTCGACCGGGTCGAGAGCCACCTCAACCCGCCGGCGTCGTACGCCCTGGGCGACCACCCGATCCCGACGGGCCGTGAGGAGATCTGGCGCTTCACGCCGCTGAAGCGGCTGCGCGGGATCCTCGAGGGCGAGGCCTCGACGGACCGGCTGACCTGGGAGACCTCGCTGCCGGAGGGCGCGACGCTGACCGAGATCGGCGTCGACGAGGCCCGCGAGCTCGGCGAGCTGGCGCCCAACGACCGGCCGTCGGCCCTGGCCGCGGCCAACGCCGGGCAGTCGCTGCTGCTCGACATCCCCGCCGAGGCCGAGCTGAGCGAGCCGATCGTTCTCCGCCTGCACGGCGAGTCGATCGACGACCTCGTCTGGGGTCGCCTCGTCGTGCGCGCCGGCCGGTTCTCGAAGGCGACCGTCGTGATCACGCACACCGGCTCGGCCCGCTACTCCGCGATCACCACGGTGCTCGTCGGCGACGGCGCCGACCTCAACGTGCTGACCCTGCAGGACTGGGACGACGACGCGGTGCACCTCGGCCGCGACGCCATCCGGGTCGGCCGCGACGCCCGCGTCAAGCACACCTCGATCTCCTTCGGGGGCGACCTGGTGCGCATGCACGCCAACGTCGAGTACGCCGGTCCGGGTGGCGACGCCGAGCTCCTCGGCCTCTACTTCGCCGACGAGGGCCAGCACCTCGAGCACCGGCTCTTCGCCGACCACACCGCTCCCAAGACCAAGAGCCACGTCGTCTACAAGGGCGCGCTGCAGGGCGAGGGTGCGCACACGGTGTGGATCGGCAACGTGCTGATCCGCAAGGTCGCCGAGGGCATCGAGACCTACGAGGAGAACCGCAACCTGGTCCTCTCCGACGGCTGCCAGGCCGATTCGGTGCCCAACCTGGAGATCGAGACCGGCGAGATCGAGGGTGCGGGCCACGCGTCGGCGACCGCCCGGTTCGACGACGAGCAGCTGTTCTACCTGCGCTCGCGCGGTGTCTCGGAGAAGGAGGCGCGCCGCCTGGTCGTGCACGGCTTCTTCAACGACCTGATCCGCAAGGTGGGCATCCCGTCGGTCGAGGAGCAGCTGCTCGCGACCGTCGAGGCCGAGCTCGCCAAGAACGTTCTCAAGGACGCCATCTCGTGACGTACGAGCGCGCCTGCGCCGTCGCCGACGTACCTCTCGACGAGGGGCTGGCCGTCGACGTCGGCGACTACACCCTGGTCGTCGCCCGGGACGGCGAGGACGTGTACGCCCTGCAGGACCTCTGCTCGCACGCCGCCGTCGCGTTGTCCGAGGGGGAGGTCTCCGACTGTCAGATCGAGTGCTGGCTGCACGGCTCGCGCTTCGACCTCCGCAGCGGCAAGCCCACCGGCCTCCCGGCCACCGAACCCGTCGCGACGTTCCCCGTCGAGGTCCGCGACGGAGACGTGTACGTCGACATCACCACCACCCTGAACGGAGTCACCCCCTCATGAGCACGCTGGAGATCAAGGACCTGCAGGTCTCGGTCAGCACCGACGACGGCCCGAAGGAGATCCTCAAGGGCGTCACGCTGACCATCAAGGACGGCGAGACGCACGCCATCATGGGCCCGAACGGGTCCGGCAAGTCGACGCTGGCCTACTCGGTCGCCGGCCACCCGAAGTACGACATCACCGGCGGCACCGTCACGCTCGACGGCGAGGACGTGCTGGCGATGACGGTCGACGAGCGCGCCCGCGCCGGCCTGTTCCTCGCGATGCAGTACCCCGTCGAGGTCCCCGGCGTCTCGGTGTCGAACTTCCTCCGGACGGCGAAGACCGCCATCGACGGCGAGGCCCCGAAGCTGCGCACCTGGGTCAAGGACGTCAACTCGGCGCTCGAGAAGCTCGACCTCGACCCGACCTTCGGCACCCGCTCGGTCAACGAGGGCTTCTCCGGTGGTGAGAAGAAGCGCCACGAGATCGCCCAGCTGGAGCTGCTCGACCCGAAGGTCGCGATCCTCGACGAGACCGACTCCGGCCTCGACATCGACGCGCTGAAGGTCGTCTCCGAGGGCGTCAACCGCTTCCGGGAGCAGGAGGGCAAGGGCATCCTGCTGATCACCCACTACACGCGGATCCTGCGCTACATCAAGCCCGACCACGTCCACGTGTTCGTCAACGGCCGCGTCGCCGAGTCCGGCGGCCCCGAGCTCGCCGACGAGCTGGAGGCCAACGGTTACGAGCGCTTCCTGACGGCGGCGGTCTGAGCATGACCCAGACCCAGCTGGCGGGCCTCCTCCCCGAGCTGGAGGTGATCCGCGCCGACTTCCCCATCCTGTCCCGGACCGTCGCGGGCGACCTGCCGCTGGTCTACCTCGACAGCGCGAACACCTCGCAGAAGCCGCAGGTCGTGATCGACACCATGGTCGACCACCTCGAGCGGCACAACGCGAACGTCGCGCGCGCCATGCACACGCTGGGCGCCGAGGCGACCGAGGCGTTCGAGGGAGCGCGCGACAAGGTCGCGGCCTTCCTCAACGCGCCGTCGCGCAACGAGGTGGTCTTCACCAAGAACGCCACCGAGGCGCTCAACCTGCTGGCCCGCACGATCGAGCTGCGCCCCGGCGACAACGTCGTGATCACCGAGATGGAGCACCACTCCAACATCGTGTCCTGGCAGCTCGCCTGCGAGCGCTCGGGTGCCGAGCTGCGGTGGTTCGGGCTGACCGACGACGGCCGGCTCGACCTCTCCAACGCGGACGCCCTGATCGACGAGCACACCAAGGTGGTCGCGTTCACCTGGGTCTCCAACATGCTCGGCACGATCAACCCGGTCGACGACCTGGTCGCCCGGGCGAAGGCGGTCGGCGCCTACTCCGTCGTCGACGCCTCCCAGGCGGCGCCACAGCTGCCCGTCGACGTCGCCGCCACCGGCTGCGACTTCCTGGTCTTCACCGGCCACAAGGTCGTCGGGCCGACCGGTATCGGCGTGCTGTGGGGTCGCGAGGAGCTGCTCAACGAGCTGCCGCCGTTCCACGGCGGCGGCGAGATGATCGAGACCGTCCGCATGGAGGGCTCGACGTACGCGAAGGCGCCGCACCGCTTCGAGGCCGGTACGCCGCCGATCGTCGAGGCGGTCGGGCTCGGCGCGGCTGTCGACTACCTCTCCCACGTCGGGCTCGACGCGATCCACGCCCACGAGCAGGCGATCACGGCGTACGCCCTCGAGGGACTCGCGACCATCCCGGGCCTCACCGTGCTCGGTCCGCTCGACGCGACGCAGCGCGGTGGCGCGATCGCCTTCGAGATGGAAGGCGTGCACCCGCACGACATCGCGCAGGTGCTCGACTCCCGCGGCATCGCGGTGCGGGCGGGCCACCACTGCGCGAAGCCCGCGCACGCCCGGTTCGGTGTGCAGAGCTCGACGCGGATGTCGTCGTACCTCTATACGACCCCGGGGGAGATCGACGCGCTCGTCGCCGGCCTGGAATACACCCGCTCCTACTTCAAGTTGAGTTGAGAGATGAGCCAGGAACTCGATGCGCTGTACCAGGAGATCATCCTGGACCACTACAAGAACCCCCACCACCAGGGCCTGCGGGAGCCCTTCCAGGCCGAGGTGCACCACGTCAACCCCACCTGCGGTGACGAGGTGACGCTGCGCGTGCACGTCGCCGACGGCATCGTCGACGACGTCTCGTACGACGCGGTCGGCTGCTCGATCTCCCAGGCCTCGGCCTCGGTGCTGACCGACCTGGTCATCGGCAAGCCGGTGGACGAGGCGATGTCGATCCACGAGGAGTTCCTGACCCTGATGCAGGGCAAGGGGAGCGTCGAACCGGACGAGGACGTGCTGGAGGACGGCATCGCGTTCGCCGGCGTCGCCAAGTTCCCGGCCCGCGTGAAGTGCGCACTACTGTCGTGGATGGCCTGGAAGGACGCCACGGCCCGATCTTTGGAGGAGACCTCGCATGGCTGACCACTCTGACCTTCCCGACGTTCCGGAGGCGAGCGGCGGCGGTGTCTCGACGGTCTCCGTCGACGACGTCACCGAGGCGATGAAGGACGTCGTCGACCCCGAGCTCGGCATCAACGTCGTCGACCTCGGCTTGGTGTACGGCGTCCACCTCGACGAGAGCAGCAACGTCGTCATCGACATGACGCTCACCTCGGCCGCCTGTCCGCTGACCGACGTCATCCAGGACCAGACCAACGGCGCCCTCGAGGGCCTGGTCAACGACGTCGCGATCAACTGGGTCTGGATGCCGCCGTGGGGCCCGGACAAGATCACCGACGACGGCCGCGAGCAGCTCCGCGCCCTCGGATTTAATGTCTGAGGCGCGTCGGGCACGGTGACGCGCGGAGCGCGTCACCGAGCCCGACGCGACCCGAAGAGGTCGAGCGAGCCCCGCGGCTGAGCCTGCGAAGCCGCGACGGGCGGGTCGAGACCTTGATCGGGCTTCCGCAGCACGACCCCCTGCCCGCAAGTTCTGCCGACTCGGCCGGCAAGTACTGCCGACTCGGCCCGCAAGTTCTGCCGACTCGGCGCGCAAGTTCTGCCGACTCGGCGGGGGTGCGGTCGGGTGGCCGTGGTGGACTTGGCGTCGTGACGATCGTGCTGGTGCCCGCTGCGCGCCTGGAGAAGTGGGTGCTGAACTTCCAGGGCCGCCACGGCGTGACCGGACTGAGCGTGGTCGGTGGCGCCCTGCACGGGGCCGCGTCGGACGGCTCGACGTTCACCGCCCGGCTCCCGTTCGGTGAGAGGTACGACGGCCTCCCGAACGCCGCCGCCTGCGCGGCCGCGGCGGCGGCTCCCGCGGACTGGGGCGTGCTGCTGGTGCGCAAGGGCGGCTTCGCGGTGGCCCGGCTGTCCGGCGTCGCGATCGGGGAGTCGAAGGTCGGCCAGCGGCACGTCCAGGGCCGCACCAAGGCGGGCGGGCAGAGCCAGCAGCGGTTCGCCCGGCGCCGGGACAACCAGGCTCGGCAGGC
The DNA here is from genome assembly GCF_035503875.1 of Nocardioides sp. Lineage (GTDB taxonomy): Bacteria > Actinomycetota > Actinomycetes > Propionibacteriales > Nocardioidaceae > Nocardioides. Next base: position 11,905 of record NZ_DATJTA010000098.1, read on the forward strand.
CTACGAGGCGGCCGCCGAGCACGCCGCACGCATCCTGGCCGGGCTCCGCGGGCCGCTGGTGACCGGAGGCGACCATACCGCCGTCGACGAGGTGCTGAGCGACCCCCGGCTGAGGTCGGCGACGGTCGCCGAGCCGTGGCTCGCCGTACCCGATCCGAGGCGCGCGGTGCTCGAGCAGGCGGTCGCCGACGCCCAGGCGGTACGGATCGAGGTCGTCAACGCCGACGCCGGACCGGGCTGACCTCCCCGGAACCGGCGCCGATATCTGCCACGATGGCGGCATGTGGCAGCCCGAGCCCGGCTGGCACCCGCTCCCGGGTGGCACCGGCACCTCGACGGTCGGTGTGTGGCGCACCGTCGTCGGCGACCGACCGGTGGTCGTCAAGCGTCTCGCCGCCCCGGGGCCGCACGACCCGGTGGAGCTGAGCGATCCCCGGCACTTCGCCTACTGGCGACGAGGCGCGGACGTCGTCACCGCCGGCCTCGTCGACCGGACCCCCGGCCTGCGCGGACCGGTCACCGCGGTCGAGGAGGACGCGGAGGGGATCACGCTCACCCAGGAGTGGGTCGAGGACGCCGCGTGCTCGGGCCTGTTCGTCGCCCACGGCCTCGGCCGGTTCGCGGGCGCCGACCTCGGGGGCATCCGGTGGTTGGCGAGCGACCAGCTCCGCGACCGGATGCGGCGCGTCGACCGGAACGGCGGCTGGCCCACCCTCGCCCGGACCACGGTCGCCGACGTGGCCGAGCACCTGTGGAGCAGACGGAACGCGCTCCTCGACGAGCTGGATGCCCTGCCGCAGGTCGCGCAGCACGGTGACCCGGTACCCGCCAACCTGCCCGGTCGGGTGGGGGACGACGTGGTGGCGATCGACTGGTCGATGCTCGGACGGGGGCCGGTCGGCGCGGACTTGGGTTACTACCTGCTGACGGCCCGCGAGGAGTTCGAGCCCCTGCTCGACGCCTACCTGATGGGGCTGCCGGAGGGCTTCGGCGGTCGGGAGGAGGCCGCCCAGGGCGCGCGGGTCACCGCCGTACTCACGGCCTTCAACCGAGCCGAGTGGGCGCTGGCGCGCGTGGCGGGCGGCGAGGGAGCGCTGGCCGGCAAGTACCGCCACCCCGCGGTGGCGCCCCACCTGCGGGCGCTGCAACGGCAGTTCCCCCAGATCGAGGCCCTGCTCTAGCTCGGGTCGCTCTCGTCGGTCGAGGCCAGGTCGAGCCAGAACACCGACCCGGAGTCCTCGGTCGACTCGACGCCCATCAGCCCCCCGTCGCGCTCGGCGAGCGACCGGGAGAGCGAGAGTCCGAGCCCGCTGCCGCGGACGCCCGGCTCGGCGAAGCGGACGAACGGCTCGAAGACCTGGTCCTGCTGCTCGGGGGTGAGTCCGGGGCCGGTGTCACGGACGCCGATGCGTGCCCGGGGCCGTCCGAACTCGTCGGTGGCGCGCGCCACGGTCACCCGCACGTCGCCGCCGGGGACGTTGTGGGTGATCGCGTTGCCGACCAGGTTCGTGAGGATCTGACGCAGTGCCGAGGGCGTGGTGCGGACCAGGACCCCGGGCGGGACGTCCGCGTGGACGCTCACCCCGGCCGTGCGGGCGGGCGTCGCCAGCCAGTGCACGACGTCCGCGAGCGCCTCGGCGACGTCGACCCACTGTGTCTCGACGCGGCCGCCGAGCTCCGCCCCGGTGTCGAGCAGCTCCTCGACGACCGCGTGCAGCTGCTCCGCCGCGCGCAGCACCACGTCGGCGTCCCGGGCGACCGCGCCCGCGTAGCCGGACTCGTCGGTGCCGCTCCGCTCGCGGGCGTCGTCGCCCAGCAGCTCCGCCGTGCCGAGGATCGCCGTGATCGGCGTCCGCAGCTCGTGCCCGACCGCTGCGAAGAAGTGCTCCTTGCTCCGGTGGGCCGCGTCCGCGCGGGCCATCGCGTCGACGAGGGAGCGTCGGTGCGACTCCTCGGCGATCCGCGAGGCGAGGGCGGCGCTGAGCAGCCGGATGTCGCCGACGTGGCTGGCGGGCCACTCGCCCGCGCTCTCGCGGGCGACGGCGACGCTGCCGTACAGCGTCTGGTCGCGGACGACGGAGTGCGTGATGACGGCCCGCACGCCGCAGGCGCCGAGCTCGCGACGGTCCTGATCCGCGCTGGTGGGCAGCCGCTCGATGTCGACGACGACCGCACCGCCCTGCCGGGCGATGGGGGAGAGCCAGGGCAGGGAGATGGCCTGCTCGGCCGAGCCGTCCCGGCGGGGCGCCACCGAGCAGGTCCGGCCGGGACGCTGCCACTCGCGCAGTGACGCCCGCTCGCCGAGCGACACCCAGCCGTTCCCGCTGGGCGGGCTGAGGACGACGATCGAGATCGCCACCAGGTCGATGTCGTCGAGCGCCGCGAGATGGGCACCGATGAGCTCGGCGGCCTCCTGGACGGTCGCCGTACCGCCCTGCACGAGGCTGATCGCCAGCGCGACGGCACCGGGCGAGGCCGGCAGCAGCCGGGGCAGCGACTGCAGCGCGTCGACGTCCACGGGGGACACCCTAGGAGCCCGCGGGACGCGGACGAACCCGCACCGCCGACGGCGCCGGGGCGAGACCGCGGTCGGCGTCGATACCGAGCGGCGCCGTCGGCTCGAGGTCGAGCCCGCCCGCCCAGCCGACGACCGCCACGAGCTGGGCGAGTCCGAGGCTGCGGCCCGGGCAGGCGTGCCGTCCGGCCCCGAACGGGAGCCAGGTCCCCGGGCGGTGCGTGCCCCCCGCCCAGCGGTCCACGTCGATGCGGTCGAGGCCGGCGACCCCGTGCTCGGGACCGGGGACCAGCTCCGGGAGACGGCCGAGGGCGACCGGGCTCACGACCACCGGGCGGTACGCCGGCACGGGGGCCTGGCCGATCTCCACGGCGCGCGTCGTGATCCGGGCGATCAGCCAGGTCGGCGGATAGAGCCGGAGGACCTCCCACACGAAGGCGGTGCCGAGGGAGGGGTCCTCGCGCAGGCGTCGCTGCAGGGTGGCGTCCTGAGCCAGGAGGACCAGGCACCAGGCGCCGGCCGCGATCGGCACCTGCACCCCGGCCGCGAGCGCGGTGGCGACGACCGCGGGGTCGTCGACCCCCGCCGACCGCAGGGCGGCGAACAGGCCGCGGCGTACCCGGCGCTCGGTGCGCCGGACAGCGCTCCACCGGGTGGGAGGGCGGTCCGCGGAGATGATGGGCGCCAGCGCGTCGACCCAGGCGAGGACGAGCTCGGCGATCCGGTCCCGGTCGGCGAGCGACGCGTCCGGTACGACGCTCGCCGTCGTCGACCGGGCCACCGGCAGCCGGAGCACCGCCAGGGCGTCGGGCTCCGGCGGGAGGTCGACGGAGTCGAGTTCGGCCACGAACACCTCGCGGCCGTGCTGGGTCGCGGCGGCGGACAGGGGCGGGAAGTCCTTCGTCCGTCCCTGCTCGTGCGGGATGCGGATCGACTGCCGGGTGACGTCGAAGGGCAGCGTGAAGTCGTCGTCGCGGGTCAGGACCTCCCGCGCCCCGTCGAGGTTCGCGACGAGCAGGAACCGGCCTCCGTCGATCGAGACGGGCTCGGCGCTGCCCGCCGCACGCACGACGGCGCCGTGGAGCCCCAGGGGCTCCACGGCGCCGTCGTCGTCAGCGTCGGCGTTCAGGCGCCGGGCCGGCGCCACGAGTAGATGGCTCGCAGGCTACGGCTGGCCTGGGCGATCGCACGGCGCTGCCGGAAGTTGCTCAGCATGTTCGGTGTCCTCTCTGACGGTCCCATATGGATGTCCCCACTCGCGACGAAATCTAGCCGGTCGGGGGGTAGCCAGGCGACAATTCAAGAGGTGTCTCATTCAGGGCCGTAGATCGCGTCGATCACGTCCGCGATCTCCTGGCTCCGGAACGGCTTGGGCAGCACGTGGGTGACCCCCAGCTCGTTCAGCACCGGACGCTCCGCGTGGGCCGACGCGCTGATCACGACGATGGTCAGTCCCTCGGCCCGGTCGGGGTGCGCCCGCAGCCAGCGGACGACGTCCTGACCGGAGAGCCGCGGCATCGAGAGGTCGAGGAAGAGCAGGTCGAAGTGCCGCTCGGCGAGCGCGTCGACGGCCTCCTGGCCGTCCTCGGCCTCCTCGACGTCCTCGTGCCCGAGCTTCTGGAGCATGCGGACCGCGAGCACGCGCACGGGTTCGAAGTCGTCGGCGACCAGCACCCGGAGTGGTCCCGGCGTGCCGTCGCCCCCAGCCCCGGCGCGGCGGGGTGAGGCGGGTACCTGGCCGGAGGTCATGGGCTGACGCTATCGCTCCACGGAGCGTGACCTAGCGCGGTCTCACACGCGTGGAGCGGAGAAGGTGTCGCACGCCACCAGCGTGCCCTCTTCCAGGCCGGTCCGGAACCACCTGGACCGGGACTTTGCCGACCCGTGGGTCCAGGTCTCCTCGGTCACCTGACCCTGGGTCCGCTCCTGGATCCGGTCGTCGCCGATGGCCGTCGCGGCGGCGAGGGCGAGGTCGATGTCCTGCTGCGTCAGCTCGCTGACCAGCGTCTGCCCGTCGGCGTCCCGCGTCGTCGTCGCCGCCCGCGTCCACATCCCGGCGTAGCAGTCGGCCTGCAGCTCCAGCCGTACGGCGTCGCTCTGGGCACCCTGCTGGGTGCGGACCTCTCCCATGGTGCCGAGCACGTTCTGGACGTGGTGGCCGTACTCGTGGGCGAGGACGTAGGCCTCGACGAACCCTCCGTCCGGCCCGCCGAGCTGACGCTCGAGCACCTCGTCGAAGAACGACGTGTCGAGGTAGATCCGCTGGTCGCCCGGGCAGTAGAACGGGCCGACGGCCGACGAGGCGGTGCCGCAGCCGGTCTGCACGCTGTCGGAGAACGTCACCAGCCGGTCGATCGGGCGGTACTCGGCGCCGAGCTCGCCCGACCAGTAGTCGTGCAGCGAGTTCTCGACCGCGACCCGCACGCAGTCGGCGTTCTCGTTGGCGTCCGAGCCGAACTCGCACGCGGCGTACCGCTCGTTGCCGTCCACGGCGCTGTCGCCCGCCCCGCCGCCGTCCCCGCCGCCGCCGAGCACCTGCAGGGCGACGAAGACGACGACCAGGACGAGGACCCCGCCGATGCCGCCGCCGACCGGCAGGCCGGCCGGGATGCGTGAGCCGCCCCCGCCTCCGCCGCGACCACGTCCGGCGTCGCCCACCCGGCCCCGGTCCAGGCGCGCCTTGGGGTTGAACCTCATCCGTCCGCCTCCTGCATCGATTCGCTGAGGAACCCGTACCCACGCCTAGACTGACCCCCTCATGATCACCGCGTCCCAGCTGGAAGTCCGAGCAGGCGCCCGCCTCCTCATGGAGAACGTCAGCTTCCGGGTGGCCGCCGGCGACAAGGTCGGTCTCGTCGGTCGCAACGGTGCCGGCAAGACCACGCTCACGAAGATCCTCGCCGGCGAGGCGCTGCCCGCCGGTGGCAAGGTGACCCGGTCCGGCGACGTGGGCTACCTGCCGCAGGATCCCCGGATCGGCGACCCCGAGGTGATCGCCCGCGACCGGATCCTGTCGGCCCGCGGTCTCGACGAGGTCGTACGACGCCTGCGGAAGGCCGAGCAGGAGATGGGCAGCGACGACGCGGCCGTGCGCGACAAGGCAATGCGCCGCTACGCGCGTGCCGACGACGAGATGCACGCCGGGGGCGGGTACGCCGCCGAGTCCGAGGCGGCGACCATCGCGGCGAGCCTCGGCATCGAGGAGCGGATCCTCTCGCAGCCGCTCAAGACGCTCTCAGGAGGGCAGCGGCGCCGGGTCGAGCTGGCCCGGATCCTGTTCTCGGGCGCCGAGGTGATGATCCTCGACGAGCCGACCAACCACCTCGACGCCGACTCGATCGTGTGGCTGCGCGACTTCCTGAAGGCCCACAAGGGCGGCTTCATCGTGATCAGCCACGACAACGGGCTGCTCGAGGAGACCGTCAACAAGGTCATGCACCTCGACGCCAACCGGTGCGTCATCGACGTCTACAACATGGGCTGGCGGCACTACCTCACCCAGCGCGAGACCGACGAGAAGCGTCGCAAGCGCGAGCGGATGAACGCCGAGAACAAGGCCAAGACGCTCACCGACCAGGCCAACAAGATGCGGGCCAAGGCGTCGAAGGCGCAGGCGGCGCAGTCGATGCTCAAGCGCGCCGAGAAGATGATGGCCGGCATCGAGGGCGAGCGGGCGGCCGACAAGGTGGCGCGGATCAAGTTCCCCGCGCCCGCGCCCTGCGGCAAGACGCCGCTCACCGGCGAGGAGCTGTCGAAGTCGTACGGCTCGCTGGAGGTCTTCACCGACGTCGACCTCGCGATCGACAAGGGCTCGCGAGTGGTCATCCTCGGCCTCAACGGTGCCGGCAAGACGACGATGCTCCGGATCCTCGCCGGCGTCGACCAGTCCGACACCGGCCGCGTCGTACCCGGTCACGGGCTGAAGCTGGGCTACTACGCCCAGGAGCACGAGACTCTTGATACGAACCGCACGGTGCTGGAGAACATGCAGAGCGCGGCTCCGCAGCTCACCGACACCGAGGCCCGCAGCGTGCTCGGCTCGTTCCTGTTCTCCGGCGACGACGCCAACAAGCCGGCGGGAGTGCTCTCCGGCGGCGAGAAGACCCGCCTCGCCCTCGCCTCGCTCGTCGTCTCCAGCGCCAACGTGCTGCTCCTCGACGAGCCCACCAACAACCTCGACCCGGCCTCCCGCGAGGAGGTGCTCGCCGCGATCCGCACCTACGAGGGCGCGATCATCCTGGTCACCCACGACGAGGGCGCCGTCCGCGCCCTCGAGCCCGACCGGGTCCTGCTCCTCCCCGACGGCGACGAGGATCTCTGGAACGACGACTACGCCGACCTCGTCTCCCTCGCCTGACCCCTGACCCCACGCCGAGTCGGCAGAAGTTACCCCTCGAGTCGGCAGAAGTTGCGCGTCGAGTCGGCAGAAGTCACCGCCGGCGCGGCGCGAGGAACAGACCCGCGTCGCCGAACTCGTGCCAGAGGTAGCCCCCGGCGACCGCGGCGTCGTACGCCGCCTGGGTGAGCCCGGTCCCGGCGACGGCCTCGACCAGCAGCAGGTGGGAGGCGGCCGGGTCGTGCCAGCCGGTGACCAGGCCGGTGACGACCCGCGGCGGGTCACCGGGCGTGACGACCCGCTCGGTCCAGCCCCGGGTCGCGACCAGGCGACCGGTCGCGTCGACGGCGGACTCCAGTGCTCGGGTGACGGTGGTGCCCACCGCGACCACCCGGCCGCCCCCGGCGCGTGCGGCTTCGACGAGGCGGGCGGTGCTCGCGCTGACCGCGAACCGCTCGGGCTGGGGTGCCTCGCCGGCCTCCTGTGACGAGACGCCGGTGTGCAGGGTGACGGGCGCGACCGCGACACCGCGCGAGACCAGCTCCGTCACCAGGCTGCGCGTGAAGGGTCGGCCTGCCGACGGCATCTCCGCGCTGCCGGGCTCCGTGGCGAACACCGTCTGGTACGCCGCGAGCGGGTAGCGCCGGTCGAGGTAGCCGTAGGAGATCGGTCGGCCGTGCCGGGCCGCGTGACAGGCCAGGTCGCCCTCGGTGCTCGCCTGCCAGAGCCGGTCGCCGGTCCCGGTCGGCGACGAGTCCGCGCGGGGGTACGGCGCGACCAGGCGCAGCCGGACCGGTCCCGTGCGGATCTCCTCGCCCGGCCCGGCGTCCAGGACGGGGCGGGCCGCGTCCGGCGCCGTACGCAGCTCGACGACCCAGGTGCCGTCGTCGAGCGGGGTCGCGACGTGCAGCACGACGGGTCCGCGCCGGTCGGAGACGGCGTCGAGCTGGCCCGCGACCGTCGCGGAGTTGTTCACCACGACGACGTCGCCGGGGTCCAGGAAGCCCGCCAGGTCCCGGAACCGGGCGTGCTCGACGCCCTCGGGCCGGGCCACGAGCAGCCGGGTGGCGTCGCGGTCGAGCCCGCGCTCCTCGGCGGGGGCGGGCGCGAAGGTCGCGGCTGCGAAGGAGGTGGCGGGCCGTTCGTCCAGCAGCCTCATCACGTCACCGCCAGCAGGTCGGCCAGCCGGTAGCGCCCCGAGGAGGGACGGTTCCAGACGAGCCGGACGAGGGCGGGTACGACGGTCTCCGGCAGCGGCCGGTCGGAGATGTCCTCGCCGGGGAACGCCGCCTGGTGCATCTCGGTGCGTAGGTCGCCGGGGTCGACGGCGTACGCCGCGATCCGCTCCTCGAGGCCGGTGGTGAGCGTGAGGTGGTCGAGGGCCGCCTTGCTGGCGGCGTACGGACCCCAGGTCTCGTAGTGCTCCACGGCGGCGTCCGAGGAGATCGAGACCAGGACTCCGTCGGAGTCTCCGAGGTGGGGGAGCAGCAGCCGGGTGAGCGCGTGCGGTGCCGCGGTGTTGACCTCCCAGACCGTGCGGAGGTGGGCCTCGTCGACGTCGCGGAGCGGACGCAGCGGCAGCGGGCCGAGCGTGCTGGCGTTGTGCACCAGCAGGTCGAGCCGGCCGAGCCGGTCCACCTCCCGGGCGAGGGCGTGACGGTGGTCCTCGTCGGCGACGTCGCCGACGATCGGTTGCACCCCCGGACGAGCGGCGGCTGCGAGCCGGTCGGCGCGGCGGCCGTCGGTGAGGACGGTCCAGCCGGCATCGGCCAGGGCGTGGGTGAGGGCGCGACCGAGTCCGGCCGAGCCTCCGGTGACGAGGGCGACGGGCATTCCGTCCTCCTGGGGAGTGTCTCCCGCCGGCTCTCGGCGGGTTCTCCCTCAGTCTTGAACTTGAAGTTAGGTTGAGGTCAAGGAGTGCTTCTCCGGTGCTGTCGGAGGGCCGGTCTAGGCTCCGATCATGGATCACGTCGCCCTCGCCACCGCCGGTCTCCTCGTCGATCGCACGGGGCCGGTGCTCACCGTGACCCTGGACCGTCCCGACGTGCGCAACGCGCAGACGCCGACCATGTGGCGGGCCCTGGCCGAGGTGGGGGAGTCGGTCGACGACGAGGTCCGGGTCGTGGTCCTGCGCGGCAGCGGGCACAGCTTCTCGGCCGGCCTCGACCGCGCGATGCTCGACCCCACCTCGACCGGCAGCGGCGTGGAGACCGTGGCGGGCCTGCTGGCCGGCTCGGACGAGGAGATGTCGGCCACCATCGACGACTACCAGCGCGGCTTCACCTGGCTGCGCGATCCCCGGTTCGTCTCGATCGCCGCGGTCCAGGGGCACGCGATCGGAGCTGGTTTCCAGCTCGCGCTCAGCTGCGACCTGCGGGTCGCGGCCGACGACGCGCGGTTCTGCATGAAGGAGTCGGCCCTCGGCCTCGTCCCGGACCTGACGGGAACAAAGCCGCTGGTCGAGTGCGTTGGGTACGCCAGGGCACTGGAGATCTGTGCGACCGCCCGGACCGTGGAGGCCGACGAGGCCCAGCGGATCGGTCTGGTCGCCGCGGTCGTCCCGGCTGAGCAGCTGGACGCGACCGTCGCCGATCTCGTGGGAGCCCTGACGGCGCCGATGGCCGGCGCCGTACGCGAGACCAAGGCACTGCTGCAGGGCGCGGGGGACCGCTCGCTGGACGACCAGCGGCGGCTGGAGCGCGAGGCGCAGGTCCGCCGGTTCCGCGAGGTGGCCCGCCTGCTCGCGGGCGGCTAGGTGTGATGACCAGGCACGTTGGTCGAGATCGTGTGACGACACGGTCTGACTTGTAGATGGGTGAAGGCCTCCCCGGTGTGGAGTGGAGCTGTCTAAGAAACCGCTCCGCACCGAAGGAGACCTTCATGTCCCACGCT
>NZ_DATJTA010000099.1:0-28746 GCF_035503875.1 Nocardioides sp.
TTGCTGACGGGTTGTCTGCAAGTTCTGCCGACTCGACGGGTAACTTCTGCCGACTCGGCGGTGACTTCTGGCGGCTAGGCGGTCTGCTCGCGGAGAGGGAACAGGCGGCGGAGCAGGTCGGCGATGGTCACCAGGCCCTGCAGCCGGTCGCCGTCGGCGGGGTCGGTGACCAGGGCCAGCTGGTTGCTGGTCTCCCGCATCCGCGCGAGCGCGGCGTACACCCGGGTGTCGGCCGGGAGGGCCAGCACCGGGCGGGTGAGGGCCGCGATGCCCGTGTCCTCGGCCTGCTCCAGCGTGTCGCGGACGTGGACGACCCCGACCGGGTGCCGGGTGTCGCCGACCAGGATCCGCAGGTGGCCGGTACGCCGGCTGGCGTCCTGCACGTCGGCGACCCGCGCCCCCTCGGGTACGGCGGTGAGCGGGGTGCCGCGCAGCAGGTCGCCCAGGGTCAGCGTCTCGAGCTCCAGCGCCCCCGACAGCTGGGCGGAGTACGACGCGTCCAGGGCGCCGACGTTCGCGGAGTGCTCGACCAGCTGACGCAGCCCGGCCGGGTCCTGCCCGGCGCCCATCTCGTCGACGGGCTCGACGCCCACCTTGCGCAGGCACCAGTTGGCGGCGTCGTTCAGCCCGCGCAGCAGCGGGCGGGTGAGGAACATGAAGCCGCGCATCGGGATCGCGAGCAGCGTGGCGGACCGCTCCGGGTGGGCGATCGCCCACGACTTGGGCGCCATCTCGCCGACCACGAGGTGCAGGAAGGTCACCACGATCAGCGCGAGCACGAAGCCCGCCACGTCGGCCAGCCAGAGCGCGACGCCCCAGCCCTCGAACAGCGGCGTCAGCCAGTGGTGGACGGCCGGCTTGGTGATGGCACCGAGCGCCAGCACGCTGACGGTGATGCCGAGCTGGGAGCCGGCCAGCAGCACGGTGAGCTCCGAGGAGCTGCGCAGCGCGGCGCGGGCGGAGCGGCTCGACGCGGCCGCGTCCTCGAGACGGTGCTTCTTGGCCGCCATCAGGGCGAACTCGACGGCGACGAAGAACGCGCTCAGGGCGATGATCACGACGGTGGCGACGGCCACCACGACAGGGTTCTCCATCAGGACTCCTCCTCGGCGGCGCGCTCCTCGAGCGTGACCCGCAGCAGGGCCGGGACGTGCTGCTCGACCTCGACCACCTCGATGCGCGCGACGCGCGGCGTCGGCTCCTCGTCGTGGACCAGGTCGCCGGGATCGTCGGGCAGGGGCACGATGACCACCGTGCCGGCCTCGGGCAGCCGCCCGAGCTGGGCGATGACCAGGCCGCCGAGGGTCTGGTAGTCACCCTCCGGCAGGTCCTGGTCGAGGGTCCGCTCGACCTCGTCGAGCGGCAGGTCGCCCGGCACCAGCCAGGAGTCGCCCGCGTCGTCGAGCGCGATCGGCGCGCCCTCGTCGAGGCCGTCGTGCTCGTCGGTCAGCTCGCCGACCAGCTCCTCGGCCAGGTCCTCGAGCGTGAGCACGCCGACGAAGCCGCCGTACTCGTCGACGACGGCCGCGAGCTCGTTGCGCGTGCGCGCGAGCTCCTCGAGCGCGTCGGGCAGCGCCATCCGGGTCGGGACGACGAGCGGCGGCCGGGCCACCTGGTCGAGCGTGGCGCCGGGCGCCGCGTCGAGCACGTCGATGAGGTGGACGACCCCGACGACCCCCTGCTCGGCGTCGGTCACGGGGTAGCGCGAGTGGCCGGTGCCCATCAGCCGTCGTACGTCGGCGACGGGGGTCCCGGCCGCGACCACGTCGACCCGGGTCCGGGGCACCATCGCGTGCTCGACGTCGCGGGTCGGGAAGTCCAGCACCCGGTCGAGGAGCACGGACAGCTCGGCCGGCAGGTCCCCGGTCTCGCGCGAGTCCGCGACGATGTGCTCGAGGTCGCGGGCGGTCGCGGAGTGCTCCACGTCGTGGACCGGCTCGATGCGCAGGGCGCGCAGCAGCAGGTTCGAGGACTGGTCGAAGACCCAGATCAGCGGGCCGGTCACCTTCAGGTAGCCGAGCGTCGAGCGGGCCAGCTTGTCCGCGACCGGCTCGGGCCGCGCGATGGCGAGGTTCTTGGGGAACAGCTCGCCGAAGAGCATCTGCACGATGGTCGAGAACGCCAGGGCCAGCACGGTGCCGATCGCGACGCCGACGGCCGTGGGCACGCCGACGCCGCCCAGCATCTCGCCGAGCGAGTCGCCGATCAGCGGCTCGGCGACGTACCCGACGAGCAGGCCGGTGACGGTGATGCCGAGCTGGGCGCCGGACAGCATGAACGACGTACGGCGGGTGACCCGCAGCGCGCGCTCGGCGTCGGCGTCACCGGCGGCGGCCCGGGCCTTGAGCCGCGAGCGGTCGACCGCCATGTAGGCGAACTCCTGGGCCACGAAGTAGCCGGTGGCGGCGGTGATCGCCAGCACCACCAGCAGGCCCAGGAGGAGGGAGAGGATCGTGATCATCGGCCACCCGCCTCAGTCGGAGCGAGTCGGGCGGCCTGGGATCGTCGAGGCTTCTTCTTGCGCATGGTCCACGGTAAACGAGCGGGGGATCCCGGGAGTTCCGCGCGCGGGTACTCCCGGGATCCAGCCTCACCGGCGGACGAGCAGGTCCACCCGGCGGTTGGCACCGCGCTCCGGGGCGGTGCCGCCGATCATGACCGGGCGCTGCGGACCGAACCCGACCGTGCGGGTCCTCACGTCGCGCCGCCGCTCCAGGACCGCGCACACCTTCTGCGCCCGCTTCACCGACAGCCGCTGCTCGTTGCTCAGGTTGCCGGCGTAGTCGGCGTACCCCTCGCAGGTGACGGCACGGACCCGCTTCAGGCTGCGGGCGACGGCCGCCAGCTTCTGACGTCCGGCCGGGGTGAGCTTCGCCGAGTCGAACCGGAAGAGCCCGGTCAGCTGCACGGCCTGTCCGGCGCTGAGCTGGCGTCCGCGGACCTGGCGCGGCGCAACGGCCAGCGTTCCGTCGGAGGCGCGGTGCAGCGCCCTGGTCGCCCGCGCGGGACCGCCGATCCGCTTCGGGTCCGACGGGACCGGGGCCAGCTTCCGGCGCTGCTCGCGGCTCAGTGGGTCGCGGTACCACCGCGTCGCCGCGACGGGCCGCACCGCGCGCGTCGGAGCGGACTCGAGCGAGTCGCCGTTCGCGTTGGTGGCCTGGACCGTGAACCGGTAGCTCGTGCCGTTGCGCAGCCCGCCGACGGTGCAGGGGCTGGCGGCGCAGGTCCTCGTGACGCCCGCCGGGCGCGAGGTCACCGTGTAGGAGGTGACCGGCGATCCGCCGTCGTCCGACGGGGCGGCGAACGTGACGACCGCCTTGCGGTCGCCGGCCTTCACGGACGCGCGGGTGGGCGCGCCCGGGACGCCGACGGGAGTCACCTTCGCCGACGGGTCCGAGGCCGCCGAGCCGCCGGCCCGGTTGGTGGCGACGACGGTGAAGGAGTACGCCGTCCCGTTGCGCAGACCGCGGACGAGGCACGGGCTGACGGGGCAGGTCGCACCCGCGCCGCCCGGGTGGGCCGACACCGTGTACGACGTGACCGCCGCGCCACCGTCGTACTCCGGAGCGGTGAACGAGACCTGCGCCTCGCGGTTGCCCCGCTGGGCCGACACGTTCGTCGGCACGCCCGGAGCCGTGGCCGGGGTGACCTCCGTCGACGCCGCCGACTCGGCGGAGTCGCCCACCTCGTTGGTCGCGTGGACCGTGAAGGTGTACGCCGTGCCGTTGTCGAGACCCTCGACCGTGCACGGGCTGTCGGGGCACGTCGCCGTCGCCTCGCCCGGGCTCGCCGTGACCGTGTAGGAGGTGATCGGGCTGCCGCCGTCGTACTCCGGAGCGGTGAACGAGACCTCCGCCGTACCGTGGCCGCCCTGCGCCGACACGTGCGTGGGCGCGCCGGGCGCGCCGACGGGGGTCACGGCGGTCGAGGCGTCCGACTCGGGAGAGTCGCCGACCTCGTTGGTCGCCACGACCGTGAAGGTGTACGCCGTGCCGTTGTCCAGGCCCTCGACCGTGCACGGGCTGTCCGCGCACGTCGCCGTCGCCTCACCGGGGCTCGCGGTCACGGTGTAGGACGTGATCGTGGAGCCGCCGTTGCCGGACGGCGCGGTGAACGAGACCTGCGCCTCGCCGTCGCCGGCCTGGGCCGAGACGTGGATCGGGGCACCGGGCGTCGTGGCCGGGGTGACCGCGGTCGAGGCGTCCGACTCGGGAGAGTCGCCGACCTCGTTGGTCGCCACGACCGTGAAGGTGTACGCCGTCCCGTTGTCGAGACCCTCGACCGTGCACGGGCTGCCGGCGCACGTCGCGGACTCCCCGCCCGGGTCGGCCGTCACCGTGTAGGACGTGATCGGGGTGCCGCCGTCGGTCCCCGGGGCGGTGAAGGACACCTCCGCCTCGCCGTTCCCGGGCTGGGCCGACACGTGCGTGGGCACGCCCGGCACTCGGACCGGGGTCACCGCGGCCGACGCGTCCGAGCGGCGGAGTCGCCGACCTCGTTGGTCGCCACGACCGTGAAGGTGTACGCCGTCCCGTTGTCCAGGCCGTCGACCGTGCACGGGCTGCCCGCACACGTCGCCGTCGCGTCACCCGGGCTCGCGGTCACGGTGTAGGACGTGATGGCCGAGCCGCCGTTGCCGGACGGTGCGGTGAACGAGACCTGCGCCTCGCCGTCGCCCGGCTGGGCCGACACGCCGGTCGGAGCACCGGGCGTCGTGGCCGGGGTGACCGCGGTCGAGGCGTCCGACTCAGCGGAGTCGCCGACCTCGTTGGTCGCGTGGACCGTGAACGTGTACGCCGTCCCGTTGTCGAGACCCTCGACCGTGCACGGGCTGCCGGCGCATGTCGCGGACTCCCCGCCCGGGTCGGCCGTCACCGTGTAGGACGTGATCGGGGTGCCGCCGTCCTTCCCCGGGGCGGTGAAGGACACCTCCGCCTCGCCGTTCCCGGGCTGGGCCGACACGCTCGTGGGCACGCCGGGCGCGCCGACGGGAGTCACCGCGCTCGACGGAGCGGACTCGGCGGAGTCGCCGATCTCGTTGGTCGCCACGGCCGTGAAGGTGTACGCCGTGCCGTTGTCCAGGCCGTCGACGGTGCAGGGGCTGCCGGGGCAGGTCGCGGACTCGCCACCCGGGTCGGCCGTCACCGTGTACGACGTGACCGCCGAGCCGCCGTTGCCGGCGGGCGCGGTGAAGGACACCGTCGCCTCACCGTCGCCGGCCAGGGCCGACACGCCGGTCGGGGCACCGGGCGTCGTCGCCGGCGTGACCGCTGTCGAGGCCGCGGACGCGGCGGAGTCGCCGTTCTCGTTGGTGGCGTGAACGGTGAACGTGTACGACGTCCCGTTGTCCAGGCCGTCGACCGTGCAGGGGCTGCCGGGGCAGGTCGCGGACTCGCCACCCGGGTCGGCCGTCACCGTGTACGACGTGATCGCCGAGCCACCGTCGTTGGCGGGTGCGGTGAACGACACCGTCGCCTCGCCGTCACCCGGAGCTGCGGTGACGCCGGTGGGCGCGCCGGGGACGGCGAGCCCGTTGAAGGTCATCATGACCGAGCCGACCGCGCCGTCGCCGGCGACCAGGCCGGGCAGCTGGATGCCGCCGGTGCCGGGCTGGACCGCGATGTCCGCGTCGCCGACGAAGACCGACGCCAGCGAGGACCCGCCGCCGCCGCCGGCCTCGTAGATGTTCAGGATGCCCTGGTTGCCCGTGGCGCCGCCGCCACCGCCGCCGTATCCTCCGCCGCCGCTGCCGCCGGCCGAGTTGTTCGGGTACGTGCCGCCGGCACCGCCCGCGGCGATCGTGGGCGTCGTCGGGTTGTTGCTCCCGCCGGGCGCACCGGCGGAGTAGTTGCCGGCGCCGCCCGCACCACCCGTGGGGCCGTTGCCCGGCTGGCCGCCCGCGGCGAGCCCCGGGTTCTCGCTCGTCCCGGCGAACCCGGCGTCGCCGCCGTCGCCGTTGTAGGCGCCACCGCCACCGCCGCCGGCGATCGCCAGCTTGGCGATCAGGTTCTGGTTGGTGTCGAGCGCGATGATGCCCGACCCGCCGCCACCGTAGCCGAGGCCGTTGTTGTTGCCGCGACCCGCGGCACCGACGATCACCCGCAGGTAGGCGGTGCCCGACGGGAGGCTCAGCAGGCCGGTGACCACGCCGGCGTCACCACCGACGTGCAAGCGCGCGGGATAGCCGGCGCCGCCGCCGGCGCCGACCACCGCGATGTCCATGTCGGTGGTCCCGGCGGGCACGGCGATGGTGTAGCTGCCGGCCGTCGTACACGTCACCGAGTCCTGCACGGCCGGCGTCGCGCCGTCGATGCAGGCCACGGGGGCGGCCAATGCCGCCGGCGCGGTGAGGACGACGGCGGCACCGCTGGCCACCAGCGCGGTGACGGTGGCGACGGCCATCCCGGTACGCCGACGCGTGGCTCCGAAGCGCTCGCCCTTGGCCGCGGGACGCACCTGATCTGAAGACAGCATGTCCCCTGGATCGGCACCCTTCGGACGATCGTGAGCGCACGGACGTCCTTCCACCCTTCGGGGTGAACCGCCCTCAGCCTGGTCGTCCCGACGGCGAGCGGGCCGGCACCCGGTCGAGCACGTCGCGGGCGAGCATCGTCGAGCCGGCGACGGCGGCGGGCATCACGGCGACGGCGCCGAACGGGACGAGGAAGAACGCCTGGGTCGCCAGGCCGAGCCCGAGGACGGCCGACCGGTGGGGGCGCAGCAGGTCGCGGCGGGCGGCGCGGTCCAGCCCGCGGGCCTCCAGCGGACGGCTGACGAGCTCGCCGGCGAGCACCCGGCCGGCCACCACGAAGCCCAGCGCCACACCGGCGATCGCGCCGACGACGGGAAGGAAGCCGATGACGATCAGCACGACGGCGGTGAGCAGGCCGTACGCCATCAGCACCAGGCCGTCGCGCACCGACCGCCAGAAGCCCGGACCCTCGTCCGGCACGTCGCCGCCCAGCATGAGCTCGGTCTCCTTCCAGATCCGCTCGTAGAAGGGGTCGCCGATCGCCAGGGTGAGGGCGGTGAAGGTCGCGATCGCGAGCAGGACGGCCCCGACGACGGTCAGGACCGCCAGCCCGAGACGCAGCACGGTCGCGCCCGTGCCCCAGCCGTCGGCGAACGGCGTCAGCCAGGCCACCAGGTCGCTCACCGTGAGCGCCAGCGCGACCAGCGACCCGCCCACCAGGACCAGCACGATCAGGGCCGGCACCATGCCCAGCAGCATCAGCCCGGGCCGGGTGCGCCACAGGCCGAAGCCCTTCACGACGTACGCCGCCCCCTGCGCGAAGCCGACGGGTCCGCCGAGGGGTCCGCCCATGCCGGTCAGCGCTTCCGGGGGCGCGCGTGCTCGATGGCCTCCAGCTCCTCCGGCGACAGCTGCTGGTCGCAGGTCCAGCCGACGATGCTCTTGGCGTAGGTCCGGGCCTCGGAGCGGCCGTGGATGGACGTGAGTACGACCCCGTGACCCGAGTCGTCCAGCAGTGCCACCGACCAGGACAGGTGACCGCCCATGTCGCCGAACGCGTCGTACCGCACGACGGCCAGGTGGCGCAGCGCGTCCTTGGCCTCGGCGCGCAGGGCGGCGACCTCCTGGCGCAGGCCGTGCACGTCCTCGGGGAGCGCGTCGGCGGTCGGCGTACGACGTCCCGCGCGCGCCTGGCGGAGCACCACCAGGGACAGGACCAGCGCGATCAGCGCGACGACCAACGAGAGCACGGCGAGCACGTCCACTCCCCGACCCTAGACTTCCGGCGTGACCGATCGACGACGCATCGCCTACCAGGGCGAGCCCGGCGCCAACTCCCACCAGGTGTGCGTGCAGCACTACCCCGACTGGGAGTCGCTGCCGTGCGCGTCGTTCGAGGACGTCTTCGCCGCCGTCGAAGCCGGCGAGGCCGACCTGGCGATGATCCCGATCGACAACTCGATCGCCGGCCGGGTGGCCGACATCCACCACTTCCTGCCCGCGTCCGGGCTGCACATCGTGGCCGAGCACTTCCTGCGGATCCGGTTCCACCTGATGGCGGTGCCGGGGGCCACGCTGTCGGACATCAGCACCGTGCACAGCCACGTCCACGCCCTCGGCCAGTGCCGCAAGATCATCCGCGAGCACGGCCTGAAGCCGGTCATCTCGGGCGACACCGCGGGCGCGGCCCGCGAGGTCGCCGAGGCGGCCGACCCGACCCAGGCGGCCATCTCGCCGCCGCTGGCCGCGGAGATCTACGGCCTGGAGATCCTTGCGCAGGACGTCGAGGACGAGGACCACAACACCACCCGCTTCGTCGTGCTCTCCCGCGAGCTCGTCGAGGCCGCGCCGGGCAACGGCCCGGTCGTCACCAGCTTCATCTTCAACGTCCGCAACCTGCCGGCCGCCCTCTACAAGGCGCTCGGCGGCTTCGCGACCAACGGCGTGAACATGACCAAGCTGGAGAGCTACATGGTGGACGGCAAGTTCACCGCCACCCAGTTCCTCGCCGAGGTCGACGGCCACCCCGCCGACCCCGGGCTCGCCCGGGCGCTCGAGGAGCTGCAGTTCTTCACCACCGAGGTGAAGATCCTGGGCGTCTATCCCGCGGACGCGTTCCGCTCCTGAGGGTTCAGCCTGCCGGGGGCGCCGTCGGCCCGCGCCCGCAGGGGGCGCGATTGGTGACCAAACGGCAACTATTCCGGCGCTGAGTTGTCGTTGGTGACCAATCGGCACCCCTGGCGGCGTACCGGCGAGCGGACCGGCCCCGCGCACCGGCCCGGGTGACGCCGGATAGATTTCCGGGGTGGACCAGCCCGACCGCCGTACCGCCGATCTCGGCTTCGCCCGCGTCGATGTCGACCGCGCGGCGCGCACCGGGGACCCCGAGGTCGTGTACGGCGAGGGCAAGACGCCCGACCAGGTCGTGGCGATCCTGCGGACCCTGCACGAGCGGCACCCCGACCGCGCGGTGCTCGCCACCCGGCTCTCCCCCGATGCGCTCGCGGTGGTCGCCCGCGACCTGCCCGGCGCCGCGCTCGACCCGGTCGCCCGGGCGGTCACCCTCGGGCCGCTGCCGACGCCCGTCGGCACCGTCGCGGTCGTCAGCGCCGGCACCTCCGACGCCCCGGTCGCCGCCGAGGCCGCGCTGACCATCCGGGTGCACGGCGGCGGTGTGGACCGCATCGACGACGTCGGCGTCGCGGGCCTGCACCGCGTCCTCGGCGTCCGCGACCGGCTCGCGGAGGCCGACTGCCTGGTCGTCGTCGCGGGCATGGAGGGCGCGCTGCCGTCGGTCGTCGGCGGGCTGACCGGCGTACCCCTGGTCGCCGTCCCCACGAGCGTCGGGTACGGCGCCTCGCTCGGCGGCGTCACCGCCCTGCTGGCCATGCTCAACTCCTGCGCCCCCGGCGTCACGGTCGTGAACATCGACAACGGGTACGGCGCGGGCGTGTTCGCCGCCCGGGTCGCCCGTCAGTCGGCGCGGCGATGAGCCGCATGCTCTGGTTCGACGCCTCCTCCGGGGCCAGCGGCGACATGCTGCTCGGCGCCCTCGCGGGGGCCGGCGTACCTCTCGAGGTGCTGCAGGCGGCCGTCGACGCGGTGGCACCGGAACCGGTGGCGCTGAGCCTGGAGCGGGTCACCCGCAACGGCCTCGCCGCGACCCGCTGCCACGTCGCGGTCGCGGAGTCCCACCACCACCGGACCTGGCGCGACGTCCGCACGCTGCTCGACCGCGCCGACCTCGACATCGCGGTGCGCGACCTGGCCCAGCGGGTCTTCGAGCGCCTCGCGGTCGCCGAGGGCGCGGTGCACGGCGTACCCGCCGACGAGGTGCACTTCCACGAGGTCGGCGCGCTCGACGCCATCGCCGACGTCGTCGGGGTGGCCGCCGGCCTGGTGCACCTGGGCGCCGAGACGGTCGTTATCAGCCCGGTCGCGGTCGGCTCCGGCACGATCCGGGCCGCCCACGGCACCCTCCCCGTCCCGCCGCCCGCGGTCGCCGAGCTGCTGCGCGGCGTCCCGTCGTACGCCGGCCCTCCCGGCGCTCCCGCTATGGAGCTGTGCACGCCCACGGGTGCGGCCGTCCTCACCGCCGTCGCGACCTCGTGGGGTCCGCAGCCGCCGATGGTGACCGAGACGGTCGGCGTCGGCGCCGGCGGCCGCGATCCCGAGGGGCACG
Organism: Nocardioides sp.; assembly: GCF_035503875.1. Classification (GTDB taxonomy): domain Bacteria; phylum Actinomycetota; class Actinomycetes; order Propionibacteriales; family Nocardioidaceae; genus Nocardioides. The sequence continues at coordinate 10,155 of NZ_DATJTA010000099.1, forward strand.
CGAACGTCCTGCGGCTGATGGTCGGCGGTCCCGTCGAGAGAGCGACCGAGGTGACCACCGAGCTCGTCCTCGAAGCCAACGTCGACGACCTCGACCCCCGGCTGTGGCCGACGGTGCTGGACGCGCTGCTCGCGGCCGGTGCCGCCGACGCCTGGCTGACGCCGATCCTGATGAAGAAGGGCCGGCCGGCCCACACCCTGCACGTCCTCGTCGCGCCCGAGCGGGCGGCCGGCGTACGCGACGTGGTGTTCCGCGAGACCACCACCATCGGCCTGCGCGAGCACGCCGTCACCAAGCGGGCGCTGGACCGCGCGCACGTCGACGTCGTCGTGGGCGGTCAGGTCGTGTCGGTGAAGGTCGCCCGGCTCGAGGGCCGCGTCGTCAACGCTCAACCGGAGTACGACGACGTCGCGCGCGCCGCGGTCGCCCTCGGCCGCCCGGCCCGCGACGTCCTCGAGGACGCGCGCGCGACGTTCTGGGCGGAGCACGCCTGATGGATCTCGGTGCCCTCGCGCTCACCTTCGGCGCGATCTTCCTGGTCGAGCTGCCGGACAAGACCTTCCTGGCGACGCTGGTGCTGGCGACCCGGTACCGGCCGATCCTGGTGTGGATCGGGGTCGGGCTGGCGTTCGCCGTCCAGACGACCGTCGCGGTGCTGCTCGGTCACGCGGTGTCGTTCCTGCCGGAGTCCGTGGTCCAGGCGGCCGCCGCCGTGATGTTCGGGATCGGGGCGGTGCTGCTGTTCCGCGAGTCGCGGGCGCACCGACGTGAGGCGGAGGCGGACGACGGCTCGGAGTTCGTCGAGAAGGCCAAGCCCGCGACCGGGTTCGGGGCCGTGGTGGCGTCGTTCCTGGTCCTCTTCGCAGCCGAGTGGGGCGACCTGTCCCAGCTGCTGACGATCTCGCTGGTCGCGCGCTACGAGGCGCCGTTCGAGGTCTGGCTCGGCGCCCTCGGCGCCCTGCTCGCGGTCAGCGGCCTCGCCGTCCTCGCGGGGCGGTGGCTGATGCAGCGGATCAAGCTGCACGTGCTCTTCGCCATCGGCGGCACGGTCTGCCTGGTGCTGCTCGGGCTGGTGCTGTGGGAGCTGCTCGGCTGAGGCGGACCGTCGGCACCCCGGTCTACAGTCGGGTCATGACGTCCCCGGGCGCCGCGCACGGCGCGAGCAGCGAGGTCGGCCGCCTGCGGACGGTCCTGCTCCACCGCCCGGGCAACGAGCTGCGGCGCCTCACCCCGCGCAACAACGACCGCCTGCTCTTCGACGGCATCCCATGGGTGGCCCGCGCGCAGGACGAGCACGACGCGTTCGCCGAGGCGCTGCGCGCGCGCGACGTCGAGGTCCTCTACCTCACCGACCTGCTCACCGAGACCCTGGAGAGCGCGGAGGCGCGCGACGACGCCATCACCTCGGCGCTGTCCGGGCTGCACCTCGGCGACACGATGCGCGGCTACCTGGCCGGCTTCCTGCGGGAGGCGTCCCCGGCCGAGCTGACCGGCTACCTCACCGCCGGCATCCGCAACGACGAGGTGCGTGGCGGCTTCGGGCTGGTCACCGCGCTGCTCGACCCCCACGACTTCCTCGTCGACCCGCTGCCCAACCTGCTCTTCACCCGCGACTCCAGCGTCTGGGTCCGCGACCGGGTGGCCATCACCTCCCTGTCGATGCCCGCCCGCAAGCGCGAGACCCAGCTGACCGAGCTGATCTACACCCGACATCCGCGCTTCGCGGGCACCAGCCGGATCCACGGCTGGCACAGCGAGTACGTCGAGGGCGGCGACGTACTCCTCCTCGCGCCGGGCGTGATCGCCGTCGGCGTCGGGGAGCGTACGACGCCCGCCGGCGTCGAGCGGTTCGCCCGCCAGGCGTTCGAGGCCGGCCTGGCCCACACCGTGCTCGCCGTCCCGATCGCCCAGGAGCGGGCGACCATGCACCTCGACACGGTCTGCACGATGGTCGACGTCGACAAGATCGTGATGTACCCCAACGTCGCCGACTCGCTCCAGGCCCACGCCGTCACGGTCGCCGCCGACGACGACTCCGGGCTGACCCTCCGCGTGGCCGACGCCGAGCCGTTCCTGGTCGCCGCGGCCAAGGCGATGCAGATCGACACCCTGCACCAGATCGACACCGGCCTCGACCCGGTCACCGCCGAGCGCGAGCAGTGGGACGACGGCAACAACACCCTCGCCCTCGCCCCCCGCGTCGCCGTCGCCTACGAGCGCAACGACGAGACCAACGCGCGCCTCGAGGACGCCGGCATCGAGGTCGTCCGGATCGCCGGCTCCGAGCTCGGCTCCGGCCGCGGCGGGCCGCGGTGCATGAGCTGCCCGGTCACGCGGGATCCGCTGCCGGCCTGAGCCCCGGCTCAGGGAAGGTAGGGGTCCGGAAGCATCGCGGCCGAGCCCGGTCCACCGCGGACGCGCTCGCAGGCACCGGTCGTGGCGTCGCAGCGCAACAGGCCGAGTCGGCGCTGCGACCCGTGGGCCTCGAGGAGGATGCTCGTCGGCGACTCCCACGCGATCAGCCCGGCCAGGACGCCCGCGGGCGTACGCAGCCCGACCTCCTCACCGTCGACTCCCGCCACGCTCCAGCCACCACTCTGATAGGCATACCGGCGCCCGTCGTCAGACCAGGTTCCGCCTTCGATCGGCGGCACGGTTCGAGGCCAGACCGGGCCGCCGGGCCAGGGTTCCAGGACGGCTGTCTCCTCGCGCACCGTCTCCGGCTCCTCGCCCGGAGTCCAGGCCCCCCACCACCGCGCCCGGTCCCGCACCGCCGTCAGCAGCACCCGCCCGTCGGCGCGGATCCCGCGCACGGTCACGGCACCCACCCGCTCGTGGGGACTGACCGGCTCGTCCGTCGTCCAGGTCCCGGCCACGCGCCCCGAGGCCACGTCGTACGCCGTGATCCGCTGCAGCTCGTCGTCGACCTCGGTCCACGCCACCCGGCGCCCGTCCGTACCGACCAGCGGGTTGATCGGGGCCGCGCCGGTCACCAGGGGCACCAGGTCCCCCTCCCGGACCAGGTGCCATTCCGCCCCGTGCCCGATCCTCGTCCGCCCGACCACGGTCGTCCCGCCGCGGTGCACGATCATGCTCAGCCGGGTGCGGATCGTGGTGCCGTCGACGTGCAGCACCCCGTCGTGCCACCACGGCACGCCGGTCGGCGGGCCCTCCGGAAGGGCCGCGTACGCCGGCGACGTCGGGTTGGCGGGAGGTGCCGCCACCCGGTCCGGCTCGGACGCGGGTGCGGCCACCTCTCCGCATCCGGACAGCGCGAACAGGGCGACCAGCGTCGCAGGCAGGATCCGCATCACGCACGAGGGGACGCGTCCGGGCCGCGGAAAGTTGTCACAACCCCGGCAGCAGCGCCTTGCCGTTCGGCGCGTCCGCCACCTCGGCGCACCGCACCTCGCTGGTGGAGCAGCGCCATACGCCGGTCACGGCCCCGTCGACCTCGATCCACTGCGCGACCACCACCTCGGTCTCGCTCTCCCAGCCGACGACCCGCAGCAGGTCCGCGTCGAGGGGTACGCCGGTCTCGCCGGACCTGGTCGCGACCCGGACCTCGCCGTCGGATGCCTCGGCGTACCGCTCGCCGTCGTCCGACCAGACGCCCGCGCCGTCACCGTCGGTGCCCCATTCCTGGTAGATCCGACCGGTGTCGTCGATCCGTCCCGCCACCACCCGGCCGCCGGCGTATAGCGCGAAGCCTCCCGCACGGGCAGCGATCTCGGCTCCCTCGGGCACCCCGAGCACGGGCGTCGGACCCCGTCGACCGTCCCGTCCGAGGAAGACCTCGGCACCCCGGGTCATCAGCAACCGGCCGTCCTCGGTCAGGCCGATGGCCAGCGGCCGCTCGCCCGGTGGCAACGAGAACGCGGTGCCGCTCCCGTCCCGCAGTGCGACGCCGACCCCGTAGTCGGTCCCGGTGTCCTCCACCCAGAGCCGGGCGCTGTCGGGACCGACTACGGGTGGTCCCGTGAGCGGGAGGTCCGCCACAGGTTCCAAGGCGCCCTCCACCAGCTCCCACCACCACTGAGCGTCGTTCCCGACGAAGGTCCGACCCTGCAGATATCGGACGTCGGTCGCCCGGAACGGCGTCTCGGACCCCGCGGCATGCAGCACTCCCATGTCCGGGTCGTCCTGATCGTCGATCGTCTCCCACCACGGCAGGGAGAGCGGGCGCGCGAGGTCGTCGACGACCGGTGCCGGCGCGGGCTCGACCGCCCGGTCGTGGTCTCCGCGCAGCCCGGCGACCGAGCTCGTCGCGACGACCGCCACGGCGGCGACGACCAGACCGGCGACGGCCGAGCGGCGGCGTACCCGCTCCCGACGGCCGGCGGCGACCAGGCCCGGGACCGCGACGCGGGGAGTACGCAGCTCGGTCGCGACCGCACCGAGCTCGTCGGCGAGGCGCTGCTCCAGGTCGTTCATGCCCGCTCTCCCATCGTCTCGCGCAGCGACCGCAGGGCGGCCGAGCAGGTGGACTTGACGGTGCCGGGCGCGATCCGCAGCTCCTCGGCGATCTCGCGCTCGCTCAGTCCCTCGTAGTAGCGGAGCACCACGACGGCGCGCTGCCGCGGCGGCAGGGCGCGGACGAGGGGCCACAGGTCCAGCCGGTCGTCCGGGTCGGGGTCGTGGACCGCGTCGTCCGGTGGCGTGTGCACGAGCCGCTCGCGGGTGAACCGGGCAGGCCGCCGCGACGACACGAACGCGTTGACCAGGATGCGGCGCGCGTACGCCTCCGGCGAGGCGGCGCGGGTGACGCGGCTCCAGCCGCCGTACACCTTCACCAGCGTGACCTGGAGCAGGTCCTCGGCGTCGGGACGGCTGCCGGCGAGCAGGTACGCCGTCCGGAACAGGGTCGCCGAGCGGGCGGCCACGAACTCCTCGTAGGAGCCCGTCCGACCGTCCTCGGCCACCGTCGTCACGTCCATGACCTACCAGACGCCGCGGGAGTGCGGGCGGTTCAGTCGGTGCCGGAGCGGCGGCGACCCGTCAGCGGATCGTGACCTGCCGGTTCGCCAGCCCGCTGCGGGCCGAGCGCTGCTCGGTGGTGAGGTCGGAGGTGTCGGCGAGCGCCGTCGCGAGCGCCGTCGCGAACTTATCGGCCGGCTCCTCGAGGGCCTCCGGGCCGGTGCCGACCGGCAGGTCCCAGACGGGGACCAGCAGGCCGTGGGCGCGGAACATGCCGACCAGCCGCGAGTCCGGCACCAGGACGTCCTGGCCGGCCGCGTGCAGGCGCGCGAGCGCGTCGAGGAGCTGGTCCTCGGGCTCGGGCATCACCCAGCGCAGGTGCTCCTTGCTGCCGACGTTCGTCCAGTACGCCGACGGCACGCTCGTCAGCTTGGCGGTGGGGTGCACCGAGGCGTTGGCCTGCTCCAGCGCGGCCTCCGTGCCGGACTGGTCCTCGACGTCGGCGACCCAGTACTCGAAACCCTCGTGCACGGTGATGTCGAGCGAGTCGCCCGTCACCAGGTCCTGCAGCCGCGGTCCCGCTCCGGGGTCGGTGGTCAGCCCGACGATGCCGGACTCGCCGCGCTCGGCCTGCTCCAGCGCGGCGGTCAGCACCGCGCCCAGGTCGCGCGACGGGTCGCCGAACGAGTGCTGCACCTGCAGCCCGAGCCACACCTCGCCGCTGTCGCGGACCATCGCCGGCGCCGCCATCGGCAGCAGCGAGCACAGCAGCACCGTGCGGTCGCCGCCGTCCTTCAGGGTCAGCGGCGCGGTCGCCGCCGGCACCAGCTCGCGCAGCGCGACGATGTCGCACTCCGACGGCAGGCCCTCGAACGGCCGGCCGACGTACGCCGTCGCCGCGCCGCCGGGCGCGCCGTGGCAGGCCTTGTAGCGCTTGCCCGAGCCGCACGGGCAGGGCTGCCGGGGGCCGACCTCGCCGTCAGCGAGCGGCGCAGCGCCGTCCTTGAGGTCACGGGCCTTGGTGCGGGACTTCTTCGCCATGGCGGGGAGCCTAGACGTCATCGCCGTCGAGCAGGTCGAGCAGGTACGCGGGGCGGTCGCTGATCACCGCCCGCACCCCCAGCTCGACGCACAGGTCGAGCTGCGCGCGGGTGTTCACCGTCCACACGTGCATGGCGTGGCCGGCGCGCGTGATCCGGGGGCCGAGCCGCGGGTGCTCGGTCAGCTCGTCGATGCCCGGACCCACGATCCAGTCCCGGCCGATGACCCGGCGCAGCATCGGCCAGTACGACGCCTTGTCGAGCAGCATCACCAGCGGGACGTCCGGTGCCATCCGCTCGACCCGCTGCAGCGCGGTGTAGGAGAAGCTCATCACCCGGGCCGGCGTACCGGGCTGGTCCCAGCGGAAGTCGCGCAGCTGCTCGACGACGCGCTTCTCCACGAGCCCGCCGTACCGCGTGGGGTGCTTGGTCTCGATCGCCACCTCGATGCGCCGGTCGTAGTCGGCGACCACCTCCAGCAGCTTGCGCAGCGTGAGCACCCGGTCGTGCTCCTCGTCCCGCTGCGGCGCCTCGTCGTCGAGGTCGGCCCACGGGTTCTTCCACGACGCGAAGTCCAGCTCGGCCAGGTCGGCGAGCTCCATCGTCGAGACCGTTCCCCGGTGGCTTGCGGTACGGCGCAGGTCCCGGTCGTGCACGCAGACCAGGTGCCCGTCCGCCGTCAGCCGGACGTCGCACTCCAGCCCCTCGGCACCCGCGTCCAGCGCGGCGACGTACGCGCCCAGGGTGTGCTCGGCGTTGTCGTGGCTCGCGCCGCGGTGCGCGACGACCTGCGGCCTCATGGGGGCTAGCCCTGCTCGCGCAGGTACCGCCCGAAGTGCGGCACCGTGAAGGCGATCCGGCCGCGCTCGCCGGAGTAGATCAGGCCCTTCTTCAGCAGCGAGTCGCGGGCGGGCGAGAGGGACTGGGGCTTCTTGCCGAGCAGGGCGGCGACCTCCGCCGTACCGACCGAGCCGACCGCGTCCGCGTCGGGGCCGGCGGTGTCGGCCATGGCGCGGAGGTACTCCCGCTCCCCCGGCGTCGCCCGCTCGTAGCGCGATCCGAAGAAGCCGACGGCCAGCTCGCGTTCCGCCTCCGGCCCCGCGACCGCCACGTCCGCGGCGGTGATCGGGCTGCGCGGGGCGACGTCCCAGGCCGCCTTGCCGTAGGCCTGGATGAAGTAGGGATAACCGCTGGTCGCGTCGTAGAGCGCGGTGAGCGCCGCCTCGTCGTACGCCGCGTCCTCCTGGGCGGCCGGCGACGACAGGGCGCGGTCGGACTCCTCGCGGGAGAGGCGGTCGATGCGCTGGTAGGAGAAGAGCCGCTCGGAGTACGACTTGCTCGCCGACAGCACGGCCGGCAGGTGCGGCAGGCCGGCGCCGACGACGATCACCGGCAGCCCGTTCTGCGACAGCTCGTGGCAGGCCGCGCACAGCGCCGACACGTCGTCGGCGCCCAGGTCCTGCATCTCGTCGATGAAGACCGCCATCCCGCGCCCGGTGTCGGCGGCGAGCCCGCCCACGTCGGTCAGCAGCTCGACCAGGTCGATCTCGATGTCGCCGGAGTCGGCGCGGCCGCGCACGGCAGGTACGTCGATCCCAGGGCTCCAGCGGTCCCGCAGCTTGGCGTCCGGGCCGGCCTCACGCTGCGCGAAGGAGCGGAGTACGCCGAGGACGTGGTCCGCCGACTCGGGATCCGGATGACCCAGTTCCCGCACCGCCTGGTGCAGCGCGGAGGACAGCGGCCGACGCAGGGACTGGTCGGGGCGGGCCTCGAGCTTGCCGGTGCCCCAGCCGCGGCGTACCGCCGCCGAGCGCAGCGCGTTCAGCAGCACCGTCTTGCCGACCCCGCGCAGGCCGGTGAGCACCAGCGAGCGCTCGGGACGGCCCCGGGAGACCCGCTCCAGCACCACGTCGAAGGCCCGGAGCTGCTCGTCGCGGCCGGCGAGCTCGGGCGGGCGCTGGCCGGCGCCGGGCGCGTACGGGTTCCGGATCGGGTCCACGATCGGACCGTATCGGGACGTCTAGGAGATTTCGTAGACCGGCGCCGTGTCGCCCACCCGATCGCCGAGCGCGGCGTCGTACGCCACGTCGAGGCCGGTGCGCAGCATCTCGATCAGGTCGGGCACCTCGTCGACCGCGAGCCGGAACGAGCCCGCGCACACGTTGTCGCGCCACAGCGACAGCACGACGAGGCCGGACTCGTGGTGCCAGGAGACCCGCAGGGCGCGGTCGCCACCGCGGGCGTCGAGGAAGATCGACCCCAGGTGCGGGAGCGGGCGGGTGGCGGCCATGCCCCATCATGCTCCCGCTTCCCCACGGTTGTCAGGGGATCTCCCTACAATCGGCAGCGTGCCCGAGCTGCCCGAGGTCGAGGCGCTGGCCCTCGATCTGAGGGGCCGGCTGGACGGGCGCGCCATCACGAAGGTGCACGTCGCGCAGTTCAGCGCGCTGAAGACCTTCGATCCCCCGCTGAGCGCGATCGAGGGGACGCTGGTCGACGACGTCACCCGGCACGGCAAGTTCCTCGACATCGAGGCCTCCGGCGTCCATCTGGTCCTCCACCTCGCCCGCGCCGGGTGGGTGCGCTGGCGCGACGAGGTGCCGACGATCCCGCCGAAGCCGAGCACCAAGTCGACGCTGGCCGTCCGGATCGTCCTCGACGACCAGTCCGGGCTCGACATCACCGAGGCCGGCACCCGCAAGAGTCTGGCCATGTACCTCGTCCGCGACCCCCAGGACGTCCCCGGCATCGCCTCCCTCGGCCCCGACCCGCTCACCGACGACTTCACCGTCGACGTGCTCGGCGCGATCCTGCAGCGCGAGGGACGCAAGCAGGTCAAGGGCGTGCTGCGCCACCAGGGCACCATCGCCGGCATCGGCAACGCGTACTCCGACGAGATCCTGCACGCGGCGCGGATGTCGCCGTACAAGCCGGCCTCGAGCATCGAGGGCGAGGACCTGGAGACCCTGTACGCCGCCATCCGCGGCACCGTCGGCGACGCCGTCGAGCGATCGCGCGGGCTGGCCGCCAGCGAGCTGAAGGGCGAGAAGAAGTCCCACCTGGCCGTGCACGGCCAGACCGGGAAGCCCTGCCCGGTCTGCGGCGACACCGTGCGCGAGGTCTCCTTCGCCGACTCCTCGCTGCAGTACTGCCCCACCTGCCAGACCGGCGGCAAGCCGCTCGCCGACCGGCGGATGAGCAGGCTGCTGAAGTAGGTACCGTGGCGTCATGATCCCCACGGTCTCGATCGACGGCGTCCCGAACCCGCTCCCGGAGGGGCTGGGAGTCCTCGACGTCCGCGAGCCGGTCGAGTGGGAGCACGCGCACATCGAGGGCGCGGTGCACATCCCGCTGATGGACCTGCCGCAGCGCCTCGGCGACGTACCGGACGGGCAGGTGCTCGTGGTGTGCAAGGTCGGCGGACGGTCCGCGCAGGCCGTCGGCTGGCTGGCGCAGCAGGGGTACGACGCGGTCAACCTCGACGGCGGGATGCTCGACTGGGCCGCGGCCGGCCGGCCGATGGTCAGCGAGACCGGCCAGCCGCCGCAGGTCGTCTGACCTCTGCGTCGGACCCTGACGTTCTGCGGGAGAATCTCGGCGCAGAACGTCCAGGTTCCCCGGTGGACCGGCGAATCCGCCTCACTCGCCCCCGAACACCTCCGGCAGCGGCACGTCCAGCACCCACGGCAACATCGACAGGTACGACGCCCGCGGCACCTCCATCACGCCCATCGACTCCAGGTGCGGGGTCTGCCACTGCACGTCGATCAGGCGGCGGTCGGCGTGCTCGTCGCGGAGCAGCTCGACCAGCCCGAGCAGGGCGACCTTCGAGGCGTCCCGCTCGCGGTGGAACATCGACTCGCCGGCGAACAGGCCGCCGAGGGCGACGCCGTACAGGCCGCCCACGAGCCGGCCGTCGCGCCACGTCTCGACCGAGTGCGCCCAGCCGAGCTCGTGCAGGCGGCCGTAGGCACGGCGGATGTCGCGGTCGATCCAGCCCTGGGGCCGGCGCGGGTCGGCGCAGCCGGCGACCACCTCGTCGAAGGCGGTGTTCACGCGGATCTCGAAGTCCCGCGCGGATCGCCGCAGCGAGCGGGAGACCTGCAGGCAGTCGAGCGGCAGCACACCGCGCTCGACGGGGCAGAACCAGTACGCCGGGTCGTCGCGTCGTGGACCGGGCATCGGGAACAGCCCGGTGCGGTAGGCCGACAGCAGGGTGCCGGGCTCGAGGTCGGCCCCGATGGCGACGAGATCGTCGAGGTCTCCGAGGCCGCCGGTGGTGACGATGCTCGGATCGGGCAGCACCCACGTCGTCGGCGGTGGCTCGGTCGGCACGAGGACACGGTACGGCGTACCCCCCGTCCGTAGGATCGAGGACATGACCACCATGGGCCGGATGACCAGCGGCGTCGCGCGCCAGATGGCCCCGCGCGCCGTCGCGATGGCGCCCGGGCTGACCTCGTCGTTCGTCCGCGAGGCACTTCACCGGGCGATCGTCGGCGTCGGTCCGCTGCCCCCGGCCGCGAAGGCCGCCGAGGCGCAGCTGCGCGAGCAGCGCGGCGACGTCGACCGTGCGGTGCACGAGGTGATCGAGAACCACGTCCGCTACGCGGGCGCGCAGGGCTTCGTCACCAACATCGGCGGCGTGGTCACCGCCGCGCTCACGATCCCCACCAACGTCACCGGCCTGGCCCTCATCCAGTGCCGGATGGTCGCCGGCATCGCCCACCTGCGCGGCTACGACCTCGACGACCCGCGGGTCCGCAACGCGATCCTCACCTGCATGCTGGGCCGCGACTCGGTCGACAAGCTGGTCAAGCGGCGCAAGCTCCCGGCGCCGCCGATGGCGCTGGCGACCGCGCCGCAGCACGACCCCGAGCTCGCGCGGCGGATCAGTGCCGAGGTGGCGGGCGAGCTGGTCGCCCGGGTCGCCGGCAAGCGGCTGGCCGTGACCGTCGGTCGCAAGGTGCCGGTGGTCGGCGGGCTGGTCGGGCTGGGCGCCGACGGCGTCAACACCTGGCGGGTCGGCCGCTACGCCGACTCCGAGCTCCTGCCCCGCGCGCGCCGGTAGGTCTCCAGCAGCCGGGTGCCGAGCGCCCCCTCCTGCAGGCGCCGGACGGTCTTCTCGCGCCAGCGGTACGTCGGGCGCAGGTACGAGCGCTCCAGCGCACGGTAGGCCTCGTCGAGCTCGTCCCGGACCGCCTGCTCCGCCGTCACCAGGCGGGCGTTCTCGACGAGCAGCGCCTTGATCGCGTCGACGGCGGCGTTGGCGACCTGCCGCGGCGCCGGGCGGTCGGGGTCGGCGAACCGCTCGGGCGGGGGCGGGCCGGTGAGGTCGTCGAGGTCGCCGACGACGTCGTACCCCCGCGCCCGGATCTCCTCGACCCACGCGGTCTGGAGATCGCGTGCCCACGGGTGGACGTCGGGCGGGAGGGCGAGCCGCGGGGAGCGGGTACGGCGCGACAGCGTCTGGTGGGCCAACAGCTCGCGGACCAGCGGCCGGTAGGTGCTGGAGTCGAGCTCGCCGTTCACGGCGCGGTTGATCCGCCGGATCAGCGCCGTCTCCGGGACCCCGAGGGACGGGTTGACCCGCTCGACCTCGAGGTCGAGCGCGACGTCGTCGAGACCGAAGGCCCGGCTGAACCGCTGCCACAGCTCGTCGCGCGGGCCGCCCGGCGGCGGCACCGTGACCAGGTGGATCCGCTCGGGAGGCAGGTCGTGGCCCCAGCGCTCCAGGATCTCGGGCACCTCCTGGACACCCCAGAACCAGGTGGCGATCCGGCCCTCGCGGGCCGGGTCGCGGATCTGCTCCAGGAAGGTGGCGTAGCTCAGCATGCTGCGGTGCTTGAGGTTCTCCTGCCACTCGGCGGGGATCTGGCGCACCAGGTCGCGCACCGACAGCACCAGGTGCACCTCGGTGCCGGAGCCGTGCCCGAGCGAGCGCAACGCGCGGTCGGCCTGGGAGCGCGAGGCGGTCGCGAGGATCTCGTGGCTGACGATCGCGGTGCCGTCGTGCTCCCGGACGGTCGCGGCGAGCCGGTCCCACGCGCCGACCGCCTGGACCTCGAGGCCGCCCCACGGCAGCCGCATCAGGTCGAGCGCGGCCAGGAAGTGCTCGTCGAACCGCTCGGCCGGGTAGAGGATGCCGTGCTCGGCCAGGACCGGCCGGTTCCGGAACAGCACGTCCTGCAGGTACGACGTCCCGGTCTTCGGCGTGCCGACGTGCAGCAGCACGCGCTTGGTCATCCGGTCCTCCCGTTCCCGTCCTCCAGCAGCAGGCGCAGCGCCAGCGCGAGGACGGCGTCGTCGCGCGGACCCTCGACGCCGGCACGCGGTCGCGGCAGCAGGACGTCGGGGTCGCCCACGACAGGGTAGCCATCGGCCACCAGCGTCTCGCGCACCCGCCCGGCGTACTCGGTCGCCCACGGCATCAGGTCGGACGGCATCGTGAGCGCCGGCCCGGGGACCGCTGCGACGCGCGGCAGCAGTCCGTGGCGGAGCAGCTCGACCCGGCGCTCGGGCGCCACCAGGACGCCCAGCACCGCGCCGACCCTGCGGGCGAGATCGGTGGCGTCGGCGGAGACCGGCGGCGGAGCGGGCAGGCTCCCCCGTCGTACGCCGACCAGGCGCGGCAGCGCGGCGGGATCGAACACGATCCGGACCCGGTCGCGGCCCACCTCGTCGGCCCAGCGGCGGGCGGTGCGGACCAGGTCGGCCCGGCGTGGGGGCCGGCGACGCTCGGCGACCCCGGCCAGCCACTCCGGCCACGACGGCGCGCCGGTGGAGAAGGAGCGCGCGGTCCACACGTCGACGACCATGCTCGCGACGTCGGTGCCGAGGACGAGCACGGGTGCGCCGCGATCCCCCGACGGCCGGCCGCGGGCGGCGAGCTCCTCGCGGATCGGCTCGGTGAGCCACGGGTCGCCGAGCAGCCGGTAGCGGGTCCGCCAGGGCAGTCGCCGGCCCGGTCCCGGTCGCGCGGGAACGCCCGCGGCGACGGTGTCCTCGGCGAGCAGGCTGCTCGCGACCCTGACCAGCTCCTCGGCGGGCACCTCGGCCGGGTCGACCGGGCGCGGACCGAACCGCTGCTCCGCCGTACCCGCCAGGGGCAGGTCCGGGCGGCCGCGGCCGGGCGCGCTGGCCGTGAGCACGCGGTCGGCGAGGCGAGGGCCGGGGTGCCCGGCCTCGTTGAGCCGGCGCAGCAGCTCCAGCTGCTGGGCGCCGGGCAGGTAGGGACCGGAGGGTTCGGCCTCGGCGGTCCACGCGGCCCAGGCGGTGGTGCCGCCGCCGCGCAGGTGGGCGTACCAGCCCCAGGCCCGGCGCAGACCCGGCTGCAGCGCCTCGGCGGTGCTCACCCGGCGCTCACCGCTCGCGGAGTCGCCGCGCGACCTTGCCGACCCGCGCGGTCAGCTGCTCGTCGGGTGGGGTACGACGCGCCGCCTCCATCACCATCGCGACCAGCGCCTCCATCGTCACGTCGGTGACGTCGCGCTGACGGGGGCGGTCGGGGTCCTTCCAGGGCGCGTCCGGCTCCGGTCGGACGGGACGCAGGTCCTCGAGGTCGCCGATGACGTCGACCCCCGAGCCGACCAGCCAGTCGTGCCAGCGGTCCGCGATCTCGTCGGCCCAGTCGTAGGCGTTCGGCGGGAGGGTGATCCGGTCCGCCGTCGTCCGCGCGGCGAGGGTCTCGTGGACGATCAGCTGCCGCACGAGGGCGGCGTAGTCGGCCTGCTGGAGGCCCTCCTTGCGCAGCCGGGCGTTGAGCCGGCGCAGCAGGACGGTCTCGGCGGAGCCGATCGACGGGTTGCGGCGCACGCTGTCGAGCGGCGCCCAGGCGGGGTCGACGCCGACCGCGCGGCAGAACCGCCGCCACAGCTCGTCGTGCGGTCCGCCCGGCTGCGGCACGGTCACGACGTGCACGTGGTCGGGCGTGAGCTGCCGGCTCCAGCGTTCGAGCACCCGGGTGAGGTCCTGGACCTGCCAGAACGACTGCGCCTGTTCGGAACGGGGCCGGCGCCGGACGCGGCGGACGAAGCGGCGGTACGACGACACGTGGCGGTGCTTGAGCCGCTCCTGCCACTCCGCGGGGACCTGGCGGGCGATGTCGCGCGCCGTGACGACGATGTGGATGTCGGCGGGGGCCAGCGACGTGACGGCCCGCTCGACCTGCTCGCGGTTCGCGCCCGCGAGGATCTCGTGGCTGATGATCACGCTCCCCTTGGAGCGCTGGGCGCGGCGTACGAGCGCGTCCCACTCGCCCTCGACGTCGCGCTGCAGCCCGGCCCAGGGCCGCTCGACGAGGTCGAGGGCGGGGCGGAACATGTCGGGGTTCGAGCCGATCGGGTAGCGGACGTCGTGCCGCGCGAGCGTGGGCCGGTTGAGGGCCAGCCGGTCCTGGATGTAGGTGGTGCCCGTCTTGGGCGCACCCAGGTGGAGGTAGACGACGTCGGCCATGGGCCGATTGTGCCGCAGGGCGGGTCCGCTCCCGTCGACCCCGTCGCTCAGGCCAGCGCGCGGACCACCGCGGACGGGCTGGGCCGGCCGAGGTGCCCGGCCAGCCAGGTGCTGGTCGCGACCAGGGCCTCGAGGTCGACGCCGTGCCGGATGCCGAGGCCGTCGAGCATCCACACCAGGTCCTCGGTGGCCAGGTTGCCCGTGGCGCTGTGGGCGTACGGGCACCCGCCCAGCCCCCCGGCGCTCGCGTCGAACGTGGTGACTCCGGCCCGCAGGGCGGCGTACGTGTTGGCGAGGGCCTGGCCGTAGGTGTCGTGGAAGTGCAGGGCCAGCCGGTCGACGCCGACCCCCGCCGCCCCGAACGCGGCGACCAGGGCGGTGACCTGGCCCGCCGTACCGACGCCGATGGTGTCGCCGAGGCTGAGCTGGCTCGCGCCGAGGTCCAGCAGCCGGGTGCCGACGGCGACCACCTGCTCGACCGGCACCGGCCCCTCCCAGGGGTCGCCGAAGCACATGCTGACGTAGGCCCGGACGTCGACGCCGGCCTCGCGCGCCCGCCGTACCGTCGGCTCGAACATCGCCAGCTGGCCGTCGAGGCTGCGGTTGAGGTTCTTCTGCGCGAAGGTCTCGGTGGCCGAGCCGAAGATCGCGACATGCTGCAGGCCGAGCGCGAGCGCCCGGTCCAGCCCGCGCTCGTTGGGCACCAGCACCGGGTGCCGCCGGCCGTCCTCGCCCAGCAGGCCCATCAGCTCCTCGGCGTCGGCCAGCTGCGGCACCCAGCGGGGGTGCACGAAGCTGGTCGCCTCGACCACCGGCAGGCCTGCCGCGACCAGGCGCCGTACGAACTCGGCCTTGACCGCCGTCCGCACCATCGCCTGCTCGTTCTGCAGCCCGTCGCGCGGCCCGACCTCGTAGATCGTCACCCGCTCCGGCAGGCCGGCCTCCGGGACGACCATGGGCAGGGGGGTCACCGGGGGCCTCCGGGGGCGGGCCGGCGGCGGCTGTAACGCGGTGTTCGTCTGGCTGGTGCGGTGTTGCAGCACCGCACCAGGTGGGTGGACACCGCGTTACAGCCGGGGCGGTGGCGCGGGCGGCTCATGCTGGCTCCTCCTCCGGTTCCACGTGGAACAGGGCCGCGCCGAGGGCGACCTGCTGGCCGGCGGCGGCGTCGACGGAGGCGACCGTGCCGGCGAAGGGGGCGCGCAGGGTCAGCTCCATCTTCATCGCCTCCAGCATGCCGAGCGGGTCGCCCTCGGCGACCGTGGCGCCGGGCTCGACGCGGACCTCCAGGACCGTGCCGGGCATGGGCGCGACGACCAGGCCGTCGCCGGCGAGCGGGCCGTGGTCGGCCAGGGCGTCGGGGCGGGCGAAGACGAACCGCTGCCCCTGGTACGACGCCTCCGCGACGCCGTGCGGGCCCGACTGCACGTTGACCACCATCCGCACCCGGCGGCCGTCGACGGCCAGCTCCAGGACGTGGTCGGCGGCGCCGAGCTGACGCACGGGTACGCCGTCGACGGTGCCGGCCGTACGGTCGACCAGCACCTCGCGGTCGAGCGGGACCAGGGTCGGCGCGGGCGGTGCGCCCAGCCGGAACCCGTCGGCCTGGAACGGATGGCCGGTGTCGCCGACCGCGGTGAGCATCGCGCTCACCCAGGCCACGAACAGCCGAGGCAGGTCGGCATCGGGGGCCGGGACCTCGTGCCGGTCGAGCCACGCGGTGTCGATCGCGGCGTCGCGGAACTCCTCCCCCGCGGCCAGCGCCCGCAGGAATCCGGTGTTGGTGGTCAGGCCCAGGATGACCGTCTCGTCGAGGGCCGCGACCAAGGCCCGCCGGGCCGACTCGCGGTCCGGCCCGTGCACGATCACCTTCCCGAGCATCGGGTCGTACGACGTGCTGACGACCTGGCCGGACTCCAGCGCGTGGTCGACCCTGGTCTCGATACGCCCGCTCGTCCCTCGCGGGCTACTCGACCACCGAGAGCCGTCGGGCCAGCGCACGATCGAGGTCGCCCCGGCCTGCGGGAGGAAGCCGCCGAAGGCGTCCTCGGCGTACACCCGGGCCTCGATGGCGTGCCCCTCGCAGCGGATCTCGTCCTGGGTCAGCCCCAGCGGCTCGCCGGCCGCGACCCGCAGCTGCAGCTCGACGAGGTCCAGGCCGGTCACCAGCTCGGTCACCGGGTGCTCGACCTGCAGCCGGGTGTTCATCTCCAGGAAGTACGCCTCGCCCGTCTCGTCGTCGACCAGGAACTCCACCGTCCCCGCGCCGACGTACCCGACCTCGCGGGCGAGGGCGACGGCCGACGAGGTCACCAGCGATCGCACCTCCGGGCCGATGGTGGGCGCGGGCGCCTCCTCGAGCACCTTCTGGTGCCGGCGCTGGGTGGAGCAGTCGCGCTCGAACAGGTGCAGCACCGTGCCGTGGGTGTCGGCCATGACCTGGACCTCGACGTGCCGGCCGCGCTCGACGTACTTCTCGACCAGCATCGTGTCGTCGCCGAACGCGCTGCGCGCCTCGCGCTGCGCGGCGGCCACGGCGTCCGCCATCTCCTCCTCGGAGCGGACGATCCGCATCCCCTTGCCGCCGCCGCCGGCGGCGGCCTTGACCAGCACGGGGAGTCCGGCCTGCTCCCCGGTCGGCACCACCGGCACGCCCGCGGCGACGGCGACCTCGCGGGCGGCGTCCTTGCGGCCCATCGCGTCCATCACGTCGCCCGACGGGCCGACGAAGGTCAGGCCGGCGGCGGTCACGGCCCGCGCGAAGGCGGCTCGCTCGGAGAGGAAGCCGTACCCCGGGTGCACGGCGTCGGCGCCCGTCGCCACGGCGGCGGCGACCACCGCCTCGACGTCGAGGTACGACGGCACGAGGACCGCCTCGTCCGCGGCCCGCACGTGCGGGGCCGACGCGTCGAGCTCGGTGAACACCGCGACGGTGCGGATCCCGAGCCGGGCGGCCGTGCGCATCACCCGGAGGGCGATCTCGCCGCGGTTGGCGATGAGCAGGGTGTCGATCATCGTCACATCCGGAAAACACCGTAGGAGGGCTCGGGCACCGGAGCGTTGGCCGCGGTGGCCAGCCCCAGACCGAGGACCCGGCGGGTGTCCGCGGGGTCGATGACGCCGTCGTCCCAGAGCCGGGCGGTGGCGTAGTACGGCGAGCCCTGCGCCTCGTACTGCTCGCGGATCGGGTCCTTGAACCCGTCGTCGTCCGGGCGGCCGGCCACGGTCGCGAGCACCGACGCGGCCTGCTCGCCACCCATCACCGAGATCCGCGCGTTGGGCCACATCCACAGGAACCGCGGGTCGTACGCCCGCCCGCACATGCCGTAGTTGCCCGCCCCGAACGAGCCGCCGATGACGACGGTGAACTTCGGGACCACGCTGCACGCGACCGCCGTGACGAGCTTGGCGCCGTCGCGGGCGATGCCCTTGTTCTCGTACTCCCGCCCGACCATGAAGCCGGAGATGTTCTGCAGGAAGACCAGCGGGATCTTCCGCTGGCAGGCGAGCTCGATGAAGTGGGCGCCCTTCAGCGCGCTTTCCGAGAACAGCACCCCGTTGTTGGCCAGGATGGCCACCGGATAGCCCCAGATGCGCGCGAAGCCGGTGACCAGCGTCGTCCCGTAGAGCGGCTTGAACTCGTCGAACTCCGAGCCGTCGACGATGCGGGCGATCACCTCGCGGACGTCGTAGGGCGCGCGGACGTCCGAAGGGACGATGCCGTAGATCTCGGTCGGGTCGTAGGCCGGGGGCTCGGGCTCTTCGAGCGACAGTTCGTGGGTCTTGGTGGTGTTCAGGTTGGCGACGATGCGGCGGACGATGGTGAGCGCGTGCTCGTCGTTCTCCGCCACGTGGTCGACCACGCCGGACTTGCGGCCGTGGGTCTCGGCGCCGCCCAGCTCCTCGGCCGAGATCACCTCGCCGGTCGCGGCCTTCACCAGCGGCGGGCCGCCCAGGAAGATGGTGCCCTGGTTCTTGACGATGATGGACTCGTCGCTCATGGCGGGCACATAGGCGCCGCCGGCGGTCGACAGGCCCATGACGCAGGCGATCTGGGCGATGCCCTCGCCGCTCATCCGCGCCTGGTTGAAGAAGATGCGGCCGAAGTGCTCGCGGTCGGGGAAGACCTCGGCCTGGTGGGGAAGGTTCGCGCCGCCGCTGTCGACGAGGTAGACGCAGGG
>NZ_DATJTA010000100.1:0-11667 GCF_035503875.1 Nocardioides sp.
CGTCCTTGCCACGTGTTTCGCCTTCGGTGAAAGCCCTGGTCAGAACGGTTGTAGCCCAAATAAAAGCGGCGTGGTCACGCCGTGCCGCGTGCTGCGGACGGCGTGCCACGCCTAACAGAGAGTGCGTGCCCCTCGGCAGACCGCCGACCGGCGCGCCCGATAAAATCGCCGGTTTCGCGATCGGGCGCGCAGCCGGGGGGCTCCGGGGGGTCGTCCCCCCGGGTTAACCCTGCTTCGTCTCCCAGAAGATCTTGGAGATCTCCTCGATCTTCGCCAGCAGCTCGTCCGCCTTGGCGATGTCGGTCGAGCCCTTGGTGCCGCCGGCGCCCGCGAGCTTGGTGGCCTCGTTGAAGAGGGTGTGCAGCTGCGGGTACTTCTCGAAGTGCGGGGGCTTGAAGTAGTCGGTCCACAGCACCCACAGGTGGTGCTTGACCAGCTCGGAGCGCTGCTCCTTGATGAGGATCGCGCGGGTGCGGAAGTCCGGGTCGTCGTTGTCGGCGACCTTCGCGATGATCGCCTTGATCGACTCGGCCTCGATCCGGGCCTGGGCCGGGTCGTAGACACCGCAGGGCAGGTCGCAGTGGGCGGAAACCTCAAGCGTGGGTGCGAACAGTCGCGCGAACATGCGGGTCCTCTCGTCGTCTCTTCTTCGGTTGTCGGAGTACGCCGCCGGGGCGGACGCGCTCGGCTGCGAGACTACTCCGCGTGCCGCACGCAGCTCGAGGGGTCCGACGTCTGGCGGGACGGGTACCCCTGCTCGGGCCGGCCCATGTCTCCGGCGACTCGATGCTGCCCGCCCTCCGCGCCGGTGACCGGCTGGTCGTCGACCACCGCGGCAGGGTGCGCCCGGGCCGGCTGGTGGTGGCCCGGTTCGCCGACGGCACGCTCGTGGTCAAGCGCGCGGCGGAGCGTCGTACGACGGCGTCCGGCCGCGCGGGATGGTGGCTGCTGAGCGACAACCCGGCCGCCGGCGTCGACTCCCGCCACCGCGGACCGGTCGCGGACGAGGACGTGGTCGCCGTGGTCAGGGGCCGCTTCTGGCCGTGGCCGCGACCGGCCAGATGGTTGTGACGGAGCCCACCTATGAATGCCGGGGCCCTGTGCGAGACTGCTGAGAACCCACCGCCCCGTGCACCCGGTTCCGCGGCACCACCCCGTCCGCGTCGAGCCGGAGCCTCAAGAGTTCCGACGGCCTCCGCGCCTGGAAAGCACTGGTCACCATGAACGAAGCACAGTCCCACCCGCACGCCGGAGACCCGGTCTTCGACCTGCACGTCGGCGGCAAGATGGAGGTCAGCTCCACGGTCGCGCTCGAGGGTCGCGACGACCTCTCGATGGCCTACACCCCGGGCGTCGCCCGGGTGTGCGAGGCGATCGCGGCCGACCCCGCGATGACCCAGCACTACACCTGGGTGCCCAACACCGTGGCCGTGGTGACCGACGGCACCGCCGTTCTCGGCCTCGGCGACATCGGACCGGCCGCCGCGATGCCCGTGATGGAGGGCAAGGCCGTGCTGTTCAAGCAGTTCGGCGGCGTCGACGGCATCCCGATCTGCCTGGACACCACCGACGTCGAGGAGATCATCGAGACCGTCGTCCGGATGGCGCCCAGCTTCGGTGGCATCAACCTCGAGGACATCTCGGCGCCGCGCTGCTTCGAGATCGAGGACCGGCTCAAGGAGCTGCTCGACATCCCCGTCTTCCACGACGACCAGCACGGCACCGCCGTGGTCGCGCTCGCGGCGCTGACCAACGCGCTGCGGCTCACCGGCCGCAGCTTCGAGTCGACCCGGGTCGTCATCGGCGGTGCGGGCGCGGCCGGCGTCGCGGTCACCAAGATCCTGCTCGAGGCCGGGATCAAGGACTGCGTGGTCGTCGACCGCCAGGGCGTCCTGCACTCCTCGCGCGAGGACCTGACCCCGGTCAAGAAGGCCCTCGCCGAGATGACGGCCGACCTGACCGGCCGGACCGGCTCGCTGGCCGACGTGCTGGTCGGCGCCGACGTCTACATCGGCGTCTCGGGCGGCAACGTCCCCGAGGAGCAGATCGCCCCGATGGCCTCGGACGCCATCATCTTCGGCCTGGCGAACCCCACGCCCGAGGTGCTGCCCGAAGTGGCTCATCGGCACGCCCGCGTGGTGGCGACCGGGCGCTCGGACTACCCGAACCAGATCAACAACGTGCTGGCCTTCCCGGGCATCTTCCGGGGCGCCTTCGACGCGCACGCCACGGCCATCACCGAGGGCATGAAGCTCGCCGCGGCGCAGGCGCTCGCGTCGCTCGTCGGCGACGACCTGGCCGAGGACATGATCATCCCGTCGCCGTTCGACCCGCGGGTGCCGGGTGCGGTCTCGTCCGCGGTCGCGGAGGCGGCCCGGCGCGACGGCGTGGCGCGACGCTGACCACCGGCCGGTAGGTTCTGGGGATGCTTGCCGTCTACGCCGACACGTTCTCGAAGGAAGACCCGGTCTCGGTCCTGCGGGTGGGGGAGCGCCCCGACCCGGAGGTACCGGACGGGTGGACCACGGTCACCGTCAAGGCCGCGTCCCTCAACCACCACGACCTGTTCTCGCTGCGCGGGGTCGGGCTGCGCGAGGAGTCGCTGCCGATGATCCTCGGCTGCGACGCCGCAGGGTACGACGAGGACGGCAACGAGGTCGTCGTCCACGCCGTGATCAGCGACCCGTCGTGGAGCGGGGACGAGACCCTCGACCCGAAGCGGTCGCTGCTCTCCGAGCGCTACCAGGGCACCTTCGCCGACAAGGTCGCCGTCCCGCGTCGCAACGTGGTCCCGAAGCCGGCGTCGCTGTCCTTCGAGGAGGCGGCCTGCCTGCCGACGGCCTGGCTGACGGCGTACCGGATGCTCTTCACCCGGGGCCAGCTCAAGGCCGGAGAGACGGTGCTCGTCCAGGGGGCCGGCGGCGGGGTGGCGACCGCGGTCATCACCCTCGCCCGAGCGGCCGGTCTGCGGGTGCTCGCGACCAGCCGCGACGAGGCCAAGCGCGCCAAGGCGCTCGACCTCGGTGCCCACGAGGTCTTCGAGTCGGGCGCCCGGCTGCCGGTCAAGGTCGACGCGGTGATGGAGACCGTCGGCAAGGCGACCTGGTCGCACTCCATCCGGGCGCTGCGCCCGGGCGGCCGGATCGTCACCTCGGGTACGACGTCCGGCCCGAACCTCGACGACGCCGAGCTGACCCGGATCTTCTTCCTGCAGCTCAGCGTCATCGGCTCCACGATGGGCACCCGCGACGAGCTGGCCTCCCTGGTCGCGCTCCTCGACGCCTCGGGCGCCCGGCCGCTGATCGACCGGGTCCTGCCGATGGCCGACGCCGCCGAGGGGTTCGCCGCCATGGCCGGCGGCGACCTGTTCGGCAAGATCGTCTTCACCCGCTGATGTCCGCGCAGCCGCGCGTCCACCTGCTCACCGGCGCCGGCTCCGGCATCGGGGCGGTCCTCGCCACCCGGCTCCTCGAGCGGGGCGACGAGCTGGTGCTGCTGGCCCGCTCGGCCGAGCGGGCCGAGCAGCTGGCGGCCGCCCTGCCCGGCTCCGAGGTCCTCGTCGCGGACCTCTCGCGGCCCGACTCCGTCGAGTCGCTCCGGCTGCCGGAGGGACTCGACTCGGTCGTCCACGCGGCCGGGATCGCCGAGCTGGGCTCCGTCGCCGAGCTGAGCGTCGGGGCCTGGGTCGACCAGCTCCAGGTGAACCTGGTCGCGCCCGCCGCCCTCACCCGGATCGCGCTGCCCGCCCTGCGGGCCCGCCGGGGCACGGTGGTGCTGCTCAACTCCGGCGCCGGGCTGCACGCCCACCCGGGCTGGTCGGCGTACGCCGCCACCAAGCACGGGCTGAAGGCCCTCGCCGACGCGCTGCGCGCCGAGGAGGCGCCGTACGGCGTCCGGGTCACCTCGGTCTACCCGGGCCGGACCGCCACGGCGATGCAGGAGGAGGTGCACCGCCAGGAGGGCAAGGAGTACGACGCCGCGGCGTGGATCCAGCCCGAGACGGTGGCCGACGCGATCCTGCACGTGCTGGACCTGCCGCGCGATGCGACCCTGACGGACCTGACCCTGCGCCCCACCTGACGACCCGCCTCACCCGAATCTCGTGAGGCGGGTAAGTCACCCTCTTGCCTACGCTCGGATCTCCGACCAGGAGGTACCACGTTGGCGAGCACTCGGGGCGCGCTCGACGCGCGCACCCCATTGCCCGCGGGTCTCCTGATCGATATCGTCGCGCCCACGGAGCTCCGCGAGGGGGACACGTGAGCACGCAGACCGACAGCACGCCTGCGGGCGGGACCGTGGCGAAGCTGAGCCTCCCGACCCTGACCGCGATGGTGGTCGGGGGCATGGTCGGGGCGGGCGTCTTCTCGCTCCCGGCCCGCTTCGGCGTCGCGACGGGCATCCTCGGCTCGCTGATCGCCTGGGCGATCGCCGGGACGGGCATGCTGATGCTGGCCTTCGTCTTCCAGAACCTCGCGATCCGCAAACCCGAGCTGGACTCCGGGGTCTTCATCTACGCCAAGGCCGGCTTCGGCGACTACGCCGGCTTCAACTCCGCGATCGGCTTCTGGGCCAGCGCGGTCGCGGGCAACACCTTCTACTGGGTCTTCATGACCGCGACGGTCGGCGCGTTCTTCGACAGCTTCGGCGACGGGGACACCTTCCTCGCCGTGGCCGTCGGCTCGGTCGGCGTGTGGGTCTTCCACTACCTGATCGCGCGCGGCGTCCGCGACGCCGCGATCATCAACCGGATCGTGACGGTCTTCAAGATCCTCCCGATCCTGGTCTTCATCGTCGTGCTCTTCGTGAACTTCGACGCGGGCGTCTTCTCCGACAACTGGACCGCCTACGGGTACGGCGACCTCGGCGACCTCAACGAGCAGGTCCGCAACACCATGCTGATCACGACGTTCGTGTTCATCGGCATCGAGGGCGCGAGCGTCTACTCCCGCTACGCGAAGCGGCGCGAGGACGTCGGCCGCGCGACCGTCATGGGCTTCCTGAGCGTGCTGTCGATCTTCGCGCTGGTCACGCTCTCCAGCTACGCCGTGGTGCCGCAGCCCGAGCTCGCCGCGACCCGGCAGCCGTCGATGGTCGGCGTCTTCGAGTCCGTGGTGGGGGACTGGGGCGAGATCTTCATCAGCGTCGCGGTC
This sequence comes from Nocardioides sp., assembly GCF_035503875.1. Lineage (GTDB taxonomy): Bacteria > Actinomycetota > Actinomycetes > Propionibacteriales > Nocardioidaceae > Nocardioides. Next base: position 5,154 of record NZ_DATJTA010000100.1, read on the forward strand.
ATCGTCTCGGTCCTCGGCGCCTACCTGGCCTGGACCCTGATGGCGGCCGAGGTCATGTTCATCCCGGCCCGCGCCGACGACTTCCCCGAGCTCCTCGGCCGTGAGAACGAGGCCGGCACCCCCATCGTCGCCCTCGTCGCCACCACCCTCGGCGTCCAGGCGCTGCTGGCACTCACACTGTTCGTCGACGACGCGCTGAACTTCATGCTCGACCTGTCGACCAGCCTCGCGCTGCTGCCCTACCTGCTGGCGGCGGCGTACGCCCTCAAGCTCGGGCTGACGGGGGAGTCGTACGACGGCGTGCCGGCCAAGGCGCGCCGCCGGGACACCATCGTGGCGGGCGCGGCGACGGCGTACACGATCTTCCTCTTCGACGCGGCGGGCATGAAGTTCGTGCTGCTCTCCACAGTCCTCCTCGCGCCGGCGGCGCTGCTCTACGTCAAGGCGCGCAGCGAGCACGACCGGCGCATCTTCTCCCCGGCGGAGCTCGCCCTGTTCGCGCTGATCGTGACCGGCGCGATCATCGGCGGCATCGGCCTGTGGACCGGTCGGATCGAGCTCTGACCTCGCGAGTACCTCGTTGCCCTCGACAGAAAGGCAGGATCTGATGACCGAGAGCGTGTCCTCGACCTACGGAGTGCACTCGGAGGTCGGCAAGCTCCGCAAGGTGCTCGTCTGCGCGCCCGGTCTCGCGCACCGCCGACTGACGCCGAGCAACAGCGACGAGCTGCTCTTCGACGACGTGCTGTGGGTCGAGAACGCACAGCGCGACCACGCGGACTTCGTCAACAAGATGCGCGGTCGCGGAGTCGACGTCGTCGAGCTGCACGACCTGGTCGCGCAGACCCTCGCGGTGCCCGGCGCCCGGGACTGGCTGCTGGACCGCAAGGTGGTGCCGAACCAGGTCGGGCTCGGGCTGGTCGACGGCACCCGCGCCTTCCTGGAGAGCCTGCCGGCACGCGAGCTGGCGGAGTTCCTCATCGGTGGGCTCGCGACCCAGGACCTGCCCGGGGACTTCCGCTCCGGGTACGCCGCGCTGGCGCGGGAGTCGACCGGGGCGCGCGAGTACCTCATGCCGCCGCTGCCGAACACGCTCTACACCCGCGACACCACCTGCTGGCTGTACGGCGGCCTCACGATGAACCCGCTCTACTGGGCGGCCCGCAAGGAGGAGACGCTCCTCTACCAGGCGATCTACTCCTACCACCCTGACTTCGTCGGGTCGACGGTCTGGTGGGGGGACGCCGAGCAGAGCTGGGGGCAGGCGTCGTTCGAGGGTGGCGACGTGATGCCCGTGGGCAACGGCGTCGTCCTGGTGGGCATGAGCGAGCGCACCTCGCGGCACGCCATCACGCAGGTCGCGGCAGCGCTCTTCGCGCAGGGCGCCGCCGAGCGGGTCATCGTCGCCGGGATGCCCAAGCTGCGCGCCGCGATGCACCTGGACACCGTCTTCACCTTCGTCGACCGCGACATGGTGACCCTCTACCCGACCATCATGGACGGGGTGCACACCTTCACCCTGGTGCCGTCGGACCGGGAGCCCGGCGTCGAGGTCATCGACGAGGGCAGCACCCCGTTCGTCGACGTCGTGGCCCGGGCGCTCGGCCTGCGCGAGCTGCGGGTGATCGAGACGGGCGGCGACGTCTACCAGTCCGAGCGGCAGCAGTGGGACAGCGGCAACAACGCCGTCGCCCTCGAGCCGGGCGTGGTGATGACCTACGACCGCAACACCCTGACCAACACGCTGCTGCGCAAGGCGGGGATCGAGGTCATCACGATCGTGGGGGCCGAGCTCGGCCGCGGCCGCGGCGGCGGCCACTGCATGACCTGCCCCATCAGCCGTGACCCGGTGGACTTCTGATGAGACGCCGGGTCGTCCCGGTCCTGCTGCTCGCGTTCCTGCCTCTCGCCGGCTGCGGGTCCGAGGACGACAGCGCGTCCGACGCGTCGACCGCGGAGCCGTCCGCGGTGACGGCCGACGACCTCGACGGCTCGTCGTACGCCTCGACCGAGGTGGTGGGTCACGAGCTGGTGGAGGGGACCCGGGTCCGGCTGAGCTTCGAGGACGGCGTACTCGCGGTCTCGGCGGGGTGCAACACGATGACGGCCGAGTACGACGTGACGGGGGACCAGCTGGCCTGGTCCGGCGAGCCGGCGGCCACCCTGATGGGCTGCGTCGAGGACGTCGCCGCACAGGACGAGTGGCTCACGAGCCTGTTCCGGACGGGGGTGGTGACCGCCCGGCTGGTCGACGGCGACCTCGAGCTCACGCAGGACGAGGTCGTCCTCACCCTGGAGCCGTCGGACTCGTGATCGAGATCGGGTGAGGACCGGCGCCAGCCGCCCGGCCTGGGTCGCCCGCCTGGGCCTGCTCCTCGTCGCGGGGATCATCACGGTCGTCGTCGTCCGGCTGATCGGCCGGGTCGACTGGGCCGAGGTCTGGGCGGCCCTGAAGCTGCTGACCTGGTGGCATCCGCTGGTCCTGCTGGTGGTCCTGCTGGTCCGGCAGGTGCTCAACGCCCTGCCGCTCGCGTTGTACATCCCGGGGATCTCGCCGTACCAGGCCACGCTGAACGACCAGGCCGCGATCCTGATGGCGTCCCTGGCCCCGCCGCCGAGCGACCTGGCGCTCCGGCTGAGCATCTTCGGGTCGTGGGGCGTGCCCACCGTCAAGGCCCTGGCCGGGACGGTGATGAACACGCTGACCTTCTACGTGGTCCGGTTCGCCGCGCCGATCGGTGGCTTCGTGCTGCTGGGACTGCTGGGCCGGGCACCGGGGCCGCGCTGGCTGGAGCTGCTCAGCATCGCCATCTCGCTCGCGATCCTGGTCGGGGTGCTCCTCGTCGTCCGCAGCGAGCAGGTCGCCCTGGCGGTCGGCGGTCGGGCCGGGCGCGCGGCCCGCCGGGTCCGGCGCAGCGTGGACCCGGAGGCCTGGGCGCGGTCGTGCGCGGAGTTCCGCAGCGAGATCGTCGTACGGTTCCGGCGCGGCTTCCCCCAGTCGCTGGTGGCGCTCGTGGGGATGCTGGCCGTGGACCTCACGCTGCTCGTGCTGTGCCTGCGCTTCGTGGGCCTGGACAGCTCCGAGGTGGCGCTCGCGGAGATCGCGGTCGCGTACCTGTTCGCCTATCCCTTCACGATCTTCCCGTTCTCCGGGATCGGCGTCGTCGACGCGCTGGTGCTCGCCGGACTGGTCGAGGCCGCCGGGTCCGAGGTGGAGGCCGCCGGCGTCGCGGGTCTCGTGGTGTGGCGGGTCTTCACGGTCGGCGGCCCGGTGCTGCTGGGCCTCGGGGCGCTGGCCGTGTGGCGGCGGGGGGCGTCGGCGTCGGCGGCCGCATCAGGGCCGCAATTGCGGCCGTAGAACGGGTCGAGGACCCGGCAACCTGCTCAACCGCCGCAATTGCGGCCGTTGGACAACCCCATCCGAGCCCGCTGGCCGATCACCGCACGGGCAGCGAGGCGAAGCCGCGGATCGGACCCGAGCGGAGTCGCTCGGCGGCGCACAGGTCGACGTCCCAGGCGAACGACCGGCGGTCGAGGAGTACGTCGAGCGCGATCCGGGTCTCCATCCGGGCCAGCGACGCGCCGAGGCAGAAGTGGATGCCACGACCGAGGGCGACGTGTCGCTCGGGGCGCCGCGTGATGTCGAAGACCTCGGCGTCGGGGAACGCGTGGTCGTCGCGGTTCGCCGAGCCGAACAGCAGCAGCACCGAGTCGCCGGACTCCATGCGCTGTCCGTAGAGCTCGACCGGCCGGGTCAGCGTGCGCCCGATGCCCTGGACCGGCGAGTCGTAGCGGAGCAGCTCCTCGACGGCGGAGGGCACCAGGTCCCGGTTGTTGCGCAGCCGCTCGCGGACCCCGGTGTGCTCGGCGAGCAGGACGGCGCCGTTGGAGAGCAGGTTCGTGGTCGTCTCGTGGCCGGCCACGAGCAGCAGGAGGCAGAAGCCCAGCAGCTCGTCCTCGCTGAGGTGCTGGCCGTCGACCTCGGCCTGGACGAGCGCCGACATCAGGTCGTCCTGGGGGCGCGAGCGACGTTCGGCGAGGAACGACGAGAAGTAGTCGTAGAGGGCGGCTGCCGCCTCCAGCCCCGGCCCCATCTCGCCGCGGATGGGATTGCCCTGGATCAGGGTCGTGGACCAGGCCCGGAAGTGGTCCCGGTCCTCGCGGGGGATGCCGAGCATGTCCGCGATGACGATCGCGGGGAGCGGACCGGAGAGCCCCGAGACGAAGTCCCACGTCCCGGTGGCAGGGACGTCGTCGAGAAGCTCGTGGACGATGGCGTGGATGCCCAGCTCCATCGCGGCGATGCGGCGCGGGGTGAAGGCTCTGCTGACGATCTGCCGCAGCTGGGTGTGCCGGGGCGGGTCGCTCATCACCAGCATGGGCAGGAACAGCTCGGTCATGTCCACGTCGGGCGGCGTGGGGTAGACGCCCGACGCCGAGGAGTACGTCGCCGGGTCGGTGAGGGCCGCGGTGACATCGGCGTACCGGCTCAGGACCCAGGCGTTCGCCTCGTCGGACCAGAACACGGGCGCGCGCTCCCGCAGCTCGCGGTAGACGGGATACGGGTCGGCGATCACGTCGGGATCCCACGGCCGGTACGTCAGCTGCTGGTCGATCGTCACGAGCGCCTCCGTGGGACGGTCCGAGAGTATGGATCGGGAGTTTGGACTCTCAGTACAACATAGGATGTGCCGATGCGGAAGATTCCGGCGAAGCTCGCCAGTCGGCTGTACGACGCGGCGGAGCTCATCGCCGAACGCGGTCTGGACGGGACCAAGATCGACGACATCGCCGAGGTCACGGGCATCCCGAAGGCGACGATCTACTACCACCTGGACGGCAAGAACGGCGTCCTGGAGTTCCTCCTGGGCGACATCCTGGAGATGATCTCGAGCGCCGTCGGAGTGGCGGTGAGCGGACCCGAGGACGCGCGGACCCGGCTGCGGGCCGCCATGCTGGCCCAGCTCGGGATCATGCTGGAGCACCCGTACCTGTGCCGCGCCCTGATGGGGGACCTGGGCCGCGTGGCCCGGCTGCCGGAGCTGGCGCTCGCGATCAACGGCGCGTTCTACCAGCCCATCGAGCAGCTGCTCACCGAGGGCGTGGAGGACGGGTCGTTGCGGCGGGTCGAGGATCCGGCCACGGTCGCGGTGAGCGTCTTCGGCGCGGTCACCATCGCCGGGCTCAGTGTCGCCATCGAGCGGCCGCACGAGGACCCGGCGGCGAACGCCGACCGCCTGACCGCCGGGATCTGCGACCTGGTCCTCGACGGTCTGGCGACCCGGCCCTAGCTGTACCGGGCCAACACGTTGGTCACAGGCGGCTGACTGGTGGGAGTCCTCCGAGTGCGCTGTGGCGGCGTTCAGTGTTGTAGTGCTCAATCCAGGGCGCAAGGGCGGCTGAGCGTTCGTCGTTGCTGATGAAGACCTGCCGGTAGGCCCATTCGGTGGCCAGGGTCCGGTTGAGCCTTTCGACCTTGCCGTTCTGCCAGGGACAGTGGGGCTTGATGAACTTCTGCCGGATGCCGTGCGCGGCGCAGACCTCGCGCAGCGACCATCGGTAGGCCCAGGCGTTGTCGGTGATCAGCCGTTCGATACGAGCGATGCCGTGGCTGGCGAAGTAGGCGAGCGCGCGGTCGAGGAACGCCGCACAGGTCGCACCTTTCTCGTCAGCAAGGATCTCGGAGTAGGCCAAGCGGGAGTGGTCATCGACGAGGGAGTGGACGAAGTCGTAGCCGATGGTCTTGTCGCGATCGCGGTTGTCACCTGGTCCCCGGCCATGGGCTCGCCAGCCGCCGCCGTCGGGGACCCGGCCGAGCTTCTTGACGTCCATGTGGACCAGTTCGCCCGGGCGTTCGCGTTCGTAGCGGATCGCTGTCGCCTTGCTGGCTCGGATGACCTCGCCGCTCATCGGGTCCAGCTGCGCCAGCCGTGGTAAACCCTTCCGGGCGATAACGCGTGACACGGTGCGGGCGGGGACGCCGAGCTCGGCGCCGATCCAATCCGGTCCGCGTCGCTCGCGGCAGCGGAACTCGACGATGCGCTCCTCCACGACGGCGCTGGTTTGACGTGGGCAAGAGCGAGGACGCGAGGACCGTTCGTATAGACCGGCCTCGCCGGCCTCTGCGTAGCGGGCCAGCCACTTGGCCACGCACTTGCGCGAGATGCCCATCGCCGCCGCGATGTGCGCCTGAGGCCAGCCGTCGCGACGGCGCTGCACGATCAGCAGCCGACCTTGGAACGTCGTACGAGCATTACGGTGAGACACGAGAGCCTCCGAGGGTGGGAGCGGTCCTAGACAAGCCACACCCCACTCGGAGGCTCTCACCCGTTCAAGCCGACGCGCCTGCTACCAACGTCCTGGCTCGGTACACCTGATATGTAGCGACCTCCTGTCAAGCGGCAGGGTGAGGCGCCCGTCCCGATGGTTCGGGCGGGCGCCTCGTGCTTCGTCGTCGTGGGTGGCTGGTGAGCGTGTCGTTGGCGACGCGCGGTCAGACTGATATACGCGGGTT
>NZ_DATJTA010000101.1:0-115054 GCF_035503875.1 Nocardioides sp.
GAAGTTCGGCAGCGTCATCAGATCATTGCCGAACACCGCCGACTCCGAGGTGAACCGGTCACCCGTCAACTGCATCCCGTCACCAGAGTCACCCGCGAACCGGATGATCACCCGATCGAGCTGCTTCACCTGCTTGGACACGCGCACTCCTCGGACCTCGGGCCACTATTGCTATGAATCATAAACATAAATAACGCAAGGTGTTCCAGTTCATGTTCATCATTGCTATGGTCTTGGGGTCGGGGTGCCCCCGGGGGCACGAGCAAATCTTGTCAGGAGACGTGATGTCAGTGGAGAAGCGGAGCACGAGCACCTACATCGACTCCCGGTGGATCGACGGGGCCTCGGGTGCCTCCCTGGTCTCGTCGGACCCGTCGACCGGATCGCCGCTCGGCGAGGTCGTCACCAGCTCCGTGGAGCAGGTCGACGCCGCCGTGGCCTCCGCCCAGCGTGCCTTCCGCTCGGACGAGTGGCGCAGTTGGGGTCCCCAGCAGCGTGCCGACGCGCTCAACCGCTTCGCCGACATCCTCCAGCGCGAGATGGAGCCGCTCGCCCGCCTCATCGCCTCGGAGGTCGGGACCCCGATCGCCGCGTGCCGCAGCATGCAGGTCGGCGGGCCGATCGAGGTGCTGCGCTGGTACGCCCAGATGGCGGTCCGCGGTCCGCGCGGCGGCTACGAGCAGGCCCTCGGCCACTACGACACCCCCGTCGCGTCCGGCAGCCTGCTGCGCTACGAGCCCGTCGGCGTCGTCGCCTGCCTCCCGGCGTACAACTACCCGCTGAACCTCCTGGTCTGGAAGCTCGGCGGCGCGATCGCGAGCGGCTGCACGGCCGTGGTGCTCCCGTCGCCCCAGGGCATGTGGAGCACCCTGCGGATCATCGAGCTCCTCGACGAGGTCGGCCTGCCCGAGGGTGTCGTCAACCTGGTCGTCGGTGGTCCCGAGGTCGGGATCCACCTCACCGGCCACCCGGACGTCGACCTGGTGTCGTTCACCGGCTCCGACGCCGTCGGCGCCCAGGTGATGGCCCAGGGCGCGCTCGGCTCGCTCAGCAAGGCCGTCCTCGAGCTCGGCGGCAAGAGCCCCAACGTCATCCTCCCCAGCGCCGACCTCGCCGCCACCGTCGGCGCGTCGATCCTGCGCTTCGCCCGCAACGCCGGTCAGGGATGTGCGGCCTGGAGCCGCATCCTCGTCCCCGAGGATCAGGTCGACGAGTTCTGCCGCCTGGCCGACGAGTTCATCGCCGGCGTCGTCGTGGGCGACCCGCAGGACGAGGCCAGCGTCGTCGGACCGGTCATCTCCGAGGCGCACCGCGCCCGGGTCGAGGGCTGGGTCGAGGAGCTGCTGGCCCGCGGCGCGACCTGGGGTGCCGGCGGCGGCCGTCCCGAGGGCCTCGACGAGGGGTCGTACCTGCGTCCCGGCGTGCTGCGCGGCGTCGACCCGGACGACCCGCTCGCCGACACCGAGTTCTTCGCCCCGATCGCCATGGTCTTCGGCTACCGCGACGTCGACCACGCCGTCGAGCTGGCCAACAACACCCGCTACGGCCTGGCGTCCAACGTCTTCGGCCCGCTCGACGAGGCGATCGCGGTCGCCCGCCGGATCCGCGCCGGCACGGTCACCGTCAACGGCGGCTCGGGCATGCGCCCGGACGCGCCGTGGGGCGGCCCCGGCCGCAGCGGCGTGGGCCGCGAGCTCGGCGAGGACGGGTACGCCGAGTTCTTCGAGGTCAAGCACATCCAGTACGCCCTCGCCGGCATCACCCGCCCGCCGGGCACGTGATCGCACCCGAGTCGTCCGTCCGGAACGCGCCGAACTGAAGGAAAGGCACCACACCACATGCTGCTCGAGAACAAGGTCGCGCTGGTCACCGCCGGCGCTTCGGGAATGGGACGCTCCGGCTCCGAGACGTTCGCCGCCCACGGCGCCCACGTCTACGTCGTCGACATGAACGCGGAGGCGGCGAAGGAGGTCGTCGAGGGGATCCGGTCCGCCGGCGGCTCCGCGACGGCGTGCGTCGTTGACGTACGCGACCTCGACGCCCTCAAGGCGCTGGCCGAGCAGGTCACCGCCGAGCACGGCAGGCTCGACGTCCTCTACAACAACGTCGGTATCCCCGGCGCGGCCGGCCTGGACATGCAGGTGGAGGAGTGGGACACGGGCATCGAGATCAACGCCCGCGCCAGCTTCTTCCTCTCCGGCTACCTGACGGACGCGCTCAAGGCCGCCGACAACGCTTCGGTGATCTTCACCAGCTCCACCTCGGGCCTGGTGGGCTCGCCGTTCAGCCCGATGTACTCCTTCACCAAGGGCGGCGTGATCGCCCTGGTGCGCTCGATGGCCCTCGCGCTCGCTCCCGACGGGATCCGCGTCAACGCCATCGCGCCGGGCTCGGTCGAGACCCCCGGCCTGCCCGCCTTCTTCCGGGCCAGCCCGGAGGAGACCGAGAAGCGGAAGGCGGCGTTCTTCGCCCAGATCCCGCTGGGCCGCGCCGCGCAGCCGGAGGAGATCGCCCAGGTGGCGCTCTTCCTGGCCAGCGACATGTCGAGCTTCGTCACCGGGGTCACCATCCCGGTCGACGGCGGCCTGACGGCGAAGTAACGACCCACCCAGCCGGCGACGGCGCAGAGGAGAAACACGCATGGAGTTCGGCATCCTGATGGGCGACCAGCCGGTCTCGGTCTCGCCCACCGAGCACCTCGACCTGATGTTGCGCAAGGTCGAGGCCGCGCAGAAGGCGGGGTTCACCTACCTGACCATCGGTCAGCACTACCTGTACGACGGCTTCCGCTGGTTCCAGCCGATCCCGCTGCTGGCCCGTCTCGCCGCGGAGCTCGACGACCACGTCCGGATCGGGACGACCGTCCTGGTCGGTCCGGTGCAGCACCCGGTGCAGCTCGCCGAGGACCTGGCGACGCTGGACGTGATCACCCGCGGCAAGCTGGTGGTCGGCATCGGCACCGGCTACCTGCCGCACGAGTACGAGGTCTTCGACAAGCCCTTCAAGCAGCGCTACTCGCTGCTCGAGGAGCTCATCGAGGTGATGACCAAGCTCTGGACCTCCGACCGGGTCACGCACCACGGGAAGTTCTTCGACATCGAGGACCGGCCCACCCACCTGCGTCCGGTCCAGCAGCCGCGGCCGCCGATCTGGCTGGGTGCGATGAAGGAGACCGGCGTACGCCGCGCCGCGCGGCACGGCGACGTCTGGACGATCACCCCGCAGCAGACGATCGAGCAGGTCGAGGAGCTGATCGGCGCGTACGTCGACGAGCGCCTCCAGCACGAGCTCCCGCTCAACAAGTTCCCGCTGCGCCGCGAGCTCCAGCTCGGGGACTCCTTCGAGGACGCGCTCACGTCGTTCGCGGACGTCGCCCGCGTCAAGTACGTGTCGTACGCCGGCCAGGGGATGCAGCTGCTCGACCGCGAGCGGGTCGAGAGCGACTTCCTGGAGAACGTCAAGGACCACGTCCTGCTCGGTACCGGCGAGCAGGTGCGCGAGCAGATCCGCGACATCGCGGCGCGGCTGCCCATCGGCCCGCTGCTCGTCCGGCCGCACTGGCCCGGGATGGACGCGGAGCAGACCGAGGCGTACCTCGAGCGCGTCGGACGCGAGGTCGTGGCGCCGCTGCGCGACCTGGAGAGCATCGGCTTCGAGGAGAGCGTCCTCGCCGGCCGTTCCGCCTGAACCACGGCAACGACTCGGCAACGACAGAAGGGCCGCCCGGTTCGGGCGGCCCTTCTGTCATGTCCGGAGCAGGTCGTCAGGCGTCCGTGGGCCGCTTGAGCATCAGGCCCGCGCGGTGGGCGATGTGCACGAGCTCGTCGCGCTGGTTGTATCCGCGGTGCTCGAAGTTCACGATGCCCGAGTCGGTCCGGCTCTTGGACTCCCGCTTGCCGAGGATGGTGCTCTCGGCGCGGATCGTGTCGCCGTGGAAGACCGGGTTCGGGAAGTCGAACTTCGTGTAGCCCAGGTTGCCGAGCGTCGTGCCCATGGTGAGGTCGTAGACGATCATCCCGCCGATCAGGCCGGCGGTGTACAGGCTGTTCATCAGCCGCTGGCCGTGGGGCTGGGTCGACATGTACTCGGCGTCGAGATGGATCGGCGCGGGGTTCATGGTGATCGAGGTGAACAGGATGTTGTCCATCTCGGTGACGGTCCGGCTCCAGGGGTGCTTGAACTCCTGGCCGGCCTCGAACTCCTCGAACCACATTCCGGGCATGGTGGGTCTCCTCTCGGTGGGGGTGCCGTACGGCGCTGCGCCGCGGCACGTGGGACAGCTAGGGAAGGGGCGTGGGTACGGCGCGCTCCGGGTCCGGGTGGACGGTGTCGCGCGCCGGGTGCGCGGGGCGCATGCGGACGAGCAGCAGCAGGCTGGCCACGCTGACGCCGAGCATCACCGTGAAGCCCGGCCGGAGGCTGCCGCTCCAGTCCTGCAGGGCGCCGACCAGCAGGGGGCTGAGGGCGCCGGCGGTGAAGGAGAAGAGCATCGCCATCGCGCTGAGGCGGGTGGCGTCGGCGGCGTCGCGTGCCTCGTCGTGGACCTTCACCAGGGCCAGGGAGCTGATCCCGCCGATGCCGAACCCGGCGAGCAGCGCACCGGGGATCGCCATCCCCGACGGATCCACGACGAGCAGCACGAGGCCCGCGGTCGAGGTCAGCATCACCGTGGCGAACACGCCCCGTCGTCCGTCGATGCGGTCGGTGAGCGGCGCCAGGGACAGGATCGAGACGATCTGGATGGTCTGGAAGACGACCAGGTAGGCGGCGGCCGTCGCGGGCGCGATGCCGGCCTCGATGAAGAGGCTGGGCAGCCAGGCGATCACCCCGAACCCGAGGACCATCGCCACGCTGGAGATCGCGGTGAGGAACCAGGCCCGGCCCTCCCGCAGCGGCAGCCGCACCCGGACGCTGGGTCCGGCGTGGGCGGGAAGCCGAGCGCCGCGCGCGCGGGCGACGAGCAGGGCGGCGACGAGGAGGAGCGCCGTGACCCCCCAGATCGACAGCGTCAGCCGCCAGTCGCCGAGGGCGTCGGTCAGCGGCTGGGCGGTCCCCGCGGCCAGGCCCACGCCCAGGGCCATCGAGGTGGAGTAGATGCCGGTGGCCAGTCCGCGCAGGCGGGGCAGGTGGTGGGCGATGAACGCCGGCACCAGCGTCGACAGCGCGCCGAGCGCGCCGCCGATCAGACCCGCGGTGATCACGAGCGGGACGGGGGAGTCGATCAGGGGCCGGGACAGCTCGGCCAGGCCGAGCAGCACGAAGAGCACCAGCATCGCCGCGTCGCCGCCGTACCGGCGCGACAGGGCGTGCCCGAACGGTGCGCACAGCCCCATGGCCAGCACCGGCATGGCGGTGAGCAGGCTCGCGGTGGTCGCGCTGATGCCGAGGTCGTCGCTGATGAGCGGCACGAGGGGCGGCGTCGCCCCGAAGATCGCGCGCACGTTGACGCCGATCGCGACGATCAGGCAGATCGCCGCCCACGGGGCCAGACGGGTCGGGTCGGGGGAGGGGGCCGCGGTCCGGGGCTCCATTCGGCCCTAGTCCACGGCCGAGGCGGGGCCGCCGACCGCGGCCCGGGCCTTCACCACGTCCTTGGTCGCGTCGACGCCGAGCCAGGCCGTCAGGACACCGTCGCGGCTCCACGCGGCGCGGGCCAGCGACCCGTCGTCGCCGAGCCGGACCTCGACGTCGTCGCCGTCCTCGTGCGCGCCGACGTACTGGAGCTTGCGGCCGAACTGGTCGGACCAGAAGTACGGGACCGGGTCGTACGACGGCCCTGCGTCGGGCGTCAGCAGGCTGGCGACGGCCGCCGTCGCGACCATGCTGGCGTCGTCCCAGTGCTCGATCAGGCGGTGCGCGCCGGTGCGCTCGCTCCAGCGCTGGGCGACGTCGCCGACCGCCAGCACGCCGGGGAGGTTGGTCCGGCACCGGTCGTCGGTGAGGATCCCTCGACCGGTGGCCAGCCCGCTCCCCGCGAGCCACGCCAGGTCGGGCCGGACGCCGACCCCGGTGACCACGAGGTCCGCGGGCAGGACCCGGCCATCCGCGAGGTGTACGCCGTCGCTCTCGACGCGCGCGACAGCGGTGTCGGTGAGCAGCGTGATGCCGGCCCACCAGGGGAGCGTCGCGGCACCGACCTCGGCGCCGAGCGCGCCGGCGAGCGGCTGCGGGCCGTACTCGACGCAGGTGACCTCGCAGCCGGCGCGGTGGGCCGCCGTGGCGACCTCCGCCCCGATCCAGCTGGCTCCGATGATCACGACCCGGGCTCCGGGGGTGAGCCGCTCGCGCAGCGCCAGGGCCTCGGGGAGGGTGCGCAGCGTGAGCTGTTCGCCGTCGCCCGGGAGCCGGACCGGCTCCGCGCCGGTGGCGAGCAGGAGGGCGTCGTACGCGATCTCCTCGCCGGCCTCCGTGACCACGGTCCCGCCGTCGGGGGTGCTGCGCAGGGCGGCCGCCCGGGTGCCGAGCCGGAGGTCGACCTCGAGCTTCGTGACGTCGAACGGCAGCGGCGCGGTGTCGGCGTCGCCGGCGAGCACGTCCTTGGAGAGCGGGGGCCGGTCGTACGCCGCGTCCTGCTCGGCGCACAGCACGGTGACGGGGCCGCGGAACTTCTTGCGCCGCAGGGTCGTGACGACCCGGACGGTGGCGAGGCCACCGCCGACCACCACGAGGTGCCCGTGCTCGAGGTCCAGGCCGGCCCGGTCGCCCACGCTCAGACCCCGGCCTTGGTGTAGTGCTCGCCGAACAGCGGGGTCTCGCCCAGCAGCCGCTCGCCGGGGGTGAACGTGACCGGGATCGAGTGGAAGCCGGCGTTGGTGCCCTGGTCGGGGTAGGTGACGAGCTTGTCGAGGTCGACGACGTAGTCGCCCATCCGCGCGAGGACCTGACGGATCATCTCGCGGGCCATCGCCTTGCCCAGGTGCGAGCCGGCGCAGCGGTGGATGCCCAGGCCGAAGGCCACGTGCCGGTTCGGCCAGCGGGTGATGTCGACCTCGTCGGGGTTCTCGAACTGCTCGGGGTCGCGGTTCGCCGATGCCCAGGCGAGCAGGGCGCGGTCGCCCTTGCGGACCGGGCAGCCCTGGAACTCGGTGTCCTCCATGATCGTGCGGGCGAGGGCCTGGGTGGGGGAGAAGACCCGGAGGAACTCCTCGACCGCGATGTCGACCATCGAGGGGTCGTCGATGAGGCGCTGACGCTGGTCGGGGTTCTGGTAGAGCCACACCAGGGACTGCGTGACCAGGGACGCGGTGGTGCCGACGCCGCCGGAGATGACGAGCTCGAGGATCGAGTAGACCTCGTCGTCGTCCATCCGGCGGCCGTCGACCTCGACGTTGATGAAGTGGGTGGTCGCGTCGTCGGTGGGGTGCTCGCGGCGGTGGGCGATGTGCTCGCGCACGGTGCGGCTGACCCACGGCACGGCGACCTCGGCGGCGTGCACGTACTCCGGCGAGCCGGGCGCCGCGGAGACCAGGGTGTGCATGCCGTCGACGTAGTTCTGGTACTCCGAGGGGTCCAGGCCCAGCCAGTCGATGGTCACCGCTGCGGGCACCGAGGCCACGATCGCGAGGTCCGCCTCGCCCTTCTCGATGATCGAGTCGATGAAGCCGGTGACGTAGTGCTTGATGACCTCGTCGAGGTTCTCGACCGCCGCCGGTGCCGTGACCTGGTTGACCGCCTTGCGGTAGGGGCGGAAGTCCGGCGGGTCGAGCTCGATCGGGATGTGGAACGCCGTCGGGGCCTTGGGGATCGTGACCGACAGCCCGGGGCCGCCGTACTCGTCGTGGCGGGCGGAGGAGAACAGGTCGTCGTCGCGCGAGGCCTGGAACAGCGCGGCGTAGTTCGAGATCACCCAGTAGCCCCCGTGCGCCTCCGTCCACGCCACCGGCGACTCGTCGCGCAGCTTGCGGTAGACCCCCACGTGGTCGCCCGCGTGCTCGGCCGAGTGGTGGTCGAAGTGGACCACGGGACAACGGGACTTCTCAGACATGCATCCTCCTCGGCGCGGGCTTCCCTGGTGAGCCAGATCATGATAATAGTTATACCGAGGGAAGAGTCAAGGGATGCGTGAAGATCCCGAGGGCTCGGGCACGAGAAGGTGGGCCTGTCCCGGAGAAAGCAGTCCATCCAGCAAGGAGCGTCTCGATGAAGATTGTCGCCGATCTCGACAAGTGCCAGGGGCACGGGCTGTGCCGCATGTCTGCTCCCGACGTGTACGACGTGACCGTCGACGAGGGTCAGGTCATCGTGAAGTTCGACGGTGACGTTCCCGAGGAGCTCGAGGACGCCGCCGCCCTGGGTGTCGACTCCTGCCCGGAGATCGCGCTGAGCATCGTGGAGTGACCGCCGGCGCCAGTTGGCGGGCCCCGACCTGGGTCGTGGCCATGCTCGCGCTGGTGCTGCTCGGCACGGCGATCGTCGTCCCGACGCTGGTGGGGCTGCTGTCGGTCGAGCTGTCGACCGACCTGGAGTTCGGCGAGACCGGGCTCGGTCTCGCCGTCTCGGCGTTCTGGGCGGTCACGGCCCTCGCCGCGCCCGTGGCCGGACGTGCCGCGGACGTCCGCGGCTGGCCCAGCGTGGCGGCCCTGGGTGCGGTCGTCACAGGTGGCTGCCTGGTGGGTGCGGCGATCCTCGTCGACTCCTGGCCGGCTCTGGTCGTCGTGATGATGCTCGCCGGGGTGGGCTACGCACTCTGCTCGCCCACCAGCAACCTGCTCGTGGTGCGGATGGCCCCGCTGCGGCGCCGGGCCTCCGTGCTCGGGTTCAAGCAGTGCGCACCGCCGCTGCTGATGGCGGTGGCCGGTGCGTCGCTCCCGGTGGTCGCGAGCCAGCACGGCTGGCGGTGGTCGATGGCGCTCGGTGCGGTGCTGCCGCTCGCGGTGCTGGCGGCCCTCGGCTGCATGCGCGTCGCCGGTGCGGCGGCGCGACGCTCCGGCGAGGCCGGGCCTCGCGGGCGTCCGGCCCGCGCGGCCGAGGGCGACCCTGTGGTGGCGCCCCTGCGCACCGTGCCGGTCGTGGCGGCCGCGGGACTCGGCACGCTCTCGGTCGCGACCCTGACGGGCTTCGCCGTCCTCACGCTCGTCTCCACGGGCCTGAGTGGCGTCGAGGCGGCCGCGGTGGTGTCCGCGGGCAGCCTGGCCGCGGTGCTCGTGCGCCTGCTGTCGGGCGGCTACCTCGACTCCCGGCCCGTGGACGACCTCCGCCTGCTGTACGTCGTGATGGGGCTGGCCGTGCTCGCGCTCGCGCTGGTCGGGGTCGGGCTCTTCGGGGTCGACGCCGGCGCGTCGATGCCCGGGGTACGCCGCTGGCTGGTCGCCGGGGGAGTGATCCTCGGCCTGGTCGCGGCGTGGACCTGGCCGGCGCTGCTCCTGCTCGCGGTGGTCCGGCGTACCTCCCGTCCGGGGTCGGCCAGCGGAGTGCTGCAGGTCGGCAGCGGGTTGGGGTCCGCGGTCGGGCCGATGGGCTTCGGCGTGCTGTCCACGCACGGGGGGCGGGACTGGGCCTGGCTCGCCATGGCCGGACTGACCGTGGCCGCGATGGAGCTGGTCCGCCGGGCCGGCCAGTCCCCGGACCAGGGGGTGACATCCGCGCCACTCAATGATAACTATGATAAGCAACTGAGGTCGACGCTGGTCGAGCCTCTCCGAGCGACCAGAGAGACCAGGAGGATCCATGGACTTCGCAGTGGACGAGACCCACGAGGCCATCCGTGAGGCCGTCCGGGCCATGTGCTCCAAGTTCGACGACACGTACTGGATGGAGCACGACGAGTCCCACGAGTTCCCCTGGGACTTCTACAACGCCGTCGCCGAGGCGGGCTGGCTCGGCCTGAGCATCCCCGAGGAGTACGGCGGGGGCGGGCTCGGCGTGACCGAGGCCGCGATCGTCGAGCGCGAGATCTCCGCCTCCGGGGCGGGCATGGCCGGCTGCTCGGCCGTGCACATCGGGATCTTCGGCTTCGAGCCCCTGATCCGGCACGGCAGCGAGAGCCTGAAGCAGCGGTTCCTCCCGCGCGCGGTCTCCGGCGACCTGCACGTCTCCTTCGCCGTGACCGAGCCGGACGCCGGCACCGACACGCTCAACCTCCAGACTGCGGCCCGCAAGGTCGACGGCGGCTGGCTGGTGACCGGCAAGAAGGTGTGGATCACCAAGGCGCAGGAGGCGGAGCGGATGTTCCTGCTCGTGCGCACCTCGCCGCGCGAGGGCAAGGCGCACCGCGGCCTGACGCTGATGTTCGCGACCCTGGACCCCGAGCACGTCAAGATCCGCGAGATCCCCAAGCTCGGCCGCAACGCCGTCGACACCAACGAGCTGTTCATCGACGACCTCTTCGTCGCCGACGAGGACGTCATCGGCGAGGTCGGCGAGGGCTTCAAGGTCATCCTGGGCGGCCTCAACGCCGAGCGCGTCATCTCGGCCAACGCGGCCCTCGGGCTCGGCGAGGCGGCGCTGCGCCGGGCGGTCAACTACGCCAACGAGCGCGTGGTCTTCGGTCGCCCGATCGGCCAGAACCAGCTCATCGCCGGGCAGCTCGCCGAGGCGCGGATCCGCCTGGATGCCGCGACCGCCATCTGCGAGAAGGCCGCGTGGATGGTCGACAACGACGTCCCGTGCGGCCGCGAGGCCAACGAGGCGAAGTTCCTGGCCAGCGAGGCCGGCTTCAACGCCGCCGACGTCGCGATCAACGTGCACGGCGGCTACGGCTACGCCCGCGAGTACCACGTCGAGCGGTACTTCCGGGAGTCCCGGCTGAACCGGATCGCGCCGATCAGCCAGGAGATGGTCCTCAACTACGTCGCCGAGCACGTCCTCGGCCTGCCGCGCAGCTACTGATCGGAGACCAGCGATGACGAACGACGCACAGCTCCTGGCCGAGCTCGAGAGGCAGCACGCCGCGCAGGCGCTGCTGCACGAGTACCAGCGGCTGGTCGACGCCAAGGACATCGACGGCCTGGCCGAGATCGTGGTCCCCGACGTGGTCCTCGCGCGCCAGGACGGCGAGAGCCGCGGGGCCGAGCAGTTCCTGAACCTCTACCGGAAGTTCGCCGCCTCCGACGTCCAGGTCGCGCACCACATGGTGACCAACGTCGAGGCCCGCGAGCTGCCGGCCGATGGCGACGCTCGGGTGGTCCGGGTCGACTCGTGCTTCCTGGCGATCACGACCCACGCGTCGGGGGAGGCCCGCTTCGTGTGGGGCCGCTACAGCGACGACATGGTCCGCACCGCCGAGCGGTGGAAGATCGCCGCCAAGCGGATCGCCGTCGTGCGCACGGCGTTCGTCGACTCCCTCGCGCCGCTGGCGATGAACTCCTTCGGGCCGCGCCAGACCGAGGATGCCGTGCGATGACCCGCGACCTCGAGGACCGGCTGCGGCGGATCGAGGACAAGCAGCAGATCGCGGACCTGGTCGCGCTCTACGGCTTCGTCATGGACGAGCGCGACCTGGTCGGCCTGCCGACGCTGTTCACCGACGACGCGCGGCTCGGCTCGGCCGACGGGGTCTTCGACGCGCACGGCCTGGCGGCGATCGAGGAGGCGTACGCCGGCCGGTTCGCCGTCCTCGGGGCGACGAACCACTTCGTGCACTCGTCGATCTCGCGGTTCGAGGACGACGACCCGGACCGGGCGCACGGCCTGGTCAGCGGTCACGCGGAGGTGGTGCGCAACGGCGAGACCCTCCTCGTCGCACTCCGCTACCACGACGCCTACCAGCGGACCGCGCGCGGCTGGCGGATCCGCGAGCGGGTGATGTCGTACATGTACTACCTGCCGGTGGCCGCCTACGCCGCCACCCTGCCGACGGCCGACCGCAGCCTCGTGTACGGCGAGCCGCGCCCGGCCGACTGGCCCTCCGTGCTCGCCGGGGGAGACCTGGGCTGGCTGCGCGCCCACTACCACCAGGCGACGTGATGGCCGCCGGGCCGAGCTTCGACCGGACCCACGACGTCGTGGTGCTGGGCAGCGGCTGCGCCGGCATGATGTCGGCCCTCGTCGCCGCGGACCAGGGTGCCGACGTCGCGCTCTTCGAGAAGGCCGGCGTGCTCGGTGGCACGACCGCGCTCTCGAGCGGTGTCGCCTGGCTGCCGGCCAACCGCTACCAGGCCGAGCACGGGGTCTCCGACTCTCCGGACGAGGCGCGCGACTACCTCACCGCGCTGTCCAACGGCCTGATCCGGCCGGAGTTCACCGACGCGTTCGTCTCCACCGTCGACGAGATGCTCGAGTGGACCGAGGAGCGCACGCCGCTGCGGATGCGGCTGGTCCCCGGCTACCCGGACTACCACCCGGAGTTCCCCGGCGGGAAGCCCGGCGGCGGGCGCTCGACCGAGCCGACGCTCTTCTCCTTCGACGAGCTGGGGGAGTGGGCGGACCGGTTCCTCGGCGTACGGCGCTCCATGTACGTCGCCGAGACGCCGGTC
Source organism: Nocardioides sp. (assembly GCF_035503875.1). Taxonomy (GTDB): domain Bacteria; phylum Actinomycetota; class Actinomycetes; order Propionibacteriales; family Nocardioidaceae; genus Nocardioides. Next base: position 12,414 of record NZ_DATJTA010000101.1, read on the forward strand.
GGGGGTGGGACCGGCTTCCTCACCCCCGAGGAGGACGAGCGTCGAGCCGCGCAGCGCCTCGAAGGTCTGGGCCGCGGGCTGCTCGGTGCGCTGTTCAAGGGCCTGCTCGACCACGGCGTCCGGGTGGAGACGGGGGCCGAGGCGACGCGCCTGGTCACCGAGGACGGTCGGGTCGTCGGCGTCGAGTTCGCCGACGGCACCCGGGTCGGCGCCCGGCGCGGGGTCGTGCTGGCCACCGGCGGGTTCGAGCGCGACCCGGAGCTGGTCGCCGCGTTCCTGCGCGGTCCGCTCAGCCACTCGCCCGGTGCCCCGAGCAACACCGGGGACGGTCTGCGGATGGCGATGCGGGTCGGCGCCGGGCTCGGGGTGATGCGCGAGGCGTGGTGGGTCCCGGTCGTCGCCATCCCCGGCTTCGAGGGCGAGCAGTACTCCGGCCACGGGATCCAGCTGGTCCAGCGCGAGCGCACCCTGCCGCGCACCATCATGGTCAACGACGAGGGTCGGCGGTTCACCAACGAGGCCGCCAACTACAACGCCCTCGGCGCGGCCTTCCACGTCTTCCACCCGACGCGCTTCGCCTACGAGAACCAGCCCGCCTGGATCGTCTTCGACCAGGGCTTCCTGGACTCCTACGGCGGCTACGGCGTCCCGCCGGGCGGCCCGGCCCCGGACTGGCTCGACCGGGCGGACACGCTCGAGGAGCTCGCCGGGCGGATCGGCGTACCCCCGGGCGCGCTGCGCTCCACCGTCGACCGGTGGAACGAGCTCAGCGACCGCGGACGCGACGACGACCACGGCCGCGGCGACTCGGCGTACGACGGGTGGTGCGGCGACCGGGACCTCTACCCCGGGACGATGTCCACCCTCGGCCGGATCGACCGGGCGCCGTACTTCGCCGCGCCGATCCACTCCAGCAGCCTCGGCACCAAGGGTGGCCCCCGTACCACCGTGGACTGCGAGGTGCTCGACGTCGAGGGCGCTCCCATCCCCGGCCTGTGGGCCGTCGGCAACGCGATGGCCGCGCCCACGGGGATGGTCTACGGCGGCGCGGGCGGCACCCTCGGGCCGGCGATGGTCTTCGGCTATCGCTGCGGGAGGTCCGTGGCTGCGGTGTGATGGTGGACATGTGACCCAAACCATGCGCACAATACGCAGCAATAGGTTCGCGGTCGGATGCGAACCCGTGTGAGGAGGCCCGTATGCCCGAACGCTCCGCCATCGAGAATCTCGCCAACACCTACTCGCTCTGCTACGACAGCGGCGACCTGGAGACCATGGCCGGCCTCTTCACCGAGGACGCGGTCTTCTCCCTCGTGGTCGCCGGAGGCGACCGGATCGCCTTCGAGTCCCGTGACGCGATCATGAAGCTGATGGGCGACTCGCTGGCCACGCAGACCGACCAGCGTCGGCACATCAACTCCAACCTCATCGTCGAGGGCGAGGCGGACGGGGTCACGAAGACGACCCACTACCTGACCCTCGTGGCCACGGAGGACGGGGCGATCTCCCTGCTCTCCGCCGGCGTGTACTCCTCGACGATCGTCGAGGACGCCGGCGTGCTGCGCTTCCGGACCCTGCACCTCGACCTCGACAAGGCGTACTGATGAACCAAGGGCTCATCCCTGCCAAGTGGGCGTCCCTGACGCCGCAGCGGCAGGCCGTGTACGACGCGCCGAACGACCGGCGCGTGACCTGGGCGGAATTCGACGAGCTGGTCCGGCGCCTCGCCAACGGGCTGCTCGGGCTCGGCCTGGAGAAGGGCGACCGGGTCGCCATGCTCTCCCGCAACTGCGTGGAGTTCCAGGCGCTCTACTTCGCCGCCGGCCGGGCGGGTCTCGTGACTCAGCCGCTGAACTGGCGCCTCGCCGGTCCGGCGCTGCAGTCCGTCGTCAAGGACGCCGCCCCCAAGGTCGTGATCGGCCAGGCCGAGTTCCGTGACGCGCTCGAGGACATCAAGCGCTCCGTCGACGTACCGCACTGGCTGGAGTTCGGGGAGTCGTCCGACGGCACCCTGGACGACCTGATCCAGCGGTCGTCGACCCTGGAGATCGCGACCAGCTCGCTGATCGCGGACGACGACCCGTTCTTCCTGCTCTACACCGGCGGCACCACCGGCGAGTCCAAGGGCGCCCTGCACACGCACCGCAGCGCGGCTGCCGGCATGCTCAACCAGACCGTGGCCGAGCGGATCGTGCCCGACGACGTCTACATGCTGACCGGGCAGATGTACCACATCCCCGTCGTGCTCGCGATGAACTACATGAAGCACGGGTGCCCGCTCGTGCTGATGAACTTCGAGCCCAAGCTCGCCCTCGACCTGATCGAGAACGAGAAGGTCTCCGCCTTCCTCGGCGTCACCACGATGCTGAACTGGATGATGGCGCAGGAGAACTTCGCCGGCTACGACCTCTCCAGCCTGCGCAACATCCAGTACGGCGGCGGCCCGATGCCGTCCAACATCGTGCGCCAGGCCCTCGACTCCTTCCCGTGCACCCTGATCCAGGGCTACGGGCAGACCGAGGGCACGACGATGACGTTCCTCTCCCAGGAGGACCACCTCGACGCCGTCCGGGGCATCCACCCCGAGCGGCTGCGCTCCTGCGGGCGGGAGGGCTTCGTGACGCAGGTCCGGGTCGTCGACCTGGACGGCAACGAGGTCCCGCGCGACGGCATGACCCCCGGCGAGATCGTGGTCAAGAGCCCCGCCAACATGTCCGGCTACCTGAACCGTCCCGACCTCACGGCGCGGACGCTGCGGGACGGCTGGATGTGGACCGGCGACGTCGCCACCTGGGACTCCGAGAGCTACGTCTACATCGTCGACCGCGCCAAGGACATGATCATCTCGGGCGGGGAGAACATCTACTCCGTCCAGGTCGAGGAGGCGATCGCGTCGCACCCCGCCGTCCTGGAGGTCGCGGTCATCGGCGTACCGGACGAGGAGTGGGGCGAGACCGTCAAGGGGTTCGTCGTGCTGAAGCCGGGCCAGGAGGCCACCGAGCAGCAGATCATCGACCAGGCGAAGAGCCAGCTGGCGAGCTACCAGAAGCCGCGGTCGGTCGAGTTCGTGACCGAGCTGCCCAAGGCGCCGACCGGCAAGATCCTGAAGCGGGAGCTGCGCCGGCCGTTCTGGGAGAATCAGGAGCGCAATGTCTGAGACCGACTACGGCGACCGGGTCGGACGGGAGTTCCCGGGGGGCAGCTACTCGCTCGACGTCTGGCGCTGCTGGCTGGTCGCCGACACGCTCCTCGACGACCCGTGGGAGACCACGCCCCACCCGGTGCTGGCCTGGATGGCCGGCGTCGGCGGCATGGGCATGACCTGGGACGACCTGTTCGCCTGGTTCGACGCGTCGGCCGACGACGGCCCGATGTTCGGGGAGCACCGCACGACGCTGCACCGCCCGCTCGAGGCCGGGGCGACGTACGCCGTCTCGGGCCGCGTGGTCTCGGTCGTCCGCAAGGTCGGCCGCCGGGCCGGCGCCTTCGACATCGTCGGCTACGAGCTCGACCTTCACCAGGAGGGGACCCACGTGGCGAACTGCTACAACTCGATCGTCTTCCCCCGCAGGGGAGCGGCATGAGCGCGCCGGTCGCCGTCGGCACCGTGGTCCCGCCCCACGAGCTGGACGTCGACCCGGAGAAGATGAAGGTGATGGCTGCCCTGCTGGGCGACCCCAACCGGATCCACTTCGACTCCCGGCTGCTGGAGGAGCTCGGCCTGGACCCGCGTCCGGTCAACCAGGGCCCGCTCAACATGGGCTACCTGCAGACCATGCTGGCCCGCTGGGCGGGAGGCCGCGACCGGATCCTGTCGTTCCAGGTGCGCTTCCTGGGCAACGTCCTCGCGGGTGACCGGGTCCGTGCGGAGGGCACGGTGACCGAGGTCCGTGCCGACGAGCGCGGCACGATCGCGACCTGCGACGTCTCCCTCACCGTCCTCGGTGGGGCCGTCGCCCTGGCGGGCACCGCCGAGGTGCTCGTCGATCCCGAACCGACCCAGGAGAACGACGCGTGAACCTGACCCACGAACCGGCCGCGGGGCGCCTGCAGTTCCAGCTGGCCTACGGGGACACCGACACGGTGGGCATCGCCTACTTCAGCATCTACTACCGGTGGATGGAGCGCTGCTACTCCACCTGGTTGCACGCGCACGGCATCCGCAGCGGCCAGATGGTCGACGACCTCGGGATCGTCACCGTCGGGATCAGCTCCGGCTGCCGGTACGTCGACACGGTCGAGGTCTTCGACGTGGTCGAGTGCCAGCTGGTCGCCGACCGGATCGGCACGAGCTCGTACGTCGTGGGCATGGAGTTCACCCGCGACGGCGAGCTGGTCACGAAGGGGCAGATGTCCTTCGCCGCCCGCACGCCGGGCGACTTCGCAAAGACGCCGGTCCCGGCGCGCCTGCTCGACGTCATCAAGACGCTTCCCGCCCCGAGGTTCGACGTCCAGGTCTGAGCCGCTCCGAGCCCGTGGTCACGGACCCGAGGTCACGCCCGACGTGACCTCGGGTCCGTCGGCGCGCCCGCGTGCCGGTCCGGCGGACGAGGAGCGGGGCGATTTTGCCAATCCATGCGAATCATCCGGTTCAACCGGTTGACACGATCCTTGATCATCATATTCACTCTTGTCCTAGTTGATGTGACCTCCGACACCCGTCCGACAGGAGCGTGGAAACGATGAGCGAGCTCGGTGCCGAGAACCCGGTCCTGGTGGTCGGTGCAGGGCTGTCCGGACTGGCGACGGCGCTGACCTGCTCCCTGGCCGGACGCCCGGTGATCGTGCTCGAGGCGGCCGACCTCGTCGGGGGCGCCGCGGCGTACTCCGGCGGGCAGGTGTGGTGCGGCGCCAACCACGTCGCCGACCGCGAGGGCATCGCGGGCGACTCGAAGGCGCTCACCGAGACCTACATCCGCGACGTGGCCTCGCACCTGGCCCCCGAGGTCCTCGACGAGCAGGCACTGCTGCGCTGGATCGACACCGCGCCGGACGCGATGCGCTTCTTCGAGGACAACGACGCCATCCGCTGGACGGTCATCCCCGGCCTCGCCGACTACCACAACGAGGCGGACGGCGCGCTCCCGCAGGGGCGCTACCTGACCAACGAGGTCATCGACGGCTCGGTGCTGGGGGAGTGGCGCGAGCGGCTCCGCTACAGCCCGTACTTCCCCGTCGGGACCACCTACGCCGAGCTGCTCGGCAAGGGTCGGCGGGCGACGTACGTCGACGACAGCGGCGACGAGCAGGACGCGGTCAAGCGCTCCCACGCCGGCCTGCCCGCCTTCGGTCTCTCCGACGGCACGCGGTTCGACCGGGCCGCGGACGCGGACCCGCTGACGTACGGCACCGGCGTGGTGGCCAGCTTCCTGGCCCGGGTGCTGCGCGAGGCCTCGATCGAGATCCGCACCGAGCACCGGGTGGTCGAGCTGGTCCGCGACGGCGACGCCGTCGTCGGGCTGCGCGCCGACACCCCGGCCGGCCAGGTCGAGCTGCGCGGTCCCGTGGTGCTGGCGACCAGCACCTACGACTGGGACCCGGACCTGGTCGAGGAGGTACTCGGGCTCTCCGCCGACGACTGGGGCTCGGTGGCCCCCGAGACGCTGCGCGGCGACGGGATCAAGCTGGCCCGCCAGGTGGGCGGCCAGCTCGCCCGGATCCCGGCGAACGCGACCCCGATCCTGCCCGGCTGGCGCTCCGAGGTCGGCACCGGCTTCGGCTACGGCCCGGAGTACGCCATGCCGCACTCGATGATCGTCGACCGGCACGGCAACCGGTACTGCAACGACTCCTACTGGGTCGACATCTGCCGCAAGACCCTCGACCCCGACGACTCCCACCTGCCGTTCTTCCTGGTCTGGGACGACCAGCACCGCGCGAAGTACGGCCTGGCGGCCACCCCGCCCGGCGGCGAGTACCCCGAGGGCTGGGTGTCCTCCGCGTTGACGCTGGCCAAGCTCGGCGAGCAGCTGGGCATCGACGGCGAGCAGCTCACCCGCACGGCCGAGCGCTTCAGCGCGAACGCCGCCCGGGGCGAGGACCCCGACTTCGGCCGCGGCACCGTCGACTACGTCAACAAGTTCGCCGGCGACCCGGAGAACCGGCCGTCGCCGGTGCTCGGCCCGATCGAGCGCGCGCCGTTCCACGGCATCCGGCTCCGTTTCGTCGGGACCGGCATCGGCACCTCGGGCGTCCGCATCGACGGTGACGGCCACGTGCTGGACGAGGCCGGCGCGCCGATCGACGGCCTGTACGCCGCCGGGTCGGTGGCGGCGCTGACGACCACCGGCACGGCGTACAACTCGGGGATCGCGCTGGGGCGGGGCCTGACCCTCGCCTACCTGGTCGGACACGAGCTGTCCGGCAAGTCCATCTCCTGACCCAGACCTCTCGGTGGTCCGCGCTCGTCGGACCAGCAGGAACAACCAACAGCTGGAGGAAACTCATGCGTGGAACTCGGATCCGCAGGACGGTGCTCGCCTCGCTGGCGGCCACCGCGCTGCTCAGCACGGCCGCCTGCGGAGGCAGCAGCTCCGGGAGCGGCGGCGACGGCGGCATCGCCGACGAGATCAAGGTGGTGGCGGTCCGCGACCACACCGGCCCGGTGGCGTACGCCGGCCTCGGTGGCGCCAAGGGCACCGAGCTCGCGGTCGAGGAGATCAACTCCTCCGGCTTCCTCGGCGACGGCGTGAAGCTCGTCGTCGACGAGGTCGACAGCGCCGGCGAGATCGAGCGCGCGTCCAGCGAGATGACCAAGGCCATGTCCGACCGCGACGTCGTGGCGATCCTCGGCCCCACGCAGGGTGCCCAGGCCGCGAGTGTCGCGCCGCTGGTCGAGCGCCAGAAGGTGCCCACCATCTTCACGCAGTCGGGCTCCGAGGGCGTCGTCATCGGCGACTGGACCTTCCGCGCCACCGCGCCGATGCAGGCCTACTACGACATCGCGATGAAGAAGCTCGCCGACGACGGGGTCAAGACGGTCTCCGTGCTCTACAACGCGACCTTCGCGACCTTCGCCGAGCTGGGCGAGGACGTCGTGCCCGAGCTCGCCGAGGAGAACGGCATCGAGATCGTCTCCTCCGACTCGGTCCAGTCGACCACGCAGGACTTCACCGGCCAGACCCAGTCGATCGCCAAGTCCGACCCGGACGCCGTCGTCATGCTGCTCATCGCGCCCCAGTCGGTCACCGCGCTGGGCCAGCTGCGCCAGGCCGGCTACGACAAGCAGGTCATGGCCACCTCGGTGCAGGCCGCCGGCAACGTCTCGGCCGCCGGTGCCGCCGCGCACGGGCTGATGTACCCCGTCGACTACTCCACCGCGATGGACCACCCGGAGGCGCAGGCCTTCGCGACCGCCTTCCAGGAGAAGTTCGGCGAGGAGCCCGACCCGTACGCCGCCGAGGGCTACGACGGCACCTGGTGGCTCGCCCGCGCGATCAAGGCCTCCGGCGACTCCTCGCGCGAGGGCATCCAGGAGGGCCTGACCCAGGTCGCCGAGGAGGGCTTCACCGGCGCCATGGGCGACATCACCTTCGAGGGCAACGACATGCGGGTCCCGGGCGTCGTCGTCCAGTGGGACGGCACCACCGAGTCGCTTACCGACTGAGCGGTTCCACCGCCCGTCCCGGGCATCCCGACCCGGCCGGGCCGCTGGACACGTCCAGCGGCCCGGCACGCCCCGTAGCTCCGAAAGGAGGAGAGACATGCAAGACCTGCTGAACGCCGCCACCCTCGGCTCGATCTACCTGCTGTTCACGCTCGGCATGGCCCTGGCCTGGGGCACGATCGGCATCTTGAACTTCGCCCACGGGGCGACGTTCATGTTCTCGGCGTTCGTCGCTCACGTGCTCTCCCGCGAGACCCCGCTGCCCTTCCTGGCGGCCGTCGCCATCTCCGTGGTGGTCGGCGCGCTGATGTCGGTGGCGACCCAGGTGCTGGCCTTCCAACAGATCATCAAACGGGCCAAGTCCCAACACCATGCGGAGCTGCGGATCCTGATCGGCGGCATCGGCGTCGCCGCGATCCCGCTGGCCATCGCGCAGCGCGAGACCAAGTCCAGCCCGTTCGGCATCAACTCCGACTACACGGCCACGGTGTTCGAGTTCGCCGGGCTGCGGCTCTCCTCCACCGCCCTGGTGATCCTGATCGCCGGCCTCGGCATCGGGATCGGGCTCACGGTGTGGCTGCGCCGGTCCCGGCAGGGCCTGGCCCTGCGCGCGCTCGGCGTCGACGCCGAGACCAGCGCCGGCATGGGCGTGAACCGCCAGGTGATGGCGATCGGCACGATGGCCGTCGCGGGCGCGCTCGCTGGTCTGGCCGGCGCCCTGCTGACCTTCCACCTCAGCGCGATCGCGCCGGAGACCGGCGACCAGCTGATCATCAAGGCGTTCGCCATCGTCGTCCTCGGGGGCCTCGGGTCGATGGCCGGCGCGGTGATCGGCTCCTACGTCCTCGCGGGCACCGAGACCCTCGTCCTCGTCGCCGGCCACGGCACCTGGGTGGACGCCGTCTCGTTCGGCCTGATCTTCCTGATCCTGCTCGTGCGCCCCCAGGGTCTGCTGGGACGCAAGGAGGTGCGTCGCACATGAACGACTGGTACCTGTCGAACATCGTCCTGGTGCAGTCCACGTTCACGACGCTGCTGCTGGCCCTGAGCGTGCAGATCCCGATGCGGATGGGCGTCTTCTCGTTCGCCGGGATCGGCGCCTACGGCATCGGCGGCTACGTCGCCGCGATGTGCATGGTCCACCGGGAGTGGACGACCGTCCCCGCCATCGTGGCCGGCACCCTCGCCGCCGGGATCGCGACCTTCCTGCTCGGCCTCGTCGTGCAGCGGCTCACCGGCCTCTACATGGGTATGGCGACGATCGCGTTCACCCTGATCGTCGCGGTCCTCGCCGTGAACGGCGGCGAGTGGACCGGCGGGGCCTCGGGTCTCTTCGGCGCCCTCGGCGACATCACGACCGGCCTGATCATCGGATGCGCCGTGGTCGTGGTGGTGCTGCTGCAGTTCACCGAGATGGGTGGGCTGGGGCGCCGGATCGACACGGTCCGCGAGGACCCCGAGCTCGCCAACGCGATGGGCATCAACGTCGCGCGCTACCGCCGCCTGTCGTTCCTGGCCTCCGGGCTGGTCGGTGGCCTGGCCGGTGCGCTGGTGACGCTGCTGCGCAGCACGATCACCCCGGACCTGGTCAACTTCCACCTGGTGGTGCTGGCCCTGACCGTCATCGTGGTCGGCGGCTCCGGCTCGTGGATCGGTGCCCTCATCGGCTCGCTGATCTTCGTCTGGCTGCCGACCTGGCTCGTCTTCATCGGCGAGTGGGAGGAGATCGTGTACGGCGTCATCGTGGCGCTGGCGGCGATCTTCCTGCCCTCCGGCGTCCTCGGCGTCGCGAAGAACCTGTGGCACCGATTCCGCACCCGCGACGAGCGCGCCCGGCTCAAGGCCGGTGGCGGCACGCCCGCCGGCGAGACCGGCGACGCCGGCGGCCGCGGACTGGTCCCGAGCGTGGAAGGAGAGGCGTGATGACGACGCGAGCACAGAGCGACGCGCGGCCCGCGGACCGAGGTCCGGGGCAGGTCCTGATGGAGATCCGGGACGCCGCCGTGCACTTCGGCGGGGTCAAGGCGGTCGACGGCATCTCCATGACGCTGGAGGCCGGCAAGATCTACGGGGTCCTCGGTCCCAACGGCTCGGGCAAGTCCACCCTCCTGGGCGCGGTCACCCGGCTCACGCCGCTGACCCGCGGCGAGGTGGTCTTCGACTCCGTCGACTACACGCGGCGGCCGGCGCACCACGTGCACCGGCTCGGGATCGCCCGCACCTTCCAGACCGTCCGCCTGCTGGAGGACCGGACCGTGCGCGACAACATCCTGCTCGGCCAGGACACCCTGGCGCGGGCGTCGCGCAAGGAGCTGGCGGGTGCGGCCGAGGACGTGATGGAGCGCCTCGACATCCGCGAGTACGCGCGGATGCGGCCCGACGAGCTGTCGTACGGCATGCAGCGCCGGGTGGAGTTCGCCCGCGCGATCGTGGGCAAGCCCAAGCTGCTGCTGCTGGACGAGCCGACCGCGGGCATGAACTCCGCCGAGCGCGAGGAGGTCGGGGCGCTGATGCGCCAGCTGCTCGACGAGGGGCTGACGCAGTTCATCGTCGAGCACGACGTGCAGATGATGGTCGACACCTGCGACTACCTGTTCGCCATGAACTTCGGAAAGCTCATCGCCGAAGGCCTGCCGCAGGACGTGGTCCGCCACGAGGCAGTCCAGGAGGCCTACCTGGGTAAGCGGGGGCGCAAGCATGCTTGAGGTGAAGGACCTGCAGGTCAGCTACGGACCGGTGAACGCCGTCCAGGGCGTCTCGTTCGGGGCCGAGAAGGGCAAGGTGACCGTCGTGCTCGGCGCCAACGGCGCCGGCAAGACGACGAGCCTCCGGGCGGTCGCCGGGTTCCACAAGCCCCGTGGCGGGACCGCCAGCCTCGACGGGAAGTCGATCCTGGGTGCTCCGGCGCACCGCGTCGTACGCCAGGGCATGTCGCTGGTGCCCGAGGGGCGCAAGATCTTCTTCCCGCTCACGGTGGAGGAGAACCTGCGCATCGGCGGGTACGCCGCGCCGCGGGGGAGCCACGACACGGCGATCGACGGGATCTACGACCAGTTCCCGATCCTGCGCGACCGCCGCGAGATGCCGGCCGGTCTGCTGAGCGGCGGCGAGCAGCAGATGCTCGCCTTCGGACGGGCGATGATGTCCCAGCCGCGGGTGATGCTCATGGACGAGCCCTCGATGGGGCTGGCGCCGACCATGGTCGACCGGGTGATGAGCAGCGTGCGGGCCATCGCCGACACCGGGATCGCGATCCTCATGGTCGAGCAGAACGCCGACGCCTCCCTGGAGATCGCCGACTCCGTCGTGGTCGTCAACCGGGGCCGGACCGTGTGGTCGGGGCCCGCCACGGAGGCGCGCGAGAACACGGCGATCGTGCACGCCGTGCTCGGGGAGACGGCCCTGGATGGCTGAGCCGGACCTGGCCCCGGGACGACCGGGCGAGAAGCACATCGAGAACCTCGCGGCCGCGCGGATGGCGGTGAGCGACCAGCGCGAGCTCTGGGACGCCCAGACCGAGTGCGTCCTGACCTTCCTGCAGGACGGCGAGCCGACCGCGGTGGTGATGAGCTACCGGGTCGACGACGACGGCACCTTCTGGTTCGCGACGGTCGAGGGACGCCGGCAGGTGCGCGGGGTCGACGGCGACCCCCGGGTCGCCGTCGTCGTGTCCAGCACCGGTTCCGGCCTCTCGGGCCGCCGGATGGTCGCGCTGCGCGGCCGCGCGACGGTGCACCGGGACCGCGCGGTGGTGATGGCCGCCGTCGAGGGGCTCGCGCCGCGCCTGGCCCCCGAGGACCCGGCGGCGTTCGTCCGGCTCCTCGACAGCCCGAACCGGGTCGTGATCGAGGTCGTGCCGACCCGGGTCACCGCCTCGCACGACTCCCGTCGGCTGGCCGGTGACGGCCGCGGCGGGTCGTGAGGGTGCCCGGGTCCGGTGACCTGAGCCTGGGTGCGTGGCTGGCCGAGGTGGCCGCCGACCCGGCCCGCTCGGGTGGCCTGGTCGCGATCGAGGACGAGGTCGTCACCGCGTCGGAGCTGCACCGCGACGCCGACGCGGTGGCCTCGGGCCTGCTCGCGCTCGGCCTGCGGCCGGGGGACCGGGTGGCGGTGCTCCTGCCGGCCCGGGTCGCCGCGCTGCAGACCTGGTTCGGGGTGGCCCGGGCCGGACTCGTCGAGGTGCCGCTCAACCCGGCGGCCGGCTCGCTCGTCCTGGCTCACTGCCTCGCCGCCTCCCGGGTGCGCGCGGTGGTGTGCGACGCCGCGCTGCTGGGCCTCCTCGAGGAGGCCTCGGTGGACGCGGCGGCACTCGACCACGTCGTGGTGGTCGGCGGTGACGCACCGCCCGGGACCGTCGGTTTCGCGGACCTGCTCGACCACCCGGTCGCCGACCTCCCCGTCGTACCGGCCGCCGACACGGCCGTCATCCTCTACACCTCCGGCACCACCGGCCCGCCGAAGGGCGTCCGGCTCTCGCACCGCGCCAACGTGAACCTGGCCCGGCACACGGTCGAGCTGATGGGCTACACCGCGGCCGACCACCTCTACAGCGTCTTCCCGCTCTACCACTCCAACGCCCGGTTCTGCTCGGTGATGGCGGGCCTGCACGCCGGGGCGCGGGTGCTGCTGCACCGCCGGTTCACCGCCTCGGGATTCTGGGACATCTGCCGGCGGCACGGGATCACCGCCTTCAACTACCAGGGCGCCATGATGAGCATCCTGCACAAGCAGCCGCCTCGTGCCGACGACGCCGACCACGCGGTCCGGGTCGGCTTCGGGGCGCCCTGCCCGGCCGAGATCCTCACCGACTTCGAGGACCGCTTCGGCGTCGAGCTCACCGAGATCTACGGCAGCACCGAGGTCTCGCTGGTCTGCGAGATGCCGCCCGCTCGTCGACGGGTCGGCACGGCCGGCCGGGCGTCCTCGATCTACGAGGTCGCGGTCGTCGACGAGGAGGACCGGCTGCTGCCGCCCGGGACGCCTGGCGAGATCGTCGCCCGGCCTCGTGACGGCGGCTGGATGTTCGACGGGTACGACGGCGACGCCGAGGCCACCATCGCCGCGTGGCGGGGGCTGTGGTTCCACACCGGCGACCGCGGTGTGCTGGACGAGGACGGCTACCTGACCTTCCTGGACCGGATGAAGGACACCGTCCGTCGCCGAGGCGAGAACATCTCGACCTGGGAGGTCGAGCGGGTGCTGGCCGAGCATCCGGGCGTGGCCCAGGTGGCAGCGTACGGCGTCGCGTCGGAGATCTCCGAGGAGGAGGTCATGGTGGCCGTCGTACCGGCGACGGGGGAGGACCCGGCCCCCGAGGACCTGTGGGAGCACTGCCGGGGGCGACTGACGAGCTTCGCCGTCCCGCGCTACGTGCGCTTCCTGCCGCAGCTGCCCCTGACCCCGAGCCAGCGGGTGGAGAAGTACCGCCTCCGCGGCGACGGGGTCACCCCGGACACCCACGATCGCGAGGTCCACCGATGAGCGCCCATCTCCAGGGGTACGAGCGGTTCGCCCTCGACTCGCGCGAGTCGGGGGTCCTGGTCGTGACCATGGACCGCGAGGACAAGCTCAACGCGATGGACCAGCGCTGGTTCGCCGAGCTCACCCGGCTGATGCGGTCGCTGGGCAAGGACGGCGACCCGCACCGCGCCGTCGTACTCACCGCACGGGGCCGGGCGTTCTCGGCAGGCGGCGACATCGACATGTTCCACGACCTCGACGGCGACGTGGCCCGGGTCCGCCCGCACCTGGCCCGGGTGTACGACGCCTTCCACGCGGTCGAGAAGTGCGCGATCCCCGTCGTGGCGGCCGTCAACGGCCTCGCCTTCGGCGGCGGCACCGAGCTCGTGCTCGCGTGCGACATGGCCCTGGCGTCCGAGGCGGCGACGTTCTCGTTCAAGGAGGCGTCGGTCGGGCTGATGCCCGGGTACGGGATCGTGCGGGGGCCGGACGTGATCGGCCGGTCGTGGACCCGGCACCTGGCGCTCACGGGGCGGACGGTGGACGCGGCGACCGCGCTGCGGATCGGGCTGGTCCACGAGGTCCACGGTGCCGACGAGCTGCTGCCCGCCGCCGTTGACCTGGCCGAGCAGGTCGCCTCGAACTCGCCCCTCGCCGTCCAGGTGGGCAAGGCGTTCGTGAACCGCGGGACCGAGGTGGGCTACCCCGAGTCGGTCGAGGCGGTTGCGCTGCTGTTCGGCACGACCGAGCACCGCGACGCCGTCGCGGCCTTCCGCGCCCGCCGGTCCTGAGCCTCAGCCGTCGGCCGACATGGTCGGGTCAGGATGATTGCCACGGTGGGTCACTTCGGCTAAATTGCTGATCATGAACACCATGAATATCTGAGGAGGATCGCTGGTGGGCACCATCGATGTGACCGAGCGTCGCGACGTCGTCTGGATCACGATCAACGCGCCGGAGCGACGCAACGCCTACGACCTCGAAATGGCTCAGGCCATGATCGCCGCGGTCGAGGGGGCAGCCGAGGCGCGCGCCGTCGTACTCACGGGGGCCGGAGGCAGCTTCTGCGCCGGCGGTGCCCTGGCCAACCTGGGCGACCCCGACCCGGTCCTGCTGCGACAGCTCTTCACGACCTCGCTGCGGCTGCTCGACGCGATCCGCGCCTGCCCGCGTCCGGTCATCGCCGCGGTCGACGGCCCCGCCGCCGGCGGCGGCAACGAGCTCGTGGTGGCCTGTGACTTCGCGATCGCCACGGAGCGCTCGACCTTCGGGCAGACCGGCCCCAAGGTGGGCTCCGCGCCGGTGCTCGGCGCGACGAACGTGATGGCCGTGCAGATCGGCGAGCGGCGCGCCAAGGAGATGGCGATGCTCTGCCGGCGCTACTCGGCGCAGCACGCGCTCGAGTGGGGCCTGGTCAACGAGGTCGTCCCCGACGACGGGCTCGACGAGGCCGTGGAGCGGTGGCTCGACGAGATCGACGCGCTCAGCCCGCGCTACCTCGAGATCGCCAAGACCAGCTCCAACCAGTGGTGGCACCAGTCGCGCGACAACATGGTCGCCAACCTCGGCGCGCTGATCCAGGCGATCGGCAGCGAGGACATGCGGGAGGGCGCGCGCGCCTTCCTGGAGAAGCGCAAGCCCGACTTCCGTGGCGCCCGGCGCCGGAAGTCCTGAACCGAGGGACCGACCAGTGACCTTCCGCTACTACCGCGACATCACGCCCACCTTCGCCGACCGCTCGAAGTGGACGCTGCCCACGGTGCTGCGGCACCAGGCCCGGGTGCGCCCGGACCAGGTGTGGCTCGATGCCCCCGAGGAGGGGCTCACCTGGACCTACGCCGAGATGCTCGCTTCGGCCGAGCGGGTCGGCCGCAACCTCCTCGCCGCCGGCGCGACCCCGGGCGACCGGGTGGTGCTGATCGCCGCCAACAGCTCGCGCTTCGTCCGCACCTGGATCGGCACGATGGTGGCCGGCCTCGTCGAGGTGCCGATCAACACGGCGTACGAGCACGACTTCCTGGCCCATCAGGTCCGCACCGTCGAGGCGCGCCTCGCGGTGGTGGAGGACGTCTTCGCCGAGCGCATCGTCCAGGTCGCCGAGGCCGCCCGCGACATCACCAAGTTCTGGGTGATCGACACCGGCGAGCAGGACAAGGCGGTCGCGCTGCTGCGCGAGCACGGCTGGGACGCTGCCCCCTGGGACGAGCTCGAGGCGCAGCAGGCCGAGCCCGTCGAGCTGCCGGAGGTCGCGGCCTCCGACCTCGCCTCGGTGCTCTTCACCTCCGGCACCACCGGCCCCTCCAAGGGCGTCGCGATGCCGCACGCGCAGATGTACTTCTTCGCAGACGAGTGCGTCTCGCTGGTCCGCCTGACCGACGCGGACGCGTGGATGTCGGTGACGCCGCTCTTCCACGGCAACGCGCAGTTCATGGCGGCGTACCCGACCCTGGTCGCGGGAGCGCGCTTCGTGATGCGCAGCCGGTTCTCGGCCAGCCGCTGGGTCGACCAGCTCCGCGAGAGCCGGGTGACGGTCACCAACTTCATCGGCGTGATGATGGACTTCATCGCCAAGCAGGACGTGCGTCCCGACGACGCCGACAACCCGCTGCGCTGCGTCTTCGCCGCCCCGACCGCCGCCACGCTGGTCGAGCCGATGAAGGAGCGCTACGGCATCGAGGCCTTCGTCGAGGTCTTCGGCCTCACCGAGACCTCGGCGCCGATCATCTCGCCGTACGGCGAGGCCCGGCCCGCCGGCGCGGCCGGTCTGGCCGCCGACGAGTGGTTCGACGTCGCGCTGGTCGACCCGGAGACCGACGAGGAGGTCGCGGTCGGCGAGATCGGCGAGCTCGTGATCCGGCCGAAGGTGCCGTTCATCTGCTCGATGGGCTACTTCAACATGCCCGAGAAGACCGTCGAGGCCTGGCGGAACCTGTGGTTCCACACCGGGGACGCACTGCGCCGCGACGCCGACGGCTGGTTCTACTTCGTGGACCGGTTCAAGGACGCGCTGCGCCGCCGCGGCGAGAACATCTCGTCGTACGAGATCGAGACGGCGGTGCTCAGCCACCCGGCCGTCGTCGAGTGCGCGGTCATCGCCGTACCGGCGAGCTCGGAGGCCGGCGAGGACGAGGTGATGGCCTACGTGATCACCCAGGGCGACGTCGACTCGGCGGAGCTGTGGGCGCACTGCGACAACCGGATCCCGTCGTTCGCGGTGCCGCGCTTCCTGCGTTTCGTGGAGGAGATGCCCAAGACTCCCTCGCAGCGGGTGCAGAAGGCCGAGCTGCGCAAGCTCGGCGTCACGCCCGACACCCACGACCGTCTCGCCGGCTGACGGCGCCAGGAAGGCAGATCTCGATGCATCCCTACCGCTCCGTCCTGTTCGTCCCGGGGCACAAGCCGCACTGGGCCGACAAGGCCCTGGCCACCGGCGCCGACTGCGTCGTCTTCGACCTCGAGGACTCCGTGCCGGCGCAGGACAAGGAGGCCGCCCGCGAGCTGGTCCACGCCGCGATCGGCCGGGTGGCCGAGACGTCACCCGGCACCGGGGTCTTCGTGCGGCCCAACGCCCTCGACACCAAGATGGCCGGCGCCGACCTCGAGGCGGTGACCCGTCCGGGCCTGACCGGGGTGTTCGCGCCCAAGATCCGCAACGCCACCGACGTGCTGCGCTGGGAGACGCTGATCGACTGGTTCGAGGCACGCAACGGCGCCTCGGGCCTGGAGATGATCGTCCCAGTGGAGATGGTCGACGCGATCACCAACTGCGTGGAGATCGCCGGCGCCTCACCGCGGGTCGGCGCCATGATCGGCCCGACCTCGGAGCACGCCGACATCGCCCGGGCGGTCGGCTACCGGCAGTCCCGCGAGGGCTCGGAGACGCTCTACCTGCGCAGCCGCATCCTGCTGGCCTGCCGGCAGTTCGGCCTGCACGCCCTGACCGGCCTGTGGGAGGACCTCGACGACCTCGACGGGCTGCGCGCCTTCGCCGACTACGGCCTCCAGCTCGGCTTCCGCGGCCAGATCCTCATCCACCCCTCCCACGTCGGGGTGGTGCACGAGGTCTACACCCCGAGCGACGCCGAGGTGGCCTACCACCAGGAGCTCGTCGACACCGTCGAGGCCGCCGTCGCGGCCGGCCACGGCGCCGTCCGCTTCCGCGGCACCCACGTCGACCTCGCCCACGCCGACAAGGCCCGCGACTGGCTCGCCCACGCCCGCCGCGTCCGCGGCGAAGCCTGACCTCGCCCGACGCTGGTTGAGGTGCGAAGGACGAAGTCCTGAGCCTCGAAACCCGGTGAGCCGAGGATCGGCCTGTGGTCGGCGTGGTCGCCTGGCTGGCGGGGTTTCGAGGCTCGCTTCGCTCGCACCTCAACCGGCGTCACGCTGGTTGAGGTGCGAAGGACGGAGTCCTGAGCCTCGAAACCCGGTGGGCCGAGACTCGGCGTCGATCCAACGCGCGATCGAAATGCGAGTGGCCCGGAGCTGATGCTCCGGGCCACTCGCGTTTTGGTCTGGTTCGGCTCAGTGCCCCGTCCACTGGGGGGCGCGCTTCTCGACGAACGCCGCGGCGCCCTCCTTGGCATCGGCGGAACGGCGTACCGGGTCGACGTGCTGCTCCTGCCGGTCGAACTTCTCCGCCAGCGGCCAGTCGACGGAGTCGACCAGCACCCGCTTCGAGGCTGCGAGCGCCAGCGGGGCGTTGCCGGCCACCTCCTCGGCGAGCTTCAACGCCTCGGTCAGCGCCTCGCCGGGCTCGGCGAGGCGGTTGACCAGGTGTACGGCGGCGGCGTCGGTCGCCGGCCACATGCGGCCGGTGAGTACGAGCTCCATGGCCAGGTGGTACGGGATGCGGTGCTGGAGGCGCAGCAGCCCGCCGGCCGCGGCGCTCAGGCCACGCTTGACCTCCGGCAGCCCGAAGTTCGCGGTCCGCGAAGCCACGACGAGGTCGCAGGCGAGCACGATCTCGAACCCGCCGGCGAGCGCGTACCCCTCGACCGCGGCGATCAGAGGCTTGCGCGGGGGAGCCTTCACGAGGCCGGCGAAGCCCTTGCCCTCGACCACGGGTATCTCGCCGCGGGCGAAGCCCTTCAGGTCCATGCCGGCGCAGAACGTGCTGCCGGCGCCGGTGATCACGGCGACGCTCAGGTCGTCGCGGGCGTCCAGGGTCTCCAGGGCCGCGGAGATCTCCTCGGCCAGCTGGAGGGACATGGCGTTGCGCGCCTCGGGCCGGTTCATGGTCAGGACCAGGACCCGGCCGTGCTCGGTGACGTCGAGCTGTGCGGTCATCTCGGTGTCCTCTCTCGTCAGCGGGGCGACATGCGGATCGCGCCGTCCAGGCGGATCGTCTCGCCGTTCAGCATGGGGTTCTCGACGATCTGCATCGCCAGTCGCGCGAACTCGTCGGGCTGGCCCAGGCGGGCCGGGTGCGGCACCTGCGCGCCGAGACCATCGCGGACCTCCTGGGAGAAGCGGGCCAGGATCGGGGTGTCGAAGACCCCGGGGGCGATCGTCGAGACGCGGATCAGCTTGGTGGCCAGGTCGCGGGCCGCGACCAGGGTCATGCCGACGACACCGGCCTTGGCCGAGGCGTACGGGATCTGGCCGATCTGGCCCTCCCAGGCGGCGACCGAGGCGGTCAGCACGCAGACGCCGCGCTCGCCGTCGATCGGCTCGTTCTTCGCCATCCGGGCCGCGGCCAGCCGCAGGCAGTTGAAGGTGCCGACCAGGTTGATGTTGATCAGCTGCTGGTAGAGCTCGAGGTCGCCGGGCGACCCGTCGCGGTTGACCAGCCGGACCGTCCCACCCTTGCCGGCGCAGTGCACCAGCGCGCGGAGCGGGCCGCGCTCCTCGGCGAGGTCGTACGCCGCGTCGACGGCGGTCGCGTCGGTCACGTCGCCGAGGGCGAACTGCCCGCCGATCTCGGCGGCGAACTTCGTGCCGAGCTCCTCGTTGAGGTCGAGCACGACCACCTGCGCACCGGCCTCGGCGAGCCGGCGCGCGGTGGCGGCGCCCAGGCCGGAGGCGCCTCCGGTGACCAGGGCGGATCCTGCACTGACGTCCATCTGAACTCCTCGTTGTTGGGCGGGCTCAGAGCCGCTCGATGATGGTGGCGTTGGCCATGCCGCCGGCCTCGCACATGAGCTGGAGACCGAACTGCTGGTCGTTGTCCTCCAGGGCGTGCAGCATCGTCGTCATCAGCCGCGCGCCGGAGGCGCCGAGCGCGTGGCCGAGCGCGATCGCGCCGCCGCGCGGGTTGAGCCGCGCGAGGTCCAGGTTGAACTCCGCCAGCCAGGCCAGCGGCACCGACGCGAACGCCTCGTTGAGCTCGACGTGGTCGATGTCGCCGAGGCTGAGCCCGGACCGCTCCAGCACGCGGTGGGTGGCGGGGATCGGCGCGGTCAGCATCAGCATCGGGTCGTCGCCGACCACGGACATCGAGTGGATGCGTGCGCGGGGACGCAGGCCCAGTGCGTCGGCACGGGCGCGCGACATGACGAGTACGGCGCTGGCGCCGTCGGTGATCTGCGAGGAGTTGCCCGCGGTGACGCCCCAGGTGACCTCGGGGAACCGCTCGGCCAGCTCGTCGGTGCGGAAGACGGTCGCCAGGCCGGCGAGCTTCTCGGTGCTCGAGCCGGGGCGGATCGTCTCGTCGGCGGCGAACGGCCCGCCCGGCGTGGCGATCTCGACGATCTCGCGGGCGAACCGACCGCTCTCGGCGGCGGTCGCGGCCAGCTCGTGGCTGCGCACCGCGTAGGAGTCCAGGTCGTGGCGGGAGAGCCCCCACTTCGCCGCGACCAGCTCGGCGGCGACGCCCTGCGAGACCAGGCCGGGGGCGTAGCGGCGCGCCACGCCCGCGCCGTACGGGTCGGCGCCCATCCGAGCCGAGCCCATCACCACGCGGCTCATCGACTCGACGCCGCCGGCGACGACGATGTCGGCCTCGCCGGAGCGGATCGCCTGGGCGGCGAAGTGGATCGACTGCTGCGACGAGCCGCACTTGCGGTCGATCGTGGTGGAGGGGACGTGGTGGGGGAGCCCCGCGCCCAGCCAGGCGACGCGGCCGGGCGTGGCCGACTGCTCCCCGACCTGGGAGACGCAGCCGACGATCACGTCGTCGACGGTGCCGGGGTCGAGGTCGTTGCGGCCGACCAGGTGCGTGAATACCTGCCCCAGCAGGTCGACGGGGTGGACCTCGCTCAGCGAGCCGCCGGCGCGGCCTCGCCCGCTCGGGGTGCGGATCGCGTCGACGATCACCGGGTCCGTGGGGAGCGAAGAAGACATGGTAGATGCCTATCATGATCAGCAATAAAGGTCCATGATGGGCGTCACGCCAGCGGCGGACCGATCTCCGGGCAGAGGTCGCCGGCTCGCCGCCTGTTGACCTCAGTCCCGGATATCCATAATAATGATTAGCAATTAGGAGGTGGGTAGCTTGACCCAGTCTGACGAGTACGCCGACGTCCGTGCCATGGCGGCACAGGTCGCCCGCGAGGTCTACGGCCCGATCGCGGAGCGGCTCGACGTCGACCGCACCCCGATCACCAAGGAGCAGCGTCTTCAGCTCGGAGAGCTCGGGCTCCTGGGCATCGCGCTCCCGGAGCAGTACGGCGGGTCAGGTGCCCCGCTGGCCCAGGCACTGGCCGTCATCGAGGAGTTCGGCCGGGTCTGCCGCCCGGCCGGCTTCCAGATCTTCGAGGCCAACACGGGCCCCGCCCAGGTGATCAACCACCTGGGCAGCCCCGAGCAGCGTGAGCGCTGGCTCCCCGACATCGTCACCGGCGAGCGGACGATGGCCGTCGGCATCTCCGAGCCCGACGCGGGCTCGGCGGCGACGGACCTGCGCACCACCGCGAAGGAGACCGACCGCGGCTGGGTCATCAACGGTTCGAAGCGGTGGATCTCCAACGGCGGCGAGGCCGACCAGTACCTGGTGTACTGCCGTCTCAACGACGCCCCCGGCGCCAAGGCGATCGGTGCCATCGTCGTGGACAAGGGCACCCCGGGCTTCTCCTTCGGCGCTTCCGAGCGGCTGATGGGCTTCCGCGGGATCCCCTCGGCCGACCTCTACTTCGACAACGTCGAGGTGCCCCTGGAGAACCTGGTCGTCCCGGCCGGCGACTTCGGCAAGCTGTTCGGCGTCTTCTCCATCGAGCGCCTCGGCAACACCACGATGAGCCTGGCGATCGGCCAGGAGGCCCTGGACCGCACGGTCGCCTACGTCACCGAGCGCGAGCAGTTCGGCAAACCGCTGATCGACTTCCAGAGCGTTCAGCTGCAGCTGGCCGACATGATCCTCGCCGTCGACACCGCGCGGCTGCTGCGCGACCGCGCCGCGGCCACCGCCGGCACCGGCATCCCGAACACCCTCGAGGTGTCGCTGGCCAAGTGCACGGCCAACGAGATGGCCAAGCGGGTCACCGACCTGGCGATCCAGCTGCACGGGGGCAACGGCTACACCGAGGAGTACGGCATCGAGCGCCTGCACCGCGACGCCCACGGCTGGGCCATCGCCGGCGGTACGCCGAACATGCAGCGCTCGCGGATCGTCTCGGAGTACGTCGGCCGTAAGTTCGACCAGCGCAAGTGACCTCCCGCCCCGGTGGGCGGTGAAGAGAGGATGGACCCATGTTCGAGCTGAACGACGCCCAGCGGGAGCTCCAGGAGCGCGCCCTCGAGGTCGCCCGCAAGGTGGAGCCCTTCGCGGCGGAGGCCGACGAGGCCACCGACGTGCACCAGGGCTGCCTGGCCGCGCTCCGCGAGAGCGAGCTGGCCAGGATCGTCGTACCGGCCGGGTACGGCGGCGTCGACGAGGTCCTCGACCCGCTGTCGATCGCGCTCGTCCGCGAGGCGTTGATGTCCTCCTCCGCCCACCTGGACTCGATGTTCGGGATGCAGGGCGTCGGCTCGTACTCGCTGTCCGTCGGCGGGTCCGAGGAGCTCAAGGGCGAGTGGCTGCCGCGGGTGGCCACCCTCGACGCGATCGCCGGGCTCGCGCTCACCGAGCCCGACGTGGGCTCGGACCTGCGGGCCGTGACGACCACGGTCGTCCAGGACGGCGACGAGCTCGTGGTCAACGGGCGCAAGTCGTTCATCACCAACGGCGGCGCGGCGTCCTTCTACTGCGTGCTGGCCAAGGAGGACGAGGGCTACTCCATGGTCCTGGTGCCCGCCGCGACGCCCGGCGTCACGGTCACGCCCGGGGCCGACCTGATCGCTCCCCACATCCTGGGCGAGCTCGAGTTCCGCGACGTCCGCGTCCCGGTCTCGCACCGACTCGGCGTCCCGGGCAAGGCGTTCCGGCTGATGCTGCAGACCCTCGCCGTCTTCCGGGTCACCGTGGCGGCGTCCGCCGTCGGGCTGGCCCAGGCGGCACTGGAGGAGGCGCGCTCGCACGCCCTCTCGCGCCAGCAGTTCGGGGCACCGCTGATCGAGCTGGGCGCCGTCTCGCAGGCGCTCGCCCTGTCGTGGACCGAGGTCGAGGCGGCCCGGTCGATGACCTACCGCGCCGCGGCGATGGCCAAGGCCGACCCGCTCAACACCCTGCACTTCAGCTCGATGGCCAAGGTGCACGCCACCGAGACCGCCGCCCGCGTCGTCGACCGCTCCCTGCAGACGATGGGGCGCTTCGGCCTGGTCCGAGGCTCGAAGATCGAGCGGCTCTATCGCAACGCGCGACCGCTGCGGATCTACGAAGGCTCGACCGAGGTCCTGCTGGACTCCCTGGCGCGCAAGCTCGCCAAGGACGGTGTCTGATGGATCTGCGCCTGCGTGATGACGTCGTCCTCGTCACCGGGGCATCCCGGGGCCTCGGTGCCGAGATGGCGATCGCCCTCGCCCGCGAGGGCGCGCAGGTGGTCGCCGCCGCCCGCAGCCGCGACAGCCTGGAGCAGGTCGCCGCGGCCGGCGAGGGCCGGATCAGCATCGTCGAGGCCGACATGGGCGACGACGAGTCGATCGCGCGCCTGGTGCCCACGGTGCTCGAGCGGCACGGCCGCATCGACGGCCTGATCAACAACGCGGGCATCGCGCCGGCGGGAAAGTTCGTGGACCAGGACCCCGACATCTGGCGCCAGGCGCTCCAGGTCAACGTGCTGGCCCCGATGCTGCTCGCCCAGGCGGCCGGCGCCGCGATGATCGCCGGCGGAGGCGGGCGGATCGTCAACGTCGCGTCGACCACCGGGGTGCGGGGCAAGCCGTACCTGGTCGGCTACTCCACCTCCAAGGGCGCGGTCGTGCGCTTCACCGAGGCGCTCGCCGCCGAGTGGGCGGCCAAGAACGTCCAGGTGAACTGCATCGCACCCGGCGCCTTCCGCACCGAGGCGCAGAAGGCGGTCACCGACTCCGACGACCTGCTCGCGCGGCGGGTCGCGAAGATCCCAGCCGGCCGGATGGCCGACCCCGAGGAGCTGGTCCCGCTGGCCTGCCTGCTGGTGTCCCGACTGTCGTCCTTCACCACCGGAGCGATCTTCGTCGTCGACGGTGGCGAGTCCGGAAAGCTGTGAGGTTGAGATGATCATCGACGCGCACACCCACGTCTGGCCCGACAAGATCGCCGAGGTCGCCCTCGGCGGCAACGCGCTCCCCGGCCTCGAAGCACGGGGGAACGGCACGGTCTCCGGGCTCGACTCGGCGATGGACCGAGCCGACGTCGCGGTCTCGTGCTGTCTCGGGATCGCCAACGAGGCCCGGCACGTGGACGGGGTCAACCGGTTCATCTCCGGGCTCGAGGACGAGCGGCACGTCGGCTTCGGCACGGTGCACGTCGAGCTCAGCGTCGAGGAGAACCTCGAGAGCCTGCGTCGCCACGGCCTGCGCGGGGTGAAGATCCACCCGCTGTTCCAGAACTACGCGCTCGACGACCCGCGCCTGTGGGAGATCTTCGAGGCCTTCGGTGACGAGATCGCCGTGATCACCCACGTCGGGGCCGGGGGAGACGCGCACCAGAACTCCCTGTCCAGCCCGCGGATGATCCAGAACATCGTCCGGACGTTCCCGAAGCTGCGGCTGATGGCGTGTCACTTCGGCGGCTACAAGATCCTCGACGACGCCGAGGAGATGCTCAGCGGCGCCGACGTCGTCCTCGAGACCTCGTGGCCGCCGTCCCTGACGACCCTGGCGCCCGAGCGGGTGCGCGAGCTGATCCGCAAGCACGGTGCGGAGCGGATCGTCTTCGGCTCGGACTGGCCGATGACCTCGCCCGCGGACGAGATCGCCGCGATCCAGGCCCTCGGCCTGAGCGACGACGAGACCAAGGCGGTGCTCGGCGGGACCCTCGCGCGGTTGCTGGGCATCGAGTCCAGCTGGAGCCGTTAGGCGCCGTACGCTCCACGAACAGCGAGAGGGCCGTCGACCGAACGTGGTCGACGGCCCTCTCGCCGTTGGTGCAGGTCGCGGATCAGAACAGGTGGCTCCACGAGATGGGCTCGTTCAGCACCTCGGGGAACTTCCGCTCGGCGTAGCGGACGTACTGGTCGATGTGGTCGGTCATCGCGGCGGCCGAGGCGGCCGGGTCGTGCGAGGTGATCGCCTCGGCGATCGTCAGGTGCGCCTTGTGCACGGCCGCCCGGCGGTTCTCCGGGTAGTCGATGCCGATCGCGGAGCCGTCGAGGATGTCCAGCAGGGCGTCGACCAGGTGCCCGAACAGGGCGTTGCCGGAGCCGTGGGCGATGATCTCGTGGAAGCGCTTGTTCTCCTCCAGGAAGATGCCCTGGTCCCGCAGGTTGTCGCTCATCCGGTCGACGCTGTTGCGGAGCTCGGTCAGGGCGTCGTCGGACATCCGCTGCGCCGCCAGCTCGGCCATCAGCGGCTCGAGTCCGACCCGGGCCTCGGCGATCGTGCGGAACGGGGCGTTGCCGAACTGCAGGAGCAGCGTGAGCGCCGTCGCCAGGCTGGTGGCGTCGGGCTGCTCGACGACCGGGCCGCCGCCGGGTCCGGGCTTGAGGGAGATGACGCCCTGGAGCTCCAGGAACCGCAGGGACTCGCGCAGCGTGCCGCGGCCCACGTCGTACTCCTCCAGCATCAGCCGCTCAGGGGGCAGCCGATCACCGATGGTCTTTCCCTGCTTGAAGATGTCGTCGACGATCCGCTGGGCGACGATCACCGCGGTCTTCTGAGGGCGGTTCCGAGGAGGAGGCATGGGCCTGGGTCCCTGTCATGGCTGTGGATCGATGGGCAGGTTGATGGTAATGATTGGCTGCCGCTCGGGCAGGTGCAACGCGCACATCCGCGGTAGATAGCGGTCGCGGGGCCGCTCGGCGTACCCGACTCAGGCCACCGCGCCGGCGAGCGAGTCGACGGCGCCGGCGTCCAGCCCGAGCTCGGTCAGGACCTCACGGGTGTGCTCGCCGACGGTCGGCACGCCGTCGTACGTCGGGCGCTCGCACTCGTCCATGTGCAGGATCGGGCCGGGCACCAGCGCGGGGCCGAGGACCGTGTTCGCGAGGTCCATCAGGGTGCGCTCGGAGAAGTGCGGGTCGGCCACGACGTCCGAGGAGTCGTTGACCGCCGCCGCCACCACCTCGAAGGTGTCGAGGATGGCGAGCGTCTCGTCGCGCGGGCGCTGCTTGACCCAGTCGATGACGATGGCCTGCATCGCGTCGTTGTTGGCCATCCGCGCCTCGTTGGTGGCGAAGCGCGCGTCCTGGGCGAGCTCGGAGCGGCCCATGGCGTCGAAGAGCCGCAGCGCGATGCGCTGGTTGCTGGCGGCGATCGAGAGCCAGCCGCCGTCGGCGGCCTCGTAGATCCCGCGCGGGCTGGCCGCGCCGGAGGCGTTGCCGTGGCGCTGCATGATCGTGCCGGTGGCGGTGTAGTTGAGGACCGCGTCACCGAGGATGAACATCAGCGGCTCGTACAGCGCGATGTCGACCTCGGCGCCGATGCCGGTCCGCTCCCGGCGGAAGAGCGCCATCGCGGTGCCGAAGGCGGCCGAGATCCCGGCGATGGAGTCGGCGAAGCCGAACGGGGGAGCGGTGGGCGGCGTGTCGGGCCAGCCGTTGAGGAAGGCGTACCCGCTCGCGGTCTCGGCGACGGTGCCGAAGCCGGGGCGGCCGCTGTACGGGCCGCTCTGGCCGAAGCCGCTGACCCGCGCCATCACCAGGCCGGGCTGGGTCTTCGACAGGTCCGCCCAGCCCATGCCCCACGCCTCCATCCGCCCGGGGCGGAAGTTCTCGATGAGGACGTCGGCCGTGCCGATCAGCCGGCGAGCCACCTCGCGGCCGCCCTCGTCGCGCATGTCCAGCGCCACCGACCGCTTACCGGAGTTCAGCCGGGAGAAGCCGATGGAGAGGCCCTCGTGCTGCGGCTGCCACTGGCGGGCGAAGTCACCGCCGTTGGGGTCCTCGATCTTGATGACCTCCGCCCCGAAGTCGCGCAGCATGCGACCGGCGGTGGGGGCGGCGTACATCGATCCGAGCTCGACGACGCGAACTCCGGACAGGGGCTGGGCCATGAGAGGTTCCTCTCCGTGGTGCGGCACGGCGCGGGTGGTGGACCAGCGCGGCATAACGTTGAATATGAATACTATGATTCCGGTGCGCGGTCCACAAGCCCAGGAGTGGTACGTCGTGGACCTACCGCTCCGGCGGCGCCGGTGAACCACGACGCCAGGGCAACGAGCCCTCCAGCTCGATCTCCAGCGAGAAGCTGAGGAACGTCCGCACCAGCACGATCAGGCCGAGGGCCGCCGCGCTCTCCAGGGTCGGATCCACCGTGATCGTCATGACGATGTCCGCGATGATCAGGAACTCCAGGCCGAGCAGGATGGCCCGGCCGACGTTGCGCCGCGCCTGCTCGTAGGCCCCCATCCATCCGACGTGCCGGTAGGACAGGGCCGCGACGACGAAGGCGGCGACCGAGCCCACCGCGAGGATCAGCACGCCACCGATCTCGAAGCCCCGTACGACCGTCTCCATCAACTCATCGAAGTCCGCGCTCGTCATGTGCCCAGCGTCCATCCTCGCGCTGGTTCCCGCACCTGGCTGCGAGCACCCTCGCTCCGCGCGCGTTCGATAAGAGCCGTCTCATTCGGGTCTCACGTCCCGATCATCGCCGGCCTGGAACGTCTTCCTCGTCAGGGCCCTCGGGGCCACGAACGAACAGAAGGAGAAGCCATGGCCCGCTCCGGTGTGATCAAGGCGCTCGCTCCAGCACGGATGGCTCGTGCTGCCGGTTCCAGGTCCGACGACAGCGACGACCGCCGTCGTCGCCGCCGCCGGATCCGTCGTCGGCGTCGGCTGCGTCGCCGCAGCCGCAGCCGCAGCAACTCGCGCACCAACTGACGTACCCCACGAGCCGTGTCCGGGCCGCGTGCCCGGACACGGCTCACCCGTCCGCCCGACCCACTTGAGCCCACCTGAACCCACCCGAGGAGGCACCAGTGCCCGCCTGGTCCCGCGTGAGCGCCTCGCTGCGACCGCAGGCCGACGACGCCCCGCTGGTCGACGACGCGCCGGGAATGACCCTGGGCCAGGTGCTCCGGCGCTTCCTGCCGCGCCTGCGGCCGATGCGCTGGTGGCTGCTGCTCGCGCTGCTGATGCTGGCTGCCGCCCCGGCGATCGAGATCGCCGAGATCTGGCTCTTCCAGCGACTGGTCGACGACGCCCTGGTTCCCGCCGAGTGGCGCCCGCTGATCTGGCTCTCGCTCGTCTTCGTGGGACTCAACCTGGTCAGCGCCGTGGTCTCGGGGCTCGACGACTACCTGACCACCTGGATCTCCCAGAAGTTCCTGCTCGACCTGCGAACCGACCTGTTCCGCCACGTGCTCTCACTGCCGCTGCACGTGCACGAACGCCGACGGCTCGGCGACGTGATGTCGCGGTTGACCTCCGACGTCGCCGCCGTCGAGACCTTCATGGTGGGTCATCTCGCCGGCGGCATCGACGCGGTGGTGCGGCTGCTCCTCTTCGCCGGTGCACTGCTGGTGCTGCAGTGGGAGCTGGCGCTGGCGTCCTTCGTGGTGATCCCGCTGTTCTGGTGGATCTCGACGCGGTTCGCCTCGTTCGTACGACGCCTCTCACGCGAGCGCCGTCGCCGCTCCGGCTCCCTCTCGGCGGTCACCGAGGAGCATCTCGCCAACGGCGCGCTGGTGCAGGCCTACCACCGCGAGGACGAGGCCGCGGCGGCGTACACCCGGCAGAACCGGGCGATCTTCGAGGCGGAGCTGGCCGGCTCCCGGGTCCGGGCGCTCTTCCTGCCGCTGGTCGACCTGACCGAACTGCTCGGCACCCTGATCGTGGTCGGGATGGGGGTGTGGGCCTTGCAGACCGACCGGCTCACGCTCGGCGGCCTCCTGGCGTTCCTCACCCTGCTCGCCCAGTGCTACCGGCCCGTCCGAGACCTCGCCGACCTGCTGCCGTCGATGTACGCCGCCACCGCCGGTGTCGAGCGGGTGGTCGAGCTGCTCGACGAGGAGCCGCCGCGGGACCGGCCGGACGCCGTCGCGTTGGTGGACCCCCGTGGGCACGTGCGTCTCGTCGGCGTGACGGTCCGCTACCCCGGTGCGCCCGGAACCGCCCTGGACCGACTCGACCTCGAGATCCGCCCCGGCGAGATCGTGGCGCTGACCGGACCGTCCGGGGCCGGGAAGTCCACGGTCGTGCGCCTGCTGACCCGCCACCTCGACCCCGACGAGGGCCGCGTGCTCGTCGACGGCCGTCCGGCCACGGACTACCAGGTGCGCTCGCTGCGCGAGGCGGTCACCATCGTCCTGCAGGAGACGATGCTGCTGGACGCCAGCGTCGCCGACAACATCGCCTTCGCCCGGCCCGGCGCCACCCGGGCGGAGGTCGAGGCCGCCGCGCGGGCCGCCGACGCCGACGAGTTCGTCCGCGCGCTCCCGCAGGGGTACGACACCCGGGTCGGCCAGCGCGGTCGCAGTCTCTCCGGAGGCCAGCGCCAACGGCTCGCACTCGCTCGGGCGCTGCTGCGCGACACCCCGGTGCTGATCCTCGACGAGCCGACCACCGGGTTGGACCCGGAGAGCGCGCGTCGGGTCCTGCGCCCGCTGCGCGAGGCCGCCCGCGGGCGCGCGGTCCTGCTGATCACCCACGATCCCGTGGCCGAGGCCTTCGCCGACCGCACCGTGCGGATCGAGCGCGGGAGACACGTCGAACCCGACCTGGAGGTGCACCGGTGAAGCTGCGACGACGTGACGAGGACGCGCTCGGGACAGGCACGCTCGCCGCCGGCGAGGAGGTCCTGCCTGGCTACCGGGTGGTCGCGCTCCTCGCGCACGGCAGGCGGGTGGACACCTACGACGTGTGGTCCGAGCATCGGCAGTGCCGGTGCGTGGTCAAGATCCTGCGTGAGGACCGGCGCGACGATCCCCGGGTCCGCGACGCGGTACTCCTGGAAGGACGGCTGCTGCGCGACCTGACCCACCCGCACCTGGTGCGCGGCTACGAGGTGCACGACCACCCCGCGCCGGCGATGGTCCTGGAGACGCTGACCGGCGCCACCCTGGCCGCGCTGGTCGACGACGGCCCGCTGGGCGCCGGCGACGTCGCACTCCTCGGCCTCCAGCTGTCCTCGGTGCTGGGCTACCTGCACCGCGAGGGCTGGCTGCACCTGGACGTGAAACCCGCGAACGTGGTGGTCGAGGAGGGTCGGACGACCCTCATCGACCTGTCCCTGGTCGACACTCCGGGCTCCGGGCGTCCGGGCGCCGGAACGCGCGGCTACCTGGCGCCGGAGCAGGCCCGCGGCGAGGGTCTCTCGTCGGCGACCGACATCTGGGGCCTCGGAGTCACCCTCGTCGAGGCGCTGACGGGGGAGATGCCGTACGGCGACGAGGCCACCTGGGACTCGAGGCGCCGGATCCCGGTGGTGCACCGACGTGCACCGCGACCGCCCCGTCCGCTGACGAGCGTCCCGCGCGAGCTCGACGAGCTGCTGCGCACCTGCCTGAGCCAGGACCCCGCGGCGCGACCGCGGCTCGACGACGTACGCGCGATCCTGTCGCCACTGGCGGGTGAGGCGGCCGGAACCCGCTAGCCACGAAGTCGGGTTCCGTGTGAACGACGAAGCCCCGCCTCCCGAGAGCCGGGAAACGGGGCTTGACCTGCTGGTGGGCGATACTGGGTTTGAACCAGTGACCTCTTCCGTGTCAAGGAAGCGCGCTACCACTGCGCCAATCGCCCGAGGTGGAGACGGGATTTGAACCCGTGTAGACGGATTTGCAGTCCGTTGCCTCGCCTCTCGGCCACTCCACCAGTAGGAGGTCAAACCAAGAGAGAGACCTCTCCGAGCGGACAACGAGACTCGAACTCGCGACCTCAACCTTGGCAAGGTTGCGCTCTACCAACTGAGCTATGTCCGCCTGCTCCCTGGGCCGTGGCCCTGAGTGCGTGAGAACATTAACCCACGGCCAAGGGCGTGCCAAATCCGGGTCCCGGCGTGGCGCGGGGCCGCGTCACGCCGCGCTTTCGGCGGTGCGCGCCCTCCTAGAGTGACGGGTGTGGGAGCGCGGGTCGCGGCGGGCGACGGGGTCTTCGAGGCGGTCAAGGTCGTCGACGGGCGGCCGTTCGCCCTCGACCTGCACCTTGCCCGTCTCGCGCACGGCGCGGCCGCCGTCGGGCTGCCGCCGCTCGACCAGGACGACGTACGACGCCGCGTGGCCGTCGCGCTGGCCGCGGATCACCTGCCGCTCGGCCGGCTCCGCATCACCTGCACCGGCCCCGGGGTCGTCACGGTGACGGCGTCGGCGATGACGCCCCACCCGGACACGACGACCATCGCCACCGCGCCGTGGCCGCGCAACGAGCGAGCGGCGGTCGCCGGCCTGAAGGCGACGGCGTACGCCGAGAACGTCCTCGCGCTCGCCCGGGCCGAAGGGGCGGGGGAGGCGGTGTTCGCGACCCAGGCCGGCCGGCTCTGTGAGGGCACCACCACCAACGTCTTCTACGTCGTCGACGGCGAGCTGCTCACCCCCAGCCTGGCGAGTGGCTGCCTGCCGGGGGTCACCCGCGCCCTGGTCCTGCAGTGGTACGGCGGTCGCGAGCTCGACGAGCCGCTCGCGGAGGTCCGGGGGCGGGCCGACGAGGTCTTCCTGGTCAGCACCACCCGTGACGTCCAGGGGGTGAGCCGCTGGGACGACCGGACGCTCGCGGCGCCGGGACCCGTCACCCGTGAGGTGGCCGCGACCTGGCGGCGGCGGGAGCCGGAGCTACTCGGTCCCTGACGCCAGCAGCGCGGCCAGCAGCTCGTCGGCGTCCACCTGCTCGTCACCGAGGGCGACGACGTCGAGGGTCCGGGCCAGGAAGACGCCGAGATCGGCCCGGGGCAGCGTCGTGGTCAGGCTGCCGTCGGGGGAGCGGAACCGGATCTCGACCGCCTCGCCCCCGCGTCGCGGCCGGATCCGGATGTCACCCTCCCCGACGGACGACTCCAACCCGGCGATCAGCAGCTCCCGGTCGACCAGCCACGTGACCTCGTCCTGCGGTCCGTGGAACACGACCCGGACGGCGTACGGGTCCAGGTCGGCGAAGGCCAGCGTCGCCGTCAGCGTCGTACGGCGCCCCGAGGGGGTCCGGCAGCGCAGCAGGACGGCCTGAGTCACGGAGGTGGAGGCGGTCATGCTGGTACGACGCCGCGAACGGCCGTTCGGTTCGCGTGACCTGGGTCGCGCCCCGGTTGGGAGGCCGGGCGCGCCATGGGCTACAGTTTCGGCCGCACCACGCGGGCGATTGGCGCAGTGGTAGCGCGCTTCGTTCACACCGAAGAGGTCACTGGTTCGAACCCAGTATCGCCCACCTAGCGCAAACAGGCCCTGACCAGCGGAAACGCAGGTCGGGGCCTGTTCGTCATTTTATGCCGTGTCGGATACGTGTCGGATGCGCGACCTTCAACGCCTAGGTGCCGTGTGCTTCGCTTCGAAGGCAACGTCGTCCGCACCGACAGCGGACCGGGAGTGCCGACCATTGCGCTGGCAGCGGACGCATGGCGCCAGCTCACACCCCACCCAGGCACGCTGTCTTCGCCACCTGTCCGCATCGTCGGAGACGCGGAGATCGACGGCATCGTCCGGAACGTCAGCTCGTGGCTGCAGATGCCGGCGCCCACCAACTTCGTTCGGTTAGGCGATCGGGACACCTGCATCGCAACTAACCGCGTCGCCGCCCGAGACGCTGAGCGGGATTTCTCAATGACGACCCAGACGAGTAGCGGATTCTGCCCACAGTCGGCCTACGCGTCCCACGTTCGAGCCGTCTGCTTCGCGCTGGGGGCTGATGTGCCAACTGACGACGGACGTCAGCGACCGGGTCTGCTGCACTGATCCCCGCGACCGAGTCTCCGCCTTCGTCGCAAATCAAGATATGACTTAGCGGAGGGCTCTCGCCCAAGAATGTTCGCCTCTTGGCAGGCCCGGTCGGGTTCCCGTGAGCCGTGCCTGCCCCGAGGGTTTGGAGGCGTAGATCAGGACACCCGTTGACGGGCGTGAGGTGGATGCCGGGTTCCCGTGCCGACTGTCGGGCGTCCGCTCAGCTGAGGGCGGTCTCCATCTCCACGCACAGGTCGCGCACGCAGTCCTCGAGGGGCTCGCCGGTCTGGCGGTGCAGCAGCCCGAGGCTGAGCTCGGCCACCAGCAGGGCGCCGCCGGCGAGCTCGCTCTCGCTCTCGAAGGTGCGCATGAGCTCCCGGGCGCCCGCCGCGTCGCCGCGTCCGCGCGCTGCGACGATGCCGGCGACGCGTTGCGCGGCCGAGACGACCGGCGCGAGCTCGGCGCGCCGGTCGTCGGGGTCCGCGGTCACAGGATCAGCCCGGGTGTCTGGGTGCGGGCCCGGTCGAAGCGCTGCTGCACGTCGGCCCAGTTCACGATGTTCCACCACTGCTTGACGAAGGTGGCCTTGTCGTTCTTGTACTGCAGGTAGTAGGCGTGCTCCCACATGTCCAGCATCAGCAGCGGGACCATGCAGATCGGCACGTTCCCCTGGTGGTCGAAGTGCTGGATGATGAATGGTCGCTGGGCGACCACGTCCCAGGTGAGCACCGACCACCCGGAACCCTGCACGCTCAGGGCGTTCGCCTCGAAGTGGGCGCGGAACCGGTCGAAGCCGCCGAAGTACTCGTCCAGGACCTGGGCGAGCTCGCCCGTCGGCTTGTCGCCGCCGTCGGGGGACATGTTGGGCCAGAACACTGAGTGGTTGACGTGCCCGCCCAGGTGGAACGCGAGGTTCTTCTCGTAGGCGTTGAGCGGGGCGTACTCCGCCTTGTCCCGCATCTCGGCCAGCTGCTCGACCGTGGTGTTGATGCCCTTGACGTACGTCGCGTGGTGCTTGCCGTGGTGGAGCTCCATGATCTCGCCGGCGATGTAGGGCTCCAGGGCGGAGTAGTCGTAGGGGAGGTCGGGGAGGACGTAGTCGGTCATGTCGCCACCCTCTCGTTGTTGCAAAGAGTTTGCAACAACGAGCCTGGTCGCTATCGGCTCGCGCAGAGGGCCGGTTGGATCGTCCGTGAGTTGTTCATCGGCATCCCAGATTCGCCATGCGCGTCGGGCGTCGGATCGACGACGCCCTAGGCTCCGCTTTTATTGCGCATAATGTGCAACAGCGACAGCGTCGCGTTCATCGCCGTGGAGAGGACACCCGCACCCCATGAGAGCTGCCCGAGCACGATCCGTACGCCGTACGCGGGGGTGGGCCGCTGGCTCCGTCCTGCTGCTGGCGCTTTCCGCCGCCCTCGCCGGGTGCGGTGGAGAATCCTCCGGCGGCTCGGGCGACGCCGGTCGCGACACCATCCGGGTGGCGGTGGCCGAGCCGGTGGGCGACCTGAACCCGTGGGACTTCCTGGGTCAGTTCCACGCGATGGACCTCGTCTACGACCCCTTGGTGGCGTACGGCGAGGGCGGCGAGCTCGAGCCCGCCCTCGCCGAGTCCTGGGAGGTCTCCGAGGACGGACGGATGGTGACGTTCGCGCTGCGGCAGGGGGTCACCTTCCATGACGGCACCGCCTTCGACGCCGAGGCGGCGAAGTTCAACATCGAGCAGTGGGCGGGGCAGGAGAAGTTCTCCTTCCTCGGTGCCGCGACGGTGATCTCCTCGATCGAGACGCCGGACGAGCACACGCTGGTGCTGAAGCTCTCGGAGGCGTACCCGCCGCTGATCCAGGAGCTCACCATCGTGCGGCCGGTGCGCTTCGTCAGCCCCACGTCGGCGGAGGGCGGGAACTACACCGAGCCGGTCGGGACCGGCCCCTGGGTCTACGAGTCGTCGACGGACACGACCGGTGCGTTCGCGCGCAACGAGGACTACTGGGGCGAGAAGCCGTCGCTGGAGCACGTCGAGATGAAGGTCATCCCGGACTCCCAGACCCGGCTGTCGGCGCTGCGCTCCGGTGAGGTCGACCTGATCGGCGGCGGGTACCTGGCCCCGATCAACGCGGTCGAGGCGCAGACCGTCGAGGGCGACTCCAGCCTGGAGCTGCTCACCGGCGACGCCGACACCACGATGTCGCTGATCTTCAACCCCCGGGGGCCGCTGGCCGACCCGGCGGTCCGCGAGGCGGTGTCGCTCGCGACCGACGTCGAGTCCATCAACAACGTCCTCTACGGCGGCACGGACAACGTCGCCCGCGGCTACTTCCCGCCGACCGTGCCGCACAGCGGCACGCCGGTCGAGCGCGCCTTCGACCCCGACGCGGCCGCTCAGGTGCTCGACGACGCGGGCTGGGCACTGGACGGGAAGGCGCGCAGCAAGGACGGCAAGCCGCTCGAGCTGGAGCTGCTCCTGGTCTCCGACCCGGTGCACGGGATGATGGACTCGCGCACCGTCGGCCAAGCGCTGCAGGACGCGTTCGCGAAGGTCGGCATCGGGGTCGAGTTGCGGGTCGTCGACGGGGCGGCGTACTTCGACGAGGAGGCCGCCGGCAACTTCGATCTCGCGTTCTCCACGACGTACGGCGCGCCGTACGACCCGACGAACACCGTGCTGTCCTTCCTCACCAGTGACGCCGAGACGCCGACCTGGACGACGCCCGAGCTGGACGGTCTGGTCGAGGCAGCGGTGGCCGCCAGGGAGCCGGCCGATCTCGACGCCGCGTACCAGGCGATCTACGACTACCTGGAGGAGGCGTCGGCGTTCGTGCCGATCACCAACCCGCCGCGCTACTACGCGGTGCGCTCCGAGGTCGATGGCTTCGAGATCCCGCCGCACGAGTACCACCTCGACCTCACGGGCGTGACGATTGGCTGAGCACCATCGCGTCGGCGGGGCCAGGGCGCGTGCCCTGGCCCGCCACGTGCTCACGGCGGTCGCGGTGCTGCTGGTGGTGACGTTCGCGACCTTCGCGTTGGTGCGGGCGACGCCCGGCAACACGGCGTCGTCGATCGCGGTGCGCCAGGCCGGTCCGGGCGCCACGCAGGAGCAGGTCGACCGGATCCGCGAGGAGCTGAAGCTGGACGACTCCGTCGTCGCGCAGTACGGCGTGTGGCTCTCGCGCGCCGTCTCCGGGGACTTGGGCCGCTCCGAGAAGACCGGGCGCCCCGTCGCGGAGGAGATCGCGGAGAAGTTGCCCCGCACGCTCTTCCTTGCGCTCGGGAGCACGCTCATCGCGGTGGTCGTGGGCTTCGCGGCGGGGATCGTCTCGGCCGCCGTACGGCGGGGCCCGCTGCCCGGGGTCCTGCGCCTGCTCGCGCTGGTGGGCGCGTCGGTCCCGGCGTTCTGGATGGCCTTCCTGCTCATCGTCGTGTTCTCGGAGCGGCTCGGTCTGCTGCCGACGTCCGGTCAGGCCGGTCCGGCCTCCTGGGTGATGCCGTGGGTGGTGCTGGCCGTGCCGGCTGCCGCCACGATCAGCCGGGTCGTGGCGGTCGCGCTCGCCGAGGCGTTGCGTCAGCCCTACGTCACCGCGGCGCGGGCCCGGGGTGCGTCGGTCCGCTCGACGATCTGGCGTGACGCCCTGCCCAACGCGGCGGCCGCGACGCTCAACGTCACCGCGTTGCAGGTCGGGATGGTCCTGACCGGAACGGTGGTGGTCGAGACGGTCTTCGCCTGGCCGGGTCTGGGCGCGTGGTTCGTCGCCTCCGTCGAGTTCCGCGACAACTGGGCGATCCTGGCCGGGGTCCTGGTCTTCGCCGTCGGGTTCATCCTGATCACCCGCACTGCCGACGTCGTGCAGACAGTCGGCGATCCTCGGCTGCGAGAGGAGCGGATCCGGTGAGGCGCGGACTCCTGCTCGGCCTGCCGCTGCTGCTCATCGCGCTCGTGGGCGCCCTGGCGCCGTGGCTCGCGCCGGCGTCGCCGAACGCCACCGACCTCACCGCCAGCCTGCAGCCCCCGAGCGCCGACCACTGGCTGGGCACCGACCAGCTCGGGCGCGACCAGCTGAGCCGGATCGTGCACGCGGCCCGCACCTCGATGGCCATGGCGGCGGTTGTGATGGCGATCGCCATCACCGTCGGTGTGAGCGTCGGTGCCGTGGGCGCGTACGTCGGCGGGGTCGTCGACCGGGTGGTCACGGCAGCGGTCGAGCTTGCGCTCAGCGTGCCGTCGCTGCTGCTGGCCCTGGCCATCGTCGGGATCCGGGGCAACAGCCTGCCCAACCTGATCTTCGCGCTCTCGGTCCTGGCGTGGGCGCCGTACGCCCGGATCGCGCGTGGCGCGGTGCTGGGCTACCGGCGCTCTGCGGCGTCGGACGCGCTGGTCGGACTCGGCGCCCATCCGCTGCGGATCCTGTTCGTCCACGTCGTACCGAGCGCCGCCCGGCCCTCGCTCGTCTTCGCCAGCACCGATGTCGGGGCGGTTGTCCTGGCCACGGCGGGCCTGAGCTTCCTCGGCCTCGGGATCACCCCTCCGACCCCGGAGTGGGGCCAGATGCTCGTGGAGTCGCGGCCCTACCTCGGCACCGCATGGTGGCTGTGGCTACCGCCCGGCCTCGCGATCACGGCCGTGGCACTCTCGGGCAACCTGGTCAGCGAGCACGTCGGGGTCCCGCCCGAGCTGCGCCGGTGGCGGATGCGCCGACCGTCGGCCCCGCGCCAGCCTGAGCGCGTCGTACTCCCGGCGGAGCTGGACGCGGACGCGCCGCTGCTCGCGGTCCGCGAACTCCGGGTGCGCTTCGACACGCCGGGAGGCGAGGTCGTCGCTGCCGACGGAGTCGACTACGAGGTCCGGGCCGGCGAGGTGCTTGCCGTCGTCGGCGAGAGCGGCTCCGGCAAGACCGTCTCCAGCCTGGCCCCGCTCGGACTGCTGGGGGAGCAGGCGCTCGTCGAGGGCAGCGCCAGGTTCCGCGGCACCGAGCTCGTGGGTGCCGACGAGCAGACGCTACGAATGGTGCGCGGCGCGGGGATCGGCATCGTGTTCCAGGACCCGTACGCCGCCCTCAACCCGCTGCGGCGGATCGGCTCCCAGGTGGCCGAGGGTCTGCCCCTCGGTCTCTCGAAGGACGACGCCCGCGAGCGCGTGGTCGAGCTGCTGGGGTCGGTGGGTCTGCCCGAGCCGGCGAGCCTGGTGGACCGCTACCCGCACGAGCTCTCCGGCGGCATGAGGCAGCGAGTGCTGATCGCCGCCGCGCTCGCGGGTGACCCGGCGGTGCTGATCGCCGACGAGCCGACCACCGCCCTCGACGTCACGACCCAGGCCGAGGTGCTGACGCTGCTGCAGAAGCTCGGCCGCGACCGTGGCCTCGCCCTGGTCCTGGTGAGCCACGACCTCGCGGTGGTGGCCGACCTCGCCGACCGGGTCGTGGTGATGAGGCACGGCCGGGTCGTGGAGACCGGCCCGACCGCCGACGTCCTCGCCGGGCCTCGCCACCCCTACACGCGAGACCTCGTCGCCGCCATCCCTGCGCTGGGGCGAACCCCCGGCACCCGGTTCGTCACCGGAGTGGACCACGTCGTAGAGGAGGCACCGTGCTGAGCGTGGAGAACGCGTCGCTGAGCTACGCCGGGCGCCGCGACCGCGCGCAGCGGCACCGTGCGGTCGACGACGTGAGCCTGGAGGTGGCGCCGGGCGAGATCGTCGGCCTGGTGGGGGAGTCCGGCTGTGGCAAGTCGACGCTGGCGCGCGCCGTCGTGGGGCTCCAGCGTCCCGACAGCGGACGGGTGCTCGTCGACGGCGTCGCGCTCGCCGACCTCGGCCGCCGCGAGCGGCGCGCTCACCGCCGTGTCGCGCAGATGGTCTTCCAGAACCCGTCCAGCTCGCTCGACCCGCATCGAACGGTCCGGGCGTCGATCTCCGAGGCGCTGTCGGTCTCGGGCGCGGTGCCGCGCGGGCGTCGTACGGCGCGGGTCGGCGAGCTGCTGGATCTCGTGGGCCTCGACCAGGCCGTCGCGACCCGCCGGCCGCGCCAGCTCAGCGGCGGCCAGTGCCAGCGCGTCGCCATCGCCCGCGCGCTCGCTGTCGGTCCCCGACTGCTCGTCTGCGACGAGCCGGTGACCGCCCTCGACGTGTCGGTGCAGGCCCGCATCCTCAACTTGCTGATGGACCTGCGCGACGACCTCGGCACCGGTTGTCTGTTCATCACCCACGACCTCTCGGTGCTGGCGCAGCTCGCCGACCGGATCGCCGTCATGCACGAGGGCCGGATCGTCGAGGTCGGCCCGGCGCCGCGGGTGCTCGGCGACCCGCAGCACGCACAGACGCGGCGGCTGCTGGCCGCCGTACCCCGCTTCTCGCACGCCACGTCCGACACGAACGGAGACGCCACACCATGACCGATCCCCGGGTCACCCTCGCGCACCAGCTCGTCGCCGAATGGGAGCGCCAGCAGGAGGTCTACATCGCGCACCGCGAGGTCCGCTTCGAGCTGATGCTCGACGTGATCGACCGGCTCGCGCCGCGGACCGACGGCGCGCTGCGCGTCGTCGACCTGGCCTGCGGGCCGGGTTCGGCGACCGAGCGGGTGCTGCGGCGATTCCCCGAGGCCGAGGTCGTCTCGATCGACCTCGACCCGCTGCTCCTCGAGCTCGGTCGGCTGCACCAGTCCGAGGCCGAGCGGCAGCCCACCTGGCTCCACGGCGATCTGCGCGACCCGGCCTGGATCGGCCAGCTCCCGCATCCGACGTACGACGCCGTGGTGTCCACCACCGCCCTGCACTGGCTCACCGGAGCCGAGCTCAGCGCGCTCTACGAACTGGTCCGGGGCCTGATGGCGCCGGGCGGGGTCTTCCTCAACGGTGACTACCTGCCGGCCACCCGTCCACACGGGACGATCGCCCGCGCGGTGCGCGACATCGGCGTGGACCGGGAGCGCACAGCCGTCGCCGCGGGCGCACTGGACTGGAAGACCTGGTGGGAGCGGGTGCGCGCGGAGGAGTCGCTGGCGGCCGAGGTGGCCGCGCACGACGAGGTGTTCAAGGACCGGCGCGAGCACGAGTCGCCGAGCCGGGCGTTCCACCTGGCCGCGCTGCGTGAGGCCGGGTTCCGCGAGGTCGACCTGGTCTGGCACGACCTGGCCGAGGGCCTGGTCTGCGCGGTGCTCTGAGATCTACGCCGTCGCGGCCGGAGCATCGACCAGCTGCGAGGCCAGCAGGTCGACGTACGCCCCACCGGCCGCGACGAGCTCGTCGTGGGTCCCGGACTGGGCGATCCGGCCGCCGTCGAGCACCACGACCCGGTCGGCGGTGCGGATGGTCGAGAGCCGGTGGGCGATGACCAGGGTGGTGCGGCCGTCGCGGACCTCGTCCATGGCGCGGCCGACCGCCTGCTCGCTGGTGGCGTCGAGGTTGGAGACCGCCTCGTCCATCACCAGGATCGGAGCGTCCTTCAGGAACGCGCGGGCGATGGCGATGCGTTGGCGTTGACCGCCGGACATGAGGGCGCCGAGCTCACCGGCGACGGTGTCGTAGCCGTCGGGGAGGCCGGCGATGAACTCGTGGGCCTGTGCGGCGCGGGCGGCCGCCTCGACCTCGGTGTCGGTCGCGTCGGCGCGGCCGAGGCGGATGTTCTCGCGCAGGGTGGTGTTGAAGAGGAACGTCTCCTGCGGGACCAGGGTCATCAGGCGGCGCAGGTCGTCCTGGGGGAAGTCGCGTACGTCGTGCCCGCCGACCGTGATCGAACCGGCGGTGACGTCCCACAGCCGCAGCAGCAGGTGGGCGCAGGTCGACTTGCCTGCGCCCGAGTGGCCGACGAGCGCGACCGTCTCGCCGGGTCGCACCTCGAACGAGACCTCCTGGACGGCAGGGTCGAGGTCCTCGCGGTAGGCGAAACGGACATCCTCGAACCTGACATGGGGGACCACGGGGCCGGCGGGAGGCGTGTCGACGAGGTCGCGGACGGGTGCCGGCGCGTCGATGAGGGTGGTGATCCGCTCGGCGGCGGAGGCCACGACCGAGAGCTCCCGGGCGACCTCGGTGACCTTCAGGACGGGCAGCATCGCCATCGCGGCCAGGACGACCGCGACCGGGAACAGGGTCGGGTCGAGGTCCCCGCGGCTGACCAGTGCAGCGCCGAGGACGAGAACGACCAGGGTGCCGGCGAGCGCGATGGTGTCGGTTGCGGCGTACTCGATGCCGGACCGGCGTCCGTGGGCCGAACGGGCGGCGGCCAGCCGGGCGCCCTGGCGGCGCAGGATCGCGAGGCGCTGCGGGCCGGCGCCGAAGCTGACCAGCTCCCGTAGGCCCTGGAAGGTGTCGGCGCTGTCGGCGCTCATCCGGCCCAGGGACTCGCGCAGCTCGCGGCCGTCGCGCTCGGCGCGCCGGCGCAGCCAGGACGGCACCGAGGCCAGCACGACGAGCACGGGCACGAGGGCGACGGCGAAGGACCAGTGGAAGGTGCCGAGGGTGATCGTGGTGGCCACCGGCACGGTGGTCGCGACCGCCAGCGGGCTCAGGGTGTGGGCGAAGAAGACCTCGATCAGCTCGACGTCGGAGATCGCCGCCGAGCCGAGGTCACCCGAGCGGCGCTCGAGCATGTAGCCGGGGGAGAGACGCTCGAAGGCGTCGTAGACCTCGCCGCGCGTGTCGGCGAGGGCGCGGAAGGCGGCGATGTGGGCGAACGCGCTGTCGGCGACGTTCATCACGACCAGCGGGACCACCAGGCAGACCAGGGCGATGATCCAGCCCTGCAGCTCGTCGCCGGAGGCACCGGTGGCGGCCTTGGCGACGACGTACGCCCCGATGCCACCGGAGGCGAGGGCGAGCAGCTGGTGGAGGGCGCCGGCGAGGTAGGCGACCACGATGAGTCGGCGGTGTCGGCCCAGCAGGGGCATCAGCACCCGCAGTCGACGGGCCAGGGAGCGCGGCTCCGCGTCGGGAGCGGCATGGTCGTGGGCGTGGGTGCTCATCGGGCTGCTCCGGTCTGGGTCGCGACGAGGCCGGCGTAGGTCCCCGACCGGTCGAGGAGGTCGGTGTGGGTGCCGGTCTCGACGACCCTGCCGTGGTCGAGAACGACGATGCGGTCGGCGTCGCGGACGGTGGAGAGCCGGTGGGCGATGACGATGGTGGTCCGCCCCCGCGAGAGAGTGGCGAGTGCCTCGGTGATGGCGGCCTCGTTGGCCGCGTCGATGGCCGACGTCGGCTCGTCGAGGACGAGGACCGGCGCGTCCTTCAGCAGAGCCCGGGCGATGGCGATGCGCTGGCGCTCACCGCCAGAGAGCTTCAGGCCCCGTTCGCCGATGACCGTGTCGTAGCCCTGGGGCAGGCCGGTGATGAACCCATGGGCTCGGGCCGCGGTCGTCGCGGCGACGAGGTCCTCGTGGGTCGCGTCCGGGCGCGCGAGGAGCAGGTTGTCGCGCACGGTGCCGTGGAAGAGGTAGGTGTCCTGGGCGACGACGCCGACGGCGTCGCGCAGCTGGTCGAGTGGCAGGTCGCGCAGGTTGTGGCCGTCAAGGCGGATCACCCCGGACGTGGGGTCGAAGAAGCGTTGGAGCAGACCGACGATCGTGCTCTTGCCGGCGCCCGAGCGGCCGACCACGGCGACCCGCTCCCCGGGCTCGATCACCAGGCTCAGGCCGTCGAGGGCGAGGGCCGAACGCGTCGGGTAGCGGAACGAGACGTCGGTCAGCTCCAGGCGCGGTGGTACGGCGAGCGGGCGCGGCTCGGCGTCGTCGGCCTCGTGGACCTCCGGTTCGAGACGGAGCAGGTCGGCCACCGCGCGGCTGGCCGGGATCGCGGAGTACGCCGCATGGAACGCCGACTGCAGCTCGTTCATCGGCCGGAACGTCTCGCGGGTCAGCAACAGGATCGTGAACAACCCGGCCACGGTGATCTCGCCGGTCGAGGCGTGCCAGGCGCCGAGCCCGATCGCGGCCGTGGTGCCGATCGGCACCAGGAGCTCGCCGATGCTGGAGGTGGCCGACGACGCCCACATCAGCCCGACCGAGTCGCGACAGAACTCCTCGGCACGGTCCGCGAGCTCGCGGCCCCGGCGGCGACTGGCGTTGAACGACTTCAACGTCGCCATGCCCTGCACCGCATCGAGGTTCTCGGAGTAGACACCGCGGTAGGTCACCATCCAGCGGTCGCCACGTTCCTCCATGAGCCGGCTGCCGGCCATCTTGGAGACCGGCGCCAGGAGGGCACACAGCAGGACGATCCCGCCCACCAGCGGGTCCACGGCGACGACGTACGCCGCGCCGAGGCACGCGCCGATCACCGCGGCGTAGACCGCCGGGACGAACCGACCGATCAGCGGGTCGAGCAGCTCGACGGAGTCGACGACCGTCGTCTGCAGGTCGCCGGTGCGCATCCGCTGGGCCTGGCCCGGCCCGAGGTCCAACAGCTTCAGCGTGAGCTGCTCGCGCACCGTCTCCTTCACACGTCCCGAGACCCGCGGCGCCCAGGCGTCGCGGACGACCACCACGCCCACCCGCACGAGCTGGAGGGCGACAACGCCGAGCAGCGGCCACGCCAGCTCCGCGACCGGTGCCCCGCCCACCACTCGTGCGAGGAGGCGGGCGATCAGGAGGCCCTGGCCGACGTACGTCGCGGTCACGAGAAGCATCAAGGCGACGAGGCCGGCGATCTCGACCCGGGAACTCGGACGGAAGGACAAGAACAGCCGGACAGCCTGCCGCATGGTTCTGCCGCTCCTCGTAGGTGTTGCATGTTGTTTGCAGGAGCGAGATTAGGGCAAGTGCCGCTTGGTGGTGTCGGCGAGGTCAGGCGTGGTCAGGGCCTTGCGATGCCCGGATGTCACTCCCCGAACCTTGACCCTGACGACGCGCGAGGTGGCCGGCCGGGAGTCGACAGTTCCGCGGTAGACGACTAGAAGTTGAACGCATAGGCACATTTCCTCGGCGATCGACAACACGTGGCCGCGCAGTCGGCGCCCGTACAGGACCAGGCGGGGATCGTCGGTCGGCCGCTCAGCACTGCCGTTCGCACGAGGCGATAACCTCA
Source organism: Nocardioides sp. (assembly GCF_035503875.1). GTDB lineage: Bacteria > Actinomycetota > Actinomycetes > Propionibacteriales > Nocardioidaceae > Nocardioides. The sequence goes on from NZ_DATJTA010000101.1 coordinate 55,751, forward strand.
CCCGGACAACTCCACATCCGCCCAATCCAGGGGAAGCCGGTCGAAGTCCGGCACTGACGCGCAACCGTGGTCCGTCGAGCACATGACGGAAAGTCGGGAGACCTGGCTGGGTGAGAACACCACCACTACTCGCTGTCGCGATCGCAGGGTAGGGGCCGCGGAGCGCCGCGCGATCCCTTCCTGCCACTTGCAGCCGGAAGGAACCATGACAACCGCAGCCACGGGTCCGCGCTTTGCGTTGTTGACCCCGCTCCTCGCCGTCCTGGCCCTCATGGTCGGGTTCGCCCCGGCCCTGGTCGCCGCCCCGGCCTCCGCCGCCACCTCCAACGACCAGCTGGTCGCCCAGCTGCGGTTGATGCAGGCCGAGACCGGCCAGTACATCCTCGACAACTACGAGCCCACCGGACTCGGTGTCGAGTGGAAAGCCCTCGGCCTCGCCCGCAACGACACCCCGGGTGCGCAGGCGTGGCTCGACACCTACTACTCCAATCTCGTCGACGACGTCGTCGAGAAGGACGGCGTACTCGGTGCGGCCACCGAGTACGAGCGGGTGATTCTCGCCCTGGGCGCTTTGAACCGCGATCCGACGGACGTGGGCGGTCACAACCTGCTGGAGGGCGTGGCGGACATGAGCAAGCTCCCGCTGCTCAACCAGGTCATCTTCGCCCTGATCGCCCTGGACTCGCGCGACTACGCGATCCCGACCGTCGCAGGCGTCACCACCCCGACCACCCGACAGGGTCTCGTCGACCGGATCCTGACCGCGGAACTCGCGGCCGGTGGGTGGGCCTTCTTCGGCGCCCGGACCGATCCCGACATGACCGGCATGGCGCTGCAGGCGCTCGTTCCCTACGTGGGCCAGCCCGAGGTCTCCGCGGCCGTGGGTCGCGCGGTGACTGCCCTCTCCGAGCTGCAGCGCGACAGCGGCGGCTACGCCAGCTTCGGCGAGAGCGTCGAGAGCGCCACCCAGGTCATCACCGCCCTGGCCGCCCTCGGCATCGACCCGGACACGGACCCGCGGTTCATCAAGAGCGGCGGCAGCGCGGCCGCGGCGCTCACCACGTTCTACGTCGACGGCGGCGGCTTCTGGTACTCCACGCCGTCGACCACCCGGAACAGCATGTCCACCGAGCAGGGCTTCTACGGCATCGCCGCCTACCTGCGCTTCGTGGACGGACGCAACAGCCTCTATGACATGCGCGACGCAGGTGAGCCCGCGCCGCCCGTCCCGCCGAAGCCCACCCCGCCGACGTCGAACCCCGGCAAGGCGGCCGCCACGGTGAAGGTGACGGTCAAGAAGTCACGGGTCAAGCGCGGCACGAACGCCGTCTTCGTGGTCAAGGTGACGGCCCCCGGGGCGAGGCCGAGCGGCAAGGTCCGCGTGACGTTCGCAGGCAGGAACGTCAGCGCCAGGCTCAACGCCGCAGGTACGGCCCGGGTCAAGGTCCCGGTCAACCGGACGGTCAAGCCGGGGAAGAAGGCGGTCCGGGTCGTGTACCTGGGGGACTCCCGCGTGAAGAAGGCGACCATCCAGACCAAGAAGGTGGTCCGCGTCCGGAGGTAGAGCTCCTCCTCTGGGCGAGGACGGCTCGGCGGCCCTGGCCGCCGGGCCGTCCTCGCGTTCGGAGCATTCCGGCATCAGCCGACCGTGAACTGGGATAGGGTCCGCTCGGGTCGCGCCGGTCGTGGCCCGCCAACCAGTTGCACTCGCGACGGGGGAAGCCGGTGAGACTCCGGCGCTGTCCCGCAACCGTGTGCGGCACGAGCCTGTGCCGCGAGTCGGAGTACCTATCGCGTGTTGTCTGGCTCAATCCTGTCGTGGAAAACGGGAACGTGGCCTGAAGCACCTGCTGTTCGACCTGCACCGCACGCCGCCCCGGCGCCGTGCGCCTGCACGCCGAGCAGCGCGGACCGCTCCGCTCCTCACTCTCCACGCACAGTCGTCGCAAGGAGAGACAAACACACATGGATCCCACGCCCGCCAACCACGCGCGCGGACGCGTGATGGCCTTGATGCTGAGCGCGATCACGACCCTCGCCCTGATCCTGGGGATGGCCCCGGCCGCCTCCGCCGACGACGGCGAGATCGACGTCTACCTCACCTTCGAGGGCTACAACCTCGGCCAGGGCTACTACATCGAGCCCGTGAAGCTGACCGTCCCCGAGGGTACGACCGCCGCCCAGGTGACCGAGTCCGTCCTGGACGACGCAGGCCACGACTTCGCCGACCCGGGGGACCCGACCACCGGCAGCTGGTACCTCTCCAAGGTGGCCGGCATCGACACCGGCGTCGTGGACGTCCCGTCGTACATCACCGACCAGGAGGACTTCGCGCTGACCGTGGAGAACGGCGACGGCTACCTCGGTGAGTTCGACTACTCGAACATGTCGGGCTGGATGTACACCGTCGACAACGTCATGGCCCCCGTGGGCGCCGGCGCGTGGGAGATGGCTGACGGCGAGGTGATCCGTTGGCAGTTCACCATGCACGGCTACGGCTGCGACACCGGCGTGCCCAGCGGCTGCTGGGGTGCCGACCCGTACTTCACGATGGCCGACAAGTCGGACCTGATCCGCGCCCTCGCCGATCCCGACCCGGCGACCGCGACCGAGGACGAGGTCGAGGCCGGACGCGGCGTCGCCATCGCCCCGCGCGCCACCACGGCGCAGGTCGACGCCGCGATCGCTGCACTCACCGAGCCCGAGCCGGCGCCCGCGCGGTGGACCGCCGTGGCCACCCCGGCCCAGGGTCAGCTCCTGAACCGCTTGAACCAGGCCCTGCGGAACCAGTTCGGGCAGAGCGCCGGCAGCTACGACTACAGCGTGCTCAAGAAGGTCCGGGTCAGCGGCACGCTGAACAGCCAGGACTACGCCGACCTGCGCAACGCGGCGTACGCCGGCACGAGCATCGAGGAGCTCGACCTGTCCGGGGTCGTCGACGGGACGACGTTCCCCCTCAACGGGATGACCGCTCTCACCGACGTGAGCCTGCCCCCGGTCGCCTCCTTCACGCTGGCCAACCCGTTCCAGGGCAACACCAGCCTGCGCCACGTGGTGGTGGCCGCCGAGACCTACGTGTTCGGGTCGGCGACGACCTTCAACGGCATCGACACTCTCGAGCGCATCACGTTCCTGCACCCGACGAAGCCGTCGATGAACGCCTCGACCTTCACCGGCTCCAACAACGCCGATCCCGCGAACCGCACCGTCGAGGCCGCCGTTCCGGACGAGACTCGCGGGGACTACGACAAGGAGACCTTCTCGTCGTACTTCGCCGACGTGGTGGAGGACCCGATCGCGGAGGACCGCGCCGAGCTGCAGACCGTCGTCACCGAGGCCGCCGCGACCAGCGAGAACGCAGCCGTGCCGTTCCGATGGACGCTGTTGCAGGAGGCACTGGCCGCTGCCAACGCGGCGCTCGCAGATCCGTCCGCGACAAGCGCTCGGATCTACCAGACGCGTGTGATCCTGCAGACCGCGATCGGCCGTCTGGGCTTCGACGGTCCCGGCCTGTCCCTGAAGGTCACCAAGGGCGCCGACGTGGAGCTGTCGTGGAAGAACGGCACCGCCCAGCACTTCGCGGAGTTCGTGCGGTACCCGCTCGCCAGGATCGCTGCCCTCTCCGACGACGACTACGACGTCTACGTGCCCACCACGCCGGTCGCCTACAGCTCGCAGAAGATCGCCACCGCGCTGATCGAGGGCGAGACCGAGAAGGTCGCCAAGATCTTCACCGTCGCCGCGACCTCGGCCGAGGCACAGTACACGCTGAACCTCAGGCCGCTGGAGGGACGTGAAGACACCTCGTTGTCGATCCCGGGTCTCGGAGCCGGCGACCCGCGGAACCTGTACACCAACGTCGACGACACCGGCGTCGTCAACCTGGAGGTGGGCGAGCACTTCGACCTCGACACGTTCCGCACCTCACAGGCGCAGCTCGACCAGATCAACAACCTCTTCATCGAGCCCGACTACACCTTCGACGTGGCGGGCAGCAGCATCACGACTCGCGAGATCGGCGCCGAAGGCCGTCGGCAGCTGCGGATCAACGCCGAGCAGCCGGGCGTCAGCGTCGTCAAGATCACCTACGACCCGCTGCAGTACCTCGCCGCGAACGACAACGGCACCCCCGGCAACACGAACTGGTCGTTCAACGGCATCGAGGAGCAGAACACCGGCCTGGTCGTCGTCAACGTCGGCGGCTCTGAGGCATCCTTCGACACCGGGATCGACGTCCGCAACGAGCTCGACACCTACTACTTCGACAAGGCCGTCGGCTCGCGTCCGTTCACCTTCACCCCGGACGAGGGCACCACGGTCCGGGTGCACCAGCCGCTCAACCGCGGGGCGTGGGGCACCGGCTGGCGCGGCTACCTGCCCGCCGAGACCGGCGAGTTCACCGTCAAGCTCCGCGCCGGACGCAACATCATCGAGCTCACGAACGGCGACGAGGTCACCTACTACGTCGTCCGCGCCAAGGGCATCGACGTCACCATCGCCAACGGGACCGATCCCGGCCAGCCCTTCGAGACCGGCGACAACGCCCAGCTCACGCTCAGGGGCATCGAGGGCGGCATCGAGAAGCTCGGTGGCATCTACAACCCCGCCTTCATGGCGGGGACGAAGCCGCGGCTGACCTACTCCGACGGCACGAGCACCGTTCAGAGCAACGAGGGCGGCCAGTACACCAGCGCCACCACGACGTACGCGCTCACCTACGCCGTCCCCGCGGAAGCGGAGGCGACGCTGGAGGGGTACCTGTCGATCGGGGGACTCGGCTCGGAGTGGCCCTACCACCGCCAGATCCCGCTGGAGGGCAAGCCGGCCAACCTGAACGCCGTAGCCATCGGTCCCTACAACCTGGGTGCCCTGCCGCCGGTCTACGTCTACGACGGCCAGGTCACCACCAGCCCCGACGTCGTCCCGATCGACCGCACCGCGCTGCAGGCGGCGCTCGACGAGGTCGCCGACCTCGACGCAGCCGACTACACCGCGGACAGCTGGACCACGCTGCAGACGGTGGTCACCGAGGCGAACCGAGTCGTCACGGACGAGGACGCCACCCAGGGTGAGGTCGACGAGGCAGCTCTGGCTCTCGACGAGGCGATCGATCAGCTGGTGCTGCTCACCGCTCCGCAGGCACCGGCCCGGCCCGAAGCCACGGTCGAGGGCAAGGACATCACCGTCACCTGGTCGGCACCCGAGAACGGCGGCTCGCCGATCACCGGCTACACCGTGGTGCTCGCGCCCGGTGAGGGCACGCCGCTGACCCGGACGGTAGCTGGCGACGTGACACGCGCGGTGTTCGAGAACCTCCCCGCGGGCACCTACACGGCGACCGTGGTCGCGACCAACGCGGTCGACGACTCGCAGGCCTCCCCGGCCTCCGCAGGCGTCACCATCGCCGCGGACCCGGTGGCGACCTTCATCACCGCCTCGGCCACACCGACGACCTACGGCACGGCCAGTGTCCTCACGGTCACGGTCGCGCCGGTGAGCGGCGAGGAGAAGCCGTCCGGCACTGTCTCGACGACGGTCGCCGGTCAGACGGTGACCGGAACCCTGACCGAGGGGCGCACGACGCTGCGGATCCCGGCCAAGTCGCTCAAGCCCGGCACGTCGTCGCTGACGATCCGCTACGCGGGCGTCGAGGGACGGTTCACCGCCTCCACGAAGACGGTCTCGGCCACGGTGACGAAGGCCGCGGCCAAGATCAACGTCAAGCCCGCCAAGAAGCAGGTGAAGCGCGGCAAGAAGGTCACCTTCCTGGTGACGGTGAAGGCTCCCGCCGCCGACGTGACGCCGACCGGCAAGGTCCGCCTGACCTTCCTGGGCACCACGAAGACGGTCAAGCTCAACGCCAAGGGCGCAGCCAAGGTGAAGATCACCGTCAAGCGGAAGGCCAAGCCGGGCCGGCGGCCCGTCCAGGTCGCCTACATGGGCGATTCCTACGTCGGCCCAGGGCAGGTGAAGTCCGGAACGGCGGTACGGGTCATGAGGTGACCTGAGTCGATGTGTGCGTGACGGCCCGGCCGATCTCGGCTGCCGGGCCGTCACGCAGATCGCAGACACCAGAGACTGAGGCGATTCGGCGGACCATCCGCCGGAGCCGCATAATGCGGCTGGGCGTCTGCCCACCAAGAACTGAATACCCTCCCTGGGTTCCAAAGCCGGTGCGAATCCGGCGCTGACCCGCAACCGTGAGTCGAGCTCCCGCTCGACGAGTCGGACTGGCCCCGGGAGGCAACGAAAACATCAACCGTCGTGGAAAGCGGGTGGGTGGAAGCGGCCCGTCGGCCGCGCTCCCTCCCCGCGCGGGAGTGGAGAACAAGATGAACCGTCCAGGTCACCGGCGCCGCGTCGTCGCGGCTGCCTCGGCCGCGGCCCTCGGGCTCCTCGTCTCGGTGCTGGGAGTAGTGCCCGCCCAGGCCGAGCCCGCCACCGACGGGTGGCACCCGGGCTTCTGCAAGCAGGGCGAAGGACTCACCGTCGTCGTCGACTTCGGCATCGGGGCGGAGCGTGACCCGGAGGCTCGGTGCCGGGTGGGCGGGACCTACTCAGGCACGGGCGAGCGACGCCTCGATGTGCTCGAGGCGGTCGGATACGAGGTCGGGATGACCGGCGACTTCGTCGGCTTCGTCGACGGGATCGGTCACGACGTGCCCGGCGTCGGCCCGTGGTGGCGGTTCACGACCGTCAGCGGAGAAGGCGCCTGGAGCGAGGATCGAGGCTTCGCGGTGCCGAACAACGCTATGAACTGGTTCCAGGGCGTCTGTTTGAGTATGGAGGGCTGTGTTCCGCGACTGGTGGCGAGGTTCGCGCCGGGCGGTAGCGGTCCCGTCGCCCCGTCTGTGCCCGGCGAGCCCACGAAGCCTCCGGCGCCTGTCGAACCGGCTCGCTCGGCGGTGCGGTTGAAGGTGGTAAAGCTGCCGACCAGCACAAGGCCGGGTGTAGCCCGGGTCACCGTCGGGAGAGCTGCCGGCCGCCCTTCGCCCAGCGGCCGAGTCGTCGTGACCCTGATCAAGGCGAAGCAGGCCAAGCGGATGCGCACGGTGCTGCCGAGCCGACGATCGGCGGCGCGGATCAGGTTGCCCAGACTGGCCAAGGGCCGCTGGCGGGCTGCGGTCGTGTATCACGGCGACGCGAACTACCAGCGGGCCAAGGCCCAGACCAGGCTCCGGGTACGTCGCTGAGCGGGCGGTAGGAGAGATTCACATGGAGCAGGCGCGGCGACTGGGTGCGCTCCCACGAAGGCTGGCTGCCTTCGCAGGGGTGGCGCTGCTGTGCCCGCTCGTTGGACCTGGCCACGCGGACGCGGTGGGGCGGACGCAGTCGGCCCTGTGCGCCAACAACCCCGGCTGCGCACTCATCACGACCACCGACACCGTCAACGTTGGTGATTTCGTCTTTGTCAACGTGCGAGGCAACGCCGGCGTCCAGGTCGGAGTCCGGCTCTACCTCGTGGAGTTCAACGCCCAGGGCACGGTGACCGCGCTGCACCCGGCCGGCGAGACTGCGACCGCGCGGACCCGTGACGACGGGATCTACCGGGGACTGCGCCTAGTTCCCGAGCAGCCACCGGAGTCCCATGCAGGCGGCTGGCTCTGGGTCGGACTGGCTGACGACACCAGCATGGACTTCACCCGACGGCTCGGCGAGCTCATCCCCTACGGCGGCCCGGCCGTACGTCTGCTGGGCGACGGCTACACCCACGTCAAGCCCGTGGATCGACGGCTGTCGATGGAGGTGATCGGTCACGTCAGGGGCATGCCGTACTGGGTGGAGTACCAGACCGAGGCGGGCGAGTGGGTCGACCTCCCGGGTTACGGCGAAGGTCACCCTCAGGTGCTCAACAGCGCGCCCGACAAGCGCGAGCGCATCGAGTACAGCGTGCCGGCGAACTTCTTAGGGCGTAGCGAGCCTTACAAGTTCCGGATCATCAGGGAGTACGGAGGGCAGGAGGCCTCCGCTCCATGGGACGTGGAGCCAGCCCTCTTGTCGGACGAGACGGAGACCCCCGGAAAGGACCTCGATAGGGATGGCGTTCCCGACGCCACGCCGAGCGATCCGACCCCGAGTGAGCCCACGCCCAGCGTGAAGCCGGCTCCTCAACCCGAATCCAAGCCCGCACCCGACAAGAGTGGCGACGAGAAGCCCGACAGCAAGCCCGAGGCGACGAATGGACCGGCGCCGGACCCGGCCACCACCACCACTCCTCCTCAGCAGCCGGATGACGGCGGCGGCGCCTCCACGTCGGCAGACCTCTCGGCGCCCGGGGCGCCCGCGGGAGCGACCGCCGCGGCGGTCCCGGTGGCTCCCGTGCCCGGGCAGAGTTCGCAGCTCGACGCGACAGGCTCGGTCTGGGGACGTGAGCCGGTGGTGAGCCACGCCTCCGGCCCGATCCTGCAGACCGAGGCCGGCGTCGCCCGCGCCTGGGGGCTCCTCGGCCTGGTGCTCCTACTGGCCCCGGGGGGCTGGTGGCTCTTCGCCCGCCGCCGGGCCGCACGCGAGCTCCGCGAGCCACTGACGTGAGCCGACTCCTGCAGCGCGCGGCGACCGGGCTGTGCGCCGGTGTCGCCCTGGGCACGCTCGGTGCCGGCGCTGCCGCTGAGGCAGTGCCGTCGAGCCAGGCTGTTGAGCTCTGCGGCGGCTCGGTGCCCTGCTCGGTCCAGGCCGACTCCACCTGGATCGACGGCCTGCCGGGCGATGTCGCGGTGACCGGCCGGCCCGGCAGCACGGTCGGCGTACGGGCGTTCCGGGTGGGCGGGGACGAGCGGCTGACGCCGTTCGGCCCGTCCGTTGAGGTGACCACCGACGGCAACGGGTTCGGTCGCGCGGACCTGACCCTGCCTCGGCTCGCGGAGGACGAGGAGGCCGGGCCGTTGCTGCTGGCCTTGGAGGACAGCCGGGGCGCCGATCTGACGGAGGTGCTGGGCACCTGGACCGTGCTGGCGTCGCGGAGTCCGTTGGTCCTGGGCGACGGGTACGGCATGGCCAAGCCGGTGGGTACCGACCTCGCACTCCAGGTCACCGCGGCGCTGCCCGGCACGATCCTTGCCGTCGAGATCGAGCGCGACGGGCGCTGGGAATCAGCGGGCGGTAGCGCGCAGTGTCCGGATGCCACGACCGTGTGCGAGCTGATCTACCAGGTTCCCCGCGGCCTGGATCGGGGTCGGCACCAGCTACGCCTGGTGGACACCGCGTCCGGCATCCCGGTCGCCACCTGGGCCGTGCTGCCGAGCGACGCGGGGCAGACGGTGGCCCGCCGTCCTCTGCCCGCTACACCGATGGTCGGGGCCGACCTCGCCGAGGGTGACGTCGTCACGGCGGTGCCACGGCCGCGCGGGCAGAACCTCGACATGCCCGACGTCGCGGTCGCGTCCACGCCCGCGTCGCACGATCCAGTCGAGGTCCGGCGGGCGGCCATCGCGCTGGCCGGGCTGGCGGCGTTGGCGGCGCTCCTGGGAGTCGGGGTCGGCGTACGGCGACGTCTGGTGCCGGCGCGCCTTGGCAGCGATCCCGCCGGGGGAGCGGCGCGTCGTGGCTGAGTCGACAACCGCTGACGAGCGGTTCACCGGTCTGCCCTGGCTGCTCTGGGCCGGCGTGATGGTCCTGGTGGTCACCGCGACCACCAACGTGGCCGTGCTGGGGTCCGTGGCGCTCGGATGCTGGGTGGCGATGGCGGCCCTGGGCGGACCCCGGGCGGAGGTCGGACGCCTGGTCGTCGGTGTCTCATTGAGTCTCGCGGCGCTGTGGGCGCTGCTCGGAGTGGCAGTCCAGCGTCCCGGTCTCGGTGGGGAGGTCGTCTGGCTGCTCCCGGAGTGGTCGGCGGCGACCGGTGGCACCTTCGGTGGCGCGGTGACGAGCGGTCAGCTCCACCTCGCCGCCGCGCGTGGGGCACAGGCTGTGGCGTTGGTGGCGGTCCTGGGGCTGCTCGCGCACGCGGTCTCCGCCTCCGGTTGGCTCCGACTGGCCGGGGCGACCTGGGGCGGGGCAGCTCGGGTCTGGGGGCCGCTTCTCTGCCTGGGCGAGGCCTACGCGGCCCAGCGCTGCGACGCACGCCTGACTCGCCGTTCCGGTTTCGCCGGCTCCGGGCGTGCCGCGGTGCTGAGCGAGATCCTCGAGCGGGCCGGAGAGATCTCCGCGGACTGGTTCACGCCTCGGCTCACGAGACTCGGCCCGCTTCGCGCGCTGGCGGGGGTCGCCGCCGTACTCGCCATCTGCCTGTGGTGGGCGCGCGGCGCGATCTCGCCGACGGCCTGGCCGGAGGTCTCCGGCATCGAGTTGACCCTGCTCAGCCTGGCCGCGTTCATCCTGGTGGGCCTGGCCTTGCATGGTTTCGCCCTGCCGCGGCCGACGGCGAGTGACGCCGTCCCTCTTTTCGGTGCCGTGTCGGTCGGCGGGTGCTGGATGCTGCGGGAGCGCACCGGCGACGCGGAGGCACTCGTCGTGGACTTCGCGCAGGCGCCCGGGCTCCCGGTCTCCGTTCTGCTCTGCCTCGCCGTGCTCCCGGTGCTCGCCGTCGCCGCGGGAGGGCGACGGTGACCCTCACGATCGACGGACTCTCGGTCTGGTTGCCGACGCGCGGCACCGTGCTCGCCTCCGTCTCCGCCGAGCTCACCGGTGTCACCCTGGTGGTCGGACGCAATGGTCGCGGCGCGAGCACCCTGCTACGCGCGCTCGCCGGACGGCTGATGCTCGGTGCTCGGGTCACCGGCCGCGTCGATCTCGACGGACATGCCGTGCTCGGCCTCACCGCGCAGGAGCTCGCCGGCGCTGTCGACTCTTCCCAGCTCGCCGACGACCCCGGCGCATCGCGACAGCAGGCAGCCGAGCGACTGGAGCGCGCCCTGTCCAACCGCGAGGCACGGGTGCTGGTGCTGGACCAGCCGCTCGCGGACCTGGCGCCCGAACGTCGGCCCGCGGCGCTCGCCGCCATCCGGGAGCGCGCCGCTGCCGGCACCGTCGTCGTCTGGGCCGACCACCTCGTCGAGGAGGCCCTCCCCGCCTGTGACCAGGTGCTGGAGATCCTCGCCCCGGACCGGATCGAACAGGTTCAGCGGGCGAGTTGGGTACCGCGCACCCTGCCCGCGCCTCCCGGGCTGGCGCTGGCCCGCGCGATGAACGGCGAGGTCTCTGCGGACGGTTCCCCGGGGTTGGCCGGCCTGATCCCGCACCTGCGCGATCAGCGGCGCGTCGCGGGGGACCGGCTGACGACCGCGGCGCCCGAGGTGACCCGACTCGACCGGCCCCTCGATCTCAGCGACGGCGTCTGTCTGGGCATCGTGTCCGCCGAGGGTGACCGAGAGGCGGAGGTCGACCTGGCCCGTCGTCTGGTCGCGGTGGCGCGGGGTGAGGCGTTCCTGGCCGAGCCGCTCGCCGTACCGCGCGCCGCCCGTGTCGGTGCTCTGGTCCGCGGCTGGGAGCGGCGGCACCGGCTGGCGCCAGGCTCCGTGGCGGCCCACGTCGATCCGTTGGCGCGACTCGACGCTGACCGCGCTGTCGACCGGCACTCGCCGGGCGAACGCGCTGCCCTGACCTGGGGCCTGGCCCTCAGTCGGCCGGGGGCACGCCTGCTGATCGAGCCCACCCGGGGCATGGACCCCGCCGCCCGTCGCCACGTCGCACGCACCCTCCACGACGAGCCGCGCGCCTTCACCTGTCTGGTCTCCAGCGACGTCGAGGTCCTCACCCGGGCCTGCCACCGGATCGTGGTGATCGGCGACGGCGCAATCGTCGCTGACGGGGCCCCGCTCACGGTCCTCGACCGGCTGCCGCACCAGCCGGAGCTGGCGCGGCTGGGAGCGCGGGCAATCCGCGTGCGCGACCTCGTCCCGACGACCACGGAGGTGGCGCTGCGATGAGCGGACGCACCTGGCGCCGGATCGGTGTCCCCTATGGTCGGCGCTCGCTGCTGGTACTCGCCGTCCTGGTGGTCACCGGCCTGGTCTGGATCGGCTGGCCGATCCGGGACTCGCTCACCGCGCAGTCGCGAGCCCAGGCACAGGAGGCGGCGCCCTGGTTGATGACGGCGCTCGTCTGCGGGCTCTTCGCGCTCGCGGTGGCGATGTGGCTGGACGCAGGGCGGCGGCTCGACGCGCTCGCGGGTGTGGCGGGCCTGATCCTCGCCAACACCGTGGTCCGGGCAGTGCTCAATCCCGCGGCCGGCGGTGTCGAGTTCGTCCATGCCCTGCCGCTGCTGGCGGGGGCCGCGCTCGGCGCACCGGCCGGCTTCCTGGTCGGAGCCGCCTCCGCGTTGTCGTCGACGATCGCGTTCGGCGAGCCGGCGAGCACCCTGCCCACCCAGGCGCTCATCTGGGGTCTCAGCGGGATGCTGGGCGGTCTGCTGTGGCGGATGCGCCCCCGCGCTGCCTGGCTGGCGTCCCTGCCGCTCGCCGTGGGCGCAGGTCTGGCCAGCGGGGTGCTGCTCAACCTGATGGGCTGGGGCCAGGAGCCGGGCACCACCCTGACCAGCTTCTACCCGGGACTGCCGCCCGTCGAGGTCGCCGATCGCCTCTGGGCCTACACGCGGGAGACCTCGCTGATCTACGACCTGACCCGGGGCGCGACCACCGCTGTCGTTCTGGGGCTGCTCGGCCATCCGCTGCTGGTCGCGTTGCGGCGCAGTATCGGCGCCGAGACCACCCCGTCCGACCCGCTGGAGCGAGACACGGTGGAGCCCGCCGCGATCGCCCGCCGCGAGGACCGCGCCCAACTCGAACGCCTCTGGAACCACGACGACCGCCAAGGAGCCCAGCCATGACCGACCTCCCCACGCTCCCCGCACCACCGGCCACCGCCATCGGTGCGGCCGACCTCGCACGCGCCGCGGAGATCACGACGGCGATCAGCGGAGCTTTCGCCGGCAAGGTGGTCGGCCAGCAGGCGCTACTGCGTGGACTGCTGGTGTCGTTGATGTCGCGCGGCCACGTGCTGCTGGAGTCGGTGCCCGGCCTGGCCAAGACGCTCTCCTCCTCGGTGCTCGCCTCCGCCGTGCGCGCGGAGTTCTCTCGCATCCAGTGCACGCCGGACCTGCTGCCCTCCGACATCATCGGCACCCAGGTCTTCAACCCGGCCACCACCGAGTTCCGCACCCAGCTGGGACCGGTGCACGCCAACTTCGTGCTCCTCGACGAGGTCAACCGCTCCTCGGCCAAGACCCAGTCCGCGATGCTCGAGGCGATGCAGGAGCGCCAGACCACGATCGGTGGCGAGAGCCACCGACTGCCGGTGCCCTTCATGGTGCTCGCCACCCAGAACCCGATCGACGAGGAGGGCACCTACGTCCTGCCCCAGGCGCAGATGGACCGCTTCCTGCTCAAGGAGGTGCTCGACTATCCGTCTCCGGCAGAGGAGGCCGAGGTGCTGGCCCGCATCGCCGCCGGCGAGCTCGACTCCCAGCACGCCGAGCCGGTGGCGAGCCTCGACGACGTCCTCTTCCTGCAGGCACTGGTCGAGCGGGTGCACGTGGCCGAGTCGATCAACCGCTACATCGTCGAGATCATCAACGTCACCCGTCACCCGGCCCAGTTCCTGCCCACCGAGACGGCGCGCTACCTCGAGTACGGCGCCAGCCCGCGTGGCTCCATCGCGTTCCTGCAGGCCGCGCGCGCCCAGGCACTGCTGGCCGGCCGGGGGCACGTGCTGCCCGAGGACGTGGTCACCCTGCGGCACCCCGTGCTGCGCCACCGGCTCCTGCTCACCTTCGAGGCGCTGGCAGCGCGGGTGCGCCCCGAGGACCTCATCGACGCCGTCTTCGACGCGGTGCCGACCCCGTAACGATGTCGCTGCTCACCAAGGTCAAGACCCGGCTCGCGCTGCATGCGCGCAGGCCGGTCTCCGGGCTGCTCGACGGCCGGTACGCCTCGACGCTGGCCGGGCGCAGCCTCGACTTCGCCGACCTGCGCGACTACCAGCCCGGAGACGACGTCTCCGACGTCGACTGGAAGGCCTCGGCCCGGCACGGCGGACTGCTGGTCAAGCGCTACGTCGCCGACCGCAAGCACACCGTCGTGCTGGTGGTCGACACCGGCCGCGAGCTGGCCGGGCTCTCCGCCTGGTCGGGCGAGGGCGGCGTACCCAAGCGCGACCTGGTGATCACCGCGGCCGGCGTACTCGGCTGGATCGCGATCAGCCACGGCGACTACGTGGGCCTGGTCCACCACGCGGAGGAGGGGCCGACGGCGGTCCGGCCCACGACCCGCGAGCTGGAGCTCGAGCGGATGCTGGTCCGCATCCGGGATTCCAGCACGCCCGCCTCACCCCGCCAGGCAACCACGGCCGTGCTGGAGCACGCGGTGGTCGCGATCCGTCGCCGCGCCATCATGTTCCTGCTGCTCGGCGACGTCGAGATCGACGGCGCCCTGGAGTCGGTGCTGCGCCGGCTGCTGGTCCAGCACGAGCTGGCGGTGATCACCGTCGGCGACCTCGACCCGACCGAGCCCGGACGGGCCGGCCGAGCGGTGAGCGATGCCGGCACGGGACGCCGACTCCCTGCGTTCGCCGCCGCGAGCACCGTCCTGGCCGCCGAGATCGAGGCGACCACGACGGCCAGAGCCCAGCGGCGTCGCGAGACGCTCGATCGGCTCGGGATCGCGCACGCGCACCTCGACGATCCGGACCGCGTCATCGGCGACCTGCTCACCCTCGTCGACAGGATGCGCCGTGTCCGTTGAGCCATGGTCGGTAGCGCTGCAGGCCGCAGAGATCCACCCCCCCGCTGGCTACTCGCCGTGGTGGTGGGCCGTGGTCGCCGCCTGCCTGCTCGGCATCGTCGCCGTCGGCTGGTGGGCACGTCGGGCGCTGCGTGCCGCCGCGGGCGGGGATGACCCGTTGCAGCGGCTGCGGGAGGAGACGCTGACCCGCATCGACCGGGTGGCCGATGACCTGACGTCCGGCGAGCTGAGCGCAGCCGAGGCCGCGGCTCGGCTCAGCGCGGAGGTACGGCGCTTCGTCGGTACGGCGAGCGACGGCGACGCCGACTACCGGGTGCTGTCCGAGCTGCGCCGCAGCGCCGTCAAGGACCCGCGTCTGGAGCCGATGGTGGCGCTGGTGGAGGCCGTCGAGACGTGGGCGTTCGCTCCCGCGGGAGCGGCGACCGAGCCGGTCGGCCCGCTCGTGGAGCAGGCCCGCGAGGTGGTGCGCCGATGGAGCTGATCCAGGGCTGGGTCGGTGCGCTGATCCTCGCAGTAGGGCTGATCGTCGGGCTCGCGGCCTGGTGGTGGGCGCGTCCACGGCGGGCCGGTGGTGCGCCGGTCCTCGTCTCGTCGCTGGACCGGGTCCGCGCGCTCCCACTCTTCCAGCGACTGGCCCGCGAGGAGTGGCGACGGCGACTGCTGGAGCTCACCTGTCTCACGGCGGCTCTGGTGGGGGTCGCGCTGATGGCCGCACGGTTGGTCGGCGTCAGCGACGACTCCGCGGAGATGCGTACCCGTGAGGTCGTTCTCTGCCTCGACGTCTCCGGGTCGATGAGGGAGGTGGACGCCGACGTGATCGACGCCTACCTCGCGCTCGCCGACGACCTGGACGAGGAGCGGATCGGGCTGGTCGTCTTCGACGCCAACGCGGTGACCGTCTTCCCGCTGACCACCGACCACGGCTACGTCACCGAGCAGCTCGCTGCCACGCGGGAGTCGATCGTCGGGGCGGGGCGCCGACCGTTGCCCGGCGTCACGTCGCCGCGGGCCGGCTCGTCGCTGATCGGCGACGGACTGGCCAGCTGCGCCGGCAGCTTCGACCAGACCGAGGCGCTGCGTTCGCGCACGATCGTGCTGGCCACCGACAACGAGGTCGCCGGCGACGCGATCTACTCCCTGCAGCAGGCAGCTGGGATCGCGCGACAGGGCGACCTCATGGTCTTCGCGATCATGCCCGAGCAGGCCGACGCCGACCGCGTGGACGAGATGCGCTCCGCGCTCGCCCCGACCTTGGGCACGGTACTCACGATCAGCCCGGGGGAGTCCACCAACGTGGCGCGGATCAGCTCGGCCATCAAGGCCCAGCAGAAGACGGCACTGATGACGCAGGCCCAGGAGCGGAGCTTCGACCGGGTCACCCCGGGCGCGGCCCTCTTCGTGCTCGGCCTCGCCGGCGCGCTCCTCGCCGCGGGGAGGCGCCGATGATGCTGCAGCCGATCTGGCCGATCCTGATCAGCGCCGTCGTGCTCCTGGCGGCCACGGCCGTCTGGGCTTGGCGGCACTGGCCGCGTCAGTCACGCGGGTCGCGTCTCACCTCGGTCCTCCGGATCCTGCTGGCCGTCGCCGCCGTCGTGGTCGGCCTGCACCCGGTCGGCGCGCTGCAGGTGGAGGTTCCGCGAGAGCGGCCGGTCGACATCGTGGTGGTGCTGGATCGGACCACCTCGATGGGCGCCCAGGACTGGGAGCGCGAGCGACCGCGGATGAGCGGCGCCGCAGCTGACCTCGACGAGCTGATCCGCACCGTTGCCGGGTCCCGGGTCGCGGTCGTCGTCTTCGACGACGAGGCGCGGCTCGCGGTGCCCTTCACCACCGATGCCACCACCCTGAGCGGCTTCTGGCGCACCGCCGGATGGCGGCCGTCGACGAAGGCGTCGGGGTCCGATATCTCGGTCGCCGCCGGCCTGACCACCCAGGTCCTCCGCGAGGCCAAGGAGGAGCGCCCCGGCCACAGCCGCTACCTGATCTACCTCGGCGACGGCGAGCAGACAGCCGAGACCCCACCCGCGTCCTTCGCACCTGCGCGCGAGCTGGTGAGCGGCGCGTTGGTGCTCGGGTACGGAAGCCGTGCCGGCGGGCCGATGACGACGAGCCCGGAGAGTGCCGAGCTGATCAGGCTCGACGGCGAGGTCCAGCTCTCGCGGATCGACGAGGGCGCGCTGAAGGCCATCGCCGAGCAGCTCGGCGCGGAGTACCGGCACCGCACGAGCCTCGGCGACCTGCCCGAGCTGACGACCGAGGGCGCCGCGCCGATCGTCACCGAGACCGTGCCCGGCCAGGAGTACTACTGGATCGTGGCGCTCGCCGCCGCTCTGGGACTGCTCGCCCTGATCGGGCTCTGTGTCACCGGCATCCGGTCCGCGCGCGAGGAGCTGAACGGTGCTCACTGACCCGACCACCCAGGACCACCGCCGGCGGGTCATCGCCACCGCCGTCGTCGCAGTCCTGCTGCTGGGCGCCGTTGCTCTCAAGATCACCGTCATGCAGGTGGGCCAGCGGCTCGGGGAACGAGACTGGCGATCCGGCGACTCCCGGGCGGCGCAGGACTGGTTCGACTGGACGGCCCGGATCAACCTGGTCGAGCGGTGGATCGCGCCGTACAACCAGGGGGTGGCGGCGCACGCACAGCGCCGATGGGACGAGGCCGCCGAGCGGTACGAGCGCTCCTACGACCTGGCCCCCGACTCCGCGCACTGCCGAGTCGCGTTGAACTGGGCGTGGACGCTCGAGGCCGCCGGCGACGAGCTCGATGCGGCCGGCGACCCACAGACCGCGGCACTGCGTTGGAGTGCGGCCAAGACCGTCCTCGACCGGGCCGGCGAGTGCGACGAGAACGACGCCGCGCAACAGCCGAGCAAACCCGAGCCGCCCACGCCACAGCAGCAGCCGAACCAGACCCAGCAACGCCTGGACCAGAAGCTCGAGACCGACGAGCGCCCGCCGCCGGAGAAGCCACAGCCGCCCGATCCCGATCAGCAGGCCGAGCAACTGGCCGAGCGGAACCGCGACGGCGCGCGGGACAAGCAACGCACTGAGGACCAGAGAGAAGGTGAGCCACCGGATGACGGCCCCGTTCGCGCCTGGTAGCCACCACCACGTCGCACGGCGTACCGGCCGACTGCTCTCCGTGCTTCTCGGCACGGTCCTCGGTGCTCTGCTGCTCACCGGCGGCGCGAGCGATCCCGAGGTCACCGGGGCGGTCTCACCCGCCACGGTGGGGGAGTGCCTCGGCGCCGGCCAGGTGTGGCTGCACGTGCAGACCGAGGACGAGCGGGTGCTGCGCAGCGAATGCGTCGGCACCCCCGCCACCGGCCAGGCCGCGTTGGCTGCCGCCGAGGTGGACAGTAGGGAGAGCAAGGGCGGCTACCTGTGCACGCTTGCCGGCTACCCCGAGACCTGCCCGAGCAGCTTCACCGGTCAGTACTGGCAGTACTGGTACGCCGACGGCCTCGGCGCTGACTGGTCCTTCTCCCAGAAGGGCGCCGGCGCCCGACGGCCTACCCCGGGAGGGATCGAGGGCTGGTGCTACAACGCCGACGACGAGAAGCGGTGCGACCTGCCGCGGCTCTCGGCAGATGGCGAACCTGCCGAACGCATCGATCTCCACCAGGACAGCAAGGGGCTCGGGCCGTGGGTGGTCGGTGTCGTGGTCGTGGTCGTGGCGGCGGGGTCGCTCCTGCTCGCTCGTCGGCGTATCCGGTAGGAGCTGGAGGTTCGGGGCATGGACCGGTCGTCGCAGGGGTGCTGCACCGACTCTGGTCGACGGGGCGTTCCGGAACCCCCGCTGGGACGGGCGGATCCGCGGGGTATCGCGGGGCCTGCGGGGGTTGCGTCATCGGCGTACCCGTGCGGCCGTGACCACCATGTAGCGCGTGTAGCGGAAGCGTCCGTGGGGGGTAGATCGCGGTCTGTTCACCGACGACGAGCTGGTGAGTGTCGTGGTTGGCTTCGCACTGATACTCGGCGGGCAGGCACTGGTGTGACGGACGTCGGCTGCCGTCGACTTTCTAGCCGCATGTTCCAGCACCCGCCAGCGGCGCCGCCCGTGTCGTGGCTGAGCTCGCGCTGGCGCACGCGCACGCACGCACCCGCGGAACGTGTGCCCTCCGCCGGCGAAGGCTCTCTCGACGCGTCAGGATTTCGACCCAACGCGTCAGGAATCTGTGAGGACACGTCGACCGCCGTCCGGTGTCGGCGAGCGTGGGGACGTGAACAGGTACGCAGACGTCGAATCCCTCATCCGAGCCACCGACCAGGCATTCCAGGCCACACTGCACGCTGTCCTTGACGGTGACCGGCACGGCGCTCGCGAGGTCCTCCAGGGGGCAGCGCACCGCCGGGGGCTCGTGGACACCGCCCAGGCTGCCCTGCGAGCGCGTCCCTGGGTCCCGAAGCCCCAACTCGTTGCGGAGTTGCGCTTCGTCGTCGAGGTCGGCCGCCTCGGCGACCTCGTTGAGGACTTGGCCCGACACGTCGTGTCCGGTTCCGACCCGGCGCGGCTCAGCCCGTCGCGCCGCTTGGAGGTCGCCGCCTTGCTTGATGCGGGGGAGAGACGCTTCCACCACCTCGCGGACGGCGTGATCGCGGGAGGCCTGGACCCGACCTACCGGGGCTGTGCTGCGACCCTGTACGCGGTCGCCGATCGTGCGGGCCGGGACCACTCGGCCACCGTCGAGCTCTGCGGCGGCCTCGCGGCTGGGCTACTGCGGGTCTCCCGATACGCGGCGGCGGCTGCCTGACGACAAGCTCGGTGTCCGTCGCGGGGATGTCATCTGCGGTGCGCGTTCGCACGGTCAGTCCGGAATCAGCGCGTCTTGTGTCCGGGTCGGCGTGCGTCGAGCACGTCCAGACCCGGCGCAGTCACGGCCAGCACCCCCAACCCGTTCGTCTGCCCTCCTGCAACGACGGCGCGAGCCTGACCCATCTCGCCTGATCGGACCTGGTCAGGAGGGGGCGGCCGGCGTGTAGTGGGTGAGCGTGCATAGCCACCGGTCTTCCCGTCGGACGAAGACGTCCGTGGTCCACTCGTCGGCGTCGTGCCGCCGGCCCCGGAAGTGGGCGGTGTTGGTCGCCCGCACGGTGACGAGTGCGGTGTCGCCGAGTATGCGGACGCGAGGCTCGCCGACCGGAGCCATTGCCGAGTGCGAGAGCTCACCGGAGGCGACGAGGGTGAGGAGTTGCGTTCCGAGCGAGACGCCCGAGGCGGAGACGATCACCCAGTCGTCCGTGACATGGGTCGCCATCCGGTCGGCGTCGTCGGCCACGATCGCGTCAGTCCACGCTGCTTGCGCGGCCAGCACGTCGCGTACGTCGCGTTCGCGACGCGACTTGTCGTGAGCGGGATCGAGTCCGGGGGCCATCCCCCACGGTAGGCCGATCATGGGCCGTCGCTCGACTCTGCGCGCGGGGAGCGCGGTTCGGGTGAGCGGCATCGCCTTCGGGAAGGTCACCACATGAGCGTCCTCGGCCAGCGGCCGGTCCACCGTCCGGCTGCCGAAGAGCAACCGTCCCGTGAAGGTCCGGGCGACCTTCGACCCGTGGACTCGGCCAATGTCGACAGCATCCGCAGCAAGAGGACCACCCTCCGAGTCCGACGCTGACGGACCGGCGGGGAGAGTGGGCGGCCGACTCTTCCCGCCACCCGGGTCGACGGGCGACGGCGCTCTCCACCCATAGCCAGCGACACGCGGCCAGCACCGGTCGCGCCCGGATCGCGCTACCTAGTCTGGCGTCGTGAACGTCGTTCTTCCCGGGCGTCGGGGCCTTCGGTGAACGGCGAGCTGCTGTCGCTGGGCTGGCCGCTCGCCCTGGTGCTCGTGGCCTTCGTCGTTGCGGCTGCCACCGTCACCGGTGTCGCCGGGCTGGGCCCCTGGCTCGCTCCGGTCACGGCAGCGGTCCGGTGCGTGGTTCAGCTCGGCGCGGTCAGTCTCGTGATCGGACTGGCTCTCGGGTCGATGGTGTGGACGAGTGTGTTCGTCGTCGGCATGGTCGTAGTGGCGGCGGGGACAGCGGCGCGGAGGGTCACGGGCGTGCTGCAGTCGCGGGGGATGTGGATGGTGCTGCCGATCGCCGCGGGCGTGGTACCCACCTTGGGGCTGGGACTCGTGAGCTCGGTGATCCCCGCCGAGCCGGTCGCCGTGCTGCCGAGTGCCGGCATCCTGATCGGTGGCGCCATGACGGCCACGACCCTGGCCGGTCGTCGTCTCGTCGAGGAGCTGGACTCGCAGCACGGCGCTTTCGAGGCGGCCCTGTCGCTGGGGTTCACGCGACGTCAGTCGGTGGGCGTCGTTGCTCGCGGCGCTGCCGCGCTGGCACTCGTGCCGGGGCAGGACCAGGCTCGCACCGTCGGCTTGGTGACTCTGCCGGGTGCGTTCGTCGGCGTGCTGCTCGCCGGTGGTTCGGCCGTTGAGGCGGGCGCGGCCCAGGCTTTCATCCTGATCGCGTTGCTCGCCGTCCAGGCACTCGCGGTCGCTGTGATCGTCGAGCTGATCGCGGCAGCCCTGCTGCTACCGGCGTCGCTGACGCTCGCACCGTGAGGCGTGGGGGAGTCGCGTCAGAGGCGGGTGCGCCGCAGCAGCCAGACGAAGTACGGCGCGCCGATGAGCGCGATCATGAGGCCCGCAGGCAGCTGTGATGGGGCGATCAGGGTCCTGCCCAGCGTGTCGGCGACCAGGACCAGAAGCCCACCCAACACGATCGCGACGGGGATGACGCGGCCGTGACGTGCTCCGACGAGGGTGCGGGCGAGGTGCGGTGCGACGAGCCCGACGAAGCCGACCGTGCCGATGGCCACGACGGCCAGCGCGGAGAGTAGCGCCGACAGGCCGAGGACGCCGAGGCGAGCGCGGTCGGTGGCGACGCCGAGGATGCGTGGGGTGTCCTCGTCGATCGCCAGTAGGTCGAGCTGCCGGCGCATCGCGATGAGCAGTGGTGCGGCGATCAGCAGGGCGATGGCGACGGGTACGACGTCCTCGGTCGAGCGTCCGTACGTCGTCCCCGAGAGCCAGGTGAGGATCCGGGGCGTCTGCCAGGGATCGGACCGGAGGAGCAGGAACGTCGTGGCGGCGGTGAGTGCGTAGCCGCAGCCGATGCCGGTGAGGACGAACCGGTCGGGCAGCAGGCCGCCGCGCCAGGCCAGGGCCGTGGTCAGCGCGAAGGTCGCCAGCCCCGTCGCCACGGCCATTCCCACCAGCGCGGCCCGGCCACCGCCGCCGAGTCCGGTGGTGACGACGATGACCGCCCCCAGACCGGCGCCCGCGGTGATGCCGAGGAGTCCCGGCTCCGCCAGGGGGTTGCGGACCACACCCTGGACCCCGACGCCGGCGAGGGCGAGCGCCGCTCCGCCGAGGACGGCGGCGGCGATGCGCGCGGCCCGTTCGTCGAGGGCACGGTCGACGAGGGCCGGCGCACTGTGGTCGAGCCACATCCCGAGGTCGCCCAGCCGAAGCCACAGGCTGCCCGCCATCAGCGCGACGACGATGGACGCCAGGAGGAGCACGACGGCGACCGAGGTGACCAGGACGAAGCGCCGGCGGCTGCGCAGCGCCGAGCGAGTGGCGGGAGGCACCCGTGTGCTCTGGGCATCGCGGACCCTACGGGCGAGCAGCACGATGATCAGCCCGCCGACCAGGGCCGTGGGGATGCCGGTCGGGATCGCGACGGCGGCGGTGGCGCCGAGGACGGCGCGCAGCGAGACGTCGGCGAGCAGGATGAGCAGCGCCCCGAGCAGCCCCGACGTCGGGATGAGGAACGCGTGGCGGCGCAGGGCGGCCACGTGAGGAACCAGGAGGCGCGCCAGCACCGGAGCGCCGAGCCCGACGAAGGCGATCGGCCCGGCGAGGGTCACGGCCGCGCCGGTCAGCAGCACGGCGCACAGGACGGCGATCGTCCGGGTGGATCGGACGGGTACGCCGAGTGAGGACGCGGCGTCCTCGCCGAGACCGAGAACGTCGAGACGGCGGGTGATCAGGAGCGAGACGAGCAGTACCGCGGCGATCACCGGCGCTGCCCGGAGCGATGCGTCGAGGTTGAGCTGGGTGAGCGAGCCGCTGCCCCAGGCGAACAGGCCGGTGGTCTGCTCCTTGAAGAGGATGAGCAGCATCGCTGTGGCGGCGTCGAGCGCCATCGCGACGGCCGATCCTGCGAGGACGAGCCGTGTGGTCGTCGTACCGGCGCCCAGGCCGGTGATGCCGAGTACCAGCGCGGCCGCGAGGAGCCCGCCCGCGAACGCGACTCCGCTCGACGCCCACAGGGGGGCGGAGATTCCGAAGGCCGCGACTGCGGTGAGGGCGAAGTAGGCGCCTGCGGTGACGGCCAGGGTGTCGGGAGAGGCGAGCGGGTTGCGGGTCACCGACTGCAGCAGGCAGCCGGCGACGCCGAGCGCGAGTCCGACGGCTGCGCCCGCGCACAGACGTGGCAGCCGCGAGCCCAGGAAGATGTCGTACGCCGAGACGCCGCCGGCGTCGACCGGCTCGCCACGCAGTGCCCGCAGCAGGTCGCCTGCTCCGACGCCGGAGGTGCCCTGGGTCAGGTGCACCAGCCCGACCGCGAGGACCAGGACGGTGAGCGCGAGCAGCAGTCCGAAGCCGCCGATTGCGGTGCGGCGGCCGGCATCGGACTCGACCGGGGCGGTGGCCTCGGTCGAGCCCGGACGCGTGAGGGTGGTGGGTGCGCTCACGCCCCGGTGATCACCGCGACGAAGGCGTCGATCGCCTGCTCGCCCGATCGCGGGCCGCCGGCGCCCCAGACGCCCGGGGGGAACTCGTAGGCACGGTCCTCCTTGACGGCGGGCAGCGACTTCCAGATGGAGTTCTTCTCCAGTTCGGGCACGTAGCTGTCCTCGGTTCCGTCGTTGGCGTAGATCAGGTTGGCCTCGCCCACCGCGGTCAGGCCCTCGATGTCGGTCTGGGCCAGCCCGTACGCCGGGTCGACGCCGCCGCTGCCGTAGGAGTCGTTGATCTTGTCGGTCCATGCTCCCGTGAGACCCAGCTCCTCGCCGAGCTCGGTGAACAGGGCGCCCTGGCCGTAGGGACGGATGACGACGTTGCCGCCCTCGATCCACCCGTCGAAGAAGACGAAGTCCTCGCTGGCGAGGCCGGCGTCGGCGACTTCGGCCTTCGCGTCGGTGAGGTGCTGGTCGAACTCGGCGAGCACCTGGTCGGCGCGCTCGGTGCGGCCGGTGGCCTCGCCGATCATCGAGAACACCTTCTTCATGTTGGCGATCTGCCCGCTGCCGTCGGCGCCGATGGTGGCCAGGACCGGAACGTCGCGCTCCTCGAGCTTCTTCAGCAGCTCGTCGTCGGTGCTGTACGCCTCGATGACGATGAGGTCGGGGTCGGTGCCGTAGAGCGCGTCCAGGTCAGGCTCGCCGCGCTCACCGACGTTCGTGACGGAGTCCGGGAGCTTCTCGGCGCTGACATAGGTCTCGTAGCCGTCGATCGAGGCCGCGCCGACCGGCGTGACACACAGGGAGAGCAGGTCCTCGGTCTGCTGCCACTCCAGTACGGCCACCCGCTCGGCAGGCCGGTCGAGCTCGACGGTGCGACCGAGGCTGTCGGTCAGCGAGACCGGTCCGGACGTCGTGGCCACGTCCTCGCAGCCCTGTGCGGTGGCGACGTCGTCGGCCGACGTCTTCTCCTGGCTGACATCGGTGGTGCCACAGGAGGAGAGAGCGAGCGCGGCGACGCCCGCGAGGACCGTGGCGGTGAGGCGACGGGCAGCGGTCATGGGAGGTCCTTTCGGGGACGGTGGGGGTGGGGCGTGTGTGGAGGGGAGTGTCGGCTGACCGGGTCGATGCGCAGGCGACGGCTGCGCTCGTCGAGGCTCACCTCGACGTTCAGCCCGTAGGCCAGGTGGATGTTCTCGGCGGTCAGCACGGCGGGTGCCGGTCCTTCGGCGAGGACGCGCCCCGACGCCATGAGCAGCAGGTGGTCGGCCACCTGCGCGGCGTGGTCGAGGTCGTGCAGGACGACGCCGACGGCGACGCCGTGCTCGTCGGCCAGGTCGCGGATCAGGTCGAGCACCTCGACCTGGTAGCGGAGGTCGAGGTGGTTGGTCGGCTCGTCGAGCAGGACGACGCCGGTCTCCTGGGCGAGGCACGCGGCCAGCCAGACGCGCTGCAGCTCGCCGCCGGACAGCTCGCCCGCGGCCCGGTCGGCCATCGGTACCAGTCCGGTCGCCTGCAGTGCCCGGTCGACCGCCGCGCGGTCGTCGGCGCTGAGGCCGGCGAACCTACGGCGGTAGGGGTGTCGGCCGAAGGACACCACCTCGCGGACACTGAGTCCCTGGGGCGCCGTTCGGGACTGGGCGAACAGGGTCACCTCGCGGGCGAAGGCCCGCGCGCTGAGCGTGGTGACCGGACGCGGCGCGTCGTCGGTGTCGTCGACGCGCAGGTCGAGGCGCCCGGCGTCGAGGGAGTGCAGCCGGGCGATGCCGCGCAGCAGCGTGGACTTGCCGGAGCCGTTCGGACCCACGAGGGCCGTGACGCGGCCCGCCCGGAGCTCGATGTCGACGCCGCCGACGACGACCCGGGTGTCGAACCCGAGCACCAGGCCGGCGCCGGACAGGCGCGACGGCTCGGCCGTTCGGTGGATGGTGTCCATGTCCGTCCTGCGTTGGGTTCGTCGGCGGAGGGTCAAGCCCGCGACGTGCGCAGGTCTAACTAAGGATTGCCTTGCCTTATCAGGCTAGTTCGCCCCGGAGACGTCCGCAATCGGGAGAGTGCGCCATCGGATACGGCGAAACGGACACGCTAGGGGCGGCCGTAGGCTCCCGGCGTGGTGCCGACGACCCGCTTGAAGACGGCGATGAAGGTGCTCGCCTGTGCGTAGCCCATCTCATCGGACACCTCGTGGACGGTGAGCCCCTCGGCCATCAGGGCGATCGCGTGGTGCACGCGCAGGGCCTGGCGCCATTGGTTGAAGGACAGGCCGGTGTGTGCTCGGAACAGGCGGGTGACCGTGCGCTCGCTCAGCTCCAGGGCGTCCGCCCACTGGGTGAGTGAACGGTCGTCGGTCGGGTGGTCGAGGAGAGCCGCGACGATGGGACCGATGCGTTCGGCGCGCGGGACGCGCAGCGTGAGCTGTTGCTCCGAGGGTGCCAGTACGTCGAACACCACCGCCTCCGCCCGCAGCCGCGCCTCGGGCGCAAGATCGGGCCGCTCGAGGTGGGTCAGCAGCGAGGCAAGCACGGGGGTGATATCGACCGCTGCCGGCTCGTGGAAGGTGATGGGGGAGCGTTCGGGGTCGAAGAGCGCGTCGTACAGGGACGTCCCGGCGGTGGTGCGGCCCGAGTGGATCGTGCCCGCAGGGATCCAGAGGCCGTGCCCCTCGGGCACCGTCACCACGCGATCCCCGAGATCGACCGTCATCGTCCCCCCACGGACCCAGACCAGCTCGTGGAGCGGGTGGTGGTGCGGGGCGAACTCGAGCGGCGGCTCGACGTACGCGCTCTCGGAGAGGATCGCGAACGGCTCGGGCACCGACTGCGGGGAGTCGACCTCGTGGAGGACGACCGTGCGTGGCTCGCGGCGCCACGAACCGCGGACAGCGGTGCTCACGAGTCCAGGATCTCCACGACCCGCTCGGCCATCCGGTCTGCGCCGAAGTGGTCGTCAGCCGTGATCGTCACGACCGCGTCGCCGAGGAAGACCAGCAGCTGCCCATAGGCGCCGTGCAGACGCCAGGCCGCGCCCGGGCCGCCCCATCCGCCCAGCGAGTACCGCTCGTAGCCGGGGTCCGCCTCGTGCCAGCTCCACCCCGAGCGCATGGCCTCCGGCCACTGCGGCGACACCACGCGACGACCCTCCCACAGGCCGTCGTCGCGGATCAGTTGTCCGATACGGGCCACCTCCATCGTGCTCAGATGCAGGCCGCCGGCCGCGACGATCCAGCCGTGCGGGCAGCGATCCCACTCCGGCCCCTCGATGCCGAGCGGCGCGAACAGCCGGGTGAGCAGCCACTCGTGGACGTCACCGACCACCGTGGCGAGCGCGCGCATCGCGGTGTAAGTGCTGGCCGTGGAGTACTGGAAGACCCGTCCAGCCGACGGCCGGGCGAGGAACTCCCGGGCGAGATCGGGCCAGTCCGTCATCATCGTCTCGGACCAGGGCAGGTCGATCCCGCTGGTCATGCCCAGCAAGTGTCGCGTCGTCACGCCCTCGACACCTTCGCCCAGCTCCCATCCTGGGAAGTGGCGTGCCACCGGTGCGTCGACGTCGAAAAGCCCCGCGTCGGAGGCCATGCCGACGGCCAGGACGCACACGCCCTTGGCGACCGAATGGACGTCGCGGCGCGCGTCCGGGCTCCAGTGATGGGCGGCGCTCTCGTGGCCGATCAGGACGTGCGCGCCGTACGCACGGAAATCGTCCTCGGCTACAGCACGGACGATGCGGTCCAAGACCTCCGGCGCACGAGCCACGGGGGCAGTATGCCGGATGGCGGACTGTGTGACCGCCTCCGTGGATCTCGTCCACGGAGGCGGCTATCCGGTGCTCTCGACCCTTGGGTGCTGAAGGAGACGGAGGGCAGACGGCAGTCGGCAGCACGGACTTAGAGCCACAGGGCATACGACCTCCGACACGGGCTACCGGGTAGCTGTCGACGCCCGCCACGGATGAAGGTCATCAGGCACGGACGACGGCCGCGCCCCGGTCCGCGCCGCGCTGGCCGGGGCGTACGTGGGATCCCGCTGAGGGTTCGTAGGCGGGTGACGAGCCGTGACCGGAGGGATGCGTACCCGTGCGCCGCCAGCTGGTGGGAGATCGACAGCTGCCGTGGGGTGTCCTGTGGGTACAACGCGGACATGTCCACCGCCGTCTTCGAACCCCACCCCCTGGTGCTCCTGCTCGGAAAACCGGCAGCAGACTTCACGTGTGGCGATCTCGTCCGAGCCGCGGAGGAGCTGGAACTGCGCCAGGTGAACCTGCGCTACGTCGGCGGGGACGGACGTCTGAAGACGCTGGCGTTCGTCGTCAACTCCCGTGAGCACCTCGCCGAGATCCTGACCCGGGGTGAGCGGGTGGACGGGTCCAGCGTCTTCGAGGGCACTGACACCGAGGCCAGCGACGTCTACATCGTCCCGCGTCATCGCACCGCCTTCCTGAACCCGTTCGGGGAGCGCACCTCGCTCGACGTGCTCTGCTCCTTCTACGACCAAGACGGTCAGCCCCTCGACTACGCGCGCGAGCAGATCGTCCGGCGAGCCGCGGAGGTGCTCACCGCGGAGACGGGCATGGTGCTCGAGGCGTTCGGTGAGTTGGAGTACTACCTGGTCGAAGAGCGCGACCGGACCTTCCCGGCGGAGGAGGAGCGCGGCTACCAGGAGTCGACGCCCTACTCGAAGGGGCAGCAGGTGCGCGAGCAGGTCCTGGGTCACCTGTCCGCGATGGGCGTCCAACTGAAGTACGGCCACGCAGAGGTCGGCAACATCCTCCGTGACGAGCAGCAGCTGGTGCAGCACGAGATCGAGCTCTGGCCGGTGCCCGTCGAGCAGGCCGCGGACGCGCTGGTCCTGGCCAAGTGGGTCGTGCGAGAGGTCGCCGACGCGCACGGCGTGGAGGCCACCTTCGCCCCCTCGGTCAGCAGCGACGGGGCAGGTAGCGGGCTGCACGTCCACACCCGGCTGGTCCTCGACGGTGCGAGCGCGATCGTGGACGAGGATGGGATCAACGACACCGCGCGGCGGCTGATCGCCGGCTACCTGTCGTCGGCCAGGTCGCTCACGGCGTTCGGCAACACCGTGCCGACGTCCTACCTACGCTTCGCCGACGGCGACGAGTCGCCGGAGGGCATCTGCTGGGGCGAGACCGATCGCACCGGACTGGTGCGCGTGCCGCTGGCCTGGCGTGGGCGCGTGCTGCCCGACATGGTCGCGCACGCCAACCCCGGCAGCTCCGAGCCGATCCCCGAGCCGGACATCGACCCCCAGACGGTCGAACTCCGGCTCGGCGACGGCTCCGCGGACGTCCACCTGCTCCTGGCCGGAATGGCCGTCGCGGCCCGCCGGGGCCTTGCCGACCCCGACAGCCTGGACCTGGCCGCACGGATGAGCACCGCCGACCACGACGACTTCGAGCAGCTGCCGACCTCCTGCGCCGAATCAGCCGATGAGCTCGAGCGCGAGCGGGCGTTGTTCGAGGCAGACGGCGTCTTCCCTGCCAACCTCATCGACGCCGTGCTCGAGCGGCTCCGTGAGGCCGACGCTGCCGTCGACATGAAGAAGGTCGCCAAGAACGACGACGCCCGCGCCGAGCTCGTCGAGCGCTACTGGCACGTCGGCTGACGGTAGGGACCGCGTGCCCGCGGTCGACTTCACGCACACCGTGCGCGCGACGCCACCACGCGCGTCCTGGGGCGGGCTCTCTGCATCCCGACGTCGATGCGGGTGTCGTTGCCACAACACGTGGCCGCCGAAGGAGATCGAGTACCGCGACCTCTACCTGCGGCCGCGGCGGAAGCTGTCTCCCGAGCCGGAGCCGATGGGCCCCGAGCACGCCGCCCCCGACGGCTTCTACCAGGCGCCGCTCACCGTGACCGACCAGGTCGAGATCCTCGCCTGGAGCACCGAGGCGTTCACCGAGCCGACCGAGATGATCGGCACCGGCGGGGCAGGGGCTGCGGTACGTCCGCGGTCGATCAGACCAACGTGTCCCTCGAGCTTCATGACGCGGATGCCGGTCACCCACAGGCACATGGTCATGCGGCTTCCATGTTTGGATCTTCGATAGCTGGATCAGGAGTCGGCGTCCTCCCACCAGGAGCACGGGCTCTCCGGCGACACGTCGTCGATGGTGCCGACGTGCAGGCCAGGTGACGCCTCTTCCTTGCTGAAAGCGGCCACCCGCCGCCCGTAGGCAGCCAACGGCTTCCAGAATCGGAACCCTTCCTCACGCTCTACGAGCCAGTCCTGCGTGGCGGGCCGCCACCGGCAGAGGTGATCGCTGTTGTCGACCAGCCAGAGATGAAAGAGCGGCGCCAGCGCGAGCGGCTGCCCTGGCTCGGAGGCGACGCCTGGCCGCGGCTCCCACGTGCCCCAGTTGCCTCGCCAGGCGATCTCCTGGACGATCCCGTCGATGTCGACTGCCGCTACTCGCATTTCTCCGCCGTTTGCGACGGCGGCGATGTGCCCGCCCGGCGGGAATTTCGGGCCTGCCAGGTTGAACCAGTCGTTCCACTGACCGTTCCAGTGCCGGCCGCGCATGTCACCGTCCATGTCGATCGCCCAGATCTCGCTGACATCGTCGTTACGGCATGCGGCCGCGATCGGCGCACCGGGCGGGAACGTCGCCCCGTCGAGCGGTCCCCAGTCCCGCCACGGGTTGCCGTTCCACCAGCTGCCGCGCATGGTGCCGTCCTTGTCAACAGCGAAGACGTCCATGAAGTCCGAGTTGCGGGTGCAAGCGCCGACCGCAGCGTGCGGAGGGAGCCAGGCCTCCGACATCGGCTGCCAGCGGTGCCAGACACCTTTGCCCCACCAGGCGAGATGGACCTGGCTGTTGATGACTGTGAATGCGTCCATATAGTTGGGGGACCGGGAGATCAACGCCACCGGCTGCAGCGGCTCCAGTTTCGGGCCATCGGTGATCGGGTGCCACACGTGCCAGCCCTCAGAGCCCGAGTAGGTCAGCGACTGCGCCTGCCCGTCCCCGGCGACGAGCACGGACGTGTCCGTGTGGCGGACGACGCCGCTGATCGCCTGTACCTCGGCGACCTGAAGCGACTGGTAGGCGTGCTCTGCCGGTACAGCGGTCCGGATGCTTGAGCTCTCGCCCCACTTGTCCACCCCAACGAAGTTCGTGAAGCCGCTCCGGACACGGGCAGAGATCGACTCCCCGGCCTTCGTCCGGTACAAGATCTGCTGCGTCGCTGGCGGGCGGACCGTGTGGTGCGAGTCGGTCGAACCTCGGTAGCAGCTGAGCTCGAAGAACTCCGCGTCCGAAGGCCGCGTCCACCGCAACGTCATCGTTCCCGGCCCCAACAACGGCTGCTGAAACTGTGGCACCCCACGCCTATTGCCCGAGCTGATGTCGGGCCTGGCCGACGTCGACATCGTGATGTACAGCACGTGCTCGTACCACGGCTGCTCCACGCCAGCGTCATCATCGAACGAACCGAGCCACGTCCCGTCGTCTGCCTGCAGTCGCGGAAAGACGCCGACGAACAGCTGCGGCCTCGGTGCCGGCAAGTACACCTTCTGCTCGAGAGGCTTCTCGTCCTCGATCTCGATGAACCCGACTTGCACGGCCGAGTCATTCAAGGCGCCCGTGCCGTCTCCCCACCGCACGTCGACGGCGTCGCAACCATCCGGCCCGAACCGCCACCGAACCAGCGCCTCGCACTGGCCGCCACTCTCTGGCCCCGTCTGTTCGACGTGAGCCCACTCCAAATATCGCATCACCTTTCTCCCTCACCTCGACTGTTTTCGATGGTCGACGGGCCGAAGCCGGCGCGGCAACGGGTTCTGTCAGGCCACGCAGGACATGCGCGCTCTCCCAACTCGACATCTGGCGCGTTGACGCCTTAGCCGCGACCAACAACACCGCGGACTGACCGAGCCGTCCGGCCCGATCCCGTCCCCTGGAACCCATCTACCTGGAGGGCTCACGACGGTCCGAGCCGCGTGCTGGGGCCTCGGGGCGGGGACTGCTGCGCGGACAGGTGACGGGTTGGGTGACTGGGTCCTGTCGGAGTCTCCGGTCCCAGGGGTCCTCGCGGTGCCAGCTGACCGTGTTGCGCGTTAGGCTCGAGCGCGGACCTTGTTAGTTGTCGGAGCATGGCTGACGCGAGAGCTCGGAATGGGCTCGCTTTGAATCGCAGACGGCTACACATGTCCGCCGGGTCAACAGGTGCCGCGAGCGGCATCGTCGCAGGTCAGCGCGCATTCCTGGGCCGGAGATCACGGACGTGCGCAGGGATTTGCAGTTCCGCGCAACACCGCCAACGTGTTCCGATGACGCACCCCCTGGAGTTGCGACTCCCCACCGCACTGTGTGGGACTCGACCGTCTTGCGCCGTCCCTCGAGCAAGGGAGCGCAGGTTTCATGTCATGCAGGCTGAGCGATCTGACAGCGCACGGCGAGCTTGCTAAGGACTGCCGAGCCCCCTGGCGAAGCAGCAAACGGTGAGGCAGGTGGAGGGCAGATGCCGAGCATCAGGCACCTGTCCATCCGCGGGCTTCGGCGCGCTTCCACGCAAGCTCGACGAGGCGTTCCGAGGCCTGTGATGGTCGGCCAGACCTTCGTGATCGACCTGGATTACAGATCCGAACCCAGTATCGCCCACGCACGCGAATCGGCCCCTGGCCAGCGGAAACGCTGACCAGGGGCCTTCGTGCTACTACGGGCTTGCTATCCAGGTGCTACCTGGTCGCACGTGTCTGTAGCGTCTCCGGCGTCGCGAACGTTGAGGCCGCGCGCATCGACCACGTACTCGGACTCGCCATGGCGCTGTTCGCTGATTCTGGCAAGGAGGCGTTCGGGCTCGATGGCGGCAACCCAGATGCGACCCTGGCCGCGGTTGTGGAGTCGGTCTGCGAACCACTTCGCTTGGTGTACCTAGCGTTGGCGGGCGGTGGACGTCACGAGAGCGTCGAGCTTGCGGTCCGCATCGGTGGTGGCAAGGAGTGCTTCTGCACCGACGACGAGGGGCGGGACGGTGTGTGCGCGGCTCGCCTCGGCGTGACGCTGGAGGCCGGAAGCCGGTTCACCGACCGAGGTGGCAGTCGTCGAACCGTTCGCCACTCCCGCATCCGCAAGAGTGAGCTGCTGACCAAGTTGACTTAGCGCGTCTTCAGTTCGACGACCTTCTCAGTCATGAAGTCGTCACTGAAGAACTTCAACGTGGCCGTCCCGCCAGGCTCGGCTCCTGGGAAGGCCAGCGAGATGTTCGCGGTGCTGTCGGCGCCAAGGTCAGATGGCCCCTGGAACTCGGTCGCCTTGGACTGGCGTCCTTTAGGGCTTCGGTAGGTGGCCTCATATGACGCCACGGTCACTGGCTCCTGCCCTGACCTGACCTCGGCGATCACGAAGAGTGCCCCGCTCTGGACTGACTGATACGCATACAGCAGCCGAGCGCTCCCCAGTTCGCCTGCCCGCGCCGGCTTCTTTGAGCCAACGCTGAGGCGCTCGTCCAGTGATTCGCCGTTGATCGTGAAGTTCACGATCTTGCCGTCGCGGCCCTCGATGTTCTCAAAGAGCAGGCAGGTGTCGTCGTCCGTCGGGTCGGGGCAGAACTCGTACCCGTCGCCTTCGCGTTCGGCAGTTGTGCCCTCCAGCCCCGGTGCGCCCCCGTCGACATAAGCGGTCATCGACGCTGCCAGGTAGCCGACGTAGGCCTCTGCGATCGATCCAGGCTCAGCGAGAGCACGAGCCTCTTCGAGCTGGGCTACGTCATAGCCAGCAGCAGCGTCGAAGTACTCCTGGAGATCCTCCTCCGAGGGCAGATCCACCGTCTCGTCGGCGGCCTCGGCCTGGGCTGAAGAATCGACCTCCGAAACGGTGCCTGCATCATCGTCCGCTGCCGAAACAGGCGGATCCTCGCTGCACCCAGATGCGAGTACGCCTGCAAGAACCAGTGAAGCCGCGACCGCCAAGGCGGATCGAACTGAGGAGAAGGGCATTGAGGAGCTTCCGATCGTCGATGAGTCGGCGCCAATAGTGGCCCCTGGAGCCTCCCGTGTCCTCAGTTTCACTCAGCGACAGGGGCACGGTGACGACCCTCACTTCCGCTGGAGCTTTGCTGTTCCTTGAAACCCCTGGGCGCGAGACGGGCGGACTCAAACTGACCGGACTTTCATCCAAACGACCACGTGCGGGTTGGCACGGACCTACCGTGGACGGGTGCGCCTTCAAGCCTTCATGCTCGCCCTTGTCGCTTCCTCGGTGCTCGCCCCGGTGACACCGGCCCATGCGGCCGGAGGCGCTGTCCAGTCGCCTGACGGCGTCTTGTGGCAATGTCACGAACATAACTACCGCTACCAGATCGAGCTCCCTCCGGGTGCCTACGGCTGGTCGGCCGACGTGACTATCTCGGGTCCGGATGGGCTCGAAGTGAGCACTGACTACCTCTACGACGACGAGAACCCGACGCATGGAACCTCGTCGTTCCAGATCTGCTCTTTCGAGATGGCGGGCCGATACACCGTCAGCACGGATGTTGAGTGGCACGACTACGACTACAACTCATCTTCGTTCTCATTGCCCGATGCGTACTTCAAGATGCGCGACCCCAAGACGCGCACTTCGTTGACTGCAGCGCCGCGGAAGCCGCGACCCAACGCCGTCGTCAAGTTCCGGGTCGTCAGCAAGGACGAGCGGCCGAACGGCTACTTCGGAACCTCCTACGCATCCGTAGTCCTGGAGGTGAAAGCTGGCAACAAGTGGAAGCGAATCGGCCGCAAGTCAGCGACCAACCAACGAGGCGTTGTGACCCTTCGCGCACGCTACACAGGAGGACGCAAGGCGGTGCGGGCGCGGACGTTGGGCACCGACTCGGCGAGCGGGTCGACGTCGCGAATCGTGAAGTTCCGCTAGTCCTTCCGCTGATGGCGCTTGCCCTCGGACGCGGTCGAATTGATGCTCCGGGCGACCTTCTCCGCATGTGCATCGGCGGTGCACTCCATGACTCGCTCCAGTCGGCGAATGGTCTTGTCCTGCGCCTTCGTCTGCTCCCGAAGCGCCTTCACGGTGCGGTCCGCGGTAGCCAGCGGCCCGCCGAAGGCGGCGCCACCAGCAGCCGCAGCGACCTGAGCATTGAGGCGATCGCGCTCCCCGTAGAGGCTCGCGTACTCCATCAGCTCGGCCGGCGGGAGCACGGCGCAATACCGGGCCAGGACGAGGCCTTGCTTGGTGATGAGTTCCGCGAACGCCGGTCTCGTGCGCCCCTTGCCGCGCAGCCTTCGGATGATCTCGATGAGCTCCTTCGAGTCCGCGATG
Organism: Nocardioides sp.; assembly: GCF_035503875.1. Lineage (GTDB taxonomy): Bacteria > Actinomycetota > Actinomycetes > Propionibacteriales > Nocardioidaceae > Nocardioides. The sequence continues at coordinate 90,374 of NZ_DATJTA010000101.1, forward strand.
TCTTCCCGCAGCGCACCCGAGGCGGTCCGCCGCTGTCCTGACCACGGATTCTTGGACGCTTCGAAAGTGTCATTCCCGGACCGTCGACGGGGCGTCGTCCGCAACGTCGTCGAACTTCGCTTCCAGCGCGTCCCGCTTGCGCGGCTCACGTTCCAGCGCTCGCTCGGAGACGCGCAACGTCTGGTTGAAAGCACGGAGACCGGAACGCAACGGGCGTACGAGACCAGGCGCGTCAAGGGATAGGTCCCACTGACCTCCGGTAGCGCGACCATCCAGGCGGCTCGGCGCCAACTGGTCACGCACTGGTCCCGCGTCGTTGGGCAACTGGACTCCCGCCGTCGCCAGGGTTCTGCCTGGCCCCCGGGTTCCGCCCGGAGGCCATTCCTTTGAACCTGTACTGACGGGACTGAACAGTGAGCAATGGATCGAGGCGCGGGTGGCGGACGGTCACCGGCACCACCATCGTGGGGTTGGCCGTGGGCGGGGTGGTGGCGCCCGCGCCGCCGGCTCAGGCCGAGTCGGCCCCCGTCGTCGTCGAGGGGATGAACCTCGACCGGGGCGGGACGGCGGTGGTGAACCAGGTGGAGAGGGAGGAGATCGCTCCCGGCCTGGTGCACGTGGGCTGGGATCGGCTGGGACCGGACGGGTGGCAGCACATCAACGTGCTCAAGGCCGAGATGTCGGACTCGACGGTCAAGATGCGCTACCTCACTCCGGAGACGGTGTCGGGCGACGGCGGCACCGTCACCGACATGACCGAGCGGGCCGGCGCGATCGCCGGCGTCAACCTCGATCGCTTCGACATCAACAACTCGACCGCGGCCACGGGATGGGGCATCCAGGACGGCACGATCATCAAGTCCGGCAACCCTGACGCTGCAGCCTCGGTCGGGATGACCAAGGACGGCCTCGGAGCACTGGTCAACCTGGCGCTCGTCGGCTCGGCGACGTTCGCCGACGACACGGCCGTGACGATCACCGGTGTCAATGTCTCCGGGGCGCCCGCCGACGGCGTCACGCTCTACAACTCGCAGTGGGGCGCCTTCTCCCGGGCCCGCACCTTCAACTCGGTGGCGGCGGCCGGGGTCGAGGTGATCGTCGGTGCCGACGGCAAGGTCGTGTCGGTGAGCGACACCGTGGGCGAAGGGACGCTGCCCGCCGGGCAGCAGGCACTGGTGACGTCCGACGCGAGCCCGGCGGCCGTGAGGTTCCGTGCCCTCAGCGCCGGCGATCCGGTCGACATCGCCTACGGCATCAACGAGGACAACGTCGACATCGCCGAGGCCGGCGGTGCCTGGCACCCGTTGGTCACCGACGGCGTCGCTGCGCCGTTCGACCCGGCCCAGGACTACTTCACCGGAGTCAACCCGCGGACCATGATCGGCTTCAGCGAGGACCGTCGTACGGCGTACTTCGTGGTGGTCGACGGCCGGACCGCGGTCGCCCGGGGCATGGGCTTTCCCGAGATGGCCCGGCTCCTGGTCGACCTGGGCGCGGACGACGCGATCAACGCCGACGGTGGCGGATCCAGCCAGATGAACGTACGGCGCGTGGGGGCGTCGAGCACCACGATCGCGAACTCGCCCTCCGACGGCTACGAGCGCCATGACGGCGACGGCATGGGCCTCGTCCTGGCTCAGCAGGGCTCCGGGCGGCTGGAGGGCTACGCCGTCGAGCCCGCGTCCCAGGAGGACGACGCCGACCGCGTCTTCACCGGCTTCCGGCGCACGCTGGTGGGTCGCGGGTACGACGAGACGCGGTCGGCCGTCGACGAGACGCCCGGCACCTGGACCAGCGCCGACCGCCGCATCGCGACCGTCGCCGACGGAGTCGCGACCGGCAGGGAACGGGGCTTCGTCGACATCCGGGCGACCCGTGGCATCGCCGTCGGTGCCGCGAGGCTGCAGGTGCTCGGCGAGCCGACCCGCCTCACGGTCGATCACACCGTGGTCAACCTGGAGCGACGGGGGTCCAGTCAGGTGCTGGCGATCACCGGGCGCGACGCCCAGGGGTTCACCGCTCCGGTCGAGCCCGCGGACCTGACGGTCGAGAACCCGGCTCCCGACGCCTTCCAGGTCGAGCCCACCCCGGACGGGAGGTTCCTGGTGACCGCCGTCGGTGACGAGGGCACCGGGACGATCACCTTCCGTGCGGGCGAGCTGACGGCCGAGGTCGCCGTCGCCGTGCCCCTGGAGGTCCGGCTGATCGACGACTTCTCCGACGTCAGCGGCTGGACCACCGCCCACGACCGTGCGCCCACCGGCGCACTGGTGCCCGGCGAGGGACACGAGGGTGACCCGAGCATCAGGCTGAACTACGACTTCACCGAGTCGGTCGGAACCCGCGGCCGGTACGCGGTGGCACCCGGCGCGGTCGCCGGCGGCTCCGGTGGCATCGACATCCCCGGGCGCCCGCAGAAGCTGTCGGTCTGGATCAAGGGCGACGGCAACGGCTCCCTGCTGCGGCTGCAGGTGATGCAGGCCAACGGGGTGCGCAACTGGCTGGACGGGGTCGACGAGAGCACCGGCGAGCCGACCTCGCTGTACGCGACCTGGACCGGCTGGGAGCGCAAGGACTTCGTGGTGCCCAGCTCGTTCGCGTTCCCGCTGAAGCTCGAGCGCATCCGCATCCTGGAGACCGTCGCGGCCAAGCAGTACACGGGATCGATGGAGTTCTCCAAGATCTACGCCTATTTGCCGCCCGAGGGCGTCGAGGCGCCGGTCGTCGCGCGGGCCGAGGACCCGGTCGTCGTCCCGACCGACGCCACCGACGACGACCCGCTGCGGGTCGCGGTGATGTCCGACGCCCAGTTCGTGGCGCGTGATCCCGACAGCGGCGCCGTCCAGGGCGCGCGGGACGCGCTCGAGGAGATCGTCGCGGCCGAGCCCGACGCCCTCGTCATCAACGGCGACTTCGTGGACGAGGCCTCGCCGGCCGACTTCGACCTCGCGCGGAGCATCCTCGACGAGGAGCTCGCCGACGCGGAGTTCCCCTGGTACTACGTCCCGGGCAACCACGAGATCATGGGCGGCCCGATCGCCAACTTCGTCGACGAGTTCGGGCCGGCGAACCACACCTTCGACCTGGAGAACACCCGGTTCGTCACGCTGAACTCCGCCACCGGCAAGCTGGCCGACTCGTTCAGCCAGATCCGTGAGCTGCGTACCCAGCTCGACGACGCCGCCACCGACCCTCGCGTCACGGGCGTCGTGGTGTTCTCGCACCACCCGATCGACGACCCGCTCCCGACGAAGGGCAGCCAGCTCAGTGACCGCAAGGAGGCAGGGCTCCTCCAGGACTGGCTCACCGACTTCCGCGCCGACAGTGGGAAGTCGATCGCCTTCGTCGGATCGCACGTCGGTGTCTTCCACGCCGAGACGCTCGACGGCGTACCGCACCTGATCAACGGCAACTCCGGCAAGGGACCCGCCTCGACGCCGGCCAACGGCGGATTCACCGGATGGACGATGCTCGGCATCGACCCCGTGGACGGTCGGTGGCAGCACGCCGAGGACCTGGGTTCCGACTGGCTGAGCGCGGAGATCAACACCCGGGTCGACCGGCTCGACGTCGCGGCGCCGCCTGCCGCGTTGCGGGTCGGCGACGTCTTCGACACCGACCCGCAGGTGACCCAGGACGACACCTCGTCCTTCGACCTCGGCTACCCGTCGAGTTCGCGCTGGTCGGGGTCCGACGGGGTCTTCGTCGGCGCCCCCGCGGATGCGCCCACGGACGCGATCGCCGCGATCGACCCGACCACGCACGAGCTGACGGCCCTGCGCGCCGGTGCCGGGACACTGGAGCTCGCGGTCAACGACGGCACCGCGTCGCTCGACTTCAGCGTGACCGGCGGCGAGATCAGCCTCGACGACGACACGCCGAGCTTCGGCCAGACCCTCACCTCGCAGCTGGGCTCCTGGGTCGACGGTGCCGACGTGACCTACCAGTGGCTGCGCGGCAGCACCCCGATCGTCGGTGCGAACGACGCGGCGTACGTCGTCGGGCTCGACGACGTCGGCCAGGACCTGAGCGTCCGCGCGACGGTCACCGGCGCGGGACGAGCACCGGTCACCGTCTCGGCTCGGACCGCGACAGCGGTCACCCCGGCTGTGCTGCCGGCACCGACCGTCGGACTGACCGGCGACCCGGTCGCCGGTGGAGCCCTGCGCGCCGAGCACGGTGCGTGGCCTTCCGGCACGGAGCTGACCTACCGCTGGCTGCGGGACGGCGCCTCCATCGCCGGTGCTCGATCCAGCAGCTACCTGGTGGAGGGCGAGGACGTCGGCCACCGGATCCAGGTGGTCGTCACCGGTCATCTGGCGGGTCACACCGAGGCGTCGGCCACGAGCGCGGCCACGGCACTGGTCACCAGGCCGACCACGCCCCCCGACCCGGACCCGGTCCCGGAGGTCGTCGTCTCCGCCACGCCGTCCATCAACGGGGTCGGCCGCGTCGGCGTCCGGCTGCGTGCCGTGGCGAACCGCTGGGAGGACGGCACGGCGCACAGCTACCAGTGGCTCCGTGCGGGCGCGCCGATCGCGGGGGCGACCGGCGCGACGTACCTCCCCACCGCGGGTGACCGTGGCCAGCGGCTCAGCGTCCGCGTGCTCGGCGCCAAGCCCGGCAAGGTCGCCGTCAGCCGTGACAGCCGCCCGACCGCTGCCATCGCGGCAGGCCGGATCACCACGAGCAAGCCGAGGCTGCGCGGCGTACTCGAGCGCGGCGAGGTGCTGCGCGTGGTCACCGGCAGGTGGGACGGCGCCAGGCTCACCTATGCCTGGTTCCGCAACGGCAAGCAGGTGCGGATCACCACCAAGCCGCGATACCGCCTGAGTGTGGCCGACGTCGGCAAGCGGATCCGGGTGACGGTCAGGGGCACCAAGCCCGGCTACACCCCCGCGAAGCGGAGCACCGCGCGGTCCGCCCAGGTGCGGCGCTGACACCCACGTGCGTCGACACGGCCCGGTACCTCCCCGGAGGTGCCGGGCCGTGGCGCTCGGCAGCGCCGGCGCGGACGGCTGGGGTGGTCAGGTGAGCGCGACCGTTCCGCTGGCCAGTACGGCGGCGCCGAGCGAGACGACCACGCCCGAGGCGACGACGCCGACGACCCGGCTCGCACGGGCGCTGATCGAGGCGCCGGACACGGATCCGACGCCGGCGAGCAGGAGCTGCCAGGCCAGGGAGGAGAGCCCCACCGCCGTCACGAAGACCGCGGGGGCGAGCCGGGAGTTGTTCGACGTCGTGACCGCACCCGCCAACGCCACGAAGTACACCAGCGTGATCGGGTTGACGGCGGTCAGGACGACGAAGCGGGCGAAGGCTCGCCAGGCCGAGGTCGTCCTGCCGACCGGTCCGGCCGGGGTCGCGCCACCGGCCCGCCACGCCGCGATCAGCTGGCGCCCGCCGATGCCCACGATCACGAGACCGGAGAGGAGCAGGAAGGCGCCGCGGTGGTGCTCGACCGTCGCGGAGACCCGTACGCCGAGCACGGTCGCGAGCGCGCAGTACACCAGGTCCACGAGCGCCACCCCGACAGCGGCCGCGGCGGCGACGCGGAACCCGTTCTCCCATCCCTCACGCAGCAGCAGTACGCCGATCGCGCCGAGCGGCATGGCCACCCCCAGGCCGGCGACACCTCCGGCCAGGGCCGGCGTCCAGATCTCGCTCATCACGAAGACGAGCCTGCGCGAGCCGGACGCTTGCGACCGACGTACTTGCGGCCGAACGCTATCTTGTTGCGTGTGGACGGACTGGACGAGCAGATCATCGGCCATCTCCGCGAGAATGCCCGCTGCTCGTTCAGTGATCTCGGCCGCATGGTCGGTCTCAGTACCAGCGCCACCGCCGCGCGCGTCCGTCGGCTCGAGGCTGACGGAGTGATCCTGGGCTACACCATTCGGACCGGCCAGGACGTCCCCGGACCTCGCGGCGGGCTCGTGCTGTTCATCGACGTCCGACTCGCGACGGACACGCGCGGCGAGGCCTTCCTGGAACGGGTCCGGGACATCAGGTCGATCGCGGAGGCCATTCACGTGACCGGCCCGTTCGACTACCTGCTCCGCGTGTACGTCCCCGACACCGGCGCTCTCGATCGCCTCCTCCAACGACTCAAGACCGAATGCGGGGTGGCGCAGACGCAGACCCGCGTCGCGCTGCGCGCGCTCTGAGGTCCGACATCCCGGGCCTGCCGGTCGGCAGCGTCACTCCAGGTTCGGTTGCGACCCGAAGCGGCGTACCTCCTGCGGCCAGCCGCAGCCCTCGGCGAGCCGGCCGGCCCACCGCTTGGCGGCCTCGTCGTCGGCGACGTCCACGACGGCGAAGCCGCCCAGCCACTCCTTGCTCTCGACGTACGGCCCGTCGGTGACCAGGGCGCCGCTGCCGGTGGGCGCGGCGCTGTAGATCGGGCCGTCCTCCTCGAGGCCGCCGGCGAAGAGGTACACGCCGGCCTCCTTCATCTCGTTCACCACCGCCATGGCGAGCGGTGCGCGCCCGCGGAACCACTCCTCGGAGTGGTCGCCCACCCACTGCTGGTTGAAGTAGATGAGGTACTCGGTCATGTCTGCTCCTCGTTCCGAGGCGGACCCGAGGTGGCCCGCGTTCATCTTCCCCACGAACGGCGGGGTCCGGATACGACAGTGTCGTACCGAACTGCTCGGACGTCTGGCGTGTGGGTACACGGCACCATGACCTTCTCCCGTCCTGTCGTCCTGGTCACCGGTGCGTCGAGCGGGATCGGTCGGGCGGTCGTCCTGCGTGCGGCGGCACAGGGGGCGCACGTCGTCCTCGTCGCCCGGGGACGCGCGGCCCTGGAGGCGGCGGCGCGCGACTCCGAGACCGCGGGCGCGGCGTCCACGACGGTCCTGCCGGCCGATGTCGGCGACGACGACGCCGTCGCGGAGCTGGTCGCCTCGGCGGTACGCCGCCACGGCCGGCTCGACGTCGTGGTCTCCAACGCCGGCGTCGTGTCGTACGGCCGGGCCGAGGAGGTGCCGGCCGAGGTCTTCGACGGCGTCGTCCGCACCAACCTGACCGGGGCGGCCAACCTCACCCGACACGTCCTGCCGGTGCTGCGTCGCCAGGAGGAGGGCACGCTCATGTTCGTCGGTTCGGTGATCGGCCACGTCGCCGTGCCGTCGCTGACCGCCTACACGGTGAGCAAGTGGGGTCTGCGCGCCCTGGTCCACCAGCTGCGCCTGGAGAACCGCGACGTCCCGGGCGTCCACATCGGGTACGTCGCACCCGCGGGCGTCGACACCCCGATCTACCGGACCGCCGCCAACTACGACGGGTACGTCGGCCGGCCGCCCCCGCCGGTCGCGAGCGCCGACCGGGTGGCCCGCCAGATCCTGGCGGGTCGACCACCCGCGGCTCGGCGCGCAGCTCAGCCTGGTCAACCACGTGGTGAGGTTCGGCTTCAGCGCGCTGCCGCCGGTGTACTCCCGGATCGTGGGGCCGCTGTGCTACCTGCTCACGGTCGATCTCGGACGCCCCCTCGCGGCCACGTCGGGCAACGTCCTGACGAGCCGCTCGGAGGACGACCCCGTCCGCGACACGGCTGCGCGGGCGTCGCTCCCGGTCTCCCTCGGGCGGAACGTGCGCGCGCTGCTGGGCGGTGGCGCCCGGTGAGCCCGACGTACGACGCCATCGTGGTCGGGGCCGGCCCCAACGGGTTGGTCGCGGCCAACCTGCTCGTCGACGCCGGGTGGTCGGTGCTCGTGCTGGAGGCCCAGCCGAAGGTCGGCGGCGCGGTGGCCAGCGACCGGGAGGTCCATCCCGAGTTCGTGCACGACACGTTCAGCGCCTTCTACCCGCTCGCCGCGGCCTCGCGGACCATCGGCTCGTTCGGCCTGGACCGCTTCGGGCTCGAGTGGACGCACGCGCCCGCCGTGCTCGGGCACTGCCTGCCGAGCGGGGAGTGGGCGGTCCTGCACCGCGACCGCGACGTGACCGCGGGGCTCATGGACGCCCAGCACCCCGGCGACGGCGACGCGTGGCTGGAGCTGTGCGGGCAGTGGGACCGGATCGGCGACTCCCTGGTCCAGGCGCTGCTGACCCCGCCCCCCCGGTGCGGGCCGGGCTCTCGGCGCTGGGCCGGTTGCGGTCCGTCGGTGGTCTCGGCTTCGTGCGCCAGCTGCTGACACCCGTCGCGGACCTGGGACGGACCCGCTTCGGGGGATTCGCGCCCCGGATCCTGCTCGCCGGCAACGCCGGGCACGCGGACATCCCGCTCAACGCACCCGGCTCCGGCCTGATGGGCTGGGTGATGACCATGCTGGGGCAGACGGTCGGCTTCCCGGTGCCGGTCGGTGGCGCGGGGGTGCTCGCGGAGGCGATGGCGGCGCGGCTGCGGGCGGAGGGTGCCGAGGTGCGGTGCGACAGCGAGGTCACCGCGATCGAGGTGCGCGGTGGCCGGGCCGTGGCGGTGCGCACCCGGGACGGCGAGCGGTTCGCGGCCCGGCACGCGGTGATCGCGGACGTCGCCGCGCCCAGCCTCTACGGCCGTCTGCTGCCGGCCGAGGCCGTCCCCGCGCGCACCCGGACGGCGATGGCGTCGTTCGAGATGGACCCCGGGACCGTCAAGGTCGACTGGGCGCTCGAGGGGCCGGTCCCGTGGGCCGCGCCGCCGCCGTACGCCGCCGGGACGGTGCACGTCGCCGACTCGGTCGAGCAGATGGCCCTGGCCATGCACCAGGTGAGCTCGCAGACCATCCCGGCCGCGCCGTTCCTGCTCACCGGCCAGATGACCACCACCGACCCGACCCGCTCACCGGCCGGCACCGAGTCGTTGTGGGCCTACACCCACGTGCCCCAGCAGATCCGAGGCGACGCGGGCGACGGCTCGGTCCGGGGCGTGTGGGACCGCGACGACTGCGAGCGGTTCGCGGATCGGATGCAGGCCCGCATGGAGCAGCTCGCGCCGGGCTTCGGCTCCCACGTGCGGGCGCGGCGGGTGCTCGGGCCGCGCGAGCTGGAGGCCCGGGACGCCAACCTGATCGGCGGCGGCCTCAACGGCGGCACGGCCCAGATCCACCAGCAGCTGGTCTTCCGGCCGGTTCCGGGGCTCGGCCGGGCCGAGACCGGCGTCTCGGGCCTCTACCTGGGCTCGGCGTCCGCGCATCCCGGCGGCGGCGTCCACGGCGCCCCCGGGTCGAACGCCGCCCGCGCGGCCATCGCCCACCGTCGGCGGGTGCTGTGGTGACCGGATGGTCACCCCGGCGGGTGGGTGTCGAGCGGAGGATCCCGGCTACCAGGCAGTCAGGGATGACGAGGTGAGTCTGCGACACGATCTGGGACCCCGGCTGTGGCGATCGGGCTACCGCGCCCTGCCCGAGGAGCGTGCCCGGCACGACGAGGCGGACGTCTTCACGACGACGCTGCTGGGCCGGCGCGCCGTCGTCGTCCGTGGCCGCGACGGTGCCCAGCTGTTCTACGACCCGTCGGTGATCGAGCGGAGCCGAGCCGTGCCGGCGCGCTCGCCCACCTGCTGTTCGGCCGCGGCGCGGTGCACGGTCTCGACGACGAGCAGCACCAGCAGCGCAAGGCGATGTTCCTGGAGATGCTCGGCGACGAGAGCACGCGACCGCTCGCCGAGGCGATCGGCGTCGATCTTCGGCAACGCGCGGAGCGCTGGGTCGGGAGTGAGGTCAGGCTCTTCGACGAGCTGGTCGAGGTGTACGGCGCCGCCGTCCAGGCGTGGGCAGGCATCCACGCCGACGCCGGCGCGATCAGGAGACAGAGCCGACGGCTGGCCGCCATCGTCGACGGATTCGGCGGTGCCGGCGCCGCCTACCCGCGGGCCTGGCGGGCCCGCCTGGTGGCGAACCGGTGGGCGCGCTCGCTGGTCGAGGAGGTCCGGGCCGGGCGCTGCACCACCACGCCGGGCAGCCCACTCCAGGCCCTCGCCACCGGGCCGGGCCGCGACCTCTCGTCGCGCGTCGCCGGCGTCGAGCTGCTCAACATCCTGCGACCCACGGTCGCGGTCGCCTGGCCGGCCACGTTCCTGGCCCGGGCGCTGGTCGAGCACCCCGCGTGGCGACCGCGGCTGCACGACGACCCGTCGGGGGAGCGCCGTACCGCCTTCGGGCACGAGGTACGGCGTACCTGCCCGTTCGTTCCGGCACTGGCCGGCCGGGCCCGCGCCCGGGCGGAGATCGACGGCACGGTCCTCGAACCCGGCGACCTCCTGGTGCTCGATGTGCCCGGCACCCACCGGGACCCACGCCACTGGGACGCTCCCGACGACTTCCTCCCCGAGCGCTTCGCGGGGGTCTGGCCGGATCCGTTCGCCTTCGTACCGCAGGGCGGCGGAGACCCGGCGACCGGGCACCGCTGCCCGGGGGAGCCGCTGACCGTGGCGATCCTCGACGAGACCGCCGCCGTCCTGGCCGACCTCGGCTACCGGATCGTCGGCTCCGCGGGCCACGACCCGCAGCGGATCCCCACGCTGCCCGGCGGCGGACTGGTGATCCGCGTCGACGCGTAGTGATCGCCTACCGGCGCGGTGGCAGGGCGTGCAGCGTCACGTCGGAGAGCACGCCGTCGGCGGCCCGGGCGGTCAGGTAGGTGCACGCCGGCTGGCGCCGCCGGTCGGTGGGGGAGCCGGGGTTCAGCAACCGCAGGCCGGAGGCCGTGGTGGTGTCCCACGGGATGTGGCTGTGACCGAAGACGAGGACGTCGAGGTCCGGGAACGACGCGCTGCATCGCTCCTCGCGTCCTGCCGCCGCGCCGGTCTCGTGCACGACGCCGAAGCGGACGCCGCCGAGCTCGACACGGGCGACCTCGGGCAGCCGCTCGCGCAGCGGACCGTGGTCGTTGTTGCCGTACACCCCGACCAGGCGTCGCGAGTGCTCCTCGAGCTCGTCGAGGAGGGCCACGTCCACCCAGTCGCCCGCGTGGATCACCACGTCGGCGGCGTCCACCTGCCGCCACACCTCGTCGGGCAGGGCGCGAGCGCGTTTCGGCAGGTGGGTGTCGGCCAGGAGGAGGAGCGCCGTCATGCCTCCAGTGAACGACGGTGGTGGATCAGCGCCTCGCGTATCGACCGGGGCGGCCGGGTACCGAGACGGCCACGCACCGCCGTCGAACGGAGACCCGCCTGTTGCCCGCCTCGGAGACCACCGCGGTCCGCGTCGCCCTGTCCAACGACTACGAGCTCGTCCTGCGCGGGCTGGCGGGCCTGCTGGCGCCGTACGCCGAACGGGTGCGGGTGGTCGGGATCTCCACCGATCCGGACTTCGAGGAGGAGGTGGACCTCGTGCTGTTCGACGCGTTCGGGCGACTCGCGCCCGGAGACGAGAAGCTCCGGCGCGTGGTCGCGGACAACCCGGCGGCGCGGGTGGTCGTCTACAGCTGGGACACCTACCCGCCCGACGTCGCGCGGGCCGCGGGCGCCGTCGGCTGGATCCACAAGGGCGTCGAGCCGGAGGAGCTCGTCGACCTCCTCGAGCGCGCGCACCGCGGCGAGAGCATCGAGGCACATCCGGACGCCGTCCCGGACCTGTACGACGAGGGGATGACGGACTGGCCCGGGAGGTCGGCCGGCCTCAGCGCGCGCGAGGCCGAGGTCCTCTCCTTCATCTGCCAGGGCCTGGAGAACACCGAGATCGCCGAGCGGTGCTTCCTGAGCATCAACACGGTCAAGACCTACATCCGTACGGCGTACCGGAAGATCGGCGTCAGCCGCAGGTCGCAGGCGATCGTCTGGGCGATCGACCACGGCCTCGGCGAGAGTGGGTGGCGCCCGTAGGGCGAGCCGTTCGATCCGTCCGGTGCGGGTCAGCCGAGTTCGTCGGTGGCCACCTCGGGCTCCTGCTCCCGGTTGCGGTCGATGTCCTTCGGGTCCTGTTCCAACCGCTCGGCGGCGTCGGCGGTGTCGATGTCCTCCTCGCCCGGGACGCTGCCCAGGTCGACGGGACGCTCTTCTGAGTGCGGTGTGGTCATGAGATCCGGTACCCCCCGTTTGCCCCTTTACTAAAGAGGGCACTTAGAAGGCGCCGGCGGCCCCTGACGAGCAAGGGCGAACTTACGCAGCGCGTTCGAGACGACGGGGCCGGCCGGCCAACCAGGTCGTGATGGTGCGGTTGGATCGCCGCGTGACCTTCTCCTGGACCGGACTCGCGCTCGCGGCCGCGATCCTGCTCCCGAACGCACTCGTCGTACTCCTCCCGCCCCGCGAGGGCCTGCGGGTCCTGGCGTCCACCGGGCCGGTGCCCGGAGTCGTCGAGCGGATCGGCCAGGTCGGCTGCTCGACTGCGGCCGTGCTGTGGGGACCCGACCGGGGCGCCGCCCCGTGGGGCTGGACGATGCTCGCCGCCGTGATCGCGTACGCCGCCCTCTGGGTGCGCTACGTGCTCGGCGGCCGGCGCGCGGGCAGTCTGCTCTCCCCGGTATGGGGCGTGCCCGTGCCGATGGCGGTGCTGCCGGTGGTCGCCTTCGGCTGTGGTGCCGTCTGGTCCGCCTCGCCCTGGCTGGCCGCGGCGACGGCGGTCCTGGCCGTGGGGCACCTGCCGAACAGCCTGCGAACCGGCCGGCTCCTGCGCGCCGACCCGGCCCGCACGGGGGGTGTCAGCCCGGACGGGCGGCGCTAGTCTGACCCGATACGGCCGGTCATGCCCGGACCTCGCACTGACGTTGGCCGTAGCGCCAGCGCGACGGCGAGACGGATGACAGTGGCTGTGCCCTGGTCCTGCGAGACGGAGCTCCCTGGTGAGGCGCGCAGTGCCTCGCGCGCCCGCGCGTTCGTCACGGAGGCGTTGCGCAGCCACGAGCTGGACCATCTGGTCGACGACATCGGGCTGGCGACGAGCGAGCTGGCGACGAACGCCGTCCTGCACGCGCGCACGAGGTTCACCGTGATCGTGAGCGCGTTCGAGGAGACGGTGTTCCTCGAGGTGCTGGACCGGTCGCCCGTGAACCCGACCGTGGGCACGGCGCGGACGTCCGACGCGAACGGGCGCGGGATCGGCGTCGTCCAGGCGGTGAGCCGGGACTGGGGAGTGATCGCCCGCGAGCCCGACGGCAAGTCGGTGTGGGCGGCCTTCGACGTGACGCCGGGTCCGCGGGGCTGAGCGCCGCGCGGCGTGGAGCCCGCCGGTTCAGTCCGGGGGCCGCGTGGTGAGGTCCGGGATGCTGGTCGGGTCCTCGGTCACCGCCTGCGCGACACGGCCGAGCAGCTCCTGGTGGCTGCGGGCGTAGGAGCGCAGCATCTCGAACGCGTCGTCCATGCTGACGCCGTGGATCTGCGCCAGCACCCCCTTGGCCTGCTCGACGACCACTCGGCTGTTCAGCGCTGCCTGGAGCTGCTCGGTGAGCACCTCGCCGCGGTGGATGGCGCGTTCCTGCAGCAGCCCGATGGTGGCGATGTCCGCCAGTGCCTGGACGATCCGGACCTCCGCCGGCGACAGGTGGCCGACCTCGGTGCCGAAGAGGTTGAGCGCCCCGATCACGGTCTGGCGCAGTCGCAGCGGGAAGGCGTGCACCGACCGGAATCCGGCGGCGACGGCCCAGGGCGCGAAGGAGGGCCAGAGGTCGCCGGCCTCCTCGAGATCGGCGTCGATCACCGGCTCGCCGCGCTGGTAGCAGTCGTGGCACGGACCCTCGTCGGCCTGGAGCTGGAACAGCTCGAGCGTCCTGGCGCGCTCGTCCGAGGCGGCCATCAGCTGGAGCCGGCCGTGCCGGTCCGCGAGCAGGACCCCGGCGCCCTGGATCCGCACGATCTCCGTGGTGTGGCCGGCGACCATCCCCAGGAACTCGATCAGGTCGAACTCGTCCACGAGGGTGTCGGCGACCTCGACCAGCACCTCGGCGAGCCTCTCGGCGGGAACCATCGACATGGCGGACTTCCTTCACGAACCCGGGCGCACCATCGGCCCTGGGGTGAGGGACCTCATGGCTCGTCCGGCTCGAAGACCAGCCTACCGGCGAGCACATCGTCCGCGAGGTCGCTGAGGCGCTGGCTCCGGGTGAAGGCGCGTGCTCTCATCCGGGCCATCGCCACGAGCGGTGGAACGCCGAGCTGGACCATGACCATGCCCTGGGCCTGGAACACCTCGTACCGGCCGTCGAGGGCGTCGTGCACGACCAGGTCGGGCTCACGCGGAGCCAGTTGCGCGTCGAGCAGGCCGGTGGTCGCCGCCTCGGCGAAGCTCATCGCCTGGTCGAGCGCCAGGTCCGAGAGCGCTCCTACCTCCTCCCGGTACACGGCCATCGCTCCCAGCCTGGCGCCGCCGACCCCCAGGGGGAAGGCGAACAGGGCGCGGACGCCGTAATCCTGGACGGCGGGGGAGTAGATCGGCCACCTGCTCCGGCCCGCGGACCGGAGGTCGGCGACGAGGACGGGCTGCCGGGTCGCGTGGGCGTCGAGGAACGGTCCCTCGCCCAGCGTGAACTGCAGGGCCTCGAGCTGCACGGTCGCGGGATGGGAGGCGGCGACGGTCACCGGTGTCCGGTCGTCCACGCTGAGGTTGATGCTGACGCCGGTCGCGGGCAGCGCCCGTGCGGCGGCCCGGCACAACCGCTGCAACCGGCCGGCCGAGGCGGGTCGGTCGTCCGCGAGCGACGCCTCGTCGGCGACGAGCTGCTGCACCTGCGCGAGGCTCATGTCACGGGAGGTCCGCTGCGAACGGGGTGGTCACCGCCGCCTCCACGGTGTCGACGGTGAGGAAGAGCCGGTCGGTGCGGGTGAGGGTCAGGATCCGGCGTACCGGCCGGGACGGGGCCACCAGACGCACCCGACCGCCCACCTCGACCGCGCGGCGCCGTACGTCGAGCAGGACGCGGAGTCCGCTCGCGTCCAGGAACGTCACGGCGCGCAGGTCGAAGACCACGCACGTGGCCTCGGCGCTGAGGACGTCCCGCACGAGCGGCTCGGCCTGCACGTCCATCTCGCCCCGGACCTCGACGACCGTCCACGGACCCGACGGGCGCGACCGCGCGGAGATCGCCTCGGTGGTGAGGGAGTTCGATCGATGAGCCGCCATCCGGACCCTCGCTGCTGTTCATGGCTCACGATGGCGGGGACTCGGCCACTGACCTCTTCATCGTCGTCCTTCGAGCCACCGAAGTACATGCCCCGAAAGGGGGAGAAGCGGGCCTCGTACGACGCTCCTTTCGTCACCTCGATGTTGCGGGCGTCACACCTTGAGTTCACATGCCTGAAACATGCCGGTTTCATTGCGTGTCTTTCCCTGGCTAGGTTCGCAAGGGTCTCGGCTCCGCCAAGCCGCGAAGAGTGTCTGGCTCGTACAACGAGGGATTGAGTGCTCATGAGTGGAAACGCCGTACGCCTGCAGGCCATCAAGGACGTCGAGGCCTACGTGCCCCCCGCGGTCAGCTTCGACCCCGGCGAGGAGCCCGGCGCGATCTTCGGCCAGAACGTCTTCAGCCTCTCGGTGATGCAGAAGCGGCTGCCCAAGAACGTCTACCAGTCGGTGCTCTCGACCATCGAGAAGTCCGCACCGCTCGACCCCGCCTGCGCCGACGCGATCGCCTCGGCGATGAAGGACTGGGCGCTGGAGAAGGGTGCGACCCACTACGCGCACGTCTTCTACCCGCTGACCGGCCTCACCGCGGAGAAGCACGACAGCTTCCTCGACCCGGTGGGCGACGGTACGGCGCTGGCGTCGTTCTCGGGCAAGACCCTGACCCAGGGTGAGCCGGACGCCTCCTCGTTCCCGAACGGCGGCCTGCGCAACACCTTCGAGGCGCGCGGCTACACCGGCTGGGACGTGATGAGCCCGGCGTACATCCTCGAGAACCCCAACGGCAACACGCTGTGCATCCCGACCATCTTCATCTCGATGACCGGCGAGGCCCTCGACCACAAGACGCCGGTGCTGCGCTCGCAGCAGGCGATGGCCCTGCACGCGAGGCGGGTGCTGAACCTCTTCGGCCACGCCGAGCCCGAGAACGTGGTGGCGTACTGCGGCCCCGAGCAGGAGTACTTCCTGGTCGACAGCCACTTCTTCCTGGCCCGTCCCGACCTGCTGAACGCCGGCCGCACCCTGTTCGGCGCGAAGCCGCCGAAGGGCCAGGAGTTCGACGACCACTACTTCGGCGCCATCCCCGAGCGCGTGCTCGGCTTCATGATGGACACCGAGCGGGAGCTCTTCAAGCTCGGCATCCCGGTCAAGACCCGGCACAACGAGGTCGCCCCCGGCCAGTTCGAGGTCGCGCCGATGTTCGAGCGGGCCAACGAGGCCTCCGACCACCAGCAGCTGCTGATGACGACCTTCAAGTCGCTGGCCCGCAAGCACGGCATGGAGTGCCTCTTCCACGAGAAGCCCTTCGCCGGCGTCAACGGCTCCGGCAAGCACGTGAACTTCTCGGTCGGCAACTCCGAGCTCGGCAGCCTCCTCGTGCCCGGCGACAACCCGCACGACAACGCGCAGTTCCTGGTCTTCTGCGCCGCGGTCATCCGCGCCGTGCACAAGTACGGCGGCCTGCTGCGGGTCTCGGTCGCCTCGGCGTCCAACGACCACCGGCTCGGTGCCAACGAGGCCCCGCCGGCGATCATCTCGATCTTTCTCGGCGACCAGCTGGCCGACGTCTTCGACCAGGTCGCCAAGGGTGGCGCGACCCGCTCCAAGGAGAAGGGCACGCTGACCATCGGCGTCGACACGCTGCCCGACCTCAGCAAGGACCCGGGCGACCGCAACCGCACGAGCCCGTTCGCGTTCACCGGCAACCGCTTCGAGTTCCGCGCGCCCGGCTCGCAGCAGACCGTCGCCGTACCCATGGTCATGCTGAACACGATCATGGCCGAGGCGCTCGACTACTGCGCCACCGAGCTGGAGACCGCGGTCGCCGCCGGCACCGACTTCGACGAGGCCGTGCAGAACCTGCTCGCCGACATCGTCGCCAACCACGGCGCGGTCATCTTCAACGGCAACGGCTACTCCGACGAGTGGCAGGCCGAGGCCGAGCAGCGCGGCCTGAAGAACCTCCGCACCACCGTCGACGCGCTCCCCGAGCTGATCTCGCCCGAGGCGATCGAGCTGTTCGCCAAGTACGACGTCTTCAACGAGCGCGAGATGCACAGCCGCTACGAGATCGGCATCGAGCAGTACGTCATGACGCTGCGGGTCGAGGCCAACCTCACCGCCGAGATCGGTACGACGACGATCCTGCCGGCCGCGGTCCGCTACCAGACCGAGCTGGCCGGCAACGTCGCCGCGCTGAAGGCCGCCGGCGTCGAGGCCGACCTCTCCCTGCTGCAGTCGGTCTCCGCCCCGCTCGCCGAGCTGCGCGCCGGGCTCGCCGAGCTGACCACGGCCCTGGCCGACCTGCACGACCACGAGGGCATCGCCGAGGCGACCTTCGCCCGCGACGTCGTGCTCCCGGCGATGACCGGGGTGCGCGAGGCCGCCGACACGCTGGAGGGCGTCGTCGCCGACGACCTGTGGCCGCTGCCGACGTACCAGGAGATGCTCTACATCCGCTGACCTCACGCTGGTTGAGGCGACCCTGACGCTGGTTGAGGTGCGAAGGACGAAGTCCTGAGCCTCGAAACCCGGTGAGCGGAGAGTCGGTCTCGATCGAGGTCGCGTGTGTGGGGGTGCGGGGTTTCGAGGCTCGCTTCGCTCGCACCTCAACCGGCGTGGAGCGCGGCGTATGACGCTGGTTGAGGTGTGAAGGACGAAGTCCTGAGCCTCGAAACCCGGTGAGCCGAGAGTCGGCCTCGATCGAGGTCGCGTGTCGGCGTGCGGGGTTTCGAGGCTCGCTTCGCTCGCACCTCAACCGGCGTGGGGCGCGGCGTCTGACGCTGGTTGAGGTGCGAAGGACGAAGTCCTGAGCCTCGAAACCCGGTGACCCGAGAGTCGGCCGGGAACACCCGGACCGGCCTCTCGGTTCCTTCCGACATGACCACCATCGGACTGATCGGAAGCGGCAACATCGGCAGCGCCGTCGCGAGGCTGGCGGTAGCCGCCGGGCACGACGTCGTGCTGAGCAACAGCCGCGGCCCGGAGACCCTGCAGGACCTCGTCGACGAGCTCGGCCCGCGCGCCCGGGCGGGGACCACGGAGGAGGCCGCCGAGGCGGGGGAGATCGTCGTGGTGACGATCCCGCTGAAGGCCTACCGGAGCGTCCCGGTCGAGCCGCTGCGCGGCAAGATCGTCATCGACACCGGCAACTACTACCCGCAGCGCGACGGCCAGATCGCCGAGCTCGACGACGAGTCGACCACCACCGCTGAGCTCGTCCAGGCTCACCTGCCGGAGTCCCACATCGTCAAGGCGTTCAACAACATCAACTTCGGCGCGCTCGCCGAGCTGGCCCGCCCCTCCGGCGACCCCGAGCGGAGCGTGCTCGCCATCGCCGGCGACGACGCCGGCGCCAAGGCGCGCGTGGGCGAGTTCCTCGACAGCCTCGGCTACGACACGTACGACGCCGGCCCGCTCAGCGAGGGCTGGCGCTTCCAGCGCGACCTGCCGGCGTACGCCCAGCTCTACAGCGCCGACCCGCCCGGCACCTGGCCGCCGCAGACCCACCGCCGCGTCGACGAGGCGTTCCTGGTCGAGCAGCTCGGGAAGGCCAAGCGCTACCGCGACATGTGATCAGCAGCGGAAACCCGGGCGAGGACACGACGGACCCACCGATACGATCGGTGGGTCCGTTTCCTCTGCACCACCCCAGGAGCTCCCGTGTCCGACATCAAGGTCGTCCTCGTCACCGCCGATGCGCGTGAGGACCAGGCGACCACGGCGGGCACCAAGGCCTGGCAGCTCTTCGCCGACGACGCCGAGATCATCGCCGCGCGGGTCAACGGGGACCTGAAGGACCTCAGCTACGTCCTGGTCGACGGCGACGTCGTCGAGGGCGTAGCGATGGCCAGCAAGGACGGCCACGACATCCTCCGGCACTCGACCGCGCACGTGATGGCGCAGGCGGTCCAGCAGCTGTTCCCGGAGGCCAAGCTCGGCATCGGCCCGCCGGTGACCGACGGCTTCTACTACGACTTCGACGTCGAGACCCCGTTCGTGCCCGAGGACCTCGCGAAGATCGAGACCGCGATGCGGAAGATCATCAAGGAGGGCCAGCGCTTCGAGCGCCGCGTCACCACCGACGCCGACGCGATCAACGAGCTGCAGGACGAGCCGTACAAGATCGAGCTGATCGGCCTCAAGGGCGGCGCGGGCGCCGACAGCACCGAGGGCGCGAGCGTCGAGGTCGGCGCCGGCGAGCTCACCATCTACGACAACGTCCGCCGCAACGGCGACGTCGCGTGGAGTGACCTGTGTCGCGGCCCGCACCTGCCCACCACCAAGCGGATCCCCGCGTTCAAGCTGATGCGCAGCGCGGCGGCGTACTGGCGCGGCGACGAGAAGAACAAGATGCTCCAGCGCATCTACGGCACCGCGTGGGAGTCCAAGGAGGCGCTCGAGGAGCACCTGCACCGGATCGAGGAGGCCGAGCGCCGCGACCACCGCAAGCTGGGCCGCGAGCTCGACCTGTTCAGCTTCCCCGACGAGATCGGCTCCGGCCTGGTGGTCTTCCACCCCAAGGGCGGCGTGATCAAGCGGGTGATGGAGGACTACGTCCGCCAGCGCCACATCGAGGAGGGCTTCTCGTACGTCGGCACGCCGCACATCACCAAGGACCAGCTCTTCTACACGTCGGGGCACCTGCCGTACTACGCGGACACCATGTTCCCGCCCATGGAGTTCGAGGGTTCGAACTACATGATCAAGCCGATGAACTGCCCGATGCACAACCTGATCTACCGCTCGCGCGGGCGGTCCTACCGCGAGCTGCCGCTGCGCCTGTTCGAGTTCGGCTCGGTCTACCGCTACGAGAAGTCCGGCGTCGTCCACGGCCTGACCCGGGTGCGCGGCCTGACCCAGGACGACTCGCACTCCTACGTCACCCCGGAGAAGGCGCCCGGCGAGATCCAGCACCTGCTCGACTTCGTGCTCGGGCTGCTGCGTGACTTCGGGATCGACGACTTCTACCTGGAGCTCTCGACCCGCGACGACTCCAAGCCCGACAAGTTCGTCGGCTCCGAGGAGGAGTGGGCGGTGGCGACCAAGGTGCTGGAGGACGTGGCGTTCGCCTCGGGGCTCGAGCTGGTGCCCGACCCGGGCGGGGCGGCGTTCTACGGCCCGAAGATCTCGGTGCAGGCCAAGGACGCGATCGGCCGGACCTGGCAGATGTCGACCATCCAGTACGACTTCAACCAGCCCAAGGGCTTCGAGCTCGAGTACAACGGCGCCGACGGGCAGAAGCACCAGCCGGTGATGATCCACTCGGCGAAGTTCGGCTCGCTCGAGCGGTTCTTCGGCGTACTCGTCGAGCACTACGCCGGCGCCTTCCCCCCGTGGCTCGCCCCGGTCCAGGTGCAGGCGATCCCGGTCGCCGACACCTTCAGCGACTACCTGCACGACGTCGCGAAGCAGATGCGCGCCCAGGGGCTGCGGGTCGAGGTCGACGACTCCGACGACCGGATGCAGAAGAAGATCCGCAACGCGCAGCTGCAGAAGGTGCCGTTCATGCTGATCGCTGGCGCCGACGACGTGGAGGCCGGTGCGGTGTCGTTCCGCTACCGCGACGGCCGGCAGGACAACGGCGTACCCCTCGCCGAGGCGATCCAGCGGGTCGTCGACGCGGTGGCCTCGCGCGAGCAGGTCTAGCGGGTCTCGTAACGCGCCACCGTCATGCCGCCGAGCACCCGCTCGTCGGTCTGGCGGAGCCAGTCGTGCTGGGCGAAGGTCAGGCGCTGTACGTCGCTCAGGTTGACGAAGGCGCAGCGGAACGGCGCGTCGGGCCGGTCCGCCCGGATCTTGGTGAGCACCCGGTCCAGCACGAAGTGCTCGAAGGGGTTGAAGAGGTAGGCGCAGGTGACGTCGCGGTAGTCGTACGTCACCGCGTCGGCGACGAGGACGTCCACGGGGGAGCGGGCACCGCGCATCCGCTCCACGTTGTCGAGGGCGACGTCCACGATCTCGGGACTCAGGTCGATCCCGACCACCCGGGCCACCCGGCGGCGGGCCGCGAGGCAGATCACCCGCCCCTTGCCGCAGCCGATGTCGACGAGGACGTCGTCGGGGCGCAGGTCCAGGTCGTCGAGGACGTCGCCGACGATCGCGTAGTCGACCGATGCGGCATGGCAGCCGTCGGGGATGTTCGTCTGGACGATCCCGTGGGTGTCGACGTGCAGCAGCGCGTCGTACCCGAGATTCCGCAGTCGTTCCATGATCTGCATGCGTCGGAGGCTGGCACGCGCCGCGGCCCGCGCGGAGCGGCTACGGTCGTGATCATGAGAATTGGGGATGGCCGCGCCGCCGTCCCCGGTCTGCTGTTCGCGACCCTGCTGCTCGCGGGCTGCTCGTCCGACTCGTCATCGGCCCCGGAGGCTGCGCCCTCCTCGGCCCGGCCCACGTCGGTGGTGACAGCGGTCCAGGACGAGGGGTCCTCCCGCCTCCGGGCGCTGGCCGAGCTGGCCGAGCAGCGGGCTGCCGCGATGCCGCCGCCGAGCGAGACCCCGACCGTCCGGACCGTGGGGGAGCCGGTCCTGGGTGCCGACGCCAGCTGGCCCCAGTGCCCGCAGGGCATGGGCATCCCGGAGCGACCCACCCAGGGCTCGCCGATGCCGCTGCCCGAGGCGGAGTACGTCGTCCTCGGGCTCACCAACGGCCCCGGCTTCACCGAGAACCCGTGCCTGGCCGACCAGGTCGCCTGGGTGCGCGAGCGCAACCTGATGGCGGCGGCGTACGCCGTCGCGAGCCTGCCCGACGCCGACCAGGTCGCCGAGCACGGGGCCGACGGACCGTTCGACGCCGCGACCGAGCTGGGGAGGCTCGCCAACGCCGGCTACCAGCAGGGCCTCGCGAACGTCGCCACCATGCGCCGTGCCGGCCTCGGCTCGCCGATCGTCTGGGTCGACGTCGAGCCCGTGCCCGACTTCGACTGGGGCGCCGACACCGCCGCCAACGGCGCCGTCGTGGAGGGCGCCGTCCGCGCGTATGCCGACGCGGGCTACGACGTCGGCGTCTACTCCACCCCGCACCTGTGGGAGGGCGTCGTCGGCGACCTCGCCCTCGGCCTCCCCGAGTGGCGCGCCGCCGGCCACACCTCCCGCGCCGAGGCCCTCGACCGCTGCGGCCCCGACTGGTCCATCCAGGGCGGCGCCCCCGTCCTCGCCCAGTGGGTCGAGGCCGACCGCGACCAGAACGTCACCTGCCCCGGCATCGAGACCGACCTCGCCCGCTGGTTCCACCAGTACTGACCATCGACCCATCGCTGGTTGAGGTGCGCGAGGCTTCAGGTCCGATCTGAGACGCTGGCTGTACTGCGAGGGCCTTCAGGTCCGATCTGTGACGCTGGTTGAGGTGCGAAGGACGAAGTCCTGAGCCTCGAAACCCGGTGAGTCGAGAAGCGGGGTCGGGTACGGGGGCGGGGGTGCGGTCTCCGATCGGCACCAGGCCGTTTCGAGGATCACGGGGATAACAGGGTCACCGCAGGTGGCACTCGTCGTCCCTGGTCGCGGCCGCCTGTGGATGGGCGGCTGCTTCGGGTCGACCGCTGTGGCCACCGTCGAGGAAGCTCAGTACGACGGCGCCGAGTGACGCTGGTTGAGGTGCGAAGGACGAAGTCCTGAGCCTCGAAACCCGGTGAGTCGAGAAGCGGGGTCGGGTACGGCGGCGGGGGTGCGGTCTCCGATCGGCACCAGGCCGTCTCGAGGATCACAGTGATAACGGATCACCGCACGGTCCTTGCGGGTTGGCGGCTGCTTCGGGTCGACCGTTGTGATCACCATTGCGGAGATCAGTGCGGGCGCCCGATGACGCTGGTTGAGGTGCGAAGGACGAAGTCCTGAGCCTCGAAACCCAGCGAGCCAAGAGGCAGTGGCGAGCGAGCACTCCCGGCCGCTGTGGATGACGACCCCGGACTGTCGGTGCCCGCATTTACCATCTTTGTATGGCCATTCGGGAACTCCACGACTGCGACAACGCATCCGCGTTGCTCGCCTACGTGGGCGCCGAGAGGCAGATCGAAGCTCGAGCCGCCGCCCGCCAACTAGCCGCCGCGGTCGCCTGGGCCGGCATGCACTCGACTGATTCGTTGGACGAGGCCGCGACCCTGGTCGCCAGTGCCGAGGAAGCGCTGACGATCGCCGGCCCCGGCGCCCCGCTGGTCGCCGAGTTCAGCGTGCTGGAGTTCGCCGCCGCCCTCGGGCTCTCTTCTGACGCGGGTCGGATGTACCTGGGTGAGGCGGTCGAGCTGGCCCACCGGCTCCCGCGCATCTACGCCCGGGTCCAGTCCCTCGACCTCCCGGTCTGGAAGGCCCGCCGGATCGCCAAGTCCACCGTCGACCTCCCGGTGGCGGGTGCCGCCTACGTCGACGCCCACCTCGCAGCGGTCGCCCATAAGGTCTCCATCGCCCAGCTCGACCGGACCGTCGAGGAGGCCCGGGTCCGCTTCGACCCCGACGAGGCCGAGGCTCGCCGGATCGCGGCGCAGGAGGGACGGCACTTCGACATCGAGACCCGCCAGGTCTCCTTCGACGGGTGCGTCGACGTTCACGGCACGTTGGATCTGGCCGACGCGCTCGACCTCGAGGACGCCGTCGCCCGTAGGGCCCGTGACCTCGGCACTCTCGGCCTCGACGCGCCACTCGACGTAAGGCGCTCCATCGCCGTCGGGGACCTCGCCCGACGCCAGCTCTCCCTCGACCTCGCGGCCGCGGAGCCCGAAGATCGGCACAAGGCCCGCCAGGTGCTGCTCCACGTCCACCTCTCCGACGCCGCCCTCGCCGGGTCGAGGAGCGGGCTGGATCTGGCGCGGGTGGAGGAGACCCGCTCCTTCGTGTCGGCCGAGCAGGTCAAGACGTGGTGTGCCAACCCCGACACGCAGGTGGTGGTGAAGCCGGTCATCGACCTGAGCGACCACGCGCATGTCGACGCCTACGAGACCCCGGACCGGTTGCGTGAGCGTCAGGTCCTGCTGCAGCACACCTGCGTGTTCCCCTGGTGCCAACGCCGAGCTCGCCGCGCGGACTGCGACCACATCGACCCCGCCGCCCGCGGTGGACCGACCTGCGACTGCAACATCGCACCGCTGTGCCGGCGACATCACCGGGCGAAGACCCATACGCGGTGGCGCTACGACAAGGTCGACGACACCTCGTTCGTCTGGCGAAGTCCGAACGGGCTCGTCTTTGGACGCGACCACCACGGCACGATCCCGCTCGACATCCTGCAGCCCTGACCGGCACTGCCTGTCAGGGCTACAGGCACGCCGGGAATGCCGCGCCTTAGGCTGCTTTTCGGCTCGCCGGGTTTCGAGGCTCAGGACTTCGTCCTTCGCACCTCAACCAGCGGGGCGGCCCGGACTTCGTTCTTCCCACCTCAACCAGCGTGCCTGGAGGGGTGTCTTGCATCGCGACATCACCGAGCCCCGCGACACCCAGCAGCGCTACAGGCATGCCTTCCCCGACGTTGGTTGAGGTGCGAGCGGAGCGAGCCTCGAAACCTGGTGAGTCGACCGGCGGCGTCGACCACGGGGCTGCTTCTCGGCTCGCCGGGTTTCGAGGCTCAGGACTTCGGCGGATTCAACCGGTCGGTGCAACACCGGGGTTGATGTCGTGTTGGGAGAGTAGTTCGTCGAGGGCTTCGGCTGGGTTCTTCCAGCCGAGGGTTTTGCGGGGTCGGTTGTTCATTTCGATCGCGACTCGTTCGAGCATCC
>NZ_DATJTA010000102.1:0-2695 GCF_035503875.1 Nocardioides sp.
GAGCGATGCGACGCGCTGTTGGCTGCATGAGCAGCTCCCACTCGACGACAGACCTGGCCGCTCGGCTACCCTCCGGCGGCGGAGCAAACCTCGCACACACGGAATTGCTGTTCGGCCACCACCGTACAGTCCGATCGGCAATCGGACAAGGGCCGGGGACTGCGGCCAGCGGCCCGGAGCGGCCGCGATCGCCCGCCACAGCGCCGAAGCGGGGGCCGAAAATTCGTCGTCTTTAGCAGCAGAGTTCTCTGGTCTGGGCGACGTCGAGGTGCATCTGCTCGACCAGGGCCTCGATCGAGTCGAAGCGGAGGGTGCCGCGCAGCCGGGTGCCGAAGTCGATCGCCGCGTGGACTCCGTACAGGTCGAGGTCGTGCGGGGCGAGCGCGTAGGCCTCGACCGTCTGCTTGGTGCCGTCGAAGGTCGGGTTGGTGCCGATCGAGATCGCGGCCGGCCAGCGGCGCGTCTCCTGGCCTGCTTCGTCCAGGGTGGAGAGCCAGCCTGCGTAGACGCCGTCGGCCGGGATCGCGGTGTGCGGGGGCGACTCCACGTTCGCGGTCGGGAAGCCGAGCTGGCGGCCGCGCTGGTGGCCGCGGACCACGATCCCCTCGACCCGGTGCGGGCGGCCCAGGGCCTTGGCCGCCTCGGCCACGTCGCCCGCCGCCAGCAGCCGCCTGATGTGGGTGGACGAGATCGTGACGCCGTCCAGGGTGAGCAGCGGCAGGCCCTCGGTCGTGTAGTCGTACTTCTCGCCCAGCTTGGTGATGAGCGCGACGTCGCCGGCCGCCTTGTAGCCGCAGCGGAAGTCCTCCCCGACCACGACCGCGTTGGCGTGCAGCCGCTCGACCAGGACCGCGCGGACGAACTCCTCGGGGTCGAGCCGGGAGAAGTCGAGCGTGAACGGGAGCACGCAGACCGCGTCCGCGCCCAGGCCGCCAAGCAGCTCGGCCCGGCGGCGGGCGGAGCTGAGCAGCGGCGGGTGGGTGCCCGGCCTGATCACCTCGTCCGGATGCGGGTCGAAGGTCACCGCCACCACCGGCAGCCCCCGCTCCCGGCCGAGCTGGGCCGCCCGGGCGACGATGCTCTGATGGCCCCGGTGCACGCCGTCGAACTCGCCGATCGTGACGACCGACTCACCCCATCCTGCGGGCACCTCATCAAGCCCCTGCCAGCGGTACACGGGTCTCCCGCCCTCCTTAGCTCGGCACCAAGCCTACGGGGCGGCGAAGACAGCTAGCGAGCGGAGGGAGCCCGATTCGGCTGTGACAAGCGCGACCAGCGCGGCGTCCGGGTCGAAGGCGGCCACCGGGGTGCCCGGTTCGGGCCAGCCGGCGGCCGGGAGCGGGAGGCGGGCGCCCTGGGCCAGCCGGTGGGCGTCCTCGGCGGTCAGGTCCAGCCTCGGGAACGCCGCGGCAGCGGCTTCTGCCATTGGGGTTATCCACGCGGGGGTCGGCGCGGGGTGGGCGGGGAATTCGAGGGCCACAGGCGCCTCGGTCCGTTCGATAGGAAGGTTTTGGGGCTTTTGATCCTCGAGCTCTTGCAGGGTGTGGGCCTGGGCCAGATCGTAGGGGCCGACGGCGGTGCGACGGAGCGCGGTCAGGTGGCCGCCGGTGCCGAGCGCGGCGCCGAGGTCGCGGGCCAGGGCGCGGATGTAGGTGCCGCTCGAGCAGCGGATCACCGCGTCGATGTCGAGGAAATCGCCCTGCTGGCGGATGTCGGTGACGGTGAACTCGTAAACGGTGACCGGGCGGGCCGCCAGCTCGGGGGCGGCGCCGGCCCGGGTGAGCTTGTAGGCGCGCTGGCCGTTCACCTTGATCGCGCTCACGCCGGGCGGGACCTGCCAGATGTCGCCGGTGAGCTCGGCGATCTCGGCGTCGAGGGCGCCCGGGACGATGTCGGTCGCGGGGCTGCCGCCGGCCGGCTCCCCCTCGGCGTCGTCGGTGCTGGTCGACTGGCCCAGGCGGATCGTGGCGACGTAGGTCTTCTCGGTCAGCGTCAGGTAGCCGAGCAGCCTGGTCGCCTTCTCCACGCCGACCACGAGCACGCCGGTCGCCATCGGGTCGAGCGTGCCGGCGTGGCCGACGCGGCGCGTCCCGGCCAGGCGGCGGACCCGGGCGACCACGTCGTGCGAGGTCATGCCGCCCGGCTTATCGACGATGACCAGGCCGCTTGGCGCGGTCATCCGCGTTCGCCGTCGCCGATTTCCTCGCCGTCTTCGAGGTCGCCGTCCTCGCCCTCGTCCCAGTCGTCCTCGTCGTCGGCGGGCTTCTTGTACGGGTCGGGGTCGCCGGCCCAGGTGGCGCCCTCGCGGGCCTGCGCCAGCTCCTCGTCGGCCTGGCGCGCGGCGGCGACCAGGTCATCGATCCGGCGGGCGCTGTCGGGCAGCGCGTCGGCGACGAACTCGATCGACGGGGCGTGCCGCAGGCCGATGATCCGGCCGACCTCAGACCGGATGATGCCGGTCGCGCTGGCGAGCGCGTCGGCCGTCTCGGCTTGCTCCTCGGGCGTGCCGAAGACCGTGTAGAAGACCTTCGCCTCGCGCCAGTCACCGGTCAGACGGACCTCGGTCACGGTGACGAAGCCAAGACGCGGGTCCTTGATCCGGCGCTCGAGCAGCTCGGCGACGAGCTTGGAGATCCGTTCGGCGAGACGGCGCGTGCGAGCGTCGCTCATGGCGGTTACTCCTCTTCGGTAAAGA
>NZ_DATJTA010000103.1:0-6807 GCF_035503875.1 Nocardioides sp.
AGGACCTCGAACGCATCGCCGCGACCCTCAACAAGCGACCCCGCCCTACCCTGGGACTCAAGACCCCAGCCCAAGCGCTGGCCGAGCTCCTGTCGAACCCGACAGCAGCATGAACGTTGCTTCCACCGGTTGACCCCGCCGCTGCCGAACGTCAGGGACTATCGGCCCCTGTCACGATGGCTGCATGAGCATCTCGAGTGCCCTCGGCCCGGACGCACGCGACGCCGCCCTGGCGGCCATGTCGGGAGCGTCGGGTGAGGGTGAGCTCGACCTGCTGGTCGTCGGAGGCGGGATCGTCGGAGCCGGCGTGGCCCTCGATGCGGTCACCCGCGGCCTCAACACCGGCCTGCTCGAGCAGCGCGACCTGGCCAGCGGCACCTCCAGCCGCTCCAGCAAGCTCGTCCACGGCGGCCTGCGCTACCTGGAGATGCTCGACTTCGGCCTGGTCCGCGAGGCCCTGCAGGAGCGCGGCCTGCTGCTGACCCGGCTCGCGCCGCACCTCGTGCGGCCGGTGCCGTTCCTCTACCCCCTCACCCACCGCGGCTGGGAGCGCCCGTACGTCGGCGCCGGCCTCGCGCTGTACGACGCCATGGCGATGACCGGCAGGTACGACATGGGCGTCCCGCGGCACCGTCACCTCAGCCGCCGGGCCGTCGCCCGGATCGCGCCCGACTTCCGCACCGAGACCATCGTCGGCGCGATCCAGTACTACGACTGCCAGGTCGACGACGCCCGCCTGGTGCTGACGATCGCCCGCTCCGCGGCGGGGCACGGTGCCCACGTCGCGACCCGGACCCGGGTGCTCGGCTTCCTGCGCGAGGGCGAGCGGGTCGTCGGCGTCCGCGCGCGGGACCTGGAGACGGGTCGCGACTTCGAGGTCCGCGCCCGCGTCGTCGTCAACGCCGCCGGCGTGTGGACCGACGAGATCCAGGAGCTCGTCGGCGGCCGCGGCGCCCTGCACGTCCAGGCGTCCAAGGGCATCCACCTCGTGGTCCCGCGCGACAGGATCCGCTCGGAGTCCGGCTTCATCGTCCGCACCGAGAAGTCCGTGCTGTTCGTCATCCCGTGGGGCCGGCACTGGATCATCGGCACCACCGACACCGACTGGGACCTCGACAAGGCGCACCCCGCCGCCAGCAAGGCGGACATCGCCTACGTCCTCGACCACGTCAACGCGATCCTGCGCGAGCCGCTCGACCACGACGACGTCGAGGGCGTGTACGCCGGCCTGCGCCCGCTGCTGTCCGGGGAGTCGGAGCCGACCTCCAAGATCTCCCGCGAGCACACGGTCGTCACGCCGGTGCCCGGCCTGGTGATGATCGCCGGCGGCAAGCTGACGACGTACCGCGTGATGGCGCAGGACGCCGTCGACGCCGCCGCCCACTCGCTGAAGACGACGATCTCGATGGCGGTGCGCGACTCCATCACCGACCGGGTCCCGCTGCTCGGCGCGGAGGGCTTCGAGACCCGGGCGAACCAGCGGGTGCTGCTGTCCCGGCGGTCCGGGCTGCACGTCGCCCGGATCGACCACCTGCTCGGGCGGTACGGCGGGCTCGTCGACGACCTCCTGGCGCTGGTCCGCGAGCGCGAGGAGCTGGCGGAGCCGCTGGCGGGCGCCGAGGACTACCTGGCGGCGGAGGTCGTCTACGCGGTGACCCACGAGGGCGCCCGCCACCTCGACGACGTGCTCACCCGGCGTACCCGCATCTCGATCGAGACGTTCGACCGTGGCGTGGGCGCCGCGCCGGGCGTCGCGCGGCTGATGGCGGCCGAGCTCGGCTGGGACGACGCGCGGACGGCCGAGGAGGTCGACCACTACCTGCGCCGGGTCGAGGCGGAGCGGCAGAGCCAGCTGAAGCTGACCGACCAGGAGGCCGACGAGGCGCGGGTGCAGGTCCCCGACATCGTCTGACCCGGGCGGGGGTGGGACCTCGTTGACATCTAGAACACGTTCCACCGAAACTGACGTGCGTCAACTAGAGACCCACGTCACACCGGGAGGACCTCGTGACCCAGGCACCGCCGCCGGCCGACATGAAGCTGCAGGTCTCCAGTCGAGATGCCAGCACCGTCCCGGGGCTGCTGGCCGACTGGCTCGCCACGCTCCTGCCCGCCGGGGCCGATCCGACGGTCGTCCTGCACAGCGGGATCGACGCCAACGGGATGTCCTCGGAGACCCTGCTCTTCGACGCCACCTGGACCGAGGACGGCCGGCAGCAGGTCGGCCGGTACGTCGCCCGGGTCGCGCCGTCCGCGTCCGACTTCCCGGTCTTCCCGACCTACGACCTCCAGCACCAGTACGACGCCATGCGGCTGGTCGGCGAGCTCACCGACGTCCCGGTCCCCGGGGTCCGCTGGATGGAGCCGACGGGCTCGGTGCTCGGCACCCCGTTCTTCCTGATGGAGCGGATCGACGGCGTCGTACCTCAGGATGTGCTGCCGTACACCTTCGGTGACAACTGGCTCTTCGACGGCACGCCCGCGCAGCAGCGCCGGGTCCAGGACACCACGACGGCGACGCTGGCCGCCCTGCACGCGATCCCCGACGCGGCCTCGACCTTCGCCTTCCTCGACCCGCCGTACGACGGGGCCAGCCTGCTGGAGCGCCACCTCGCCCGGGCCCGCGCCTGGTACGAGTTCGCCGTCCCGGACATCGGTCGCTCGCCCCTGGCCGAGCGCGCGCTGGCCTGGCTGGAGGCGAACCTCCCCGACGTCGGCGACCCCGTGCTGTGCTGGGGCGACGCCCGGATCGGCAACGTGATGTACGACGACTTCGCGCCCGTCGCGGTCCTGGACTGGGAGATGGCGGCGATCGGCCCGCGCGAGCTCGACGTGTCCTGGATGCTCTTCGCGCACTGGGTCTTCCAGTCGATCACCGACATGCTCGAGATGCCCGGCATGCCGGACTTCATGAACGAGCCCGACGTCGTCGCCGCCTACGAGGAGGCGTCGGGGACGAGCCTCGGCGACCTCGGCTGGTACCACGTCTTCAACGGCCTGCAGTGGTGCGTGATCTTCATGCGCACCACCGCCCGCTCGATCCACTTCGGGGAGATGGAGCGCCCCGAGGACATCGAGACCGCGATGCACCACAAGCCGCTCATGGAGCGGATCATGAACCAGGTAGGAGCCTAGGCATGGCGATCACGAGTCTCGACGAGTTCCCGATCCACCAGGCGCCGCTGCCGATCGCCTGGCCGGCGTCCAGCGACCGCAACTTCTACGACCGCAACTACTTCAACTGCCACGACCGCAGCGGCGAGATCTTCGTGATCACCGGGCTCGGCTACTACCCGAACCTCGGGACCAAGGACGCCTACCTCCTCGTCGCGCGGGACGGGCAGCAGACCGCCCTGCACTTCTCCGACCTGTGTGACGGCGACCGGCTCAACCAGCACGTCGGCGGCTACCGCGTCGAGGTCGAGGAGCCGCTCCAGCGGATCCGCATCCAGGTCGACGAGACCGAGGGGATCGCCGCCGACCTGACCTGGCAGGGGCTCTTCCCGGTGATCCAGGAGGAGCGCCACATCCTGCGCTCGGGCGCCCGGACCACGCTGGACGCCCAGCGCTTCGCCCAGCTCGGCAGCTGGACGGGCCACCTCGACGTCGACGGCGAGCGGATCGAGATCACCCCCGACCGCTGGATCGGCAGCCGCGACCGTTCCTGGGGCATCCGGCCGGTCGGCGAGGCCGAGCCCCCGGGTGCGCCGAGCGACCCGCCGTTCGAGGGCATGTGGTGGCTCTACGTGCCGCTGGCCTTCGACGACTTCGCGATCGTGCTGATCCTGCAGGAGGACCCGAACGGGTACCGCACCCTCAACGACTGCCACCGCGTCTGGCCCGACGGCCGCGTCGAGCAGCTCGGCTGGCCCCGGGTGAAGATCCACTACAAGTCCGGGACCCGGACCCCGAGCGGTGCGACCATCCGGTGCACCAACGCCGCCGGGGACCCGATCGAGCTCGACGTCTCCTCGCTGCTGGCCGCCCCGCTGCACGTCGGTGGCGGGTACGGCGGCGACCCCGACTGGACCCACGGCATGTGGAAGGGCGAGAAGTTCGTCGAGCGGCGCACCTACGACATGGCCGACGACGCGGTGCAGGGCCGCTTCATGTTCGGCTGCGTCGACCACGTCGGCAAGGGCCTGCTCACCGAGGGCGGCCGGACCGTCGAGGGCTGGGGCCTCTTCGAGCACTTCTGCATCGGCCGCCACGACCCGAGCGGCTTCCTCGACTACTTCACCCTCGCCCCCTGACGCCGGTCGAGGTGCGAAGCACGAAGCCCGACCCACGCTGGTTGAGGTGCGAAGGACGAAGTCCTGAGCCTCGAAACCCCCGCAGCCCACCCACCGACCTGGAGACCACACATGACCCTCGACCGCGACGCCTTCTTCATCGACGGCGGCTGGGCCGCCCCCGCGACCACCGGCACGATCCAGGTCGTCTCACCGCACTCCGAGCAGGTCGTGGCGACCGTCCCGGAGGGCAGCACCGCCGACATCGACGCGGCGGTTGCCGCGGCCCGGCGCGCCTTCGACGAGGGGCCGTGGCCGCGGATGAGCCCGGAGGAGCGGATCGAGGTCATCCAGGCCTTCTCGATGCTCTACGCCGGCAAGCTCGCCGAGATGGCCGAGCTGATCACGATCGAGATGGGCTCGCCGACGTCGTTCGCGAATCTCGCCCAGTCGCCCGCGCCGTGGATGCAGATCGAGTCGTTCCTGGCGATCGCCCGGGAGTTCGCCTGGGAGGAGACGCGGCCGGGTGCCCTGGGCGGCGACGTGATCGTCCGGCGCGAGCCGGTGGGCGTGGTCGCGGCGATCCCGCCGTGGAACGTCCCGCAGTTCACGACGATCTCCAAGGTCGTGCCCGCCCTGCTGGCCGGGAACACGGTGGTGGTCAAGCCCGCCCCGGAGACGCCGCTGGACACCTACCTGATGGCCGAGCTGCTGGCCGAGGCCGGCGTACCCGCCGGGGTCGTGAACATCGTCGCCGCCGGACGCGAGGTGGGCGAGCACCTGGTCGCGCACCCGGGCGTCGACAAGGTCGCCTTCACCGGCTCGACGGCCGCCGGTCGCAAGATCGCCGCCGTCTGCGGCGAGCAGCTCAAGCGGGTGTCGCTGGAGCTCGGCGGCAAGTCGGCCGCGATCGTCCTCGACGACGCCGATCTCGGCGCCACCATGGAGGGTCTGAAGTTCGTCGGCCTGATGAACTCCGGCCAGGCCTGCGTCGCGCAGACCAGGATCCTGGCGTCGCGGAAGAACTACGCCGCCGTCGTGGACGCGCTCGCCGAGACGGTCTCGGGCATGAGCGTCGGCGACCCGGCCGACCCGGCCACCGAGATCGGCCCGATGGTCGCGCAGCGCCAGCAGGAGCGGGTGGAGAAGTACATCGCGCTCGGCCAGGAGGAGGGCGCCCGGCTGGTCGTCGGCGGCAACGGCATGCCCGACGGGCTCTCGACGGGCTGGTACGTCCGCCCCACCGTCTTCGCCGACGTCGACAACCGGATGCGGATCGCCCAGGAGGAGATCTTCGGCCCCGTCCTGTCGGTCATCGCGTACGACGACGTCGACGACGCGGTCCGGATCGCCAACGACTCCGACTACGGCCTCGCCGGCACCGTCTGGACGGCCGACCAGGAGGCGGGGCTCGACGTCGCGCGCCGCGTGCGTGCCGGGACCTACGGCGTGAACACGTACACGATGGACTTCGCCGCGCCGTTCGGCGGGTTCAAGACCTCCGGCATCGGGCGCGAGTTCGGCCCCGAGGGCCTGGAGCAGTACACCGAGCTGAAGTCGATCTACCCGACCGCGCCGGCGATGTAGCCGCGTGCTCCTCGACCTCCAGCTCGACGCCCCGCCCGACCAGGCACGCGAGCGAGCCGCCGCGCTGGTCGCCGCGGGCGCCGGCGGGCTGTTCACCTTCGAGGGTCCGCACGACGTGTTCCTCCCGCTCGCGGCGGCCGCGGGACACGTGGACACCGACCTGATGACCACCGTGGCGATCGCGATGCCACGCAGCCCGAGGCACCTCGCCCACACCGCGTGGGACCTCCAACTGATGAGCCGCGGCCGGGTCCGGCTCGGCCTCGGCTCGCAGGTGCGCCCGCACATCGAGAACCGGTACGGCGCCACGTGGTCGCCGCCCGCTGCCCGGATGCGGGAGATCGTCCTCGCCGTCAAGGCGATCCTCGCCTCGTGGCAGGACGGCACGGCGTTGGACTTCCGCGGCGAGCACACGCGGCACACGCTGATGCCGCCGACCTTCGTCCCCGGCCCGAACCCGTACGGCGCTCCGCCGGTGCTGCTCGGCGCGCTGGGACCGGTGATGACGCGCACGGCCGCCGAGGTGGCCGACGGGCTGCTGGTGATGCCGTTCCACAGCCACCGGCACTTCCAGCAGCGCACGTTGCCCGCCGTCGAGGAGGGGTTGCGCCGGTCGGGACGCGACCGGATCGACGTCTGCCCCCAGGCGATCCTGGCGATGGGGCGCACGGAGGAAGAGCGCGCGGCTGCGACCGAGGGAGTCGCGATGCTGCTGGCGTTCTACGGCTCCACGCCGGCGTACCGCCCGGTGCTGGAGGTCGAGGGCTGGGTCGACGTACAGCCCGAGCTCAACGCGCTCTCCAAGCGCGGCGACCTCGCGGCGATGCGGGCGCTGGTCACCGAGGAGATGGTCGAGACGCTCGCCGTCCGCGGCACCCCCGAGCAGTGCGCGGACGAGCTGGCGCGCCGGTTCGGCGACGTGGCCGACCGGGTCTGCGCCTACTTCCCGGGTCACGACCCGGGAACCGAGCAGATCGCCAGCCTGGCC
>NZ_DATJTA010000104.1:0-103952 GCF_035503875.1 Nocardioides sp.
GTGGCCGGAGACGGGGACGTCGCGTCAGCGACCCGGCTGGCCGCCGCGATGATCCGGGTCTGCTCGGCGGCCGGCACCGAGGAGGCGCTGTTCCCTGTCGACCCGAACCTGCGCCCCGAGGGCCGGGCCGGGCCGCTGGTCCGCACGCTGACCAGCCATCTGGCCTACTACGAGCGCTGGGCCAAGACCTGGGAGTTCCAGGCCCTGCTCAAGGCCAGGCCGGTGGCCGGGGACCTGGCGCTCGGCCAGGCCTACGCCGACACCGTGGGCCCGATGGTCTGGCAGGCGGCCCGCCGCGATAACTTCGTCGAGGACGTGCAGGCCATGCGCCGCCGGGTAGAGCAGTCCGTGCCCGCCCGGCAGGCCGGGCGCGAGCTCAAGCTCGGTCCGGGCGGGCTGCGCGACATCGAGTTCGCGGTCCAGCTGCTGCAGCTCGTGCACGGCCGCACCGACGAGACGCTGCGCTCGCCCGCCACCCTGCCCGCGCTGGCCGCGCTGGCCGCCGGGGGGTACGTCGGCCGGGCCGACGCGGACGAGCTGGGCGCCGCCTACCGGTTCCTGCGCCGCACCGAGCACCTGCTCCAGCTGAACCGGCTGAGCCGCACCCACAGTCTGCCCGAGGATCCCGCCGTACTTCGCCGGCTGGGGCGGGCGATGCGTTTCAACGACGGACCAAACGACGACTGGTTCCAGCCCGCGCTCACCGGTATCCGCTCGGACCCGGCGGCCGAGTTCGACGAGGAGTGGCGCCGTCACGCCCGCCAGGTCAGGCGGCTGCACGAGAAGCTGTTCTACCGGCCGCTGCTCGACGCGGTGGCCCGGCTGCCGTCCGAGGCGGCCCGGCTGACGCCGGCCGAGGCCCGGGCCCGGCTCGAGGCGCTCGGCTACGCGGATCCGGCCGGGGCGCTGCGGCACATCGACGCGCTGACCTCCGGGGTGTCCCGGCGCGCGGCGATCCAGCGCACGCTGCTGCCGGTGCTGCTCGGCTGGTTCGCCGACGCCGCCGAACCCGATGCGGGCCTGCTCGCGTTCCGCCAGGTCAGTGAGGCACTCGGGTCCTCACCCTGGTACCTGCGGTTGCTCAGGGACGAGACCAGGGCGGCCGAGCGGATGGCCCACGTGCTGGCGTCCAGCCGGTATGCGGCGGGGCTGCTGCTGCGCGCGCCCGAGGCGGTCGCCATCTTCGGCAACGACGCCGAGCTGAAGCCCCGGAGCCTGACCGGGCTGCGCGCCGAGATGATGGCGGCCATCCAGCGCTACGAGGACGACGCCGAGGCCGCGGTGACCGCAGTCCGTTCGGTGCGCCGCCGCGAGCTCCTCCGCACGTCCGCAGCTGACACACTCGGGGGGGACGACCCCGGAACCGGGGGGAGGCTCGCCGTTACCGGCGAAGCGCTTACTGATATCACCCGGGCTTCGCTGCAGGCGGCGCTGGAGGTGGCGCTGCGGAAGGTCTTCGCCGAGCTGCGCCGCCCGCTGCCGACGAGGTTCGCGGTGATCGCGATGGGCCGGTTCGGCGGGCACGAGTGCGGTTACGGCAGCGACGCCGACGTGCTGTTCGTGCACGACCCGGAGCCGGGCGCCGACCCGCAGCAGGCGTCGTCGTACGCCCAGGCGGTGGCGAACGAGCTGCGCCGGCTGCTCGCCCTGCCCGGCGGCGACCCGCCGCTCGTCGTCGACGCCGACCTGCGTCCGGAGGGCAAGCAGGGTCCGCTGACGCGCACGCTGTCGTCGTACGCCGCCTACTACGCCAAGTGGTCGAAGGTGTGGGAGGCGCAGGCGCTGCTGCGCGCCGACGCCGTGGTGGGCGACCCCGACCTGCGCCGCCGCTTCGAGGAGCTGATCGACCCGCTCCGCTTCCCGGCCGACGGCATCAGCGCCGACGACGCCTTCGAGGTACGTCGGATCAAGGCCCGCGTCGACGAGGAGCGGCTGCCCCGCGGCGCCGACCCGCACATGCACCTCAAGCTGGGCCGCGGCGGCCTGGCCGACATCGAGTGGACCGTCCAGCTGCTGCAGATGCGGTACGCCGGCCAGGTGCCCGGCCTGCGCACCCCCCGCACCATGCCCGCGCTGGATGCTGCGCGTGACGCCGATCTGATCGGCGAGGACGACGCCGCCGTGCTGCAGCAGACCTGGCGGCGGGTCAGCCGGGTCCGCAACGCGGTGACGCTCGTGCGCGGGAAGCCCAGCGACCAGCTGCCCCGCGATCCCCGCGAGCGGGCGGCGGTGGCGAGCATCCTGGGCTACGGGCCGGGCGAGTCCGAGGCGATGCTCAACGACCACCTTCGGCACACCCGCTTGGCGCGTGCCGTCGTGGAACGGGTGTTCTGGGAGGACTGAGCCCCGGTGGGTAGCGTCGGTCGCATGACCACTTCCGCCACCCGTGCCACCCGACTCCTCGAGCTGCACCGCGATCCGGCCCTGCTGACGGTCGTCAACGTCTGGGACGTGATCAGCGCGAAGGTCGTCGCCGACGTACCCGGCACGACCGCGCTCGCGACCGCCAGCCACTCGATCGCCGCGTCGTACGGCTACGAGGACGGCGAGCAGATCCCGCGGGACCTGATGCTGGAGGCCGTCGGGCGGATTGTGCGGTCGACCGACCTCCCGGTGAGCGCCGACCTCGAGGGCGGGTACGGCGACCCCGCCGAGACGATCCGCCGCGCGATCGGCCTCGGCGTCGTCGGCGCCAACATCGAGGACCAGCTGCGCCCGCTGTCGGAGGCCGCTGCCAACGTGGAGGCGATCATGCGCGCTGCCGAGGCGGAGGGTGTCGCGGACTTCGTGCTCAACGCCCGCACCGACGCCTTCGTGAAGGCCGGCGACCGCGACCCGGCCGACGTACTGAAGGACGCGGTCGAGCGCGGCAAGGCGTTCCTCGACGCGGGCGCGCCGGTCGTGTTCGTGCCGGGCCGGCTCGACGAGGCCCAGGTCTCGACGCTGGTCGACGCCTTCGGTCCGCAACGGCTCACGCTGATCGGCATCCCCGGCCTCCCGTCGCTGGCCCGTCTGCAGGAGCTCGGCGTCGCCCGGGTCTCCTACGGCCCGATGTCGCAGAACGTCGCCCTCACCGCCCTCCAGGAGCTCGTCGAGGACGTCCACGCCGGCGGCGGCGTACCGTCCACCATGCGCCTCCTCAACTGAGCCCCCGCCGAGTCGGCAGAACTTGCGCGTCGAGTCGGCAGAAGTTGCGCGTCGAGTCGGCAGCAACTTCTGCCGACTCGGCGGTTCTCAGGATGGGCTGGGAGAATGCCGAGCCATGAGGCCGAGGACCGACCCCGCCGTGCTGTGGGCGCGCGCGGTGCTGCTCGCCTCGGTGGCGGTGTTCCTGGGCGCGGCCGGGCACGTGACGGCCGACGGGCTGCTGCCCGGTCCCGCCGCGCTCGTTGTCCTGTACGTCGTCGCGGTGGTCGGCGCGGCGGCGTTCCTCGCCCGTCCCGCCTCGCCGCTGCGGCTGGTCGCGCTGCTCGTGGGCGGCCAGACCGTCGTCCACCTCGTGCTCAGCGCGGCCGCCGGACACGTCGGCGATCCCGCCCGGCCCGCGGCCGGTCCGGCGCCCGCACCGGCCGGGACGCTCCCGACCGTCGACGGCCGCCGGGTCGGGACGCTCCAGGACGCCTTCGACGTCGGAGCCGGGCACGCGTCCGGTCCCGCGCTGCCCGTCGGCCACCTGCTCGACCACCTCACCGGCCAGGCGCCGATGATGCTGGCGCACCTGGTCGTCGCCGTCGCCGTCGGGCTCTGGCTGGCCGTGGGGGAGCGCTCCCTGTGGACGCTGCTCGCGCTGGCCGCCACCGTCGTCCTGGCCCCGCTGCAGCTCCTGGCCGCGATCGCGCGCGCCGGGCTGCCCGTCGTACGACGCCTCGCCGTGCGGGCCGCCGCACCGCTTCGGCCCCCGCACTCGCTCGTCCTCGCTCGCGCCGTGGTCCGGCGCGGTCCTCCGCTCGTCGCGCGCTGACCCGCCCGACGACCCCACGACCGCACCCGAGGACCCATGACCGACCTGACCGCGCCCGATGCTGCCCTGGCGCCACCCCCACCCCCGTCACCGCCGTCGCCCCGGCCGCCGCGCGAGCGCTCGAAGGGCAGCGGCCTGTTCCGCGCGATCTGGCGCTGGCACTTCTTCGCGAGCTTCCTGGTCATCCCGGTGCTGCTCGTGCTGGCCGTCACCGGCCTGATCTACCTGTTCCGTTTCCAGCTCGAGCCGCTGATGCATCCCGACCTGATGAAGGTCGACGTACCGTCGGCGGACGCCGTCCAGCAGCCGTACTCCGCCCAGCTCGCCGCGGTCCGGCAGACCTACCCCGACGTCACCGTGATGTCGATGGCCGAGCCCCGCGAGGAGGGCCGGGCGACCGTCTTCTCGGTGACGACCGCTGACGGCGAGGGCCGCGACGTGTTCGTGGACCCCTACGTCCCCGAGGTCCTGGGCTCGCTGAACCCCGACTCGACCCTGTCCGGTACGGCGGTCCGGCTGCACGCCGACCTGATGAGCGGCACCCTCGGCGACCGGTTCCTGGAGCTCGGTGTGTGCTGGGCGATCGTGATGGCGTTGACCGGCTACTACCTGTTCGTGCGCGGCTGGCGGGCACGCCGCCGGATGCGCAAGGCGAACCGGAAGGGCGCCCGGCTGCGCTCGCGGCACGGCGTCGCGGGCGCCGTGGTCGGCGTCGGGCTGCTGACCCTGCTGATCTCGGGACTGCCCTGGACCGGGCTGTGGGGCGCGAAGGTGCAGGAGATCGCCACCGACCGGGGCACCTCGATGTGGTCGCTGGACCACGGGGCGGCGTCCGACCCGCTCTCGACCCTCGATGAGTCGCTGCCGCACAGCCACAGCGTCGACCTGCCGTGGGCGCAGCAGAAGACCGAGGTGCCGAAGTCGGACCCGGAGGGTCACGAGGGCAGCGTCGCGAACGTCGACACCGCGATCGCCGTGGCGGGCGGCGAGGGGCTGCGGCACCCGATGACCGTGACGATCCCGAGCGACGAGGGCGGCGTGTTCTCGGTGATCGGCTACGCCTTCGACGCGCCGTCCGACGAGCGCACCGTGCACGTCGACCAGTACGGCGGCCAGGTGGTCTCGACGTACGGCTTCGACGACTACCCGGCGCTGGCCAAGGTCGTCGCCCACGGCATCGGCCTGCACGAGGGGCGCAGCCTCGGTCTCGCGTCGTTCTGGGGCGCGGCGCTGATGTGCGTGCTGATCGTCTTCATGTGCATCAGTGGTCCGCTGATGTGGTGGCGGCGCCGTCCGAGTGGCGCCGGGCGGGTCGGTGCGCCGCGCGGCAAGCTGCCGCTGCGGGCCACGCCGCTGCTACTGGTGGCCCTGGTCGGGCTCGGGCTGCTGCTCCCGCTGTTCGGGATCTCGCTGCTCGTGGTGCTCGCCCTCGACCAGCTCGTGCTGCGCCGGATCCCGGCCCTGGGCGGCTTCTTCGACACGGTGCGCTGAGGCGGCGGATCTTTTGCGGGTTCCTTGAGGTTTTGGACCCGCCCGCCTTGATGTTGCCCCGGCACAGTTCGGGATGTCGCCTCGGACCACCAGCACCCTTGCTGGTCACAGACCTCCGGGCGGTCACGGCTCCGCCGCGGCTGCCCGGGGCTGGGGCTTCTGGAAGCGAGGCTCGAGGAATGGTGAGCGTGTTCGATCCGCAGGCGCTGGCCAAGCTCGCGCACGACATGAAGGACCCCGCCTTCGCGCGCGCCTTCGCCGAGAAGTACGCCGGCCTCCTCGACCACCGCGTCGCCCGGATCGCCGAGGCGCTGGACGCCCTCGACTTCATCGACGGGATGGACGCGACGCTGAGCCTGAAGGTCTCCTCGACCACGGTGGGGGCCTGCGAGCTGGCCGACGTCGCTCGCGAGATCGAGTCCGACCTGCGCCGGCAGGACCTCCCGGCCGCCCGGAGCCGGGCCGTGGTGCTGCCGGAGGCCGCGCAGCGCGCCCAGGTTGCGCTCCAGGAGTACCTGACCGCGCCCCGCCCGTAACTTCTGCCGACTCGACGCGCAAGTTCTGCCGACTCGACGCGTAACTTCTGCCGACTCGGCGGGCAAGTTCTGCCGACTCGGCGGGTGGGGTGGGTCAGGTGTCGGAGGACTCCATCCGGTAGCCGACGCCGCGCACGGTGCGGACGAACTTCCGGTCCTTGGTCTCGCCGAGCTTGCGGCGCAGGTTGCCGATGTGCACCTCGACGAGGTGGGTGTCGCTCGACCACTCCGTGCCCCACACCGAGCGGAGCAGGGTCTCGCGCGACCAGACCCGGGCGGGGCTGCGCATCAGCTCGGTGAGCAGGTCGAACTCGGTGCGGGTGAGGGCGAGCTCCTGGTCCTCCTTGAAGGCCCGGCGGCCGTCGACGTCGACGCGCAGCACCCCGTGCTCGAGCACCTCGTGGGTGGAGCCGGGGCCGCTCGCACCCACCGGAGCGGGCGCGGCCGCCGCGGCCGACGGGCGGCGCGGCCGGCGGAACATCGCGTTGACCCGGGCCTTCAGCTCGTGGGCGTCGAACGGCTTGGCGATGAAGTCGTCGGCGCCGGTCTCCAGCCCCAGGAGCCGGTCGATCGGCTCGTTGCGGGCGGTGATCATGACGACGTACGCCTCGGTGATCTCGCGCAGCCGGCGGCAGGTCTCGATCCCGTCGATGCCGGGGAGACCGAGGTCGAGGGTGATCAGGTCGGGGTCGAGGGTGCGCACCGCCTCCAGGGCCGCGGTGCCCGACTCGACGGCCGACACCTCGAAGCCCTGGGTGCTCAGGGTGAACTCGATCAGGGAGCGGATGTCCTCGTCGTCCTCGACGACCAGGGCGCGCCGTTCGGAGCCCGAGTCGATCACCATGCCGCAGATGTTGCCAGATGAACGGGCATCGAGGGGGGACGAGGCCCCCTCGGCTCGCCCCGTGGGAACGGGGCGAGCCTCCCCGGAACGGCCGAGGCACGCGACGGTCGCAAATGCAGCCCGCCCCCGGGATACGGGCTGCGTAAGTCCGAGACGGGGGCGGAACCGATGGAACTGAGTGCCTGGACGGTTCATACCCGCCGACCCGTGTGGCAAAACCTTCGTTCACAGATCCCGCGCACAGATCCGGCTGCTCACCGCCCCGGCCGGACCGCCCCGCCGTGACGCCGGGCGAGCGTGCTGGCCAGCGCGGTCGCGGCGGCGCGCAGGGCCGTCTCGTGCGCCTCGGGCCGGAAGCGCCCGACCGGCCCGGTGACGCTGATCGCCGCCAGCGCCGTACGCCCGTCGGTGTCGAGCACCGGGGCCGCGATGCACAGCAGGCCGGTCGTCGACTCCTCGCGCTCGTACGCCGTCCCGGTGTCCAGCACCGTCGTCAGTTGCCGTCGCAGCAGGCCGGGTGCCACCACCGTGTGCGGCGTACGCCGCTCGAGCGGGCGCGCGAGCACCTCCTCCTGGACGGCGGGGGAGGCGTGCGCGAGCAGCACCTTGCCGATCGCCGTGCAGTGCATCGGCATCCGCCCGCCCGTGCGCGAGGGGGAGCGGGCCTGCCGGTGCCCGCCGATCTTGGCGACGTACACGACCTCGGTGCCGTCCTGCACGCCCAGGTGCACGGTCTCGTGGGTGCGCTCGTAGAGGTCCTGGAGGAACGGCATCGCCAGCTCCAGCAGGGTGCGCTCGGACGCCGCCCGCATGCCGAGCTCGAAGAGCCCGCCCGCGAGCCGGTAGCCGTGCGGGGTCTTGTCGAGCAGCCGGTGGCCGACGAGATCGCCCGCGACCCGGTGCGCGGTCCCCTTGGGCAGTCCGGTGCGGCGCACCAGCTCGGCGAGCGGGAGCACGGTGTCGTCGACGCGGAAGGCGCGCAGCAGGGCGACGGCCTTGCCGAGCACGGTGTCGGTCCCGCTGGGCTCGACGTCGGGACGCTCGGTCACCCGATCAGCGTACCGGTGAGTGGAACGCGGCCGTGGCCGGCCCGAGGACCGCGCGGCGAGGGTGGGGGCATGAGTGAAACCGTCTCCCGCGTCGACACCGACGCCATCGTCGCGGCCGCGGACCGGCTGCGGCTCGCGGCCGAGACCGGCACGCCGAGCGCGCCGGTGCGCGACCTGATCGGCCGTGACGACGTCGCGGCCGCGTACGCCGTCCAGCAGCGCCTCACCGAGGGCCGGGTCGCCGCCGGCGCCCGGGTCGTGGGCCGCAAGATCGGCCTCACCTCGAGCGCCGTCCAGGAGCAGCTCGGCGTGGACCAGCCGGACTTCGGCGTCCTCTTCGACGACATGGCGTACGCCGACGGCGGCGCCGTGCCCGCGGCCGCGGTGCTGCAGCCCCGGGTCGAGGCCGAGGTCGCCTTCGTGCTGAAGGAGGACCTGGCCGAGGGACCGCTCGACCTCGCGCAGGTCCGCGGCGCCGTCGACTACGCGGTCGCCGCCCTGGAGATCTGCGGCAGCCGGGTGGCGGACTGGGACATCAGCTTCGCCGACACCGTCGCCGACAACGCCTCGGCCGGCGCGTACGTCCTCGGCACCGAGCGCCGGACCCTCGACGAGGTCGAGCCGCGCGAGGTCGCGATGAGCATGAGCATCGACGGTGCCGAGGTCTCCACCGGCACCGGCGCCGCCTGCCTCGGCGACCCGCTCGAGGCCGTGGTCTGGCTGGCTCGGCAGGCCCGCACGTTCGGCGAGCCGCTGCGGGCCGGCCAGGTCGTCCTCTCCGGCGCGCTCGGCCCGATGCGGCCCGTCGCGCCCGGCAGCACCGTCACCACCACCATCACCGGGCTGGGCGGCGTCTCCGTCGCCTTCAGCGAGTAAAGGACCAGGACATGACCAAGACCAAGGTCGCCGTCATCGGCTCGGGCAACATCGGCACCGACCTGATGATCAAGGTGATGCGCACCAGCAAGCACCTCGAGATGGGGGCGATGGTCGGCATCGACCCCGCCTCCGACGGGCTCGCCCGCGCGGCCCGCTTCGGGTTCGCCACCACCCACGAGGGCGTCGAGGGGCTGATCGCCCTGCCCGGCTTCGAGGAGATCGAGATCGTCTTCGACGCCACCTCGGCCAAGGCGCACGAGCACAACGCCGGGCTCCTCGAGCCGCTCGGCAAGCGGCTGATCGACCTGACGCCCGCGGCCATCGGCCCGTACGTCGTCCCCGCGGTCAACCTCGACGACCACCTCGACGCCCCGAACGTGAACATGGTGACCTGCGGTGGCCAGGCGACGATCCCGGTCGTCGCCGCGATCTCGCGGGTCGTGCCCGTCGCGTACGCCGAGATCGTCGCCTCGATCGCCTCGAAGTCCGCCGGCCCCGGCACCCGCGCCAACATCGACGAGTTCACCGAGACCACCTCGGCCGCGATCGTCGAGGTCGGCGGCGCCCGGCGCGGCAAGGCGATCATCATCCTCAACCCGGCCGAGCCGCCGCTGATGATGCGCGACACCGTGTTCGCGCTCGTCGACGCCCCCGACCCGGCCGTCCACGAGGAGATCCGGTCCTCGGTCGAGAAGATGGTCGCCGACGTCGCGGCGTACGTCCCGGGCTATCGGCTCAAGCAGCAGGTGCAGATCACCGAGATCGCCGCCGACCAGCCGGTCGAGACGCTCGTCGGCCCGGAGGCCACGACCCGCCCGACCCACCAGGTGTCGGTGTTCCTCGAGGTCGAGGGCGCTGCGCACTACCTCCCGGCGTACGCCGGCAACCTCGACATCATGACCTCCGCGGCGCTGCAGATGGCGGAGCGGATCGCGGCTTCGAAGGCAGGGAACTGACCATGAGCACTCCGATCTTCGTCCAGGACGTCACGCTGCGCGACGGCATGCACGCCGTACGCCACCGGATCACGCCGGAGGACGTCAC
The DNA here is from genome assembly GCF_035503875.1 of Nocardioides sp. Lineage (GTDB taxonomy): Bacteria > Actinomycetota > Actinomycetes > Propionibacteriales > Nocardioidaceae > Nocardioides. Next base: position 9,805 of record NZ_DATJTA010000104.1, read on the forward strand.
CCGGATCGTCGCCGCGCTCGACGACGCCGGCGTCGACGCCATCGAGGTCGCGCACGGCGACGGCCTCGCCGGCTCCTCGGTGAACTACGGCCCCGGCTCCCACACCGACTGGGAGTGGATCGAGGCGGCCGCCTCCGTGCTGAAGCGGGCGCGGCTGACCACGCTGCTGCTGCCCGGCGTCGGCACCATCCACGAGCTGAAGCGGGCCTACGAGCTCGGCGTCCGCTCGGTCCGGGTCGCCACCCACTGCACCGAGGCCGACGTCTCGGCGCAGCACATCGCGGCGGCCCGTGAGCTCGGCATGGACGTCTCCGGCTTCCTGATGCTCTCGCACATGTCCGCGCCCGAGGACCTGGCCCAGCAGGCCCGGCTGATGGAGTCGTACGGCGCCCACTGCGTCTACGTCACCGACTCCGGTGGCCGGCTGACGATGAACGACGTCGCGGCGCGGGTCCGCGCCTACCGCGACGTCCTCGACCCGCAGACCGAGATCGGCATCCACGCCCACGAGAACCTCTCGTTGTCGGTCGCCAACTCGGTGGTCGCCGTCGAGAACGGCGTCTTCCGGGTCGACGCCTCGCTCGCGGGGCACGGTGCCGGTGCGGGCAACTGCCCGCTGGAGGCGTTCATCGCGGTGGCCGACCTGTCGGACTTCAAGCACGGCTGCGACCTGTTCAAGCTGCAGGACGCCGCCGACGACATCGTCCGCCCGCTGCAGGACCGGCCGGTCCGCGTCGACCGCGAGACCCTGACGCTCGGGTACGCCGGCGTGTACTCGTCGTTCCTGCGGCACGCCGAGAACGCCGCGCAGCAGTACGACCTCGACGTGCGCGACATCCTGATGGAGTGCGGCAGGCGTCGCCTGGTCGGTGGTCAGGAGGACATGATCATCGACGTCGCGCTCAACCTGGTCCCGGCCCGTTCCTGAGGGTTCGCCGGAATACCCCAACCTGCACGATGCCGGGGACCCGTGCCCGGGTCTAGCGTCGGTGGTTCCAGACCTGTCGCGGACCCCCGCCGTGCCACGTGACGCCCCGACGCCATCCCGACGCCCTCTCGACGCCCTCGTGACGACGACCTGTTGCCGGACCCGGCAGGCACCGAGTCACGAGGAGCGTGAGAGATGAGTGCACAGCTGGACACCCTGCGGGAGCAGACCCGCGGGTCGGTGATCGGCCCGGACGACCCGTCGTACGACGAGGCGCGCCGGGTGCGCAACGGCATGATCGACCGGCGGCCCGCCGTCATCGTCCGGGCGGCCAACGCCGGTGACGTGATGACGGCGGTGCGGTACGCCGTCGACCAGGGGCTCACGGTCGCGGTGCGCGGCGGGGCGCACAGCGTGCCGGGCTTCGGCACCGCCGACGACGGCGTCGTCGTCGACCTGTCGGCGATGCGCGACATCCGGGTCGACCCGGTGAACCGGGTCGCCCGGGTGGCGGGCGGTGCGACGTGGGGCGACCTGAACGCGGCGACGTACCCCTTCGGCCTGGCCACGACCGGCGGCATCATCTCGACCACCGGCGTCGGCGGGCTCACGCTCGGCGGCGGCATCGGCTACCTCGCGCGGGGGCTCGGGTTCTCCTGCGACAACCTGGTCGCGGCCGACGTGGTGACCGGCGACGGGAGCTTCCACATCGCCAGCGAGAAGGACGACGCGGACCTGTACTGGGCGATCCGGGGCGGGGGCGGCAACTTCGGGGTCGTCACGTCCTTCGAGTTCCGGCTCAGCCCGGTCAAGGACGTCTACGGAGGGCCGATGTTCTTCGAGCTGGACAAGGCGGGGGACCTGTTCCGGCTCTACCGGGAGTTCATCGCCGACGCCCCCGAGCAGTTCGGCGGGTTCCCGGCGTACCAGATCGCGCCGCCGCTGCCGTTCATCCCCGAGGCCCGGCACGGCACCACGCTGGCCCTGATGGTGACCTGCTGGGCCGGCGACCCGGGGGAGGGGGAGAAGGTGCTGAAGCCGTTCCGCGACCTGGCGCCGACGGTGGCCGAGCTGGTCGGCCCGATGCCGTACCCGGCCCTGAACAGCGCCTTCGACGACCTCTACCCCTCGGGGCTGCGCCACTACTGGAAGGCCAGCTTCGTCAAGGAGCTGACCGACGACGCGATCGCCGCTCACGTCGAGCACGGCTCGCAGGTGCCCGAGATGACGTCGACGATGCACATCTACCCGATCAACGGCGCCTGTCACCGGGTGGCGTCCGACGCGACCGCCTTCGCCTACCGCGACGCCAACTTCGCGACGGTGATCGCGGGCATGTGGCCGGACGAGAAGGACGACGAGCGCAACACCGCCTGGGTCCGGGACTACTACGCGGCCACCGCGCCCTTCTCCGAGGACGGGGGCTACATCAACTTCATGGCCGAGGACGACCAGGGCCGGATCGGCGCCAACTACCGGGGCAACTACGACCGGCTGCGGGAGGTGAAGGCGACCTACGACCCCGGCAACCTGTTCCGGCACAACCAGAACATCCCGCCGGCCTGAGACGCCGCGAGTTCACCCATTTGGGTGAGGTTCGCGCCGCGCTGCCCTCATTCCGCCGCGGGCGGGCGTGCACTTCTTGGTGACCGCATCCCCCAGCGTCGGACAGTGGCGCGCTCTCGGAGGTCTTGTCATGAAGGTGGAGGTGGCCCGAGCGGCCAACCGCGCCAAGCGCGAGCTGATCCATCGGGTCCCGGCGGTACGACGCCGGGTCGACGAGCATCGGGCGTCGCTGGCTGACGACCATCGATCCCGGCTGCCGGATCTCGCGCCCGCCCATCGTCAGCTCGTCGACGACCTGCGCGGGAACGGCATGAGCGTGACGCGCTGGGACGCGATGGGGCTGCCCGGGGTCGACCCCCTCAAGCCGCTGCTGCTCCAGCTGAGCGGGCTGCTGGCGGACCGCTCGCCCGGCGGGTCGCACTCGGTGCTGCTCGGCCGGGACGAGATGCTCGAGGACGTCGCCCTGTGGCGGTGGGGACTGCAGTCGCAGGTCCTCGACCTGGTGGAGAACTACCTCGGTGTCCCGGTCCGCTACTACGGCCCCCTGGTGCACCGGGAGTGCAGCGACGGTCGCACCGTCGACACCCGCCAGTGGCACCGCGACATCGAGGACCACCGGATGCTGAAGATCCTGGTCTGGCTCAACGACGTCGATTCGGACGGTGGTCCGTTCACCTACGTCCCGCGGCCGCGCTCGACCTCCGCGGCGCGGGCGCTGCGCTACGTCGGCGGGTTCGTCGACGACGAGCGGTTCGCGGCCGCCGTACCCCGGGAGACGTGGCGGCAGGCCACCGGGCCGCGGTGGACCGCGGGCGTCCCGGACACCGCGCAGATCTTCCACCGGGCCGCGCCGCCCACCGCGCGGGACCGCTACTCGGTGACCTTCACCTGGATGACGAGGCGGCCCTTCACCACGATCGCGGCGGCTCCCTGGCGCCCCGACCAGGTCCGCCGGTGCGTCGCCGGACTGGATCCGCGGCAGCGTGCCTGCCTGCCGCCGGCGATGGTCCGGATGCGCTGAAAAAAAGGGGCCGTTTCTCCGCTCTGCCGCGGGGAAGGAGACCGGTCATGAGCACGTCCGTCGGGGTCGCGGTCTTCACTCCGCAGCCGATCGTCGCCCTGGGGATCGCCACGGTCCTCCAGCAGACTGACGGGCGGTTCGTCCCGGCGATCTTCGACATCGAGGGGGTCGAGCCCGACGTCGTCCTGTACGACGTCGCCTTCCTGGACCGCGGCGACACCTCGACCCTCGACATCCTGGTGAACAAGACCGCGGCCGTCGTCATGCTCGTCGGCACGACGCTGCGTCCCGATCTGACCGCCAAGGCGCTCGACCGCGGCGCCGACGGCTTCTTCGACCTCGACGCGCCGGTCGCCGAGGTCCTGGACGCGCTGGCCTCAGCCGCCACCGGCTGGGAGCCCGGCGATCCCGGCCCCAACCCCACGGTCGGCTCCAGCGCGGAGTCCCGCACCGACCTCACCTCGGGCAACGTCGGCCTCACCGAGCGCGAGCACGAGGTCCTCGCCCTGATCGCCCGCGGCATGTCCAACAAGGAGATCGCGGCCGAGATCCATCTCGGCGTCAACACCATCAAGACCTACATTCGGTCGGGCTACCACAAGATCGGCGCCACGAACCGGTCGACGGCCGTCGCCTGGGCCATCGACCACGGCCTGCCGTCCGACTGACGTCAGTCCAGCAGCCCGGCCAGCGTCTCCGGGTCGCGGGCGAGCACGGCCGTGCCGTCGTCCGCGGTGATGATCGGCCGCTGGATCAGCTGCGGGTGCTCGACCATCGCCTGCACCCACGCCTCGCGCGCCGCCGGGGTGCGCGGCAGCTCCTGCACGGCCGCAGCCTCGGGCTCGCCGGTGCGGACGATCTGCCACGGCTCCAGGTCGAGGCGCGCCAGCACCTCAGCGAGCTCGGCGCGGGTCGGCGGCTCGTCGAGGTAGCGCCGGACGGTGTACTCCACCCCCGCCTCGTCGAGCGCCGCCGTCGCGGTCCGGCACTTCGAGCAGGCGGGGTTGATCCAGATCTCCATGGCGACACCTCTTCAGACGGCCGGGCGCAGATTCCCCGGAGAACCGGGGAATCTGGATGTTCTCAGTCGAGATTCTGCCTGAGAACGTCAAGGATCGGCTGACAGGCTCGCCAGGGTACGCCGGGCGATCAGCCGGTCGTCGCGTCGTCGAGGCACATGATGTTGCCCTCGCTGTCCTTGAACCAGGCCGCGTGGCCCATGCCCTCCATCTCCGCGACGTCGCCGTCCCAGGTGACGCCGGGCATGTCGTAGTGCTCGAAGGTCAGTCCCTTCGCCTTCAGGTCGCGCACCTCGTCGGCCACGTTGCCGACGTGCCACTGCGCGATCGTGTGGCCGGCCCGGCCGGCGTACTCGGTCTGGTAGAGGAAGAACGTCGTCCCGCCGCCGGTGGTGTAGACGAGCCCGCCGGGGTTCTCGTCGGCAGGGGTGAGGCCGAGGGTGTCGGCGTAGAAGCTCCGGGCCCGGTCGAGATCGGAAACCGGAACGTTCGCGGTGACCATGCTGTCGTTCAACATCGGTGCTCCTTACGGTCGGGAAGTGCCCGAGCCGCTTCCTGGCCACGGTAACCCCGCTCGAGGTCCCAGGCCGAGGGGTCCGACGGGGTCAGCCCTCGGAGGCCGGCGGCTCGGTGAGCACGCGGAGCGCGAGGTCGGTGGTGGCGCCGACGCCGAGGAAGTCGACGACGCGCGAGACCCGGCTGCGCTCGAGGGGGAGCAGGCCGGGGGAGCCGGGTACGTCGGGGGTCAGGCCCAGCTCGAGCTCGGTCTGCCCGGCCATGATCGAGACGTTGAAGTCGTAGCGCTCCCGTGCCCCGGGCGCGGTCAGCCGCTTCAGCAGGGTGCCGCCCATCCGCCGGGCACCGGTCTCGGCGCACCACGAGTCGACGGTGGCGACCAGGTTCTCCCCGTCGCAGTGCTCGATGTCGGACCAGACGGCCTGCATCGAGCCCATCAGGTCGAGCAGCACGGGGGCGGTCTTCTCACCGATGCCCGCGACGCCGGGGAGGTTGTCGCTCGCGTCGCCGCGCAGCGCGGCGAACTCCAGGTAGCGCGCCGCGTCGACGCCGTACATCGTGCGCAGCCGGCGCTCGTCGAGCAGCGGGGAGCCGCCGATCCCGCCGTCGATGACCCGCAGCACCCGGGTGTGGGCGCTGATGTTGGCGAAGGAGTCCCGGTCGGAGGTGACGATCACGCAGTCCCAGCCCTCGCGCCCGGCCCAGGCCGCGGCCGAGGCGTTGACGTCGTCGGCCTCGAGACCCGGCGGGGTGACCGTGCGGAACCCCAGCGCGTCGAGCAGCGCGGCCGCGCGCTCGAGCTGCTCGACGAGGGTCGCGTCCTTGACGGCACGGCCCGCCTTGTAGCCGGGGTAGAGACCCTCGCGCACCGACGTCGCCCGGTCGTCGAGCCCGAACAACAGCGCGTCCGGCGCGAACTGGTCGATCGCCTCCAGGATCTGCCGCAGCATGCCGTGCAGCGCCCACGCGGGCCGGCCGGTCCGGTCGCGCAGGTCGGTGTGCGCGCGGGCGTGGTGGTTGCGGTGCAGCAGCGAGGGCGCGTCGACGGTGAGCAGCAGGCGGCGGGCGCGCGGCGGTGGGGTCTGCATGGGCGCGCCCAGACTAGCCGGGACGGAGCCGCGCTCAGCCGCCTGCCTGCAGCCGCTGCCAGGTCTGGATCGTGACGTTGCCGGTGCGCTCGAGCCGCTCCCGCTTCTGGAACCGCGCGACCGCCTTGCTCGTCCGCGGGCTCATCAGGCCGTCGACGCGGATCCGGATGCCGAGGGCAGCACCGAGCGCGCGCTGCACGCGGCGTACGGGATCGCCGGTCGAGCCGACCTTCAGCAGCGGCCGCGAGCCGCGCGAGACCAGGGCCACCCAGGTCCGGCGGTCCAGCCGTCCCGTCACGCGTACGTCGAGCCGGCGCTGCGCCTTGCGCACCGCCTTCACCGTGCCGGCGTCGTAGCGGCCGCTGGGCTTGGCCCGGGTGAAGCGCTGCTTGCGCAGCTGGCACTGCGCCGCCTTGACCGCGGCACCGCGCGAGCCCTTGCGCAGGGTGGGGTAGCGGCGCAGGTCGACGGCGACGCCCGGGCACATCCGGCGGGTCGGGGAGCCCACGGACCCGCGGCCGACGTCGACCCAGTTCAGGTCGATCTTCATCGAGGCGCCGGCGTAGGTCCTCACCGTGTCGAGGTCGTACTGGTGGATCCGCGCGTGCTTGTCCCACCGGCGGCTCTGCACCCGGTGGTCGGTGCGGGTGTCGGCGCGGCCGTTCTCCCAGGCGAACCAGATGTCGTCGGGCATGGCGTACGAGCCGGGGGAGAGCCGGTCGGCGACGTCGAGGGAGTTGATCGCGGCGCCGATGTTGGAGTAGACGCCGGACCTGAAGCCGAGCGCGTGCAGTTGCTTGGTCCAGCCGGAGAGGAAGGACAGCGCCGCCTGGCGGCAGTCGTCCGGGGCGAGGTCGTAGTCCTCGAGGTCGTAGTAGAGGGTGCTGCCCGTGCGGATCGCCAGCGACTTGGCCGCCGCGACGGACGACCGGGCCTCGGCCCGCCCCTGGTCCTCGGCGGTCTTCTTGTTCAGGGACATCTCGATCGGGTAGTCCCGCTTCGCACAGCTGGCCTGCGGCCCGACGTGGATCGGGAGCAGGTGCCAGCCGCGGCGGGCCTGGGTCCGCACCCAGTCGGCGGTGAGCTGGTCCTGGGGGCAGGTCCGGAGGCTGCCGCTGATGTAGATGCCGACCGCGGAGTACGGCGAGGCCTGCCGCCACGCGTCCATCACCTGCTGGCTCGGCGCCGAGCACGCGTCGAAGCCGTATCCGGTGAACGAGCCCGGGACCCGGACGGTCGAGGCCGCACGGGGTGCCTGCCCGGTGACCTGCTCGGTGGCTGGCTGATCGGCCTGGGCGGGGACGCTCAGGGTCGCGATCGACAGCGCGGCCGCGCTGGCGAGCACCGCGAGGCGGGTCAGGACGTGCGGCATCGGGTTCCTCTCGTCGTGCCCGAGACGGGCGAGGGCGTCCGGCGAGGTTAACCGAACCCGCGGACACCCGGCGGCGAACCGGTGGGGCACCACTACGGTCGTGCTCGGCATCGACGGCCACCGACAGCAAGGAGAGCAGCATGCACAAGCGCACCCTCGGCACGTCCGGGCTGGAGGTGTCGACGCTCGGTCTCGGCTGCATGGGCATGAGCTACGGGCTCGGTCCGGCCGGTGACCACGACGAGATGGTCCGGGTGATGCGCGATGCCGTCGACCTCGGTGTGACCTTCTTCGACACCGCGGAGGTCTACGGGCCGTGGGTCAACGAGGAGCTGGTCGGGGCGGCGCTCGCGCCGGTGCGCGACCAGGTGGTGATCGCCACCAAGTTCGGCTTCGCGTTCGACGCCGACGGCAGGCAGACCGGCCTGTCCAGCCGGCCCGAGCACATCCGGCAGGTGGCCGACGCCTCCCTGCGCCGGCTCGGCGGCGAGGCCATCGACCTCTTCTACCAGCACCGCGTCGACCCGGACGTCCCGATCGAGGAGGTCGCCGGTGCCGTCGGCGAGCTGATCTCGGCCGGCAAGGTACGCCACTTCGGCCTCTCCGAGGCGGGTCCGGGCACGATCCGCCGCGCGCACGCCGTGCAGCCGGTGACCGCCCTGCAGAGCGAGTACTCCCTGTTCTGGCGCGAGCCCGAGGAGTCGGTGCTCCCGACGCTCGAGGAGCTCGGGATCGGCTTCGTGCCCTTCAGTCCGCTCGGGCGCGGCTTCCTCACCGGCACCATCGACTCCAGTACGACGTTCGCGGCCGACGACATCCGCAGCTCGATCCCGCGGTTCCAGGCCGAGGCCATCGACGCCAACCGAGCGCTCGTCGACCTGCTCGAGCGGATCGCGACGCGGTACGACGCCACCACCGGCCAGGTCGCGCTCGCGTGGCTGCTGGCGCAGCGTCCGTGGATCGTGCCGATCCCGGGCACCCGTCGTACCTCCCGGCTGCAGGAGAACGTCGGCGCCGCCGCGCTCGAGCTCACCGCGGCCGACCTCGCCGAGATCCAGGAGGCCGGCGCGGCGATCGTCGTGCAGGGCGAGCGCTACAACGCGGCGATGCAGGCGACGATCGACCGCTCCTGACCGGAACGGAGCCGGCGGACCCCGGGGCACCGGGGCCGTCGGCGGCCTCTGTCATGCTTGCCCATCGTTCGACACGACGTCGGGAGTGCAGGGAGACGGAGCAGGGATGGGCGAGATCGCCGGGGAGCTGGCCCGCGTCAAGGGCGCCTTCGCCCAGCCGACGCTGACCCTCTTGCACCAGCGGCAGGCCGCGGTGGTCATCACCATCTTCCGGGCCGCCTTCGGCCGCAACAACAAGCCGATCCCCACGGCGCGGTTGCACACCCAGGTCGAGGAGCACCTCGCCGGGATCCGGCTGGCTGGCGAGACCGAGGTGCCGACCGGCAGCGGTCGCGACATCTGCCACCGCTGGATGCGCGGGCAGTGGCTGGTGCGCTCGCTCGACGAGACCGGCAACGAGGTCTACTCGCTGACCTCCCACGCGCAGCAGGCGCTGGAGCTGGTCAAGAACCTCGCCCGCGACCGGGCCACGCTGAGCGAGCACCGGATCGCGACGATCCTGGGCAGCGTGCGGCGGTTCAACGCCGAGGCCAACCCGGACCGCACCTCGCGGGTCACCATCCTCAACGCGGAGATCGCGCGGCTGCAGGCCGAGCGGGACCGGCTCGTCGACGGCGCGGAGCTGGTCAGCGCGACCGAGGACTACATGCTGGAGGGCTTCACCGAGCTGCTCTCGCTGATCTCGGCGCTGCCCAGCGACTTCGCCCGGGTCGAGGAGCGGTTCGCCACGATCCGCGGAGAGATCCTGGCCGCCTTCCGGGCCGAGGACCGGCCGGCCGGTGAGGTGATCGACGACTACCTCGCCCGGGCCGACGCGCTGATGACGGCGACCCAGGAGGGGCGGGCGTTCGAGGGCGCCTTCGCGCTGCTGCGCGACGACGCGCTGGTCACCCAGCTCCGCGAGGACCTCACCGCACTGCTGGACCACCCGATCTCCGACCGGATCCTCAGCGACGCCGACCGGTCCGAGCTGCAGGGCACGGTCCGGCTGGTGCGTGACGGGCTCGACCGGGTGCTCGCCCAGCGTTCGCGGGTGACGGCGACGCTGAAGGAGTACATCGTCTCCCACGACGCCGCCAGCGACCGCGAGCTGGAGCAGACCCTGCGCCAGGTCGAGTCGCAGCTGATGGCCTGGATGGCGACGACCGGCCCGCGCGCGACCCACGACGTACCCCTGCTGCCGGCGCGTGCCGGCGTCGACCACCTGCGCGAGCGCTTCTACGACCCGGCCGACGACGTGCTCCCCGAGCGGATCACGGCGGCCGATCCCGACGACGCCCCCGAGGTGTCGCTCAGCGCCCTGATGGCGCAGGGCGGCCCCCGGCTGAACTCCCTGCGCGAGCGGCTCGACGAGGCGCTGGCCTCGCTGCGGCCGGTGGCCTCGCTGGGCGAGCTCTTCGAGCAGCTCGAGCCGTCGCTGCGGCGGCCGGTCGAGATCCTCGGCCTGCTGCACCTCGCCGCCGACCGCGACTGGACGACCGAGGACGACCTCGACACCTTCTCGGCTGTGCGCCACGACGGGTCGCGGCGTACCTTCGCCGTTCCGCGCACGCCGCTGCCCGACCCCGACCGACCCGCCGCCGCACGCACCGCCCAGCACGAGAGGGAGACCCGATGAGCGTCGACACCGACACCGACACCGATCTCGACCTCGGGGACGAGCTCCTCGACGAGGGCTCGGTCTCGCTCTTCGAGGGCGACGAGGGTGGGCTCGAGTACTCCCAGCGCCGGACGCTGGTCGCGCTGCTCAAGCAGCGCTTCATCAGCGCCCGCACGCACCCGCGCGACTGGCCGGTCCTGGTCGAGCACGAGCGGGTGCTGCGCTCGCGCCTCAACGACCTCTTCCTCGACCTGGCGATCGACCGCGAGCGCGAGGTCGCCTGGAAGCGCCAGGCGCTCTCCGAGACCGGCGCACGCTTCCCGACCCTGCTGTACGACGCCGCGTGGTCGCGCGAGGAGACGCTGGTGCTCGTCCACCTGCGCGACCGGCTGCGCGCCGGGCAGTCCGGGGGCGACGCGCGGGTGTTCGTCGACCGCGAGGACATCGTCGACTACGTCGCGAGCTTCCGGCCGCCGCACGCGACCGACGAGGCCGGCGACGAGAAGCGCGCCCGCAACGCCGTGGTCAGCATCGTGAAGTCGGGACTGCTCATCGGCGCGGCGAGCGACGACCGCTACGAGATCAGCGGCGCCGTCGAGCCGCTGCTGCCGCTCGAGCTGCTCCAGGAGCTGCTGGAGTCGCTGCAGCGCGTCAACGGCGCCGAGGCGCCGCCCGAGCCCGAGGACGAGGACCTGTTCGAGGACGGGGAGGACGAGCGATGAGCGTCGACGAGACCGAGCAGGTCGGCGACGGCCTCTTCGAGCAGCAGGACGTCGTCACGCCGAAGGACGACACCGTGCAGTGGCGGGCCGCGCTGCTGCAGCTGGTCAACTGGGGCGGCTTCGGCGGCCTGACCACCGTCCCGCTGCGCGGCGACACGACGATGATCTCCGGCGCCTCGGGGGTCGGGAAGAGCACCATCCTCGACGCCTACACCGCGCTGATGATGCCGTCGGACACCAAGTTCAACGGCGCGTCCAACGACGCCGTGGCCGGCCGCGCCCGCGGCGTCGGCCAGCGCAACCTGCTGTCGTACCTGCGCGGCGCCGTCGACGTCGTCGACGACCCGCGCACCGGACGCCCGGTCGAGAAGCTGCTGCGTGGCAGGGGCGCGGACACCTGGGGCGCCGTGGCGATGACCTTCGTCAACGACCAGGGTGGCCGGTTCACCGTGCTGCGCACCTACTACGTCCCGCGCCGGGCCGTCCGGTCGAGCGACGTGCAGATGCAGCTGGCCACCCACGAGGGGGCGCTCGCGCTCGACAGCCTCGAGGTCGCCGTCCCCGAGCGCTTCCACGCCAACACGCTGAAGAAGCTCTACCCCGGCATCCGGGTGCACCGCACGTACGCCGAGTTCTCCGCCGTCCTGCACGCGCGGCTCGGCATCGGCGCCAACGGCGACGGCGCCAAGGCGCTCCGGCTGCTCGCCCGGATCCAGGCCGGGAACCAGGTCCGCAGCGTCGACGAGCTCTACAAGGACATGGTGCTGGAGCGGCCGTCGACGTACGCCGCCGCGGATCGGGCCGTCGAGCACTTCGACGACCTCGACACGGCGTACTCCGCGATGCGCGTCGAGGAGCAGAAGCTGGAGCTGCTCGACCCGATCACCGACCTGCACGAGCGCCGGCTCACCGCCGCGCGCCGGCTCACCGAGCTCGACTCGTACGGCGTGACCCGCTCCGGCGACACGCCCCTGCGGCGCTGGCTGCTGCGGGCGCACCTGCGGCTGCTCGAGGGGGCCGTGGACGCCAACCGCGACGCCCGGAAGACGACCGGCGAGGAGCTGACCCGCGCCGGCTCCGCCGAGGCCGCCCTGCTGGCCGACCTGGAGGCGGCCAAGGAGGCCCACCGGGCCGCGGGCGGCTCCACGCTGCAGTCGTTGGGGCTGTCCCTGGAGCAGGAGGCGGTCCTGCGCGAGGACCGGCTGGGTCGCTGCACGGCGCTGCGCGAGCGGCTGCTGCCGCTGATCGAGGTGGCCGACGCCGACGCGGGGAGCCTCGATGGGGCGCTCGGTTCCGTGGAGGAGTTCGCGGCGCTCCAGCAGCGCGCCCGCACGTGGCTCGAGGGGTGGCGCCTGGAGCACGAGCGGCTCGGCGAGGAGCGGGACGGGGTCCGCGACCAGCGCTTCCCGATCCAGCAGCGGCAGAGCGAACTGCGCCGCGAGCGGGCCTCGCTGGAGGACCGTGCCGGCCGGATGCCCGCGCGGATGCACGAGCTGCGGGCCGAGGTCGCGAAGGCGAGCGGGCTGGACGTCGCGGAGCTGCCGTTCGTCGCCGAGCTGATCGACGTCGCGCCCGAGGAGGCGCGCTGGCGCACGGCGATCGAGACGGTCCTGGGCGGCACGGCGCGGCTGATGCTGGTGCCGATCGACCGCCTGGAGGCGTTCTCCGCCGCGATCGACGGGCTGCACCTGCGCGGCCGGCTGACCTTCGAGGGCGTCGAGCTGGACCTGCCCGACCGCGGACCCGGCGACCCGGAGCGGATCGCCGGCAAGCTGCTCTTCAAGGACTCGCCGTTCTCCGGCTGGGTGCAGGACCACGTCGAGGACCCGGCCCGCAACGCGCTGTGCGTCGAGTCGTCGGCCGGGCTGACGGGCTCGGGGCTGCGGGTGACGCTGGCGGGTCAGACCCGCAGCGGCCGCCGCGGTGCCCACGGGCGCAACGACGCCCGCAGCATCATCGGCTTCTCGAACGCCGACGCCATCGCCGAGATCGACGCGGAGCTGGCCGCGCTGGAGGGCGACCTGGTCCGGGTCGACGGCCTGGTCGCCGAGCAGGACCGGCGACTGCGGGTGCTGGAGCAGTCGCGGACGGCGTACGAAGCAGTGGCGACCGCGCGCTTCGACGACCTCGACGTCTCGGGCAGCGACCGGCGGATCGCCGAGCTGGAGCGCCGGCGTACCGAGATCCTCACCGCCGACGACCAGCTGCAGGTGCTCCAGGGACAGGTCGAGCAGCTCACCGAGGAGCTGGAGCAGACCCGCCGCACCCGGTTCGGGCTGGAGCGACGCCAGCACGAGCTGAGCGAGAGCCACGCCGAGCTGATCGACTCCGAGGACCTGGTCAAGGACCGGCTGGAGGAGATGGAGCGGGTCGGCGCGGTCGAGTTGACCGAGGCGCAGGACGCCGCGTTGGGCGTGGAGTTCGCCGCGGCCGCCGACCCCGCCGACCCCGCCGACCTGGACCGCTTCCACGAGACCTCCCAGCGGCTCGCCGAGCGGCTGCGCGGCGCGGTCGCCGACGCCGAGACGGAGACCCGGCGCGTCGAGGACGAGCTCGCCGCGATCTTCCGGCTCTACAAGGCCCAGTGGGACTCGCCCAACCTCGGCGCGACGGCGGAGTCGTACCCCGACTACGCGCGGATCCTCGACGAGATCCGCGGCAAGGGTCTGGCCGAGCGGCGCTCTGAGTGGCGCCGCCGGCTCACCGAGTGGAGCGGCCAGGACCTGGTGCCCCTGGTCGGCGCGATGGCCGCGTCGATCGAGGAGATCGAGGACCGGCTGGAGCCGATCAACGCGATCCTGCGGCGCCTGGAGTTCGGCGCCGCCCGCGACCGGCTGCGGATCCGGCTGCGCCGGCTGACCCCGGCCCACGTCCAGGTCTTCATGCGGGACCTGCGGGCGTTGTCGGCCGGATCGTCCGCGGAACTGGGCGACGCCGAGCTCGAGAAGCGGTTCACCGAGCTCAGCCGGTTCATGGTGCAGCTGCGCAAGCCCAGCCAGGCGGGGGAGGCCGGCGCGGCCGCCACCGACCGGGACCGGCTGCTCGACGTACGCCGCCACGTGGAGATCAGCGCGGAGCGCTACGACCACACGACCGGCGAGCTGCGAGCGACGTACCGCACCCTGGGGGAGAAGAGCGGCGGCGAGAGCCAGGAGCTGGTCGCGTTCATCGTCGGCTCGGCGCTGCGCTTCCGGCTCGGCGACGAGACCCGGTCGCGGCCGCGCTTCGCCCCGGTCTTCCTCGACGAGGGCTTCGTGAAAGCCGACTCCGAGTTCGCCGGCCGGGCCGTCCAGGCCTGGAAGGGGCTGGGCTTCCAGCTGATCATCGGGGTGCCGCTCGACAAGGTGACGGGGCTGGAGCCGCACATGGACGAGCTGCTCGCGATCACCAAGAACAGCGCCACGCACCAGTCGTGGATCACCCCGATCACCCCGACCGAGGCGCCCGCCTGAGTCCGGCCCGCACGAAAACCGGGTTGACGGGGCGGCCGAGGTCCTAGGCTGACGCGCGATGATCAAGGTGCTCGGCCCGCTGGAGGTCCTCGGGGACGGCGCTCCCGTCGAGCTGGGGTCGCCCCGGCACCGGGAGGTGCTGGCCGCGCTCGTGGTCGACGCGGGGCGGGTCGTCTCGACCGACGCGATCCTCGACCGGGTGTGGGGCGACGCGGGTCGAGGCGGCAACCTGACCAACCTGCACGGCGTGATCTCCCGGCTGCGCGGAAGGCTGCGCGAGAGCGGGACCGACGTCGAGGTGGCCACCGTCCCGCCGGGCTACCGGCTCGACGTACCGCCCGGCGGCCTGGACGCCACGACCTTCCTCGACCTGCTCGCCGCCGCGCGAGCCGGACGTACGGCGGGCGAGCTGGTGTCTGCGCGCGAGCAGGTCGGCCGCGGGCTCGAGCTGTGGCGCGGGCCGGCGTACGCCGACATCGCCCAGCCGTTCGCGCAGGCCGACGCGGCCCGGCTCGACGGCCAGCGGCTCGCCGCGCTCGAGCTCGCGGCGGATCTCGACCTGGCGCTCGGCCGCCACGAGGAGGTCACCCAGCAGCTGCCCGCGCTCGTCGCCGAGCACCCGCTGCGCGAGTCGCTGCGCGGCCACCTGATCCTCGCGCTCTACCGCAGCGGCCGGCAGAGCGACGCGCTCGCGCAGTACGACGACGTACGCCGGCAGCTCGCCGACGAGCTCGGCCTGGACCCGGGGCCGCAGCTGCGCCGGCTGCACCAGCGGATCCTGGAGCAGGACCAGGAGCTGCTGGTGGTGCCGGAGGCCTCGTCGGTCCCGGCGCCGGCCGTGGCCGTTCGGGCGACGCCGCCCGTGGCCGACGTCCAGGCGCCGCCGGACCTGCGCTCCGACGTGGTGCCGCCCAGCAGCCCGCTGCTCGGGCGCGAGCAGGAGGTCGACTACGTCCGGTCGCTGCTGGAGGGCTCCAGCCAGCGCCTGGTGACGCTCACCGGGCTCGGCGGCGTGGGCAAGACCCGGCTGGCGTTCGCGGTCGCCCAGGCCAGCCGGAGCTCCTACCGTGACGGCGTCGTGGTCGTGTCGCTCGCGCCGGTCGGCGAGCCCGACTCGGTGCTGCCGGAGGTGGCGCGAGCCCTCGGGCTCGCGGGCGTCGAGGCCGTCGACGCCGGTGCGGCCGTGACCGAGCACCTCCGCTCACGCGAGCTGCTCCTGGTCCTCGACAACCTCGAGCACCTGCTGCCCGCCGCCGCGTCGCTGAGCCGGCTGGTCGCCTCCTGTCCCGAGCTCACCGTGCTGGTCACCAGCCGCACGGTGCTCCGGGTCCGGGGCGAGGTGCAGTACCAGGTGCCGCCGCTGCCGCTGCCCGACCCCGACGAGTCCGACCCGGTGGTCCTGGCCCGCTCGGCGGCGGTCGCCCTGTTCGTCGAGCGCGCGGCGTCGGCGGTGGCGGGCTACCGGCTCGACGGGCTGGACGCGGCCAACGCGGCGGCGATCGGCGCGATCTGCCGGCGGCTCGCCGGCCTGCCGCTGGCCATCGAGCTCGCGGCGGCGCGGGTGCGGCTGATGCCTCCGGCGACGATGCTCGCGCGGCTCGACCAGGTGATGGCGGCCGACGGCGCCCGCGACCTGCCCCGTCGCCAGCGCACGATGCGGGCGGCGATCACCTGGAGCTACGACCTGCTGGCGCCGGGGGAGCAGCAGCTCTTCCGCCGGCTGTCGGTGTTCTCCGGCGGTTTCACGCTCGAGGCCGCGGAGGGCGTCGCGGGGGACCTGCCCGCGCTGAGCACGCTCGAGGCGCTCGTCGAGCACTCGCTGGTGCTGCCCGACGCCGACCATCCCGACGTCGCGCGGTTCCGGATGCTCGAGCCCATCGCGCAGTACGCCGACGCGCTGCTCCTCGGCGAGGAGCGGCTCGCGGCCCGGGCCGCCCACCGGGCGCACTTCCGGGCGCTGGCCGGCCAGCTCGAGCCGTCGTACCGCGGACCGGGCACGATCGCCGCGCTCGCGGTGACCGGGCGCGAGCACGCCAACTTCGTGGCCGCGATGGAGAGCGGCCTCGCCGACGGCGACGCCGACCTGTCCGGCTGGCTGGCCTGGGACCTGTGGCTGTTCTGGTGGCTGAGGGGTGCGCTGCTCGAGGGGCGACGGCTCAGCGGCGCCATCCTCGCCGGCGAGATCACCGACGAGGTGCGCACCCGGGTGCTCGCGGTGCAGGGGGCGATGACGTTCGCCCAGGGCGACCTCCGCGCCGCCCGTGAGGCGTGGACGGCGGGGGACCGGCTGGGTGAGAGCTCCGGAGACGGCGTGGGCCGGGCTCACAACCGCGGCGGGATGGGGTTGGTGGCGCTGGGCGAGGGCGACCTCGACGGTGCCGCGAGTGCCTTCGAGAAGACCATCGCGCTCTGCGAGGAGGTCGGGTCCGGCCGCGAGTGGATGTGGACGCTCAGCCAGGTGTGGCTCGGCACCGTCTCGCTGCTGCAGGGCGACACCGCCCGGGCGAGCAGCCAGGTCGAGCTCGCGCTGGACGCCGCCCGCGAGCGCCGCGACCCCCTCGCCGTCTACATCACGCTGTTCACCGCCGCCCAGATCGCACTCTCCGTCGGCGACCCCGCCACGGCTCGCCGCCAGGTGGAGGAGGGCGTCCGGCTCAGCATCGACACCGGCGACATGGCCAACCTCGCCTACTTCCTCGAGACCCTCGCCGTCGTCGAATCGCTCGACGGCGCCCACCACCGGGTCGCCGTCCTCCAGGGCGCCGCCGCCCGGCTGCGCGCGACCGTCGGCGCCAACGTCTACGGCTACTACAAGCCCGACGAGGCGCTGCTGGCCGGCGCCTTCGAGCAGGCCCGCGCCGGGCTCGGCGACGCGGCGTACGACGCCGCGGTGCGTGAGGGGCAGGAGCTCTCGCTGGACGACGTGGTGGCGCTCGCGCTCTGAGGGGGTAGGGCCGGTCGTCCCGGTCGTCGCAGGTTCATCACGGTATGTCGACCAGTTGTCGCTTCCCACGGCGTACCCACCGTGGGAGGTGCCGGCTCGTCTGCATACCGTGATGAACCTGCGGCGCGGCCGGCCCCACCCTGGCCGGTTCCGGCCCCCACCACCCCGGAGGCCGAGACCACTCTTGCCGTCTAAAGACGTCTCCTTGTAACGTCCGTCACTCTCTCGGCTTGAATCGATTCACTCTCCTCACGAGAACGGTTCCCCTGTGACGCGCACATCGACGCTCCTTGCCCCGGTCCTGACCCTCGCCCTGCTCTGGCCAGCCGGCGCCCCCGCCACGGCGGCACCGCTGGACGACCCGACACCCGCCGTCGGTACGGCGGCCGGATCCATCACCATCGCCGACCTGCGTGTCGAGCACACGGTCCGGCCACTCGGGATCGACGTGCCGCGGCCGCGTTTCTCCTGGGCGACGCAGACCGCCGCCCGCGGGGTGGCCCAGGTCGGCTACCGCCTCGTGGTCGCGACCTCCGCCGGCGCCGCCGCGTCCGGTGAGGGCGACGTCTGGGACAGCGGCCCGGTCGCCTCGGAGGCCTCCACCGAGATCGCGTACGACGGCCCGGAGCTCGAGCCGTCGACCCGCTATCACTGGGCGGTCCAGGTGCGCACGGAGGCCGGGTCGGCCGGGACGTGGAGCGAGCCGTCCTGGTTCGAGACGGGGCTGGGTCCGGACGGCTGGTCCGACTCGCAGTGGCTCTCCACCCCCGTGGCGGACGACGAGGAGCCGCTCGACCTCGGCGGCGCCCGCTGGGTGTGGCACCCCGAGTCCGTGAGCGCACCGACCGCACCCGCCGGTCAGCGCTTCTTCCGCGTGGACCTCGCGCCCGAGGAGGGCCGCACCGCCGAGTCGGCACAGGTCGTCATCACCGCGGACGACGGCTACCGGCTGTTCGTCAACGGCGACCTCGTCGGCGCGAGCCCCGACGCCGCGCACACCTGGATGGGTGCGCAGCGCTTCGAGGTCCCGCTCACGGGCGAGGACGACGTCCTGGCCGTCGAGGCCCGCAACTCGTGGGAGGCCGTTGGCAACCAGGTCCCGTCACCGGCCGGGGTGCTCGCCAAGATCCGCATCCGCCACACCGACGGCACCTCGGTCGTCCGTCGTACCGCGGGCGACGCGGGCTGGCGGTCGTCGGCGACCGGGCCGGCCGGCTGGGCGACGTCCGGGTACGACGACTCCGCCTGGACGCCGGTCCGCGAGCACGCGACGTACGGGTCCGGGCCGTGGGGCAACGGCGTGACCCTGCCGCCGAGCACCGACCTGCAGGCGTCCCTCTCGGAGGCGTCGTGGATCTGGTACGCCGACGGCATGGCGCCCAAGGCCCCCGAGGGCACCCGGCACTTCCGTCGGGACGTCGAGGTCGACGCGGAGCGCACCCTCACCGAGGCGGTGCTGGTGATGACGGCGGACGATCGTTTCACCGCGTACGTCAACGGCGAGATGGTCGGCCGTTCGGCCAACTCCCCGGAGGCCTGGCGGCAGGCCGAGGTCGTCCCGCTGCCGAACCTGGAGCCCGGCCGGAACACCGTCGCCGTGGAGGCCGTCAACCGGCAGTTCGCCCACGGTGGCGACTCGCCCGCCGGTCTGCTGGGCTACGTCCGGCTGACCTACGACGACGGCCACGTGTCGCTCGTGCCGACCGACGCGTCGTGGCGCAGCAGCAAGTCCGCCCCCGAGGGCTGGCAGTCCCCTGGCCTCGACGACAGCGACTGGACCCCGGCCGTCGTGCACGCGGCGTACGGCTCGGGTGACTGGGGCTCCAACGTCGTCGTGGTCGAGCGCACCGCCGCACCGGTGCTGCGCCGCCAGTTCGACGTCGATGCGGGCGTCACGAGTGCCCGGCTGTACGTCGCCGGCGCCGGCCTGGTCGACGCCCGCCTGAACGGCGCCCCCGTCGCCGACGAGGTGCTCTCGGTCAGCAACACCGACTACGAGGAGACGGTCCACTACGTCACCCACGACGTGACCGACCAGGTCGCGGAGGGGGCCAACGCCCTCACCTTCGAGCTCGGCCGCGGCTTCTACTCGATGACGACCTCGAACTCCTGGGGCTGGGACCGGGCGCCGTGGCACCAGGACGACCCCGCCGTCCGCGCCCTGCTGCGCGTCACGTACGCCGACGGCCGGGTCGAGGAGATCGGCACGAACCCCGCCCAGTGGCGGGTGACCACCGGCGCGACGACGTACGACTCGCTCTACGAGGGCGACTTCTACGACGCCCGACGCGAGCCGGTCGGCGCCGACGAGGCCGGGTACGACGACAGCGGCTGGGACCGTCCCGGCGCGGTCGCCGGCCCGGTCGGCGACCTCGTCGCCCGGACCCAGCCGCCGATCCGGGTCACCGAGACCCTGGCGCCCACGGCGATCACGGAGCCGGCTCCCGGCGTCTTCGTCGCGGCCTTCCCGCGGCAGGTGGCCGGATGGGCGCGCATCCGCGTGACCGGTACGGCGGGCGACGAGGTCCAGCTCCGCTACGGCGAGCGGCTGCTCGAGGACGGGCGCGTGAACAGCTCCACAGGCTTCACCGGCGGTGACTTCCAGACCGACCGCTACATCCTGGCCGGGCGTCCCGGCGGCGAGACCTGGGAGCCGAAGTTCTCCTACAAGGGCTTCCGGTTCGTGGAGATCACCGGCTGGCCGGGCGAGGCCCCGACCGTCGACGACATCGAGGCCCGGCTGGTGCACACCGACGTCGGGACGACCTCGACGTTCGCCAGCTCCGAGCCGCTGTTCGACCGCATCCACCAGGGGGCGGTGGTCACGATGCTCAACAACCTGCACCACATCCCGACCGACACCCCGACGTACGAGAAGAACGGCTGGACGGGCGACGCCCAGCTGGGGGCGCAGATGTTCCTGCGCAACTTCGACAGCCACACCCTGATGACCAAGTGGCTCGACGACGTCAGCGACTCGCGGCACGAGGACGGCCGGCCGGCGCTGATCGCCCCCGACCCGAGCTGGGACTGGGGCGTCAACATGCAGTCGCCGACCTGGCACGCGGCGTACGTGCTCATCCCGTGGTGGGTCTACGAGGAGACCGGTGACCGGCGGGTCGTCGAGCGGCACTACGAGGGCATCGTCGACTACCTCCGGCTGGAGCACCGCACGGCGGTGGGGCACATCTCCTCGACGGGCCTCGGCGACTACATGTCGCCCGACCAGGTCGGCAACCCGCCCGAGGACATGCGGGTCTCGGCGACGGCGTACGTCTACGAGATGAGCCAGGTCGCGGCCCGGATGGCCGACCTCCTGGACCGTCCCGCGGACGCCGAGGAGATGCGCGCCGAGGCGGCGCGGATCCGGACCGCCTTCAACGCGACCTACTACGACGCCGAGGAGGGGGTCTACCGGGACGCCCAGGCCGGCTACCGGCAGACCCACAACGTGCTGGCGCTGCAGTTCGGCCTGGTGCCGGACGGCGACGAGCAGCGGGTGGCGGACAACCTGGCCCGCGACATCAGCGAGAACCGGGACGACCACCTGTGGACCGGCGTCCTCGGGACGAAGTACCTGCTCCCGCTGCTCACCGAGTACGGCCACGGCGACCTCGCCTACCGCGTGGCGACCCAGACCGACTACCCGAGCTGGGGCCGCTGGTTCGAGTCGGCGGAGGGCTCGACGAGCACCTGGGAGGCGTGGGACGACTACCGGTCGCGCAACCACTACTTCCTGGGGACGATCGAGGACTGGTTCTTCGAGGACCTCGCCGGGATCACGCCCACCGCGCCGGGCTACCGCACGATCTCGATCGCGCCGGCCACGGTGGGCGGGCTCACCCGCGCGGAGGGCTCCGTGCGGACCCCGCTCGGCCGGGTGTCGTCGAGCTGGACGCTGCAGGGCGAGCGGTTCGCGCTCGACGTGGAGGTGCCCGCCGGCGCCACGGCCACGGTCTCGGTGCCGCACGCCGAGGGCCAGGTCGTCACGGCCCCGGCCGGTGCCGAGCCGCTCGACACCACGGACGGCCGCACGTCGTACCGGGTCGGGTCGGGCGCGTGGTCGTTCGTCGCCGACGAGCCGGCGCCGGGCGTGGTGGACTCGACCACCTCGGTGACCGCTCCGGCCTCGGTCCGCAAGGGCGAGCCGCTGTCCGTGGGGGTCCGGGTGGACGCCTCCGGTGCCACGCCGACCGGCCGGGTGGAGCTGTGGGCGGACAGCCGTCGGCTGGCGTCGTCGACGCTGGCGGCCGGCCGTACGACGTTCCGGGTCGCCTCCCGCGAGCTGCCGGTCGGGGTGCGCGCCCTGCGCGCCGTGTACGCCGGCGACGCCCGGGTCCGCACCAGCCAGGCGAGCAAGCCGGTCCGGGTCCTCCGGGCGACCTCCCGGACGCGGGCCGGCGCCCGCAAGGCCGTCCGGCGCGGGCAGCCGCTCGTCGTCACGACGCGGGTCCGGGCCACCGGCCTGACGCCCACGGGCCGCGTGGTCCTGACCGTCGGGGGCCGCCGGGTCGGCGTCGCGCGGGTGACCGGCGCGGCCGCCAAGGTGCGGGTCCGCTCCGCTCGGCTGCCGCTCGGGAAGGTCCGGGTGCGGGTCCACTACCGCGGCTCGGTCGACGTCCTGCCCAGCAGCACCCGGGTGGTGGTGCGGGTCCGCCGGTGAGCTGAGGGGGTGGTCGCCCGGCTGCCCCAGGCTCATCACGGTATGTCGACCAGTTGTCGCTTCCCACGGCGTACCCACCGTGGGAGGTGCCGGCTCGTCTGCATACCGTGATGAACCCGCAGCCGCCCCACAAGCGCCCCCAAGCCGACCACAGGCGACCTGCAAGGGCGGCGGCCGAGGGTGGCTCCATGACCGAGAGAACAGCGCCCTGGCTCCCAGCCGACTGGGCCCACCCCACCCATGTCCCGCTGTCCGGCGGGCACCACCTGCGCCCGATCCGGGCGAACGACGTCGACCTCGACCTGCCCGCGGTCGTCGGCTCCCGCGATCGGCTGTGGTCGATCTACGGCGCCGCCTGGGGCTGGCCGCCGGCCGACCTGACCCGGGACCAGGACCTCGCCGACCTGGCCCGCCACGAGGCCGAGATCGCGGCCCACGAGTCCTTCAACTACGCCCTCTTCGACGCCGACGAGACCGTCCTGCTCGGCTGCTTGTACGTCGACCCGCCCGAGCGACTGGGGGCGGACGCCGAGGTGTCGTGGTGGGTCGTGGACCGGCTCGTCGGCACCGAGCTCGAGCGCGAGCTCGACGAGTTCGTGCCCCGCTGGATCGCCCAGGACTGGCCGCTGGCCAGCCCGCGGTACGTCGGCCGCGACCTGTCCTGGGACGCCTGGGTCTCGCTGCCGGAGGTGACCCGATGAGGCGCCTCGCGCTGTCGCTGCTCGCGATCCTGCTCGCCGGCGGCGGGCTGTCGGCGGCCACGACCCCCGTCGCCTCCGCCGCCCCCGAGTGGCAGGACGGCAAGTACGACGCCGACACGATCATGGACTGCCAGCTGGAGCGGCCGAACACCGGCGTCTCCGCCAACGTGGGCTGGCTCTCGCCGACCGGCCAGGTCCCCAAGGTTGGCCAGACCTTCTACGTCCGCGGGTATGCCGGCCTCGTCGGCATGCCGTGCAGCGGCGGCGTGACGATCATCCCCAAGCTGGTGCTCCCGAAGGGCCTCGAGTTCGCCGACGGCGACTACAAGTGGGACGTCCAGGCGGAGGGCGAGGCGCAGGACATGCGCGTGCGCCCGTTCACCTACGACGAGGTCCCCGAGGGCGTGCTGATCGGCGACGAGAACGGCGACCCGTTCGAGGTCCGGCAGGGCGGCATCTTCGAGTTCCAGTTCCCGGTGCGCGCCACCCGCGCGATGAAGGGCAACGCGACCCGGGCGCCGGAGTGCCGGCTGCGCCGGGACGGGGACGGCCCGTGCCCGCTCGCCGAGTCCGGCGACCACTTCCAGGTCGGCTTCACGGTCAGCGGCCACGGCGGCGACAAGTACTTCGTCACGCCGTACGTCCCGATCTTCACCGCGGGCGCGAGCAACCCGGGTGGTCCCGGTCAGCCCGGTCAGCCCGGGAAGGTCGGATCACGGACGACGGCCACCTTCCAGGTCCTGAAGGGTCGCCGGATCCGGGCCACGGTGAAGGTGAGCAGCTCGGTCGCCGCCACCGGGCGCGTGGTCGTGCTCGACAAGGGCAAGCCGGTCGCCCGGGGCGTGCTGAAGCGCGGCCGGGCGGTCGTCAAGCTGCCGCGGCTGCGTCCCGGCAGGCACCAGCTGGTCGCCAAGTACGCCGGATCCGCCCGGGTGAAGGCGTCCGCCTCCCGGGCGAAGGCGATCCGGCTCCGCTGACCCTGCTTCCGGTGGGTGGAAGTCGGGCGTGGTGATCGGCACGACCGCCGACCCACAATCCCGGAATGCCTCCCACGTCTCACCGCACGCAGGTCGCCATCGTCGGTGCCGGCCCGGCCGGGCTCATGCTCTCCCACCTCCTGGCCCGGGCCGGCATCGACTCGATCGCGGTCGACCTGCGCTCGCGGCGCGAGATCGAGGAGACCCACCGGGCCGGCATCCTCGAGCAGGGCTCGGTCGACCTCTTGGTCGACACGGGCGTCTCGGACCGGGTGCACCGCGACGGCTACCGGCACGAGGGCATCGAGCTGGCGTTCGGCGGCGGGGGCCACCGCATCGACTTCGCGGGACTCGTCGGGGCGGCGGCCCAGCTCTACCCGCAGACCGACGTGTTCGTCGACCTCGCCGACGCACGCGCCCGCGACGGCGGCGACGTCCGCTTCGGGGTCACCGACGTCGAGGTCGACGACCTGCTCGACAGCACGCCGGTGCTCCGCTTCACCGACGAGGCGGGGGAGCGCCACGAGGTCCGCGCCGACTTCCTGGTCGGTGCCGACGGCTCGCGGAGCGTGTGCCGCCGCCAGGTCCCGGAGGCCGAGCGGCGGCAGTACTTCCGCGAGTACCCCTTCGCCTGGTTCGGGATCCTCGTCGAGGCGCCGATGAGTGCGCCCGAGCTGATCTACAACCACTCGCCACACGGCTTCGCGCTGATCAGCCAGCGCACCGAGAGCCTGCAGCGGATGTACTTCCAGTGCGACCCGGCCGACGACGTCGCCGACTGGTCCGACGACCGGATCTGGGAGGAGCTGCAGGCCCGGGTCGGCGCCAACGGCTACACGCTGAAGGAGGGGCCGATCACCTCGCGCTCGGTGCTGCCGTTCCGCAGCTTCGTCCAGGAGCCGATGCATCACGGCCGCCTGGTGCTCGCCGGCGACGCCGCGCACACCGTGCCGCCGACCGGGGCCAAGGGCCTCAACCTCGCGCTCGCCGACGTCCGGGTGCTCGCCGAGGAGCTGGAGCGTGCCGTCGCCACGGGCAGCACCGACCCGCTCGCGACGTACGGCGAGCGCGCGCTGGCCCGGGTCTGGAAGGCGCAGCACTTCTCCTACTGGATGACCACGATGCTGCACACGCTGCCCGACGCGACGCCGTTCGACGTACGCCGCCAGGAGGGCGAGCTCGCCGCGGTGACCGGCTCGACCGCCGGGTCGACGTACCTCGCCGAGGCCTACACCGGCTGGCCTGGTCAGGACTGAGTAACGGGGGTCGACTCCGAGGCGTTCGCGCGCGACCATGGCCGCAGGGCCCGACCGCGCGCGAGGCCGAGCCCGACCCGGTCGGCCCTCGGCGGAGGCGGTCCCCCCTTCCGTCGAGGGTCCTTGTTCACGCCCGCCAGAACAGGTGGTGCACCACGCCGCTCGGGCTAGGGACGACGTCGCGCTGGTAGCGGTCCAGCAGCTCGTCGGGCGAGGTCCACAGCCGCGAGCCGGCGCCGAGCTCCACGGGGGCGACGGCGACGTGCAGGGTGTCGATGAGTCCGGCGTCGAGGAACTGCCGGATCGTGTCGGCACCGCCGCCGAGTCGGACGTCCTTGCCGTCGGCGGCCTCCAGGGCGCGCTCGAGCACCTGCTCGGGAGTGCCGGAGACGAAGTGGAAGGTCGTGTCGGACAGCGTGAACGACGGACGCGGGTGGTGGGTCATCACGAAGACCGGCGTGTGGAACGGCGGCTCCTCGCCCCACCAGCCGCGCCACTCCTCGTCGGGCCAGGGTCCACGGACCGGGCCGAACTTGTTGCGGCCCATGATCTCGGCGCCGATGTTGCGGTGGAAGTCGCGCACCAGGTAGTCGTCCAGGCCGCGGCTGCCCCCGGGCTCGGTCCGGTTCGGCCAGCTGTCGGTCGCCCCGGCCCAGGCCATGAACGCCATCGGGTCGGCGTCCCCGAAGGGACGTTCCAGGCTCTGGCCGACGCCGGCGGCGTAGCCGTCGCTCGAGACGCCGAAGTTGTGCACGCGGACCAGCTGGGTCACGGTCGTCGCTCCTTCACGGGACGGGGATCTCTCGACCGGACTGACCGGCCGGAGCCACCGGAATCATCGCAGCGGTCGCGGTGGGCCGGCCGGCGTCCGCCGCGCCGGGCAGCGGCTGGTCCGGGCAGCCGCCCAGGACCCGCGCCATCGCGTCCCGCTCGGCGGGCTTGACCCACAGCCCGTACCGCGCCTTGACCGCCACCTGGCGCGCGACGTACTCGCACCGGAAGGGCCGGTACGGCGGCAGCCAGGTCGCGGCGTCCGAGTCGCGCTTGGCCGCGTTCAGCGGTCCGGCGGAGGCCAGCAGGTTGAGCGGGTCGTTGGCGAAGCGGGTACGCCGCTCGGCGTCCCAGGACTGCGCGCCGCTCTGCCAGGCGTCGGAGAGCGCGACGACGTGGTCGATCTGGACCGCGATGCTGGTGCTCTGGCCGCGGGTGAACGCGATCTCCCGGCCGCCGTACGGATCGGGGAAGGTGCCGGTGAGGACGACGCAGTCGCGGGTGCCCGGCTTGCGGGTGGTCCGGACGAGGTCGCGACCGAGGATGTCGTTGCGCGTGTCGCAGCCGTTGTGCCCGTAGAGCTCGTCGACGTCGTCGGTCCACGCCTGGCCGAACTTCTCGCGGTCGTACCCGGTCCGCGGCGCCCGGCCCTTGACCGCCAGCGCGTCGAGGGCCTCCATCGCCGTGCCGGTGGCGTACGGCGGGGCCGGGACGCTCGGCGTCGGATCGCCCGTCGTGACGACGCCGTACCCGGCGCAGGACGAGAGGGCGACGGCCAGCGAGAGGACCAGCGAGACGATCAGGGCGGTGGTGCGTGCGGGCAAGGGTTCGCTTCCTCGTGGGTCCTCGGGCGCCCGGAAGCCTCCCACACGGCACCCCCGGATCGCGGGAGCCTCGGAACCGCGCACGACGACAACGCTCCCAACCACTGCCGCCGCTCCACTCGCCGGGTTTCGAGGCTCGCTTCGCTCGCACCTCAACCAGCGTCAGTCGACGCTGGTTGAGGTGCGAAGGACGAAGTCCTGAGCCTCGAAACCCGGCGGCTCGAGAGACGGCGTCGTGCGCGCGTCCCGGTGGTCGGGAGACCCGACCGTGGGGCGCGCGGGCGCCACCTAGCGTGCGACGAATGCGCACGCGGCGAACCGGACAGACCTTCTCCCACCTGCTCGCTCCCGGCCGGATCGGCCCGATCACGCTGCCGAACCGGGTCCTGATGCCGGCGATGGACATGAACGTGTGCCACGACGGCGAGATCGTCGAGGCGGACATCGCGCACTACGTCGCCCGCGCCGCGGGCGGCACCGGGATGATCATCACCTCGGCGTCCGCGGTGGCCTTCCCGGTCGGCGCGACCAGCATGAAGGAGCCCGGGCTCTCCGACGACCGGTTCATCCCCGGGCTGAAGGCGCTCGCGGACGCCGTGCACGACGCGGGCTCGCTGCTGTGCGTGCAGGCCACGCACCACGGGAAGGTCGCGCGGATCGACACCGCGAACGACCGCCCGATGCTGGTGCCGTCCGTGCCCGACGAGCCGCGCGACCTCAGCTCGCTGCGCGACAACACCCCCGACGAGCTGATGAAGATGGGCTCGGTCACGAAGGGCCGGCCCACGACGTACCGCGAGGCGACGGAGGAGGACATCGCCTGGGTGATCGACCAGTTCGCCGAGGCGGCCCGGCGGGTGATGGAGGCGGGCGCGGACGCGATGGAGATCCACTGCGCGCACGGCTACCTGCTCGGCGGCTTCCTGAGCAGGGCCGACAACCGTCGTACCGACGCGTGGGGCGGATCCCTGGAGAACCGCGCCCGGCTGGCGTGCGAGGTCATCGCCGCGGTACGCCGTACCGTCGGCGACCGGCTTGCTCTGCTGGTCCGGGTCGCGGGGGAGGAGTACGGCGAGGAGGGCGCGCTCACCACCGCTGAGACGGTCCAGGCGGCGCGGCTCTTCGAGGCGGCCGGCGCCGACGCGATCCACGTGACGGGCTGGGGCCGCAACCCGTTCGCCGACTTCCTGAAGGGGCCGCTCCCCAACGAGGTCGGCGCGTACCGCGACTACGCCCGTCAGGTGAAGGCGGCCGTGAGCATCCCGGTCATCGCGGTGGGTCGGGTGCTGCCCGAGGTCGGCGAGGAGATGATCGCCGCCGGGGAGGCCGACTTCGTCGCGATGGGGCGACAGCTGCTCGCCGAGCCCGAGCTGGTGAACAAGCTAAGCGCCGGACGCCGTAAGTCGGTGCGGCCGTGCATCAACTGCTACGTGTGCGTCGAGCAGAACTTCTGGGACGACACGCCTCTGTGCGCGGTCAACCCGGCGCTGGGCGACGAGGGCGCGGCGACCTTCCTGCCGGTGCTCTCGCCGCGGCACGTCGTGGTGGTCGGCGGGGGACCGGCCGGCATGGAGACGGCTCGCGTCGCGCGCGAGCGCGGGCACCGGGTGACGCTGGTCGAGTCCGGCGACCGCCTCGGCGGCTCGGCGTGGTTCTCCCAGCTCACGACGCCGCCCAACGGACCGCTGCTGGACTGGCAGCAGCACGAGCTGGAGCGCCTCGGGGTCGTGGTGCAGCTCGGGCAGAAGGCCACCGTGGACTCGATCCTGGCGTTGCGGCCGAGCACCGTCGTCCTCGCGACCGGCGCGCACCGCGGCCTGCCCGCCGTACCCGGCGCCGACCTGCCGCACGTGCAGACCGGCGACACCCTGCGCGCGCTGATGACGGGGGTCGGCGACGCCGGCCCGTCGGGCGGGTCCGGTACGGCGCGGGTCATGCGCTGGGCCGCCCGCGCCGGGCGCCTGACCGGCGTGACCCGGCACCCCGAGCTGATCCGCCGGGCGACCAGGACGTTCCTCCCGGTGGGCCAGGACGTGATCGTCATCGGCGGCTCGCTGGTCGGCCTGGAGCTGGCCGAGTTCTTCGCCGAGCGCGGCAAGTCGGTGACCGTGCTGGAGGCCGGCGCGCAGCTCGGTCTGCCGATGGCGCTGCCCCGCCGCTGGCACGCCGTACGTCGCGCGACCGAGCACGGCGTACGCGTGGAGCGCTCCGCCACGGTCGAGGAGATCACGCCCGCGCTCGTCCGCTATCTCGACGCCGACGGTCAGCGGAAGTCCGCCGCCGCCGACCTGGTGGTCGTCGCCTCCGAGGTCAGCTCGGGCGCGCCGCTGGCCGAGCAGCTCCGGGCGCGTGGGGTCGACGTCGAGGTCGCCGGCGATGCCGCCGAGGTCGGCTACATCCAGGGCGCCGTCCACTCGGCGTGGAAGATCGCCCGCGCGCTCTGAGACCCAGCTCGCCGGGAACCGCGGTCAGCGGAAGACGTAGTGCCCGGTGATGCTCCAGGCGTCCGTGCGCTCGTCGTACCGGAGGTTCAGCTGGAAGCCGGAGTCGCTGAACGAGGCCCAGCCCAGGTTCGCGTTGTCGGAGCGGAAGTCGCCGTAGTACCAGACGTACCGCTCCGACCAGGAGCTCAGCGGGAACCCGCGCAGCGCATCGAC
Source organism: Nocardioides sp. (assembly GCF_035503875.1). GTDB lineage: Bacteria > Actinomycetota > Actinomycetes > Propionibacteriales > Nocardioidaceae > Nocardioides. The sequence goes on from NZ_DATJTA010000104.1 coordinate 39,015, forward strand.
GACGGCGGTGGGCGCCAGCTTCCGGGCAGCCCGGTAGTCCCGCTCGGCCATCGTGGCGGCGAACCGGTCGGTCACCCACCGCAGGCCCTGCCGCTCGATCGAGGCCTGGAGGCGGCCCTTGCGCAGCCTCAGCCGACCGACGGTGGGGACGACGCCCAAGGAGCCGTTGTCGCCCGCGCTGTCGGCCTCGTGGGAGTCCCAGCGGGCGACGATCCGGCGGGACGTGATCCGGAGCCGGCTCACGTGACCGCCCCCGTCCGCGGTGGTCCCGTCGATGGCGGCGATGGGGGTGACCGAGCGCAGGACCGGCCGGCCGCGCTTGTCGGCGACGTACGCCGCGACGAAGTCGGTGTAGGGCATGCGGGTCCCGCACCGGACGACGATGGCGCCGTCGCGACCGCGCTTGCCGTCCAGGTTGCCGAGCGCCAGGTGCTCGACGCGCAGGCTCTCGTAGTCGCGGGCGTCGGAGAGGACGCCGTTCTTGAAGCGACCCTTCCAGTTGCCGCACACCTTCGCGATCGGGGCGTTGCGGAGGTCCTTCTTCGTGAGGGAGGGAGCCCGGCGGGCCTCGGCGCCCGTCGCCGGGAGCACGCCCACCGCCAGGGTCAGGATCACCAGCACGGCAGCGAACGGCACAGCACCACGTCGGACCACGCGGCCCACCACCTCTTCGATCGGGTCGATTCGTCCCGAGTGCCCGCGACGCTAACATCCGCCGGCCCGCCTGATGCGGCTTTGCGGAGGTTCGGTAGTGCTGGGGATAGCCAGTTGCCATCGAACGCACGTTCGACCATACTGGGATGGTCATCTCGTAGAGCTCTCGGAGGCTCGCATGGCCCACCCGATCCGCCAGGCCGCGGCCGAGATCGCCGGTGCGCTGAAGTCGGTCGCCGACGTGAACCCGGCCTTCATGACGACCTCGGACAAGGCGGCCGCGCTGGTCGAGCTGGGCGCCATCGAGGCGCGGGTGGCCGAGCTCCGGCTCCGGGTCACCGCCGACGCCGCTGACGTGGCTGAGGAGACCGGCGCCCGCGACGTGGGCGCCTGGGCCGCGGCGGCCACGCATCGACGCCGGGGCGACTGCGCGGCTGAGGTCCGTCTTGCTCTGGCGCTCGCGGACCGTCCGGTGCTCGCGACCGCCCTGCGCGAGGGGCGGGTGAACCTCGACCAGGCCCACGTCATCGCCTCCGCCCTGGCCAAGCTCCCGGCCGAGGTTTCCTCGTCGGTGGTCGACGAGGCCGAGGCCGCGCTGGTGGGGTACGCCGACCGCTTCGACCCCACCGAGCTGGCCCGCCTGGGCCGCCGGATCCTCGAGGTCATCGCCCCGGAGATCGCCGAAGCCGTCGAGGCTCGCCACCTCGCCGACCTCGAAGCCTCCGCCCAGCAGCGGATGCGCCTGGGCCTGCGCGCCCTCGGCGACGGCACCACCCGCATCAGCGGCCTGATCCCCGACGCCTCCGCCGCGAGACTCGCGACCTACCTGCATGCGTTCACCAACCCCCGCCGCGACGACACCGCCTCGGCGGTTGACCCGTCGCTGGTTGAGGAGGGACCGAACGCCGACTCAACGCTGGTTGAGGTGCGAGCGAAGCGGGCCTCGAAACCCGGCGAGCCAACCAGCAACCCCGTGCCCTACGGCCGCAAGACAGCCCAGGCGTTCTGCCACCTCCTGGAGACCCTCGACCCCACCCGCCTCCCGATCCACGGCGGCGACGCCACCACCCTCGTGGTGACCATGTCGCTGGACTCGCTGCGCGCCGACCTCGCCACCGCGACCCTCGGCAACCCCGCTCCCGGCGACTCCCACGACCGCATTACCGCCGAGGAAGCCCGCCGCCTCGCCTGCACCGCCGGCATCGTCCCGGCGGTTCTCGACGGCAAGAGTGAGGTCCTCGACCTCGGCCGCTCCCAGCGCTTCTTCGGCCGTGCCCAGCGCCGCGCGCTCGCGCTCCGTGACGGCGAGTGCCGCGCCGAGGGGTGTCACGTCCCGGCACCGTGGTGCGAAGCCCACCACGCCGGCACCCCCTGGGCCGCCGGCGGCCGCACCGACCTCGCCGACGGCCTGCTCCTCTGCTCCCACCATCACCACCGAGCCCACGACCCGACCTACGCCACCGAACGCCTCCCCGACGGCAGCGTCCGGTTTCATCGACGGACGTAGGTCGGCGGTGTCTGTCATGGCGGCGGACAGACGCAGGTGCAGGTGCGCCCGGACCGCGGCAGGCGAGTGCGTTCGGCACCGATGTCGAGCACAGCGGGATTTGCACTGCTTGCTCAGGTCAATGGCAGCCAGGGCAGTGCGGGTCAACAGCGCGGTCCTGTTTTCGACGCCCGTAGAGACCCTCAGGCGTCAGCCGGCGCACGCCCTCGTGATCGGTGCGCCACGCCCAAGTCACGGACCCGACTGCGCGGCTCATACTTCGAGGTTCAAGCAGACCCGAACATCCGTTCGCCCGTCCGCCGGTACCGGCGGAAGTCGGTGCGCTGCCGAGCATCGGCTAGCCCGTTTGCGCGGCGCGCGTAGCTCAGCTGACTCGATCATGCTGACCCTGGCGAGCTCACCGGGGTCGCTGCGGTCCTTACAGGACCCATGTGCGCAGACACCCGGCGCTGATGCTCAGTTGGTCGACGACCTGCTTGAGCTGCTTGTCGGCACGACGGAGCGCCACGACTCGCTGACGAGAATCCGGTGGGTCGGGTCGAGGCACGATGCGCAGTCCTCTGCGAAGGTCCTCGACTCATTCGCCAACTCGGGCGACCGAGCTGTAGGGCACATCAACCTGTCACCTGGTGATGAAGCAGTCCCATGGCCGTGAATCGACCACTTCGAACCGGCGGTGTCGATACGGTGTCATCCGAGCATTCCCCGGCAGTGCGACGGGGTGACGTTCCGGGGGGAACCATGAGTAGCCGAAACCAGCGTCAGTCCCAACGGCGCACCAGACAGCAGCGCTTCGAACGCAAGGCTCTTCGCCGCCGTGCACGCAAGGCGACCGCCGGTACCGCGATCGCTGCGACCGCCACGGCGCTCTCCCTCTCGGCCGTCGCTACGCCAGCGTCCGGCGAGGGGCCGTCCGGCAGTGGCCTGACTCGCGTGGACATCAACGCCGGCGCGCGACACGGTGGACCGCACGAACTCACGGTCATGGGCGACACGGTGTACTTCAGCGCCGACGATGGGACCCACGGCGTCGAGCTTTGGAAGACTGACGGAACCGCCGCCGGGACCACACTCGTCGCCGACATCGCCACGGTGCGCTGGGGCTCGGACGCCCACCTCGGGTCGAACCCTCGGAACCTCACCGCCATCGGCGACACGCTTTACTTCCTTGCGAACGATGGCGTCCACGGCTACGAGCTGTGGAAGAGCGACGGCACAGCTGCCGGCACCAGCAGGCTCTCTGACACTGCGGAGAATTCCGCTCGATATCTCGCTGCCGCCGGAGACACCCTCTACTTCCGTGCCGACGACGGAACCCACGGTCACGAGCTGTGGAAGAGCGACGGGACCACGGCCGGCACCACGATGGTCACTGACATCAAGGCCGGAAGCGCGGCGTCCGCGCCGTACGGCCTGGTCGCCCTGGGCGACACCGTCTACTTCCGTGCCGACGACGGAACCCACGGTCACGAGCTGTGGAAGAGCGACGGCACTACGGCTGGCACCACAATGGTCGCCGACATCCGACCGGACAGTATGCATCGTCACTACCCCGACGCGGTTCCACTGACCGCGGCAGGGGACGTCCTCTACTTCCGCGATGACGACGGGCTCCATGGGGACGAGCTGTGGGTGAGCGACGGCACCGCTGCGGGCACCAGGATGGTTGCCGACATCAGGCCGGGCATCGAGCCGTCGATCCTCAACGGCGCTGAGCTCACGACTGTCGAAGACACCCTCTACTTCTCCGCGCACGACGGCGCGCACGGCGTGGAGTTGTGGAGGAGCGACGGCACCGCGGCCGGTACCACGATGGTCACGGACATCCATCACGATTCCGGCTCGCATCCGAAGGAGCTCACCGCCATCGGAGACCGGCTCTACTTCACCGCTGACGACGGTGTCCACGGTTACGAGCTTTGGAAGAGCGACGGCACCGCGGCCAGCACCACGATGGTCGCCGACATCGACCCCGGAGCGTTCTACTACGAGGGCGAGCCGTTGTTTCCAGACAGTTCTGACCCTGATCATCTGGCCGCGATCGGGGAAACTGTGTACTTCGCCGCCAGCGACGGCACCCACGGCCCTGAGCTCTGGCGGAGCGATGGCACTGCTGCCGGAACCGTTCTGGTCGCTGACATCAACTCCTCCTCGTCAGGTGACTACGGGCTGTACGGAGGCTCCGACCCCCGGGGTCTGACGGCCCTCAGCGACACTCTCTACTTCAGCGCCAACGACGGGATTCACGGGAGCGAGCTCTGGCTGCTCGACACTGACGACGCGACCCCGCCCACCACCACGCCCACCACCCCACCCACCACCACGCCGCCCAACAACGGCGCACCGCCAACGGCCGATCCCAACTGTGTGAAGGCCGAGCGGGCGCTGGCGGATGCCACCAAGAAGCTGTCGAAGACGAAGTCGAAGGCAGCCAAGCTGAAGAAGTCCCTGAAGGGCGCCTCGCCTGCCAAGGCCAAGCGGGTTCGCATGAAGGTCAAGAAGACGGCGAAGACGCTGAAGACGCTGAAGGTCAAGGTACGCAAGGCGAAGCAGTCCAAAGCCAGGGCGTGCTGAACGGCGTGGTGAGCGAGCGTGTACCGAAGGACTCCCACCAAGCCGAGTTGCCGGCCAGCTTCAAGGAAGCGACGTACAACTACAGCCCGTCACTGCCGGCGCTCCTCGAGGAGCTAGGCTGCGCGCTCCTCATCTCCACCTACCAGGCCGGCCAGGTCGCATCGGTCGGCGTCGTCGACAGTCGCCTTCACGTGCAGATGCGCCGCTTCGGGCAGGCCATGGGCGTTGCTGTGGACGCCGGGCGGATCGCAATCGGCTCGCGGGACCAAGTGTGGTTCCTCGAAGAGCATTCCGAGCTCGCCGATCGCATCCCGCCCGAGGGCGCTTTCGATCGGTGTTTCCTCGCACGCTCCACCGTGGTGACCGGCGGCCTGCAAGGACACGAGTTGGCGTGGGGAAACGGTCCCGAAGGGCCGGGACACTTGTGGGTGGTCAACACCCTGTTCTCCTGCTTGGCCGGCGTCGACCCGCGATACAGCTTCATCCCGCGGTGGCGGCCTCCCTTCATCTCCAAGCTCGCGGCAGAGGATCGTTGCCACCTCAACGGAATGGCCATGAAGGACGGGCTGCCCGCGTTTGTGACCGTGATGGCCGCCAGCGACGAGCCGGGAGGTTGGCGGGAACAACGCAATGACTCCGGCGCGGTGCTCCATGTGCCGTCCGGAGAGCGCGTCACGGACGGCTTGGCGATGCCGCACTCACCACGCCTGCACGGTGACCAGCTTTACGTTCTCAACTCGGGCATGGGTCGACTCGAACATGTCGACACTGGCTCGGGCCAGCGCATGCCGGTGGCACTCATGCCCGGCTATGCCCGAGGGCTCGCGTTTCGCGGCAACCATGCCTTCGTCGGGCTCTCGAAGATCCGTGAGACCAACATCTTCGGGGGCGCTCCCATCGCCGAATATCACGACGCCCTCAAATGCGGTCTCGGCGTCGTCGACCTCCGCACGGGCGCTACCGTAGCGACCCTCGAGTTCACCTCCGGGGTTGAGGAGATCTTCGACGTCCAGGTTCTTCCTGACACGCGCTGCGCTGTGCTCAGTCCTGCGGCCGGGGAGCCGCACGAGATCTGGCATACCCCGGGCGAGCCACCGAAGACGTGACAACAGGCGTGCTGCGGCCGACTGCCGCGGTCGCTGCCCCACGAAGAGTCTTGCACATCTCGAACAGTGGCCGGTGCCCCGGCTTCTACCAGGAGGGGTCGCAGCTGGTCGGCGGGTCAGACCTTTGGGCAGACCCGTCTATCTGGGCGCCAAGACCCACTCGTCCTGCGACCATTCCGCGCATGCCCTGACCCGTGATCAGGTCAGTCCTCCCGCCCACCTTGTGCGGAGATGGCAGACGGATGGTGATGACGACCGTCGCCGAGCAGGAAGAACTATCGGCTCACGAGTGGGTCCGTTGCAGCTAGGCGTTCGGCCCTGGCCGAGCAGCTCCCGGGCGCGCGAGGTCGCTGGCGACGCCGCCGAGGTCGGCCCCTCGTCGTGCCTGGGTTCGTCGGCGGCGGGGGAGCGGTGAGCCGGCAACCGACCGTGGCCGGGGAACGGTTGCCAACTCACCGCCCCACGCGACGGTAGGCGGGAGCAGCGCTCAGGCGGTGGCGCCGAGGATGTCGAGCGCGATGTCGACGATCATGTCCTCCTGGCCGCCCACGAGGCGGCGGCGGCCGACCTCGAGGAGGATCGTGCGGACGTCGATGCCGTAGCGCTCGGCGGCGGTCTCGGCGTGGCGCAGGAACGACGAGTAGACGCCGGCGTACCCGAGGGTGAGGGTCTCGCGGTCGACGCGGACCGGGCGGTCCTGCAGGGGGCGGACGATGTCGTCGGCGGCGTCCTGGAGGGCGAACAGGTCGGCGCCGTGCTGCCAGCCGTTGAGGTCGGCGACGGCGACGAACGGCTCGATCGGGCAGTTGCCCGCCCCGGCGCCCTGGCCGGCGAGCGAGGCGTCGACGCGGCGTACGCCCTCCTCGACGGCGACCACGGAGTTGGCCACGGACAGCGAGAGGTTCTCGTGGGCGTGGATGCCGAGCTCGGTGGCCGGGTCGAGCACGTCGCGGTAGGCGCGGATCCGCTCGCGGACGCCCTCCATCGTGAGCCGGCCGCCGGAGTCGGTGACGTAGACGCAGTGCGCGCCGTACGACTCCATCAGCTTCGCCTGCTCGGCGAGCTTCGCGGCCGGCGCGAGGTGGCTCATCATCAGGAAGCCCGAGACGTCCATGCCGAGCTCGCGGGCGGTCGCGATGTGCTGGGCGGCCACGTCGGCCTCCGTGCAGTGCGTGGCGATGCGTACCGAGCGAACCCCGAGGTCGTACGCCGTCCGCAGCTCGGCGATCGTGCCGACGCCCGGCAGCAACAGGGTGGTGAGACGTGCGCGGGAGATGTTGGCGGCGGCCGCCTCGATCCACTCCCAGTCGCTGTGCGAGCCGGGGCCGTAGTTCAGGGTGCCGCCGGCGAGCCCGTCGCCGTGCGCGACCTCGATCGCGTCGACGCCGGCGGCGTCCAGGGCCGCGACGATCCGGCCGACGTCGACGGGGTCGATGCGGTGCCGGATGGCATGCATCCCGTCGCGGAGCGTGACGTCCTGCAGGAAGATCTCGGTCATGCGGTGGCCTCCACGAGGGCGTTCTCGGTCGCGATCCGCTCGGCCGTGCGCAGCGCGGCCGAGGTCATGATGTCCAGGTTCCCGGCGTACGCCGGGAGGTAGTGGGCGGCACCCTCGACCTCGAGGAACACCGACACCTGGTGGGTCACCGGGGCGTCGGGGTCGGCCAGCAGCGTGTGCACCGGCTGGTCCGCGGGGACCGGCACGATCTGCACGGTCTGCTTGAGCCGGTAGCCCGGCACGTACGCCGCGACCTGCTCGACCATCTCGGCCACCGAGGTGCGGATCCGCTCGTGCGTCGCCGGGGCCGGGTCGCCGATCAGGCAGAGCACGGTGTCGCGCATGATCAGCGGCGGCTCGGCCGGGTTCAGGATGATCACCGCCTTGCCGCGACCCGCGCCTCCGACGGTCCGGATCGCGTGCGACGTGGTCTCGGTGAACTCGTCGATGTTGGCCCGGGTGCCGGGACCGGCCGACTTGGACGCGATCGAGGCGACGATCTCGCCGTACGGCACCGGGGTGACGCGGGAGATGGCGGCGACGATCGGGATCGTCGCCTGGCCGCCGCAGGTGACCATGTTGAGGTTGGGGGCGTCGAGGTGCTCGTCGAGGTTCACCGCCGGTACGACGAAGGGGCCGATCGCGGCCGGGGTGAGGTCGATGAGCCGCTTCCCGTACGGCGCCAGCCGCTCGGCGTTCGCGACGTGCGCCTTGGCGCTGGTGGCGTCGAAGACGATGTCGATCTCGTCGAAGCCGGGCAGCGCGATCAGCCCGTCGACGCCGTCGCTGGTGGTCGCGAAGCCGAACCGTGCGGCCCGGGCGAGGCCGTCGGACGCCGGGTCGATGCCGACCATGGCGCCCATCTCGAGGGTCTCGGACAGGCGCATCACCTTGATCATCAGGTCGGTCCCGATGTTGCCGGACCCGATGATCGCGACCTTCGTCTTCTTCACTGCGCCTCCTCGGCGGTCGTGGTGGGGTTCGAGAACCGGGCGGTGACGCTGCCCAGGCCGCTGATCGTGGCGGTGACGGTCGCGCCGGCGGGCACCTCGCGCATCGGTCCGAGGGCGCCGGACAGCACCACCTGGCCGGCGCGCAGCGGCTCGCCGTACTCGCGGGCGGCGCGGGCCAGCCAGGCCAGCGCGTGGAGCGGGTCGCCCAGGCAGGCGGCGCCGTCCCCGGTGGAGACCTCGACCCCGTCGACGCTCATCGACATCGTGACGTGGACCGGCTCGACCTCGTCGAGGGTGCGCCGCTCGGTGCCGAGCACGTAGAGGCCGCTGGAGGCGTTGTCGGCGACGGTGTCGCCGAAGGAGATGTCCCAGCCGTTGATCCGGCTGTCGACGATCTCGAGCGCGGCGACCGCGTAGTCGACCGAAGCGCGGAGCTGCGCGTCGTCGAGCGGGCCGTCGTCCAGGTCGGCCTTCAGCACGAACGCGATCTCGGCCTCGGCCTTGGGCTGGAGCAGCCGCTCCATCGGCACCTCGTGCGCGCCGGACAGGTCCATGTCGTCGAAGAGCCAGCCGAAGTCGGGCTGGTCGACGCCGAGCTGCTGCTGCACGGCGAGCGAGGTGGCGCCGATCTTGCGGCCGACCACCGTGGCGCCCTCGGCGCGGCGGGCCCCGACGATCCGGGACTGGACGGCGTACGCCGCCGCGAGGTCGTCGGCGCCGATCAGGTCGCGCACCGGGGCGCAGGGCGTCCCGGTCTCCGCGGCGGCGAGCAGCCGGTCGGCCGCCTGGGCTATCGACGCCTCCGGCACGGTGGTGTCGGGTGCGGTCTGGGGGGTCATGGCGTCAGCGTGGTCGGCGCGGCCCGCGGGCGCGGACCCGCCTCCCACTGACCGGAAACCAGGTCCGCTCACGCGGGCCGGAGCACGGCCGGGTCGCCGAGGGAGACCCGGATCTCGAAGGCCCGCCGGCGCAGTCGCCAGCCGGTGTCGGTGCGGACCCAGCGGTCGTCGTACTCGCCGAGGCACTCGTAGAAGGAGCCCGCCATCGGGCCGGCGCCGACGTGGTGGACGCGCGCGTAGGTGAGGGTGCGCGCCTCGTCGCCGGTGACCGAGACCCGGTGGTTGCCGAGCAGGTGCTGGGTCGGACCGACGCCGCCGAGGTGGTCCCGCATCCGCCGTACGGCGGCCTCGGGACCGCGCGCGCCGTACGCCACGCAGTCCTCGGTGAGCAGCCCCGAGATGGTCGCCCAGTCGCGCCCGTCGGTGGCCGACGCGAACTCCGCGAGCAGCTCGACCAGGGCGGTGCGGTCGTCGCTCACGGGAGCTCGGGCTGCCAGGCGACGCCGTTGATGTGCGCACCGCCGTCGACGAAGAGCGTGTTGCCGGTCAGGTACCGGCAGTCCTCGCTGGCCAGGAAGACCGCGACGGGGGCGATGTCCTCGAGCGGGTCGCCGATCCGGCCCATCGGGTTGCCCCGGTCGGCCGCCGCCTCGAGCTCGGGGTGCTCGCCCATCACCCGGCGGAACGCCGCACTCTTGGCGCCGGGGCACAGGGCGTTGACCACGACGCCGGTGGGCGCCCACTCGCGCGCGGCGGTGCGGGTCAGGGTCCGCAGCGCCTCCTTGGTGGCGTTGTACTCCAGGCTGCCGACGTGGGCGTTGACGCCGTTGAGGCTGCACATGTTGACCACGCGGCCCCAGCCGCGCTCCTTCATGTGGCCGAACACGGCCTGCATGGCCCACAGCGGTCCTCGGAAACCGACCGACAGGGCACCGTCGATCATGGCGTCGGTCTTGTCCTCGACGCGGCAGATCGAGCCCGCGCCCCAGGCGTTGTTGACCAGGACGTCGATCGAGCCGTAGGTGCTCACCGCCGCGTCGACCATCGCGTGCACCTGGGCCTTGTCGGACACGTCGGTGCGCACGAAGTGGCCGTCGACCTCGGCGGCGACGGCACGGCCGGACTCCTCCGACAGCTCGGCGACGACGACCCGGGCGCCCTCGGCGGCGTACGCGCGGGCGACCGCCGCGCCGATGCCGTCACCGGCGCCGGTCACGACCGCGACCCGGCCCGCGAGCCGCCCGGTCACGGACGCCGCCCCAGCGCGCCGGCCTCCAGCAGGGCGGGGGACTCGGCCCGGCCGTCCAGGACCCGGCTGGTGCGGACGGTCGCCCGCCAGCCCTCCGGGGTACGGCGCAGCTGCCAGTGGTTGGCCGTCGCGCGCCGTACGACGAAGCCGGCCTCGGTGTTGACCACCATCAGCGAGTGGCAGATGGCGACGGCCTCGTCGCCGTCGATCGTGACCCGGGCGGGGCCGACGAAGTGGGCGCAGCCGCCCGTGATCCAGCCCTGGTGGCCGGAGGAGAGGACCATGGCCCGGATGTCCTCCTGGCTGCCGAGGTAGACCTCGTCGACGTCGTACACGCCGTCCTCGGTCCACAGCGCCGCGACCTCGTCGGACGCGCCGGCGTCGACCAGCGGGCCGTAGCCGGTGATCAGGTGCAGGATCTCCCGCTCGTCCTCGAGCCGGCGCAGCCGGTCCTCCAGCGCCGCGAGCCGGGCGTCCGTGTCGGTGCTCATCCGATCTCCTTGCCGATGATCGCGAGCGCCTCGAGCTGCTCGCAGTAGTGGTCGGCCGACTCCGCGTGCACGGCGGTGCTGACCAGGGTCGCGCCGGCGGCGCGGACCTTGCGGATGCGGTCCTCGGTCCCGTCCGGGTCGCCGAGGGCGTCGACGGGGCGGCCCGCGGAGAGCACGACCTCGAAGTCGTCGGGCACCTCGCTGCGCCCGAGCATCTCGGTCAGGGCGTCGAGCCCGAGGCCGAAGGGCACCCACCCGTCGCCGAGCGTGAGGGCACGGCGCAGCGAGCGCGGCGTGCGGCCGCCGATCCACAGCGGCATCCGCTCCTGGACCGCGTGCGGCTCGACGACGAGGTCGTCGAAGGAGAAGTGCGGTCCGTCGTAGCGGGGGGTACGCCGCCCGAGCGCGGCCCGTAGCGCGGCCAGCGCGTCGTCGGCGATCGCGCCGCGCCCCTCGAAGGTGGCCCCCAGCAGCTCGAACTCCTGCTGCAGCGAGCCGACCCCCAGCCCGAGCACCACCCGGCCGCCGCTGACGACGTCGAGGGTGCCGTAGCGCTTCGCGATCTCCAGCGGGTGGTGGTAGCCCAGCACCAGCACCTGGGTGGCCAGCCGGATCCGCTCGGTGCGGGCAGCGAGGTAGCCGAGCGTGGCCAGCGGGTCCCAGTACGTCGCGCCCCGCTGCTCGGCGACGTCGGTCGGTACGGCGACGTGCTCGCTGCAGGTGACGTGGTGGAAGCCCAGCCGGTCCGCGGTCTCGGCGATCCGGGCGAGCTCCTCGATGCCGGCGCCGGCCTCCCAGGCGCTGTGCGCGCCCGGGTTGGCCGTCACGATCGGGCTGACCACGCCCAGGCGTCCCGCCTGAGCAGTCGTCATTTCGAGGCCGGCGGCAGCAGCTTCTGCATCGCCTCGTGCGCTCCGAGCACGAGCCGGCCGCGGTCGGTGCCGCTGCGGATCTCGACGGCCTTCTCGTTGCCGGCCGCGACCTGGACCGGGCCGTCGCCGAGCGAGGCGAGCGCCTGGCGGGCGACGTCGTCGGGCTCGGAGACGTGCAGGCCGGGGATGTCCATCGACAGGCCGGCCCGGGCCATCGCCGGGGTGCGGGTCACGCCGAGGACGAACTCCAGCACGTCGACGTCGTACTCGCGCATCTCCAGCCAGAGGCCCTCGGCGAAGATCCGGCAGAAGGACTTCACGGCGGAGTAGATCGAGATCTGCGCCTGGCCCATGAATCCGGCGAGCGAGCCGACCAGCAGCAGGCCGCCGCGGCGGCGCTCCTTCATCGGCGCGCCGAAGAGCTGCACCAGCGCCAGCTGGGCGGTGATGTTGAGGTCGACGACCTGCTGGAACCGCTCGAGGTCGCCGTCGACGAACTCGTGGCCGTAGGTGTTGGCGCCCGCGTTGAAGACGAGCAGCCCCACCTCGAGGTCCGCGGTGATCTCGGCGATCTGCTTGACCGCGTCGGACTCGGTGAGGTCGACGGAGAGCGTGCGGACCTCGGCGCCGAGGGCGCGGGCCGCCTCGGCGGTCTCCTCCAGCGGCCCGGGCTTGCGCGCGAGCAGCACCAGGTTGAGCCCGGCCTCGGCGAGCTGGGTGGCGAAGGACGCGCCGACCCCCTCGGAGCCGCCGGCGATCACCGCCCAGGGTCCGTGCCGTTCGACGTCGATCATGCGTGGGTCACCTCGTGATGCTCGGGGGAGTCGGGGTTCTCGGGATTGGTCGGCAGCGGGTCGCCGTCCTGGACGGGCAGCTCACCGCGTACGGCGGCCGCGCGGATGCTCTCGCGCAGCGCCTGGCAGCCGGGGAACGACGACCCGTTGGGGCCGGGCCGCGGGCCGGAGGCCCGCCGCTCGAGGCACCGCTGCACGGAGTCCTCGTGCCACTGCACGCTGGTCTGCTCCCAGCTGCTCTTGCGCGCCTCGACCGAGGCCCCGCAGGTCACGCACGCGACCGGCGTCATGGGGCCGTCGGCGAGCCGGTTGTCGGGTCGGACCCCCATCAGACCGGCTGGCCGCTGGCCTCGGCGTCGCGGCGGGCGATGTTCGCCTCGACCTCCTGGCGCCAGGCCTCGTTCGGCCGGGTGGTGTCGATCTCGAACTCGAAGCGCTCGGTCATCTCGGGCGTCACGTCCGCGACGTCGACGTAGAACTGCTCGTACCAGCGGCGCAGCTGGTAGACCGGGCCGTCCTCCTCGCACAGCAGCGGGTTGTCGATGCGTGCCTTGTTCTTCCAGATCTCGACGTCCTGCTCGAAGCCGATCCGGATGAAGTCGCCCTGGCGGCGTGCCATCTCCAGCGCGGTCTCGTCGTCGACGCCCGGCTGCTTCTTGACGATGACGCCGTACTGCAGGACGAAGGAGTTGTTGTCGACCGGGTAGTGGCAGTTGATCAGCACGCTCGGGACGTCGCCGTCGTCGTAGTGGTAGGTCAGGTCGTCGATCATGAACGACGGACCGTGGTACGACGCGACCGAGCTGTTGCCCAGCGCGGTGCGGGCGCCGGACTTGGCCCGCTGCGGGCGGATGTCCTCGCGGCCCTCGCCCTTCATGTACTGGGTCGCGGTGTGACCCTCGAAGACGTTCGAGAAGAACGTGGGGAACGAGTAGTGCACGTAGAAGAAGTGCGCCATGTCCACGACGTTGTCGACGATCTCGCGGCAGTTGGCGCCCTCGATCTTGGTGGTGTACCAGACCCAGTCGGTCCACTCCGGGTCGCCGTACCCCTCGATGTGGGGGATGGTGACGTCCGCCGGCGGCGGGTTGCCCTCGGGGTCGTTCCAGACGAAGAGCATGCCGTCCTGGACCATCGTCGGCCAGGCCTGGGTGCGCGCGCGCAGCGGGACGCGGCGCGCGTAGGGGATCTGCTTGCAGCGACCGTCGCCGCCCCAGCGCCAGTCGTGGAAGGGGCAGGCGATCTCGTTGCCCTTGACCTCGCCCTGGGAGAGGTCGCCGCCCATGTGGCGGCAGTAGGCGTCGAGGACCTTGACCTCGCCGTCCTGGCCGGCGAAGACGACCAGCTTCTCGCCGAAGGCGGAGACCTGGTGCGGCTTGCCGTCGTGGAAGTCTCGTTCGAGCCCGAGGCAGTGCCAGCCCCGCGCGAACCGCGTGGGTGCGGCCTCTGCCTCGATCTTGCGGACCTCGTCCTGGGCGACGCTCATCTGCTGCTCCGTTTCTGGCCGTGATGCGGGACACGTGGCCGACGTCCCGAGTGTCCGCCCGACCCCGCCGGCGGGGGCCGTTCAGGTCCCACTCACCGGAAGGGGTGGGACCGGCCTCCCGGACCCTCGGCGACGCGGCGACGACTCGCCAGAATGAATTTCAGTTTTGGCTTCCCTGGGGCCGATCGGCGCGCTAGCGTGGCGGTCGTCACCACCTAGAATTCATTTCAGTTCTTGTCCCGGAGGAAGCCATGTCCGTCGTGACCGCCGAAGTTCCCGAGCGCCGCGAGCTCCCCCCGTCGATGGTCGAGCGGATGACCCTGATCCTCGACGCGTTCCCGAGCCGTACGGCGCGCCTCACCCTCGAGGACGTCGCCCGGGTCACGCACCTGCCGCGCTCGACCGCGCACCGCATCCTGGACCAGCTGCTGAAGGCCGACTGGCTGGAGCACTCCGGCTTCGGCTACAGCCTGGGCCCGCGCGCCCTCCACCTCGGCGGGGTGGCGGACGACAACTCCGAGCTGCGTGCCGCGGCGGCGGGCCACCTGCACTCGCTGATGATCCGCACCGGCCTGACCGTCCACCTCGCCGTGCTCGACGAGGGCCGCATCCACTACCTCGACAAGATCGGCGCCCGGTTCGCGACGTCCGTGCCGTCCCGCGTGGGGGGATGGGCGCCCGCCCACTGCACCGCCCTGGGACGCGCCATGCTGGCCTGGCTGTCCGCGGAGGAGGTCGACGAGCGCGTCGGCACCGACCCGCGCGCCATGACCGGCCGCACGATCGCCGACCTCGACGCCCTGCACCAGGAGCTCAACCGGGTCCGCGCCCGCCACGGCCTCGCGGTCGAGCGCCAGGAGTGCTTCGAGGACATCGCGTGCGTGGCGGCCGCCATCCGCGCCCCCGAGGGGCCGATCGGCGCCATCTCGCTGGTCGGCGACTCCTCGACCCCGCTGGAGCGGATCGCCCCGCTGGTCCTCGACGCCGCGCGCCAGGTCTCGCTCGAGCTCTACCCGGACCTGCCGGGCCGGCGCCGGCGCGGCCTGCGCTCGGTCTGACGAGCCCGGCTCACCGCCGGCTCACCCCCAGTGATCGCCCCAGCCCCACAGGTTCGGGGCGATCTCGCTGTTCGCGTCCTCCACACCGAAGCGGCCGCGGAAGAACAGCATCGGCTGCTCCCAGGCGGGGGTGGTCTCCAGCTCCAGCACCCGGCCGATCACCACGTCGTGGTCACCGGCGACGTGGACGGTCTCGACGGCGGCGTGCACGCGCATCAGGGCACCCGGGAGCGACGGCGTACCCCAGCGCGAGGTCTCCCACTCGAGCCCGTCGTACTTGCGACCCCGGCTGGACCCGAAGCGCTGGCACAGGTCGTCCTGGTCCTCGCCGAGGACGTTCACGGTGAACCGGCCCGAGCGCCGGATGTCGGGCCAGGCGCGGCCCCGGTGGTCGGCGCAGAAGAGCACCAGCGGCGGCTCCAGGGAGACCGACGCGAACGACTGGCAGGCGAAGCCGACCGGCTCCTCGCCCTGTCCGGTCACGATGGTGACACCGCTGGCGAAGTAGCCCATCGCGCGGCGCATCTCGGCCGCGGTGGGGGCGCTGACAGCGGGTTCTGGCTGGGTCTCGCTCATGTCCTCGACGGTACGGCGGGCTCCCGTTGCCGAGGTCCGGCGGGTCCCGGTGACCGGTCGGGTGGGGGATGGGGCGGTCGCAGGTTCATCACGGTATGCCGACGAGCTCGCACTCACCACGGTGGGTACGTCGTGGGGAGTGACAGCTCGTCTGCATACCGTGATGAAGCAGCAGCCCCCGCCCCGCCCCCGCCCCCACTCCCGGTCATCGGGATCGCCGGAGATCACCCGGAAGACCGGTTCCTACCGTGGCGTGGTGAGCCTGACCCACGACGAGACCCTGCGCGAGCTGACCACCGAGGACGGGGTGCTGCGGTACCACGAGGCCGGTGATCCGGATGCTCCGCCGCTCCTGCTGCTGCACGGCTCCGGCCCCGGCGTGACGGGCTGGCGCAACTTCGGCGCCAACCTGCCCGTGTTCGCGGAGCACTTCCGCTGCCTGGTGCTGGAGTTCCCCGGCTTCGGGGTCAGCGACCCCACCGAGCAGCACCCGATGGCGGCCGCGCTGCCGGCCGTCGGCCGGTTCCTCGACGGGCTCGGCCTGGAGCAGGTCGACGTCATCGGCAACTCGATGGGCGGGGTCGTCTCCACCCGGTTCGCGATGGCGCAGCCGGACCGGATCCGCCGGATGGTCACGGTCGGTGGCATGGGCCGGGCGCTGCTCAGCCCGTCCCCGGGCGAGGGCCTCAACCTGCTCATGGAGTTCACCGAGGCGCCCAGCCGCGAACGGCTGGTCGAGTGGCTCAACTCGATGGTCTTCGACCGCGCGATGGTGACCGAGCAGATGATCGAGGAGCGCTGGGCGCAGGCGACCGAGCCGAGCACCCTGGCCGCCGCGCGCCGGATGTACAGCCGCGCCGCCCTGGAGGGCATGGCCAAGGCGGCGAGCGCATCGCCGGAGCCGCCGTACTGGGCGATGCTGCACCAGGTGAAGGCGCGCACCCTGATCACCTGGGGGCGCGACGACCGGGTCAGCCCGCTCGACATGGCGCTGGTGCCGATGCGCACCATCCCCGACGCCGAGCTGCACGTGCTCCCCAACTGCGGCCACTGGGCCATGATCGAGCAGAAGTCGGCCTGGGAGGCCGTCGTGCTCGCGTTCCTCACTCGGAAGGACTGACGAGAATGACCGACGCGACCACCCGGGACGACAAGACCCAGGGCGCCTGGGACCACGAGGTCGACTTCCTGGTCGTCGGCTCCGGCGGCGGCGGGATGACCGCCGCGCTCGCCGCGCACGACGCGGGGATGTCCACGCTCGTCGTCGAGAAGGCGAAGAAGTTCGGCGGCAGCACCGGCATCTCCGGCGGCGGCATCTGGATCCCCAACAACCCCACCCTGCGCCAGGCCGGGCACGACGACAGTCGCGACTCGATCCGGCGTTACCTCGACGCGCTCACCGAGGGCAAGGTGGCGCCCGAGCGCCTCGACGCCTTCGTCGACCACGGCCCGGCCACGATGGAGCTGCTCGCCCGGAGCCGGTGGTGGAAGCTGTCGTGGACCAAGGGCTACTCCGACTACCACCCCGAGTGGGACGGCGGTCGCCCCGCCGGCCGCTCGGTCGAGCCGAAGCCGTTCGACACCCGCAAGCTGGGTGACGACGAGCGCTTCCAGCGGCCCAACAGCATGAAGGGCCCGCTCGGTCTCTGGATCACCTCCGCCGACTACCGCGACCTGGCGATGGTCAAGCGCACCTGGCGCGGCCGGTGGAAGTCGGTCGTCGCCGCCTGGCGGGTCTCCTCCAACGTCGTACGACGCCGGCACATGGCCACCGGGGGCCGGGCGCTGGTCGCCCGCCTGCGGATGGCGCTGAAGGACGCCTCGATCCCGCTGTGGCTGCAGACCCCGATGACCGCGCTGGTCGTCGAGGACGGCGCCGTCGTCGGCATCGAGGTCACGCGTGAGGGCCGGACCGAGCGCATCCACGGCCGGTACGGCGTGCTGCTGGCCTGCGGCGGCTTCGACCACGACCCCGAGCTGCGGGAGGCCTACCTGCCCGAGGGCGGCCGCGAGAACCACAGCCTCGGCGCCCGCGAGAACACCGGCGACGGCATCGTCGCCGGCCTGCAGCTCGGCGCGGCCGTCGACTTCATGGACGACGCGTGGTGGATGCCGAGCGTGGAGCACCCCACCGGGGCGACGATCCCGCTGGTCTCCGAGCGGGCCATCCCCGGCCAGGTCATCGTCTCGACCGACGGGCGGCGCTTCACCAACGAGTCCTCGCCGTACGTCAACTTCGTCCACGACCAGCTCGAGGGCAAGCACCTCGAGGCCTGGTGCGTGATGGACGCCCGGGCGCGCTCGCGCTACCCGTTCGCGCAGATCCTGCCCGGCGCCCCGTTCCCGAAGTCGTTCTACGAGGCAGGGATGGTGCACCGCGCCGACACCCTGGCCGAGCTGGCCCGCTCGATCGGCGTGCACGAGGAGAACCTGGTCGCGACCGTCGAGCGGTTCAACGGCTTCGCCCGCAGCGGCGTCGACGAGGACTTCGGCCGCGGCGAGTCGGCGTACGACCAGTACTACGGCGACCCGAACCTGACGAACCCCAACCTCGACGTCATCGACAAGGCGCCCTACTACGCCATCCGGATCCAGATCGGCGACCTCGGCACCAAGGGCGGCCTGGTCTGCGACGAGCACGGCCGGGTGCTGCGCGAGGACGGCTCGGTCATCGACGGGTTGTACGCCACCGGCAACGCCAGCGCGTCCGTGATGGCCAACGAGTACGCCGGCCCGGGCGCCACCATCGGGCCCTCGATGGTCTTCGGCTACATCGCCGCGCGCCACGCCGCGGCGGGTCGGAACGGCTGAGCATGGCCACGGTGCGTGTGGTCGAGGTGGTCCGCGAGACCGCCGACGCCCACACCCTGGTGCTGGAGCCGGCCGGGGGCGAGCGCTGGGACTACCGCCCGGGCCAGTTCCTGACCCTGCGGGTGCCGTCGGAGCGACCCGGGGGAGCGGCGCGCTGCTACTCGCTGTGCTCCTCCCCGGTGCGCGATCCGCGGCTCAAGGTCACGGTGAAGCGGACCCGCGAGGGCTACGCCTCCAACTGGCTGTGCGACCACGTCCGGGCGGGCGACGAGCTGGAGGTGCTGCCACCGGCGGGCACCTTCGTCCCCGCCGACCTGGACGCCGACTTCCTGCTGCTCGCCGGCGGGAGCGGCGTCACCCCGGTGCTCTCGATCCTCAAGACCGCGCTGCACGCCGGCTCGGGTCACGTCACCCTGGTGTACGCGAACCGGGACGAGGCGTCGGTGATCTTCCGCGACGAGCTGGTCGCGCTGGCCGCCGAGCACCCAGACCGGCTCACCGTCGTGCACTGGCTGGAGTCGGTGCAGGGGCTGCCCACGGAGGTGGGCCTGCGTGCGCTCGCCGCGCCGTACGCCGCCCGCGAGGCGTTCGTGTGCGGACCGGGTGCGTTCATGGATCTTGCCGCGAAGGTGCTCCAGGACCTCGGCGTCCCGCGCGAGCGGCTGCACCAGGAGGTCTTCACCTCCCTGGAGGGCGACCCCTTCGCCGAGGTGGTCGTGCCCCTCGACGACGAGGGGGAGCGCACCGAGGTGGTCGTCGAGCTGGACGGGGACGTCACCTCGCTGGGCTGGCCGGCCGGGTCGAGGCTGCTCGACGTGCTCCTGGCGGCCGGCGTCGAGGCGCCGTACTCCTGCCGGGAGGGGGCGTGCAGCGCGTGCGCCTGCCGGCTGCTGGAGGGCACCGTCGAGCTCGACCACAACGAGGTCCTCGACGCGACCGACCTCGCCGAGGGCCTGATCCTGTCCTGCCAGGCCCGGGCCACCTCGCCGGTGGTCAAGGTGTCGTTCGACGCCTGAGAGAACGCGTTCCTCACCCCTCCCGGTGACCGGGAACCCCGCCCCGACCGGGGCGGCGCCGGTGGCACCGTGAGGCCATCTGATCAGGAGGCATCATGACCAACCTCGCTCTTGCGGCCGTCGAGGAACGCGCCGACGAGATCGCCGCCCTGGCCGAGTCGAACGAGAAGCTCGGCCGGCTCGACGACGCGGCCGCCAAGCTGCTGCGCGACACCGGCGTCATCCGGATGCTGCAGCCGGCCAAGCACGGCGGCGCGGAGGCCCACCCCCGCGAGTTCGCCGAGACCGTCATGCGGATCGCCTCGCTCGACGGCTCCACCGGATGGGTCGCCGGCATCGTCGGCGTGCACCCGTGGGAGATGGCGATGTGCGACCCGCAGGTCCAGGAGGAGATCTGGGGCCAGGACCAGGACACCTGGATCGCCTCGCCGTACGCCCCGATGGGCGTGCTGCGGCCGGTCGACGGCGGCTACATCTTCAACGGCCGGTGGCAGTTCTCGTCCGGCACCGACCACTGCGACTGGATCTTCCTGGGCGCCTTCATGGGCGACGCCGAGGGCAACCGGGTGATGCCGCCGCGCAACCACCACGTGATCCTGCCGCGCTCGGACTACGAGATCGTCGAGGACAGCTGGGACGTCGTCGGCCTGCGCGGCACCGGGTCGAAGGACATCGTCGTCAAGGACGCCTTCATCCCCGAGAACCGCGTGGTGGCGTTCTCGAACTTCCTCGACGGCACCCAGCCGCGTGAGGCCGGGCTGACCAACCCGCTGTACCACATCCCGTTCACCACGGCCTTCCCGCTGGGCATCAGCAGCGCCGTCGTCGGCATCGCCGAGGGTGCGCTCGCCGCCCACCTGGCCTACCAGCGCACCCGGGTGCAGGTGACCGGCACCAAGGTCACCGACGACCCCTACGTGCTCTCGACGATCGGCGCCGCCGCCGAGGAGATCCGCATCTCCCGGCTGGCGATGCTCGACAACGTGAGCCGCTTCTACGACGCCGCCGAGGCCGGGCGCGAGGTCAGCTTCGCCGACCGGGCCGAGTCGCGTCGTACCCAGGTCGCGGCCGCGTGGCGCGCGGTCCGCGCCATGGACGAGGTCGTCGCACGCTCCGGCGGCAACGGCCTGCGCATGGACAACCCCATCCAGCGGTTCTGGCGCGACGGCCACATGGGCCTCGCGCACGCGATCCACGTCCCGGGCGCGGTCTTCCACGTGTCGGCGCTGACCGACATCGGCGTGACCCCGCCGCCCGGACCGCTGCTCTCGATGATCTGAGGAGATCCCCATGACCGACATCCGTGGACTCGGCTACCTCCGGGTCCAGACCACCGACGTGCCCCGCTGGCGCGAGCTCACCGTGGACGCGCTCGGCATGGCCGAGACGACCGGTCCGGTCGACGGCGGCCTGTACCTGCGCATGGACGAGCGCGCCCACCGCATGATCGTGCTGCCGGGCGACACCGACCACGTGCTCGCCGTCGGCTGGGAGGTGCGCGACCAGTTCGCGCTCGCCCGCGTCGGCCGCGCCGTCGAGGCCGCCGGCTTCGGCGTCAAGCAGCTGACCCAGGAGGAGTGCGACGAGCGCGGCGTCGAGGCCGCCCTGCGCTTCGACGACCCGGCCGGTACGCCGCTCGAGGTCTTCTTCGGCCCGGTGCTCGACCACGGCCCGGTGCGCACCACCTGGGCGCAGGACTTCATCACCGGCGACCAGGGCATGGGCCACGTGGTCCTGCCGACCATCGCCTTCGACGAGACCTACTCCTTCTACACCGAGGTCCTCGGCTTCCTGCCCCGCGGCGCGATCCGGGTCGGCCCCAAGAAGCCTGTCGCCGGCCAGCCGGCCCGGCGGGTGCGCTTCCTCGGCGTCAACCAGCGCCACCACAGCCTCGCGCTGGCCCCCGCCCCGCACGGCGAGGCGCCCGGCCTGGTGCACCTGATGATGGAGGTCGACTCGCTCGACGCCGTCGGCCGGGCACTGGACGCCGTCAACCGGCTCGGCTTCTCGGTCTCCTCGACCCTGGGCCGGCACACCAACGACAAGATGGTGTCGTTCTACGTCCGGGCGCCCGGCGGCTGGGACCTGGAGTACGGCACCGAGGGCATGCTCGTCGACGAGTCGTTCTACACCGCCGAGGAGATCACCGCGGACTCCTACTGGGGTCACGACTGGTCCGGGTCGGAGCCGCTCGCGGCGTTCACGCCCCCGCCGAGCTGACCCCGTGAGCGGCCAGGCGGCCGCAGCCGTGTCCTGCGACGTGCTCGTCGTGGGGCTCGGCTGCGCCGGCGCCACGGCGGCGATCGAGGCGGCCGAGGCCGGCGCGTCGGTCGTCGCCCTCGAGCGGGCGAGCGCTCCCGGGGGCTCCTCGGCGCTGTCGGGCGGCGAGCTCTACCTCGGCGGCGGCACCGCCACGCAGCAGGCATGCGGCTTCGCCGACTCGGCCGAGGCGATGTACGACTTCCTCGTCGCCGCCCTCGGTCCGCACGCGGACGAGGAGAAGCTGCGTCGCTACTGCGAGGGCTCGGTCGAGCACCACGACTGGCTGGTCGGACACGGCGTCGTCTTCAAGCCCTCGCTGCACGACCGGCCGACCTGGATGCCGGACACCGACGACGGACTGATGTGGCTCGGCGAGAACGCCGCGCCGTTCAACTCGCTCGCGCAGCCGGCGCCCCGCGGACACCGCGGCCCCGCGCCGTACTACGCCGGCAAGGTGCTGATGGACGCCCTCGTCGAGGCGGCCGCGGCCGCCGGCGTCGAGACGCACACCGACACCCGGGCGGTCTCGCTCGTGGTCGAGGACGGGCGGGTCGTCGGCGTCCGCGCCAGGCGCTTCGGCGAGGACGTCGAGTACCGCGCCGCCCGCGGGGTCGTGCTCACCACCGGCGGCTTCGTCGACAACGAGCCGATGCTCGCCGACCACGCCCCGGCGCTGCTCGGGCACGGCAAGGTCAGCGACGGTCTCGACGACGGCAGCGGCATCGCCATGGCGCTGCACGTCGGCGCCGCGACCCGGCGCATGCACGCCCACGAGATCGCGCTGACCTACCTGCCGGCGCTCGCCGTGCGCGGGCTGGTCGTCGACGGGCTCGGGCAGCGCTTCGTCAACGAGGACAGCTACCCCGGGATCGTCAGCCACGCGGCCGTCACGCACCGCCCGGCGCCGTACTGGGTGATCGTCGACGAGATCGGCTTCGAGGACGTCCCCGAGCGCGAGCGCTGGGGCGTGCGGCCGGCGTACGCCGCCGAGGACCTGGACGAGCTCGGGGCCGAGCTGGGCATGCCCGCGGGCGCGCTCGCGGCCACCGTGGCGGCGTACAACCGGGACGCGGAGCGGGGCGAGGACACCTGGTTCCGCAAGGACCCGGACTGGCTGCGTCCGCTGAGGCCGCCGTACGCCGCGATCGACGTGGCGGTCGGCTTCCACCCCGGCGACCGCGACAGCGCGGCCAGCGGGAACGGCGTCGCGGGCTTCACCCTCGGCGGGCTGCACACGACGCCCGACGGCGCCGTGCTGACCTGGGCGGGGGAGCCGATCCCCGGCCTGTACGCCGCCGGGCGCGCGACCTCGGGCATCCACGGCGACGGCTACATCAGCGGTACGTCGCTGGGTGACGGGACGTTCTTCGGCCGGGCTGCGGGCCGGTCTGCCGCGGGAGCGGTGCGGTGACCGCGCGCTTCGAGGGCCGCCGCGTGCTGATGACGGGCGGTGCCTCCGGGATCGGCCGGGCCGCCGCGGTCCGGTTCGTCGCCGAGGGCGCGACCGTGTTCGCCGTCGACCTGGACGAGGAGGGCCTGGCCCGCACCGTCTCGGAGTGTGCGGGGCCGGGCCGGATCACCACCGCGGTCTGCGACGTCACCTCCGAGCCGGAGGTGGTCGCCACCGTGGCGCGCGCCGGCAGCGACCTGGGCGGGCTCGACGTGCTCGCCAACGTCGCGGGCATCCACCGCACGACCCCGATCGAGTCGCTCACGGTCGACGACCTGCACCTGCTCTTCGAGGTGAACCTGGTCGGCACCGCGCTCACCTGCCGCGAGGCCGTCCCGCACCTCGGCCGGGGGAGCGTCATCGTCAACGTCGCCTCCAGCGCCGCCGCGCACGGCAACCCGTACATGTCGGCGTACTCCGCCTCGAAGGGCGCGGTGCTGGCCTTCAGCCTGAGCCTCGCCGCCGAGCTGGTCGGCCGCGGCATCCGGGTGGTGCCGGTCTCGCCGGGCACGGTGGCCACGCCGCTCACCGCCGCGGTCGTCCCCGGCGACCTGGACTTCGGCTACTTCGGCCGGATCCGCTCCCTGATGGGGGAGGCCACCCCCGAGCAGATCGCCGGCGCGATCGCCTTCGCCGCCTCCGACGACGCGTCGTACCTCACCGGTGCCGAGCTGCGCGTCGACGGCGGCTCGCACATCTGAGCCCACTCACCCCGACCTTCCCTGGAGGAACCATGTCCCGTCTCGTCGTCGTCACCGGTGCCGCCTCCGGCATCGGCGCGGCCGTCCGCCGTCTTCTCGAGGAGCGCGGCGACCGCGTGCTGGGGGTGGACCTGAAGGACACCGAGGTCTGCGCCGACCTCAGCACCGCGGAAGGCAGGGCGGCGGCGGTGGCCGGCGTCCTCGAGGTGGCCGGCGGCGTGGTCGACGGCGTGGTCACCTGCGCCGGGCTCTCCGGCTCGTCGCCGGCGCTGCCCGCGGTGAACTTCTTCGGGACCACCGACGTGGTCGCGGGCCTGCGTCCGGCGCTCGCCGCCTCCGCCGCGCCGCGGGTCGTCCTGGTCGGCTCCATCTCCGGCACCCAGCCCGTCGACCAGGCGCTCGTCGAGGCGCTGCTGGCCGGCGACCTCGACGAGTCGGCCCGGCTCACCGAGGCCGCGCTCGCGGACGGCCGTCCCCAGCAGCTCTACCCGTCGTCGAAGTCGGCGGTGACCCAGTGGGCGCGGCGTACCGCCGTGTCGCCCGGCTGGGCCGACGCCGGGATCGCGGTGAACGTCGTCGCGCCGGGAGTCGTCCTTACGCAGATGACGACGGACCTGTTCGCCGACCCGCGGATGAAGAAGGTCATGGACACCGCGGTGCCGATGCCGCTGCACGGCTACGCCGCCCCCGAGGACATCGCCCGCGTCATCGGCGTCCTGGCGTCGCCCGAGATCACGCACGTCACCGGCCAGGTGCTCTACGTCGACGGCGGGGCCGAGGCCACGCTCCGGTCGCCGGCCCACTTCTGAGGAGGAACGATGAACGCAGAGAACCGACACCTGGCCGGACGCGTCGCCCTGGTGACCGGCGCCGGTCAGGGCGTGGGGCAGGGGATCGCCCTCGCCCTCGCCGGCGAGGGGGTCTCGATCGCCGTCCTCGGCCGGACCGAGGCCAAGCTGGAGGAGACCTGCCGCCTGCTCCGCGAGCGCGGGGTCGAGGCCGAGCCCTTCGCCTGCGACGTCGCCGAGACCGACGCCGTCCCAGGCGTCGTCGAGGCCGTCGCCGCCCGCTTCGGCCGCCTCGACATCCTGGTCAACAACGCCTGGGCGGGGGCGTACGGCCCGCTGCTCGACCTCAGCGACCGCGCCTTCCAGAAGGGCTTCCGCACCGGCCCGTTCGCGTCGTTCGCCTTCATGAAGGCGGCCCACCCGCACCTGAAGGCCAGCGGCGACGGGTCGATCGTCAACCTCGTCACCTCCGCGATGGTCCGCTGGGACCCCACGACGTACGGCGCCTATGCGGCCGCGAAGCAGGCCGTGCGCTCGTTGACGCGTACGGCGGCGGTCGAGTGGGCGCCCGACGGCATCCGCGTGAACGCCATCGCCCCGCACGCGCTCTCGCCGGGCCTGCAGCGCTGGACCGAGACCAACCCGGAGGAGGCCGCGGAGTTCGTGGCCAGCATCCCCATGCGCCGGATCGGCGACTGCGAGGACGACATCGGCCGCGCCGTCGTCGCCCTCGTCGGCCCGGACCTGCGCTACCTCACCGGCGCCACGCTCCCGCTCGACGGCGGCCAGGCGTTCTTCGGCTGAGGGTGTTGCCCAACCCGAGCTGATTTCGGCCCGTGGCCCGGACCCGCCCCCGACCCGCCCAACGGCCGCAATTGCGGCCGTTGGACGGGTTTCCGGGGTCCGGGCCTGTCCAACGGCCGCAATTGCAGCCTCCGGACA
This sequence comes from Nocardioides sp., assembly GCF_035503875.1. Classification (GTDB taxonomy): domain Bacteria; phylum Actinomycetota; class Actinomycetes; order Propionibacteriales; family Nocardioidaceae; genus Nocardioides. The sequence goes on from NZ_DATJTA010000104.1 coordinate 64,642, forward strand.
GGCCGACCCGGGACAGGCCGACCCGGGACAGGCCGACCCGGGGTAGGTCGATCAGCGATTGAGCTGCTGCACCCCGGTGGTGTCGAGCTCGGCGACGGAGTACGCCGCGTAGTTCTGCTGCGGGGAGCGCTCGGCGAAGTGGGGGACCAGCTGCTCGTCGAGCTCCTCGACGGTGAACGTGCCCGTGCTGGACGTGAACTTCCGCTCGACCGTCGGCGCCGCCATCAGCGCGACCATGTCGCCGTACACGACGAAGACCTGGCCGTTGACGGTGGCCGCCGCGGGGGAGGCCAGCCACGAGACGAAGGTCGCGACCCGCTCGGGGGCGAGGATGTCGAGCTGGTTGGCGTTCGGGTCGGCGTCGAAGACGTTCGCCGTCATCTCGGTCCGGGCGCGGGGGCAGATCGCGTTGGCGGTGACGCCGTACCGAGCCATGCCCTGGGCGGTGGCGAGGGTGAGAGCGGTGATGCCCGCCTTGGCCGCGGCGTAGTTGGGCTGGCCGGCCGAGCCGAAGAGGAAGGCCTCGGAGGAGGTGTTCACGATCCGGCCGAAGACGGGGGCGCCGGCGGCCTTGGAGGTGTTGCGCCAGTGCGCGGAAGCGGCCCGGGAGAGAGCAGCGTGGCCCTTGAGGTGGACGGCGATGACGCTGTCCCACTGGCTCTCGTCGAGGTTGAACAGCATCGAGTCGCGGGTGATGCCCGCGTTGTTGACCACCACGTCGAGGCTGCCGAAACTGTCCACCGCGGTCGAGACCAGGCGCTCGCCGAGCGACCAGTCGGACACGTCGCCGAGCACCGCGACCGCCCCGACGCCCAGCTCCTTGATCTCCGAGACGACGTCCTCGGCGGCCGGACCCATGTCGTTGACGACGACGTTGGCCCCTGCTGCGGCCAGGGCGAGCGCCTCCGCGCGGCCGAGGCCGGCGCCGGCGCCGGTCACCACGGCGGTGCGTCCCGCCAGGTGGGTGCTGCTCATCTGTGCTCCTTGCGAACTCAGCGGATGGAGCCTCGCACGCTAGGTCGGCCCGAGTACGCCGCCCGGAGCAGATCCGACTGGGTGGGACTGGCCGACGGGGCGCACCCTCGCGGGTCCTTAGCCTGCGAGAGCCGCCATCCAGACAGGAGAACCACCATGCCCGAGGCCGTGATCGTCGAGGCCGTCCGCACACCGGTGGGGCGCAGGTACGGCGCGCTCGCCGGCCTGCACCCCGCCGAGCTGCTCGGCGCCGCCCAGACCGCCCTGGTCGAGCGGGCCGGCGTCGACCCGGCGAGCGTCGGCCAGGTGATCGGCGGCTGCGTGACCCAGGCGGGGGAGCAGTCCAACAACGTCACCCGCAACGCCTGGCTGCACGCGGGCCTGCCGTACACGACCGCCTGCACCACCATCGACTGCGCCTGCGGCTCCTCCCAGCAGGCCGTCCACCTGGTCGCGGGGCTGATCGCCTCCGGCGCGATCGACGCCGGGATCGGCTGCGGCGTCGAGGCGATGAGCCGGGTCTTCCTCGGTGCCGCGCTCGCGCCGGACACCGGGCTGCCCACGCCCGACTCGTGGACCCTCGACATGCCCGACCAGTTCACGGCCGCCGAGCGGATCGCCGAGCGCCGCGGGCTGACCCGCGAGCAGCTCGACGCCTTCGGCCTGGCCTCCCAGCGCCGGGCGGCCGCGGCCTGGGCCGACGGCCGCTTCGACTCCCAGGTCGTGCCGGTCACCGCGCAGGTCGTCGGCGCCGACGGCCCGACCGGAGAGACCCACGTCGTCACCCGGGACCAGGGCCTGCGTGAGACCAGCGCCGAGGCGCTGGCCGGGCTGAAGGCGGTCGTCCCGGGCGGCCTGCACACCGCCGGCAACTCCTCGCAGATCAGCGACGGCGCGGCCGCCGTACTCCTGATGAGCCGGGAGCGCGCCGAGGCCGAGGGGCTGCGCCCGCGGGCGCGGATCGTCGCCTCGGGCATGGTCGGGTCGGAGCCGTACTACCACCTCGACGGGCCGGTCGACGCGACCGCGCACGTGCTCCGCGAGGCGGGCATGAAGCTCGGCGACATCGACCTGGTCGAGATCAACGAGGCCTTCGCCTCCGTCGTGCTGTCCTGGGCACAGGTCCACGACGCCGACCTGGACCGGGTCAACGTCAACGGCGGCGCCATCGCCCTCGGCCACGCGGTCGGCTCGACCGGCGCCCGGCTGATCACCCAGGCGGTCCACGAGCTGGAGCGCCGCGACGCCTCCACCGCGCTCGTCACCATGTGCGCGGGCGGCGCGCACGCCACGGCCACGATCATCGAACGGATCTGACGCATGTCCCGACCCACCAGCACCGGCAGCCTCGGCCTCGACCAGGACCAGCTCGACCTGCGCGACTCGGTGCGCACCCTCCTCGCCCGCCACGTCACCGAGACGGTCGTCCGCGACGCGGTCGAGGCCAAGCAGGAGGAGCTGCCGCCGTTCTGGGGCGAGCTCGCCGAGCAGGGCCTGCTCGCCCTGCACCTGCCCGAGGAGGCGGGCGGCATCGGCGGCACGCTCCTCGACACCGCCGTCGTGCTGGAGGAGCTCGGGCGCGGGATGGCGCCCGGGCCGTACCTCCCGACCGTGCTGGGCTCCGCGATCCTCCACCGCGCGGGCCATGCCGCTGAGCTCCCCGGCCTCGCGGACGGTACGACGACCGCCGCCGTCGCCCTCGAGCCCGGCACCCTCCGGGGTACGCCGACCTCCGACGGGGGACTCGACCTCTCCGGGGAGTCGGTCCCGGCGCTGGGTGCACAGGTCGCCGACCTGTTCGTCCTGCCGGTGGCCGTCGACGCCGGGGTGCAGTGGGTCCTGCTCCGCCGCGACGTCGTCGAGACCGACCACGAGCCCAGCCACGACCTCACCCGCCGGCTCTCGCCGGTGCGCGTGGGCGCGCGCGTCCCCACGGGCGACGTACTCGACCTCGACCCGCAGCTGCCGCTCGACCTGGCCGCGACGCTGTTCGCGGCGGAGGCCTCGGGGCTCGCCGACTGGGCCACGTGGACCGCTGCCGAGTACGCGCGGGTCCGGCAGCAGTTCGGCCGGCCGATCGGCCAGTTCCAGGGCGTGAAGCACCGCACGGCCTGGAGCCTCGCGCTCTCCGAGCAGGCCCGCGTCTGCGCCTGGGACGCGGCCCGTGCGCAGCACCCCGGGGCGGACGCGGCCGAGGCGTCGCTGGCGGCGGCCACGGCCGGAGCGGTCAGCGTCGAGGCGGCGTTCCGCGCGGCCAAGGACTGCATCAACACCCTCGGCGGCATCGGCTTCACCTGGGAGCACGACGCGAGCCTCTACCTGCGCCGCGCCCAGACCCTGCGGCTGCTGCTCGGCCCGACGAGCCGCTGGCAGCGCCGGATCGCCGAGCTGACGATCTCCGGCGCCCGGCGTGAGCTGGGCCTGGAGCTGCCCCCGGAGGCGGAGCAGGTCCGGTCCGAGGTGCGCGCGGAGCTGGCCGCGGCCCACGACCTGGAGGCCGCGGAGCAGCAGCGCTACCTCGCCGAGCGCGGCTACACCTCGCCGCACCTGCCGCGGCCCTGGGGCCGCGGCGCCGACGCGGTGGCCCAGCTCGTCATCGCCGAGGAGCTCCGCGACGCCGACCTCCACCCGCACGACATGGTCATCGGCAACTGGGTGGTGCCGACCCTGATCGAGCACGGCGACGAACGGCAGCAGGAGCGGTTCGTCCCGCCCAGCCTGCGCGGCGACCTGGTCTGGTGCCAGCTGTTCAGCGAGCCCGGCGCGGGCTCGGACCTGGCCGGGCTCTCGACCCGCGCCGAGAAGGTCGAGGGCGGCTGGCGGGTCAACGGCCAGAAGGTGTGGACCTCGATGGCACGCGACGCCGACTACGGCATCCTGCTCGCCCGCACCGACCCGACCGCGGCCAAGCACCGCGGGCTGTCGTACTTCCTGCTCGACATGTCCGCCGCCGGCCTCGACATCCGCCCGCTGCGTGAGCTGACCGGGGAGGCGCTGTTCAACGAGGTCTTCCTCGACGACGTCTTCGTGCCCGACGACATGCTCGTCGCTCAGCCGGGCGACGGCTGGAAGCTCGCCCGGACCACGCTGGCCAACGAGCGCGTCTCGCTCTCGCGGGGCTCCTCGCTCGGCAGCGGGGGCGAGTCGCTGCTCCAGCTGGTCGCCGAGGGTCCCGAGCCCGACGCCCAGCGGCTCGCGCAGCTCGGCAAGATCCTCGCCGACGCCCAGTCGGGCGGCCTGTTCGCGCTGCGTACCGCGCTGCGCCAGGTCACCGGCGCCCAGCCGGGAGCCGAGGCCAGCGTCGCCAAGCTGCTCGGCGTCGCGCACACCCAGGAGATCTGGGAGACCGCGATGGAGTGGCAGGGCGCCGCCGCGATCCACGGCGCCGCGCAGCGCGGTACGCCGACCTGGTCGTTCCTCTCCAGCCGCAACCTGTCCATCGCGGGTGGTACGACGGACGTCCAGCTCAACATCATCGGCGAGCGGATCCTGGGACTGCCCCGCGACGCCGAGCCCGCCCCGAAGGACTGAAGGAGCACGATGCCGATCAACCGCGACGAGGCGCTCGCCGCCGAGCCGACCCTGCGCGAGGTCTCCTGGACCAGCCGCGACGTGCTGCTCTACCACCTCTCCCTGGGGGCGGGTCGGCACGCCGACGCCGATCCCGAGCTGCGCTGGACCTTCGAGCGCGACCTGCAGGTGCTGCCGACCTTCGCGGCCGTCGCCGGCCAGGGGATCTCCGCCGGCGACGGCGGCGGCCCCGGGCTGAACCTGCCGGGCATCGACATCGACCTGCGCCGGATCCTGCACGCTGGCCAGGCGCACACCGTGCACCGTCCGCTGCCCGCGGCCGGCACCGCCACGATCGCCTCCCGGGTCGCGGAGGTCTGGGACAAGGGCAAGGCGGCGGTCCTCGTGCTCGAGGCGAGCGCCATGACGCCCGACGACGAGCCGCTGTGGACCAGCCGGATGCAGATCTGGGCGCGCGGCGAGGGCGGCTTCGGCGGCGAGCCCGGTCCCGAGGAGCGGTGGTCGGTGCCCGAGCGCGACCCCGACCACGTGCTCGAGACCCCCACGACTCCCGGCCAGGCGCTGCTCTACCGGCTCAACGGCGACCTCAACCCGCTGCACGCGGACCCGGGGTTCGCCGCCTCGGCCGGCTTCGACCGGCCGATCCTGCACGGACTCGCGTCGTACGGCATCGTCGCGCGGGCGCTGGTCGACGGCGTCCTCGACGGCGACGCGACCCGGCTGGCGTCCATCGCGGTCCGGTTCGCCGGCGTACTCGTCCCGGGCGAGACGCTGCGCACCTCGGTCTGGCGCGAGGGCGACCGGCTCTCCTTCGTCACGACCTGCCCGGAGCGCGACGACGCGCCGGTGCTCTCGCACGCGAGCGCGGAGGTGCGCGGGTGATCGCGGCCGACCGGCCGACCCTCAGCGCGACGCCCTCGAACGAGGGGGTCGACGCCGCGGTGGCCGCCGCCCGCCGGGTCGTGGCCGCCCTGCTGCACGCCGGCGGCAACTCGGCGGCCGAGATGAACGGCGTCGCCGACCGGCTGAACGAGGTCGCCGAGTACCTCGAGGAGCACGCGCCCAGCCGCGACGAGCGGCTGGTCGACATGTGGGCCGGCGAGGGCTTCACCCGGCACGACCCGGTCACCGGCCCGGAGAACGCGGTCGCCCCGCCGCTGCACCTGCACGGGCGCGACGACGGCTCCATCGAGGGCCGGGTCACCCTCGGCCTGCCGTACCAGGGGCCGCCCGGCTGCGTCCACGGCGGCGTCTCGGCGCTCCTGCTCGACCACACCCTCGGGGTCGCGAACCACTGGGCGGGGGACTCCGGCATGACCGGCACCCTCACCCTGCGCTACCACCGGCCCACGCCGCTCTTCGAGGAGCTCACCGTGCGGGCCCGGCAGGTCTCCGTCGACGGCCGCAAGATCCGCACCACCGGCGAGATCCTCGCCGGGGGCGAAGTCTGCGTGTCGACGGAGGGCCTGTTCATCAACAAGCACCTCCCGCGGCCCCGCTGAGCGGGGCCGCGGGGCCTGCCGGTCCAGGTCAGGCCTGCAGGTCCGCCACGGCCCGGAGCGCGAAGGCCATCGCGGTGCCGATGGGTGCTCCGGGACCGGGGTAGACCCGACCGGTCAGCGAGGCGCTCGCGTTGCCGACGGCGTACAGCCCGGCCAGCGGGCGGCCCGCCGCGTCCAGCACGCGCGCCTCGGTGTCGGTCACGAGTCCGCCCTTGGTGCCCAGGTCGGAGAGGACCAGGCGCGCCGCGGTGTACGGCGCCTCGGCGATCGGCACCAGCACGGGGTCGGCGAAGTAGCGGTCGTACTCGTCCCGGCCCCGGCCGAAGTCGGTGTCCTCGCCGGCGAGCGCCAGGGTGTTGAAGCGCTCGATGGTCGCGGTGAGCTCGGCCTCCGGCACGCCGATCGCGGCTGCGAGACCGGCCAGCGTGTCGCTCTGCACCCAGGTGCCGGCCTCCAGGTGCTCCGCGGGGCGACCACCGGGTAGGGAGATCGCGGGCAACCGGCCCTGGGTGCGCGCGTCGAAGACGACGTACGACGGCACCCGCGCGGGGTCGGCCGCCATGGCACGGCCGAACTGGTCGTACGGCAGCGACTCGTTGGCGTAGCGCCGGCCGTTGGCGTCGACGACCACGCCGCCGCGGAAGCCCAGCGTGAAGGACGCACCGCCGTCCGGCATCGCGATGCCGGGGCACCACCACGCCTCGTCGAGCAGGGCGGTCGCCGCTCCCAGGCGCTCGGCCGCGGCGACCGGGTCGCCGGTGTTGCTGCCCTCGGGGGCCATCGTCCAGGCGGCGTCGCCGGGTACGCCGTTGCTCGCGCGGGCCGTCGCGCTGCGCTCGAACCCGCCCGAGCCCAGGACCACGCCGCGGCGGGCGGCGTACCGGCGCCGTACGCCGTCGACGGTCGCCTCCACGCCGATGACCCGGTCGCCCTCGCGGACCAGCTCGTCCACGTCGGCACCGGTCACCACCGTGCCGAGCCCGGTGCGGTGCAGCGCGAGCAGCAGCCGGCCGATCAGGGCGCGGCCGGCGGTGAGCGGGCCGTCCGGGTGGCCGAGGCCGGCCCGGTCCCGGTCGACGGCGGGTCGGACGAGGTCGGCGAGCGCGCCGATCTCCTCGCGGGGCAGGTCGACCGGCACGAAGGACCGGCCGCCCGGCACCCGGCCGGGACGGTCGAAGTAGTCGGGGAAGGGACGCCACTCGAAGCGGATCGCCGGGTCCTCCTCCAGGGCCGCCACCACCCGGGGTGCGGTGTCGAGGAAGGCCTCGCGGCGGTCCTTCTCGTTGTCGCCGAGCAGCGCGCCCAGGTAGGTCCGCGCCGACTCGGTCGAGTCGGGGACGCCGGCCCGGCGCTGGACCTCCGTGCCCGGCAGCCAGCACGCCGCGCCCGAGTAGGCGGAGGTCCCGCCGAGCAGGGCGGTCTTCTCGAGCACCAGCGCCCGCAGGCCCGCCCGGGCCGCGAGCACGGCCGCCGTCAGCGCTCCCGCGCCGGAGCCCACGACGACCACGTCGTACTCGGTCGTCTCGGGTCGGTGGTCGGTGGCGGACGGCTGCGTCATGGTGGATCTCCTCGGTCGCGGGTACGGGATCCACCTCAGCCGATCCCCGCGCGCGGCCCGGCGCGACATCCCACTCACCGGTCGCGTGAGCCTCGTCTCCTTCCGGACGTCGGAGGATTGGGGTCAGTCCAGTCCAGGGGGAGCAACGTGCCGCGTGTATCCGAGGTCCGCTCGCCGGCCGAGCCCACCTCGGCCGAGCAGCGGGAGCGCTACCGGCGGATCCTGCGCGCGGCCGCGCGCCACGGCGCCGAGAAGGGCCTCGAGCGGGTCCAGATGCACGACGTCGCGCGGGACGCGGGCGTCGCGATCGCGACGCTCTACCGCTACTTCCCCTCGAAGACCCACCTGTTCACCGCGCTGATGCGCTCGCAGGTCGACCGGCTGGCCACGCTGGAGATCCGGCGCGAGGACGGCGAGACGCCGGAGGAGGCCATCGCCCGGCTCCTCGTGCGCGCCGGCCGTGAGCTCCTGGAGAGCCCGCTGCTCACCCACGCGATGATGCAGTCCAACAACGCCACCGTCGCCCAGTCTCCGACCTCGGCCGTGACCGACGCGTTCTCGGAGCTGCTGCTCTCCGCGGGCGGCATCGAGGAGCCCACGTCGTACGACCTGCGGGTGCTGCGCCTCCTCGAGGAGGCCTGGTACGGCATCGTGATGACGGCGATCAACCGGGGCCAGGACGAGGCTGCGCTGGCCTCGGACACCGAGCTGGTCTGCCGCCTGCTCCTGAGCGGCCGCGAGTCCGCCGGCGCCTGAAACGCCGAGTCGGCAGAAGTTCACGTCAGGTCTGACTGCAACTTCTGCCGACTCGACGCGCAACTTCTGCCGACTCGGCGGGGTGCTAGGCCCAGGACTGCTGGACGAAGCGCCGTACCTCGTCGTGGAGCTCGGCGTCCTCGGGCGCGCCCATGAAGCCACCGTGCGGCATGCCCTCGGAGACGTGCAGCTCGACCGGTACGCCGGCCCGGCGCAGGTGGCGGTGCATGCGGACGGCGTTCGAGAGGAAGAGGTCGCGGGTGCCGGCCTGGACGAAGGTCGGCGGGAAGCCCGCCTCGAAGTCGCCGAACAGCGGCGACAGGTAGGGATGGGCGAGGTCGTGGTCCCCGGCGTAGAGCGCGATGGTGTCGGTCAGCCGGTACGGCAGGACGACGTCGAGCAGCTGGTTGGTCTCGAAGGAGTCGCCCGACTCGGTGAGGTCGAGCTCGGGGGTCAGCAGGACGACGGCCGCCGGGAGCGGCAGGTCCTCGTCGCGCGCCCGGAGGGCCAACGCGGCGGCCAGGTTCCCGCCCGCGGACGCGCCGCCCACCACGATCTGCTCGGGGGCATAGGTCTCCAGCAGGGCCGCATAGACGGCCAGGCAGTCGTCGAGTGCCGCGGGGTAGGGGTGCTCCGGCGGCATCCGGTAGTCCACGGCGTACGCCGTCACCCCGTGCTGCTCGGCGGCGAGGATCGCGCGGAGGCGGCAGGCCTCGCCCTCGCCGTACACCAGGCCGCCGCCGTGCAGCTCGAGGTAGGCCCGGTCGTCGCGGTGCGGACCGTCGGGAGTCGCCACGTGCACGACCGCCCCTCCGAGCTCCACCGTGGTCGCGCTCGCCGAGCCCGTCACCTGGGACCCGTAGCGCCGGACCAACGCCTCGCCGACCAGGGCCTTCGACCGCATCCAACCCTCGTGGTCGTCCGGCGCGATCACCGGCTGCGGCGCCGGCCGGCCCTCGGGGCCGACCATCGCCGCCAGGTTGCGCCGGGCCTCCGCGCTGATCGAGGACGGGAACGGCACCCACCGCTCGCCCAGGCGCACGCCCGCGTCGCGGTTCAGATCCCCACCTCGCGGCGGATGACCTTGCCGGTGGCGTTGCGGGGGAGCGGGGTGGGCGCGAACCGCCAGCGGGTGGGGACCTTGAAGTAGGCGAGCTCGCCGGCGGCGTACTCGCGCAGCCGCTCCTCCAGGCCGTCCAGCTCCGCACCGGCCGCGGGTACGACGACCACGCCGACCTCCTGGCCGAGGTCGGGGTGGCTGACGCCGAGGACGATGCACTCGGCGACGTCGGGGTGGTCGACCAGGACGCCCTCGATCTCGGCGGGGTAGACGTTCTCGCCGCCGCGGATGATCAGGTCCGAGCGCCGGCTGCTGAGGCTGACCCGGCCCTGCTCGTCGAGCATGCCGAGGTCGCCGGTGTGCAGCCAGCGGCCCTCGCGGATGCTGTTCTGCGTCGCCTGCTCGTCGTTCCAGTAGCCCAGCATGTTGTAGGCGCTGCGCACGCAGATCTCGCCCTCGACGCCCGCGGGGAGCGCCTTGCCGTCCGCGTCCCGGACCTCGAGCTCCACGCCGATGATCGGGTTGCCCAGGGTCCCGGGAGCGTCGGCGAGGTCCATCGGGGTGGCGACGGCGACGCCGGTGCAGGACTCGGTCAGCCCGTAGCTGTCGACCAGCGACGACGCGAACGGCAGCCGGGTGCGCAGCCGCTCCTTCAGCTGCGGTGAGGACGGGGCCGAGGCCAGCGCGAAGGCGGTCAGCGAGGAGGTGTCGTACCCGGACAGGTCGGCCTCGAGCAGCCGGCTCGCCATCGTCGGTACGGCGCCCCAGTTCGTGACCCGCTCGCGCTCGACGAGCCGCATCACCGGGTCGACGTCGAAGGCGCCGAGGTGCATCGCGACCTTGCTCCCGGTCGCCAGACGCGGCACCGCGAGGTTGTGCAGGCTCGCGATGTGGAACAGCGGCATGCCGAGCAGGTACGCGCGGTCCCGCGGGTCGGTCGGGTCGCCGAAGGCGGAGATGAGGGCGTCGCTCATCCGGTGGTACTCGACCACCGAGAGCAGGTTGCGGTGCGAGTGGGTGGCGCCCTTCGGCCGGCCCGAGGTGCCGGAGGTGTAGAGGATCACCGCGGGGTCGTCCTCGCCGACCGCCGCGGACGGCAGCGGAGCGTCGGGGTACGCCGCGGCCAGCCGGCGGACGTCGTCGAGCCCGAGGACCGGGACCTCGGCGTCCGCGAGTCGCTCACGGCGCTTCTCGTCGGCGATGACCAGGACGGGCTCGGCGTGCTCGAGGCCGTAGGCCAGCTCGCGCGGAGACCACCAGGCGTTGAACCCGACGGTGACCGCGCCGATCGAGGCCGCCGCCCAGAACGCGACGATCCACTCGGGGGTGTTGGCGGCGGCGATCGCGACCCGGTCGCCGGGGCGGACGCCGTACTCCTCGCGGAGGGCCTGGGCCAGCGACGAGACCATCGCGGCGTGCTCGGCGAAGCTGATCCGCTCCTGGAGCGTGGCGATGTAGGTGCGCTCGCCGTGCCCGACCGACTCGGCGAGCAGCTCGTGCAGCGCCCGGCGGCGGTTCGCGAACACGCTCACCGGCGCGCCCAGCACCTCCTCGGTGACCAGCTCGAACGGAGCCCCGGGGGCGACGAGTCCGGCGACGACCTGGCGTGCGGCGAGGCGGGGGTCGGTCTGGACGGTCATGCGCTCTCCTGCGGGGCTCGTGGGGCGGGGCTCGTGGGGTGGGGCGACATCAGCATGCGACCGCGGGTGATGGCGACCACACGCCAGGTACCGGAGAGCGGGACTTCGCGGACGCCCGATGACCTCCCGGCGGCACTGGTCCGGTCCGCCGCCGCACCGGCCGTCCGTCACGTCCCGCTCACCGAGACATCGGCCGAGGGGGTGCTCCCGGTCACACTCATGCTCGGCCACCAAGGTCCGAGTCCCCGCATCGCCCGATCGGCGTGAGCCAGGGGGCGACCGGCCGTCGCTCTCGGGGAGTGCGACCACGCCCCGGAGCCGTCCACGCGCCGTCAGGTGTCGACGGCTCCGACTGTCATGCCCCACCTGCCGCCGTCGGCGGTCAGCCAGAAGGAGAACCACCCAATGAGAAATCTCAGGAGCGCGCGCGCTGCCGGGCTGGGCATCGCTGCCCTGACCCTGGCGCTCACCGCCGGTGCCTGCGGATCGGACCGGGACAGCGAGGACGCCGGCAGCACCGGCGGTACCGGCGACAACGGCTCGACGCAGTCGTCGGCCACGACGTTCGGCGACCTCGAGTCGCCGTGCGGCGAGGGGGACGCCTCCGGCGCCACCGACCAGGGCGTCACCGACGACAGCATCACCATCGGGTACGGCGACGACCGCGGCTTCGCGGCCGCTCCCGGCCTCAACCAGGAGCTCGGCGACGGCGTGAAGGCGATGATCGCCTGGTGCAACGAGCAGGGCGGGATCAACGGCCGCCAGATCGTCGGCAACCAGTACGACGCCGCGATGACCAACGCCGCCGCCGTCGTGCAGAAGTCCTGCAAGGCCGACTTCATGCTGGTCGGCCAGGGCTTCGCGTACGACGAGGCCGCCGAGCAGTTCCGCGTCGGCTGCGACCTGCCGACCGTCGCCGCGTTCACGATCGGCCCGAACGCCTCGATGGGTCCGGACAAGTTCGAGTCGGTCCCGCGTCCGGTGGACTTCTTCAACGGCACGCTCATGGACGCGAACATGCAGGTCCACCCGGAGATCAAGGACGGCGTCACCGCCCTCGGCTCGACCTCGTCGCCGATCCAGCAGAGCGCGACCAAGGTGATGGACATCGCCGGGGAGCTCGGGGCCACCGTCGAGGACTGCGGGGTGACGCTGAGCCAGGACGGTGAGGCCAACTACGTCCCGTTCGCCGAGAAGTTCAAGGAGTGCGGCGCCTCGGCGCTGTGGATGTCCAACAGCCCCAGCCCGATCGCCTTCGGCCTCCTCGAGGCGCTCCAGCGCGTCGACGCCGGCATGAAGTACGCCTTCGAGTCGACCTGGTACGGCGACATCACCTCGCAGTGGAACGCGCAGTCCGGTGCCGCCGACGGCCTGATCGCCAGCCTGGTCTTCCAGCCGCTGGAGAACGCCGACGTCGTGCCGGCCGTCCAGGACTACGTCGACATCGTCGACGGCGCCGGAGTGAAGAAGAGCCTGATCGGCATGCAGGCGGTCTCCGCCTTCCTGCTGTGGGCGGACGTCGCGAAGGACTGCGGCTCCGACCTGACCCGCGACTGCATGGTCGAGGGCCTGTCGAACGTCCACGAGTGGACCGGTGGCGGCCTGCACGCGCCGTCCGACCCGGGCGGCAACATGCCGCCGTCCTGCGCGCTGGTCGTCCAGCTCGAGGGTGAGAAGTTCTCGCAGGTCTTCCCCGAGGAGCAGGGCGAGTTCCAGTGCGACGAGTCGAAGATCCTCGAGGTCGACCCGGCCACGGCCGGCGTGAAGCTCGACGCCGACCGGATCTCCACGGCGTTCGCCAAGAAGTAGCCAGTCCGTCCCCCCGCTCCGGCCGGCCGCACCGCGCGGCCAGCCGGAGCGGGACCTCCGCGATCCATCCGAGGTGACCTCCGAGGTGAGCCCCGCATGACCCTCTTCCTGACCTTCACCGTCCTGGGCCTGGTGCTCGGCTCGGTCTACGCGATCGCCGCCTCCGGCCTGGTGCTGACCTACAACACCTCGGGCATCTTCAACTTCGCCCACGGCGCCCAGGCGATGATCGGCGCCTTCCTCTACTACCAGCTGCAGGTGGTGTGGGGCGTCCCCACGCTGCTCTCCGTGCTGATCCTGCTGCTGGTCGTCGGCCCGCTGATGGGCTTCCTGCTGCACCGCTTCATCATGGGCGGCCTGCGCGACACCGCCGAGGTGACCAAGATCGTGGTCACCGTCGCGATCCTGCTCGGCTTCGTGTCGCTGTCCCACTGGGTGTGGGACCCGCAGGAGGCCCGGATGTCGAAGATGTTCTTCGGCGTCGAGAGCCACATCACGGTGGCCGGCGTCGTGATCCGCTACCACGAGATCATCTGCCTGCTCGCCGCCGCCGCCATCGCGATCGGCCTGCGCCTGCTCTTCACCCGCTCCCGGATGGGCGTGCTGATGCGCGCCACCGTGGACGACCCCGACCTGCTCCGCCTCAACGGCCACGACCCCGAGCGGATCGCCGCCCTCGCCTGGGCGCTCGGCTCCACCCTCGCGGTGCTCGCGGGCATCCTGATCACCCCGGTCGCCGGGGGCGCGCTGGAGGCCAACGCGCTCACCCTGCTGGTGATCGACGCCTTCGCCGCCGCCCTGTTCGGCCGGCTGCGCAGCATCCCGCGCACGTTCGTCGGCGCCATCGTGCTCGGCCTGGCCAGCACCTACCTGGTCGCGTACGCCCCGACCGAGTGGACCTGGGTGACCAACCTGCGCGACGCACTGCCGATGATCATCCTGTTCATCGTCCTGCTCGTGCTCCCGCAGGACCGGCTGCGCGGCGCCGCCGTCCGCACCCGGGAGCGCTACGAGGTCCCGCCCGTACGACGGGCCGCGATCTGGGCGGTCGTCATGGTCGTCGCCACCGTCGCGTTCCGCCAGCTCATCGACGACTCGAGCGTCGGCACGCTGATCCTCGGCCTGTCCTTCGCGATCATCGCGCTCTCGCTCACCCTGCTGACCGGGTACGCCGGCGAGCTCAACCTGGCGCCCATCGCCTTCGGCGCGATCGCCACCATCGTGGCCTTCCACAGCGGGATCAGCGGCGAGGGCCTCGACGCCCGGATGAGCATCGTCGGCCTGCTGCTCGGCGTCCTCGCCGCCGCCGTCACCGGCGCCCTGGTGGCGCTGCCGGCGCTGCGGCTGCGCGGGCTCTACCTGGCGCTGGCGACCCTGGCCTTCGGCGGCATCGTCTCCTCGATGGTGCTGCGCGAGACCCAGCCGCGCTCCTGGTTCGGCCACGAGCTGGCGCTCTTCCCGAACGGCAACCTGATCATGTCGCCGCTGCAGGTCGGCCCACTCGACCTGGGCGACCAGGACACCTTCCTCTACACCGTGGCCGCGGTCTTCGCGGTGCTCGGCGTCGGGGTGGTCGCGCTGCGCAACAGCGGCTACGGCCGACGGCTGGCCGCGATGAAGGACAGCCCGGCGGCCGCGGTGATGCTCGGCCAGCGGCTGGTGCGCCTGAAGCTGTCGGTGTTCATGGTCTCGACCGCGATCGCCGGACTCGGCGGCATCTTCATGTCGATGGCGCTGACCTCGGTCACCTCCGACCACTTCGTCTACACGCTGGGCCTGTCGCTGGTGATGCTGACCGTCGTCGGCGGCATCGGCTACGTGAGCGGCGCGCTCTTCGGCGGACTGCTCGCCGGCGGCGGGTTCGCGCTGATCGTCGGCTCCTTCAACGACCTCTCGATCGAGCACCCGGTGCACGCGGAGACGTTCAGCATCCTGTCCCACCTGTTCCTCGTCATGACGGCCCTGATCGGGATCGGCGTGGGGGACAACCCCAGCGGCAACCTGTTCCTGATCTTCCGCGCGCAGCGCCGCCTGGACCGCGCCCCCGAGGTCCGGTACGCCGCCGTGGCGGTCACCGTCGTCCTCTACGTCCTGACCTACGTCGAGGTGATCGGCACCTGGACCTTCGGCATCGTGCTGCTGGTGTTCTGGGCGGCCCTGCCCGCCATCGGCACGGCGCTGCGGCCCGAGAAGATGCTCGACCCGGAGGAGCTCGCCGCCCGGCGGACGACCCCGCTCGAGCTCGTCGGCATCGACGCGGCGTACCCCGAGTCGTTCGGCGAGCACCTCGACCGCCGGCTCGGCCTGCCGGCCCGGCACCGCTCGTCCCGTCCGGCGACGCGGGCGGCGCACGTCGGCACCCACCCCACGACCGAGGAGGACGCCCAGCATGTCCCCGTCTGAGAACCTGCTGGAGACCAGCGGCGTCGTCGTCCGCTTCGGCGGCAACACGGCCGTCTCCGACGTCGGCATCGACATCCGTGCCGGCGCCGTCACCGGACTGATCGGCCCGAACGGCGCCGGGAAGACGACGCTCTACAACTGCATCACCGGCATGCAGCGCCCCGACGCCGGCCGGATCGTCTTCGGCGGCAAGGACATCACCAAGGTCGCGCCGGGGACCCGTGCCCGGATGGGGATGGCCCGGACCTTCCAGCGCCTCGAGCTGTTCCTGTCCCTCAGCGTGCGCGACAACATCCGGGTCGCGGGCGACATCGTCCGGGCCAACACCCGGCGCCGCTTCGACCTGGAGGCCGAGACCCAGCGGGTGCTCGAGCTGACCGGGCTGGGCGACATCGCCGACCAGGACGTCTCCGACATCCCCACCGGCCGGGCGCGCGTCGTCGAGGTGGCCCGGGCGCTGATGACCCAGCCCCGGCTGCTGCTGCTCGACGAGCCGGCCTCCGGCCAGACCGAGCGGGAGACCGAGGAGTTCGCGGCGATGCTGCGCGGCCTGGCCGACGACGGGCTCGCCGTCTGCCTCGTCGAGCACGACCTGCCCCTGGTGATGGGGCTGTGCTCGCGCATCCACGTCCTCGACCACGGGGTGCTGATCGCCTCGGGCACCCCGGCCGAGGTCCAGGCGTCCCCGGCCGTCATCGAGGCCTACATCGGAACGGAGGTCGTCGCGTGAGCCTCACCGAACCCGACGAGCCCGTCGTCGAGCTGCTCGGCGTCCGGGCGGCGTACGGCGCCATCGAGGTGCTCAAGGGCGTCGACCTCACCGTGCCCGCGGGCTCGGTCGTCGCGCTGCTCGGCCCGAACGGCGGCGGCAAGACGACGACGATGAAGGTCGTCAGCGGCCTGATGCCGAGCACCTCGGGGGAGCTGCGGATCTCGGGACGCAACGTCACCGGCATCACCGCCACCGAGGCCAGCCGGCTCGGCATCTGCTCGATCCCGGAGGGCCGGGGCGTCTTCGCCAACCTCACCGTCCGCGAGAACCTCTGGGTCGCCACCGGCACCGGTCGCAAACGCGCCGAGATCGAGGAGGCGGCGTACGCCCGCTTCCCGAAGCTCGCCGAGCGGCGCAACCAGCTGGCCGGGTCGATGTCCGGCGGCGAGCAGCAGATGCTCTCGCTGTCCCGGGCGCTCGGCACCGACCCCGTGGTGCTGCTGCTCGACGAGCTCTCGATGGGGCTCGCGCCGATGATCGTCTCGCAGATGTACGACATCGTCGGCCAGCTCGCCGCCGAGGGGATCTCCATCCTCGTCGCCGAGCAGTTCGCCCGCGTCGTACTGCCCATCGCCGACACCGCGGCCCTGATGCTCGGCGGCCGCGTCGTCAGGGTCGGACGCCCTGCCGAGATCGAAGACGAACTCTCCACCACCTACCTGGGAGGCTGACATGCTCACCGAAGAACGACGCGCCGAGTTCCACCGCGAGGTGGCCGACCACAAGCTGAAGGCCGACGGCTCGAAGTCCGACGGCCCCGTGCGGGTCGTCGGCATCCTGCTGATGATCGGCGGCGCGATCGGCGCCTTCGTCGCCTACAACGCCTCCGGCTCGCAGTCGGACACCCGCGACATCCTCTCCAGCCTGATCCTGGCGGTCGCGTTCCTGGGCCTGATCGGCATCGGCGCGGCGATGTACGTCGCGACCGCGATCTCGCGGGTGCTGCGGCTGTGGCTGCTGCGCCAGCTGGTCGAGGGCCAGGCCCAGACCGACCAGATCGACGCCGCCCTGCGCGAGCGCGCGTAGCGGTGGCCGGCGAGCACCCGCTCGACCGCCTCGACGCCACCGGCCTCGCCGCCGCCGTCCGGGACGGGGAGATCGAGGCCCGCGAGGTCGTCGAGGAGTCGATCGCGCGGATCGAACGCCACGACCCGGCGCTGAACGCGATCGCGCACACCCGCTTCGACGAGGCGCGTGCCGAGGTGGAGGCCGGTCTGCCCGAGGGGCCGCTGCGCGGCGTACCGGTGCTCGTCAAGGACCTGTACGCCGACGTGGCCGGCCTGCCCTCGACCCGGGGCAGCCGCCTCTTCGCCGACCTGGTGCCGAGCGAGGACAGCGAGCTGGTCCGGCGCTACCGGGCCGCGGGCGCGGTCGTGCTCGGGACCACCAACGTGCCCGAGTTCGGCCTGAACGCCAGCACCGAGGGGCAGCTCTTCGGCCCGTGCCGCAACCCGCGTGACCTGGAGCGGTCGACCGGCGGGTCCAGCGGCGGCAGCGCGGTCGCCGTGGCGACCCGAATGGTGCCGGTGGCCACGGCCAGCGACGGTGGCGGGTCGATCCGGATCCCGGCGTCGATGAACGGCCTGTTCGGCCTCAAGCCCGGGCGGGGCCGGGTCAGCCCCGCGCCGTACCCCTCCCTGCTGTCGGGCCCGGTGAGCGTGCACCACGCGCTCACCACGACCGTGCGTGACAGCGCGCTGCTGCTCGACGTCGCCCACGGCGCGCTGCCCGGCGACGCGTTCGCGGCACCGACGCCGGAGGCACCGTTCGTCGAGCTGGCGGCTCGGGCGCCCGGCCGGCTGCGGATCGGCCTCGCCACCCGCCCGGGCGACGGTGCGGAGGCTTCCGGGGAGGTGCTCGCGGTCCTCAGACGGGCCGCCGACCTGCTCGCCGACCTGGGCCACGAGATCGTCGAGACGACCCTCGACTATGTCCTGGAGGAGTCGCAGGGCGGGGGAGCGGTGCTGATGGGCGCCGGGTTCGCGTCCGCCGTGGACGCCCGGCTCACCGAGCTCGGGCGCGACCTGCGCGACGACGACCTGGAGCCGTTCAGCCGGGTGCTCTACGAGCACTACCGGCACTCGCTGACCGGCCTCGAGGTGTGCCGTGCGCAGGAGACGGCGCAGCGGGTGGGCTGGCGGCTCGGGCGGCAGCTCGATCCTCGGTCCGGCGGCTTCGACGTACTCCTGACGCCGACGCTGGCCGACCCGGTGCCGCCGCTCGGGACCCTGGACACCACGCGCCCGGAGACGATCTGGGAGCACGCCGGCCGCTACTCGGCGTTCACGAGCGTCTTCAACCTGACCGGCCAGCCGGCGATGTCGCTGCCGCTCGGGAGCGACGCGCGGGGCCTGCCGATCGGGGTCCAGGTCGCCGCCGACCTCGGTGGCGAGGGGCTGCTGCTGTCCCTGGCGACCCAGGTCGAGCGGGCCGCCCCGTGGGAGCTCGTCGCCCCGGGGTTCTGAGGGGGACCGGGCTCCCAATCAGCGGGATCAGCAGGCCCCCGCTCGGAGCCCGGCTCCTACGGTCGCAGCACGCCCGGTCCGCGAGCACCGGGCGCCGACCACCGAGCATCCAGAGGAGCCCCATGGACCTGCGGGAGACACCGGCCCAGCAGCAGCTGCGCAAGGAGCTGCGGACCTACTTCGCCGGGCTGCTCCCCGAGGACGAGCGTCGCGAGGTCGGTGAGGCGGGCGCCGGCGGCGACCGCTTCCGCGAGGTCGTCAAGATGCTCGGCCGCGACGGCTGGCTCGGCGTCGGCTGGCCCACGGAGTACGGCGGCCAGGGCCGCTCCATCGAGGAGCAGTACGTCTTCTTCGACGAGGTCCAGCGCGCCGGCCTGCCGTTCCCGTTCGTCACCGTCAACACCGTCGGCCCGACGCTGATGGAGTACGGCACCGAGGAGCAGAAGCAGGCCTACCTGCCGGGGATCCTGGCCGGCGACATCATCTTCGCCATCGGCTACACCGAGCCCGAGGCCGGTACCGACCTGGCCTCGCTGCGCACCCGGGCCGTCCGCGACGGCGACGACTTCGTGGTCGACGGCGCCAAGATCTTCACCACCGGCGGCAACACGGCCGACTACGTCTGGCTGGCCGCGCGCACCGACCCCGACGCCCCGAAGCACCAGGGCATCTCCATCCTGATCGTGCCGTGCGACGACCCGGGCTTCACCTGGAGCCCGATCCACGCCGTCGGCGGCATGACCGTCACGGCGACGTACTACTCGGACATCCGGGTGCCCGCCGGCAACGTCGTCGGCGAGGTCGACGGCGGCTGGCGGCTGCTGACCGCCCAGCTCAACCACGAGCGGGTCGGCCTGGCGGCGCTCGGCGGCCGGATGACCCAGTTGTGGGAGCACACCCTGGCCTGGGCCAAGGAGACCGGCGTCATCGAGCAGCCGTGGGTGCAGCAGGAGCTGGCCCGCAGCTACGCGAAGCTCGAGGCGATGCGGCTGATGAACTGGAAGATGACCGCCGCGGTCGCCGACGGCACCCTCACCGGCGCCACCGCCGGCGCGGCCAAGACGTACGGCACCGAGACGCACATCGACGTCCAGCGCAGCCTGAGCCAGGTGCTCGGCGCCGCCGGCCGGATCCGCGCGGGCTCCGCCGGCGCCGTCCTCGCCGGCCAGGTGGAGCAGCTCTCGCGCCAGGGCATCGTCAACACCTTCGGCGGCGGCGTGAACGACGTCCTGCGCGACATGGTCGCGACCCAGGGCCTCGGCCTGCCGCGGGCCAAGCGATGAGCGCGGACTTCGAGGAGCGGCTGGCCGCTTTCGTCGGCCGGGTGCTGGTCGAGCGGCGACCGGCGGCGGACCCGGTCAACCAGCCGATGATCCGGCACTGGGCCGAGGCGATGGGCGACGACCGCGCCGTCTACGTCTCCGACGACGCCGCCCGCGCCACCGGCCGTCCCGGCGTCGTGGCGCCCGCGACCATGGTCCAGGCCTGGACCATGCGCGGGTACGCCGCCTCCGTCGCGCCGGCCGCGGAGCCGAGCGCCTTCGACGAGCTGGTCGCGCTGCTGGCCGAGGGCGGCTACAGCTCGGTCGTCGCGACCGACTCCGACCTGGAGTTCGTGCGCGAGCTGGTGCCGGGCGACCTGGTCAGCGTCGAGGAGGTCGTCGAGTCGATCTCTCCCGACAAGACCACCGGGCTCGGCGTCGGCCGGTTCGTGACCACGCTGAAGACCTACCGCGACGCCGACGGCGAGGTGGTCGCCACTCAGCGCTGGCGCACGCTGCGCTTCCGGCCGAAGCCCGCTCCCGAGGAGCCGAAGGCGCTCCGGCCGCGCCCCGCGGTCAACCTCGACAACGCCTTCTGGTTCGAGGCCGCCCGCGAGCACCGGCTGGTCGTCCAGCGCTGCGCCGGGTGCGGCACGCTGCGCCACCCGCCCGGCCCGTGCTGCCCGGAGTGCCAGTCCTTCGAGTGGGACACCGTCGAGGCCTCCGGCCGCGGCACCCTCTACTCGTACGTCGTCGCGCACCACCCCCGGCACCCCGCCTTCGACTTCCCACTGCTGATCGCCCTGGTCGAGCTGGAGGAGGGCACCCGGCTGATCACCAACCTGACCGGGATCGCTCCCGAGGATGTCGTCATCGGCATGCCGCTCGAAGTGAGCTGGCACGACGCCGACGCCGAGCTGACCCTGCCGCTCTTCCGCCCCGTCACCGACCCCGCCTGAGGAGCCTCCCGTGGACTTCAACCTGGACGAGGACCAGCTCGCCGTCGCCGAGCTCGCCCGCACCATCCTCGACGACCGGGCCACCACCGACCGCGTGCGCGCCGTCGAGGCGACCCCCTCCCGCGTGGACGACGACCTCTGGCACGAGCTCGGCAAGGCCGGCCTGCTCGGCCTCGCGCTCCCGGAGGCCGACGGCGGTGCCGGGCTCGGCCTGGCCGCGCTCGCCGTCGTCCTCGAGGAGCAGGGCCGCCACGTCGCCCCGGTCCCGCTGTGGTCGCACGCCGTCGCCGCGCGCGCCGTCGCCGGCCACGGCGACGACGCCCTGCGCGCCGAGCTCCTCCCGGGCGCCGCCGACGGCAGCACCCGGCTCACCCTCGCCCTCGAGGAGTACGACGCCCGCCCGCCCGCGCGGCCCACGTGCCGGGCCGACCGCGACGGGGACGGCTGGCGGCTGAGCGGCGTCAAGGCGGCCGTGCCGTCGTACGCCGGCGCCGACCACGTGCTCGTCTCCGCGACCGGACCCGACGGTCCCGCCCTGTTCGTGCTGCCCCGCGAGGGCGCCGGCACGACGTGGCGGGCCAGCGTCACCAGCAGCCACGACATCGCGGGGGAGCTCGTCCTGGACGGCGCCGCCGCGCGCTTCGTCGGCGGCACGGACGCGCTGGCCGACACCCTGCGCGCCGCGGCGGTGGCGCTGGCCGCGCTGCAGGTCGGCGTCGCCGAGGGGGCGCTGCGCCTCGCGGCGTCGTACACCTCCGGGCGCGAGCAGTTCGGGCGGCCGCTGGCGACCTTCCAGTCGCTGCAGCACCAGCTCGCCGACTGCTGGATCGACATCGACGCCATGCGGGTGACCCTGTGGCAGGCCGTCCAGGCGGTCGACGGCGACGGGAGCGGCATCGGCCTCGACCGCGCCGTCCAGGTCGCGTCATGGTGGCGGGTCCAGGCCGGGCTCGACGTCGTGCACCGCGTCCAGCACGTGCACGGCGGCATCGGCGTCGACGTCGACTATCCCGTGCACCGGCACTTCCTCTGGGGCCGCCAGCTCGCGGGCACCCTGGGCTCCCCGGCGTCCGTGCTCGCCGACCTCGGCGCCCGGCTCGCCGTCGAGGAGGTCGTCTCGTGAAGGTGGGCGACCAGCTGCCGCCGCTGGAGATCCCGCTGACCCGCACGATGATCGTCGCCTCGGCGATCGCCTCGCGCGACTACCAGGACGTGCACCACGACCCGGACCTCGCCGTCGACCGGGGCTCGAAGGACATCTTCATGAACATCCTCACCACCAACGGGCTCGTCGACCGCTACGTCACCTCGTGGGCCGGTCCCGCCGCCGTCGTCAAGCGGGTGCGGATCCGGCTCGGCGCGCCGAACTACCCGGGCGACACGATGACGCTGACCGGCACGGTCGCGGCGGTCGAGGGCGACCGGGTGTCGGTCGACGTACGCGGCGACAACGCCCTCGGCACCCACGTCAGCGGCAGCGTCGAGGTCGAGGTGGGGGCGCGATGAGCCTCTCCGGAGCGAGCGCGATCGTCGGGATCGGCGCCACCGAGTTCTCCAAGGCCTCGGGCCGCAGCGAGCTGCAGCTCGCCTGCGAGGCGGTCTCGGCCGCGATCGCCGACGCCGGTCTGCGTCCCTCGGACGTCGACGGGATGGTCACCTTCACCGCCGAGTCGAGCAGCGAGAACCACGTCGCGCGCAACGTCGGCATCGGCGACCTCTCCTTCTTCTCCCGGGTCCCGCACGGCGGCGGCGCCGCGTGCGGCACCGTCGCGCACGCGGCGGCGGCGATCGCCTCCGGCCTCGCCGAGGTCGTCGTGTGCTGGCGGGCGTTCAACGAGCGCTCCGGCGAGCGGTACGGCCTGGGGCAGGCCGACCGGCCGATGGACATCAGCGCCGACCGGGCGGCGTACTCCTGGATGACGCCGTACGGCCTCTCCACGCCGGCGCAGTGGGTCGCGATGTTCGCCCGCCGCTACATGCACGAGTACGGCGCCACCTCCGAGGACTTCGGCCGCGTCGCGGTGATCGACCGGGCGCACGCGGCGACCAACCCGCAGGCCTGGTTCCACGGCCGACCGATCACGCTGGCCGAGCACCAGGAGTCGCGCTGGATCGCGGAGCCGCTGCACCTGCTGGACTGCTGCCAGGAGACCGACGGCGGGCAGGCGCTCGTGGTGGTCTCCGCCGAGCGGGCGCGCGACCTGCCACAGAAGCCGGCGTACGTCGTGGGCGCGGCGCAGGGCTCGGGCCGGGACCAGCACATGATGACGTCGTACTACCGCCCCTCCATCTCGGGCCTCCCGGAGATGGGCGTCGTCGGCCGCCAGCTGTGGGGGCAGAGCGGGCTGTCGCCGCAGGACGTGCAGGCGCTGGTGCTCTACGACCACTTCACGCCGTTCGTGCTGCCGCAGCTGGAGGAGCTCGGCTTCTGCGCCCGCGGCGAGGCGCGTCACTTCATCGCCGACGGCCACCTCGACCCGGGCGGTCCGATGCCGCTCAACACCCATGGCGGCCAGCTCGGCGAGGCGTACCTGCACGGCATGAACGGCATCGCCGAGGCGGTCCGGCTGGTGCGCGGCACCTCGGTCAACCAGCCGCACGAGGTCGGCAACGTGGTGGTGACCGCCGGCACCGGCGTACCCACGAGCGGCCTGGTGCTCGGGTCTCGGTAGCCTGCGGCGGTGAGCGTCCCCGCACCACCCGCCGTCCGGTACGCCGTCCCCGGCCTCGTGTGCGCCCTCGACGTCGCCGCGAAGGCCATCCTGCTGCTGCTCCTGCTGACGGTCGTGATCTCGCCCGAGGCCGCCAACCTGGAGGACAAGGGAGCGACGGCCCGCGCCATCGGCTACCCGCTGCTGGCGTTCACGGTCCCGACGGTGTGGTTCTTCCGGTGGCGGGACCGGGCGTCGTTCCCGTGGCTGGCCGACCTGCTCGTGACCATCACCTGCTTCTCGGACACGCTCGGCAACCGGCTCGATCTGTACGACACCATCCGCTCGTTCGACGACTGGATGCACTTCATCAACACCGGACTGCTGACCGCCGCCTTCCTCCTGCTCACCCTCCACCACGGCGCGACCCTGGGCGCCGTCGTCGAGCGCTCCCTGGCCTTCGGCGTCACCGCCGCCCTCGCCTGGGAGCTCGCCGAGTACGTCGCCTTCCTGAGCACCTCCGGCGCCGTCGACCGGTACGCCGACACCCTCGGCGACCTGACCCTCGGTGCCCTGGGCTCGGTGGTCGCCGGCCTGGTCGTGCACCGCGCCTGGCAGAGCGGCCACCTCCGCTCCGCCGCCCCCCAGATCGACTCCCGCCCACCCACCCTCGCGCCGAGTCGGCAGTAGTTCCCCGCCGAGTCGGCAGAACTTGCGCGCCGAGTCGGCAGAACTTGCCGTCAGCTCTGACGTGAACTACTGCCTACTCGGCGGTGGGGGCGGGCGGAGGACCGCCTCGAGGTCGGCGATGACGGCGTCCACGTCCCGGGTCCAGGTGTCGACGGGTTCCGGTCCGGTGAGCTGCTCCATCCGCGCACTCGCCGCGCGTACGGCGTCCCGCAGCGACCGCGCCCGCTGACCGTCGGCCTCGGTCGGGGCCGACGACTCGAGCACCGTCAGCCGGTCCTCCGCGGCCGCGACCCGCTCCCGGCTCACCGACCAGCCGCCGGCCAGCTGCTCGCGGGAACCGCTCTGCCGCAGGCCGGGCAGCAGCTCCCGGGCGAGCCACGCGAGCTCGCCCTCCGCCTCGTCCACCTCCTGCCGCCACGCGCGCCGACGTCCTGCTCGCAGCACCAACAGGACGGCCACGACGGCGCCGACGACCAGGACGCCGAGGAGCCACCACACCCAGACCGGTACGCCGTCGTCCTCGAGCTCCCCGTCGGCCGCATCGACCGACGGGTCGTCGGACTCCTCGGTGGCCTCGGGTGTCGGTGCGGTGGTCGCGGGCTCCGGCTCCCGGGTCGTCGGCTCGGCGGTCGTCGGCTCCGAGGTCGGCCCGGCCGGCTCGGTCGTCGGTTCCGCCGGGCTCGAGGTCGGGTCCGGGGAGCGCGTGGGGGTCGGGAGGTCGGGACTCGGCAGCGTCGGGGTCGGCAGGTCGGGAGAACGTGTCGGCGTCGGCAGGTCGGGACTCGGCAGCGTCGGCGTGGGCAGGTCCAGCGATCGTGTCGGCGTGGGCAGCGTCGCGGTGGGGGTCCGCGTGGGCGTGGGCAGGACGCCCTCGCCGTCCTCGCCGCCGCACGACACGACGAGGAGGAGACCCAGGACGCCCACGGCGCGACCCGCGACCCTGACGACACCGACCTGACCCATGGGCTCACCTCTCGTCCGGCACGACCGACGGCGACGAGGATCCTGGGTACGCCGTACTCCCGGCCTCACCCCAAGCGGGTGACTCGCCCGTTCAGGGTGAGGGCGGCCGGACCTGGTCTTCCTAACGTGGCCCGATGACCAGTACCGAGCCCGTCGCACCCATCACGACCGACGACTACGCGGCGCGGATGCGCCGGGTCGTGGCCGACGCGAGCGCCGCGGGTCTCGGCGGGCTGCTGATCACGCCCGGACCCGACCTCGTGTGGCTCACGGGCTACCAGCCCACGGCCATCACCGAGCGGATGACGATGCTGGTGCTCGTCCCCGACCAGGAGCCCACGCTGCTGGTGCCGACGCTGGAGCGGCCCGACGCCGAGGGCGCCGTGGGGGCGCCGGCCCTGTCGATCGTCGACTGGCCGGACGGGGCCGACCCGTTCGCGCGGGCCGCCACCCTCATCCCCGGTACGGCGACGCTGGGCATCGCCGACTCCGCCTGGGCGCTGCACCTGCTCGGCCTCCAGGACGCGCTGCCCCAGACCTCCTACCGCTCCCTGACCACGAGCCTGCCGATGCTCCGCGCGGTCAAGGACGCCCAGGAGCTCGCCCGACTCGCGGCCGCCGGCGCCGCCGCGGACGCGACGTACGAGCAGATTCTCGGCGTGCGGTTCGCCGGGCGGCGGGAGACCGAGGTCGCCGCCGACCTGGCGCGACTGCTGCGCGAGTTCGGGCACGAGCAGGTCGACTTCACGGTGGTCGGCTCCGGCCCCAACGGCGCGAACCCGCACCACGAGGCGGGCGAACGCACCATCGAGGTCGGTGACGCCGTGGTCCTCGACTTCGGCGGCCTGATGCACGGCTACGGCTCGGACACCAGCCGGACGGTGTGCGTGGGCGAGCCCACGGCCGAGATCCGCGAGGTGCACGAGATCGTGCGTCTGGCCCAGCAGGCCGGTGTCGACGCTGTCCGGCCGGGCATCGCCTGCCAGGAGGTCGACCGCGCGGCCCGACGGCTGATCACCGAGGCCGGGTACGGCGAGCAGTTCATCCACCGCACCGGCCACGGGATCGGGACGACCACCCACGAGCCGCCGTACATGATCGAGGGCGAGGAGCAGCCGCTCGTGCCGGGGATGTGCTTCTCCGTCGAGCCGGGCATCTACCTCGCCGGGCGGTTCGGGGTCCGGATCGAGGACATCGTGACCGTCACCGAGGACGGCGGCCGGCGGCTCAACAACACCGGCCGCGAGCTACGCGTCGTCGAGTAGGTCGCCGTACCCCAATCACCCGACACGGGTGACCCCGCGGGGTCGCGCAGATTCCTACGCTCGCCGCACCAGCGACAGCCAGGAGGCGCACATGCCCGGGGACGTGACCTTGCGAGCAATGCCATGAGTACGGCGGACCTGCCGGCCGCCGGGTCGGGTTCCTCCGCCGTGTCCTCGGCGCGGGCCCGCGCCTCGACGACCCAGTGGATCTCCTGGATCGCCCTGGCGATGATGACGACGAGCTCGGTCGCCAGCCTCCGGGCCGCGCCGACGATGGCCGTCTACGGCCTGGCCTGCGTCTTCCTCTACCTGCTCCCGGCGCTGGTCTTCCTGCTGCCGACGTCGCTGGTCTCCGCCGAGCTGGCGTCGGGCTGGGAGGGCGGCATCTACAAGTGGGTCTCGGAGGGCATCTCGAAGCCGATGGGCTTCCTGGCCGTGTGGTGCCAGTTCGCCATGACGATCTTCTACTATCCGAGCCTCCTCGGATTCGTGGCGAGCACCCTGGCCTACGTGTTCAACCCCGAGCTCGCGACCAGCGGGGTGTGGACCGCCGCGGTCATCATCGTCGTCTACTGGTCGGGTGTCTGGGTGTCCTCGCGCGGCACCAAGGGCGTGGCCGGACTGGCCAGCGGCGGGCTGATCATCGGGACCCTGGTCCCCGGCGTCGTCCTCGTCCTGCTCGGCATCGTCTTCCTCGGGCAGGGCAACGAGTCCGCGGCCCCGATGAGCGCCGACAACCTGCTGCCCGCCTGGGCCGGGCTCTCCAGCCTGGTGCTGATCGTGAACAACTTCCTGTCCTACTCGGGCATGGAGATGAACGCGGTCCACGTGTCGTCGCTGAAGAACCCCGGCAAGGAGTTCCCGAAGTCGATGTTCCTGGCCATGGGGATGGTGCTCGCGATCTTCATCCTGCCGGCGCTCGCGATCAGCTGGATCGTGCCGGCCGAGAAGCTCTCCCTCACCGCCGGCGTGATGCAGGCCTTCGACGCCGTGTTCGCCAACTTCGGCTGGCAGTGGCTGACCCCGATCGTCGGGATCATGCTGGTCACCGCCTCCCTCGGCGGGATGCTGACCTGGCTCGCCGGCCCCTCCAAGGGCCTGCTGCTGATCTCCCGGCAGGAGGGCTACCTGCCGCCGTTCCTGCAGCGCCTCAACAAGAACGGCGTCCAGCAGAACATCCTGGTCGTGCAGGGCGTCCTCACCACCGTGATCGGCTTGGCGTACGCGCTGATCCCGGACGTGTCCAGCGCCTACTGGATCTTCTCGGTGATCACCACGCAGGTGTACCTGATCATGTACCTGCTCATGTTCGTGGCCGCGGTCCAGCTGCGCCGCAAGCATCCGAACCACGAGCGGGGCTACCGGGCACCGATGCTGGTGGGCATGTGCGGCGTCGGCTTCGCGGCGTCGCTGGCGGCCCTGCTCGTCGGGTTCATCCCGCCGTCGCAGTTCGCCTCCGGCAGCTCGGGCGTCTACTTCCTGATCGTCGGCGGCGGCGCCCTCGGCCTCGGCCTGCTGGTGCCCTTCCTCTTCTACCGGTTCCGCAAGCCGTCCTGGCGCCAGCCCGACGCCGGGTCCGACACGGAGGGGGTGACCGCGTCATGAGTACGCCGGCCGAGAGCCAGTCCTCGCGGGAGCGGACGTGGATCTACGTGACGTCCTGCGTGATCCTCGGCGTGCTGGCCCTGATCGCCGTCATCGCGTTCAGCTCCGCCCGGGAGTCCGCGAGGGCGGGGGAGAAGGCCGACGAGCTGATCGCCGCGCTGCAGGACGCGGGCGCCGCCCGCACCCCGGACCGGGACCAGATCATCCGTGTCCTCGGCGACGACGGCGGTGCGACCTGCGAGAACCCGAACGACGCCCTGAGCCGGGCCACGCTGCTGGCGCAGCTGGCGAACGGGGCCACCGGCCCCGGGTCCCGGCCGGTCATCGTGGACAGCCGGGTCGTCCGGGGGCAGCTGCTGATCATCCAGATCTACTGCCCCGACGAGCTCGAGGACTTCCAGGAGTTCGCCGACGACCTGAAGACCGACGACGTGGCGGGCGACTGATCCATGGACGAGCTGAGGCGCCGCGTCGCCGACCTGATGCCCGTGGTCAAGGACGAGCTCACCGAGCTCGTCGCCCTGCGCTCGGTGGCCGACGCGCGCCAGTACCCCGCCGAGGAGTGCGAGCGCGCCGCGCAGTGGGTGCTGGAGAAGTTCGCCGACCTCGGCTTCGCCGACGCCCGGCTGGAGGAGACGGCCGACGGCAGCATGGCCGTCGTCGGGTCGCGGCCCTGCGGCCGGGCCGGGGCGCCCACCGTGCTGCTCTACGCCCACTACGACGTCCAGCCGCCCCTCGACGACCAGGCCTGGCGCACCCCGCCGTTCGAACTGACCGAGGTCGGCGGACGCTGGTACGGCCGGGGCACCGCCGACTGCAAGGGCAACATCGTCATGCACCTCGCCGCGCTGCGGGCGCTCGGGGACCGGATCGGCGTGGACCTGAAGCTGGTGGTCGAGGGCTCCGAGGAGCAGGGAACCGGCGGCCTCGAGGCCTTCGTCCCCGAGAACGCCGACCTGCTCCGCGCCGACGCGATCCTCGTCTGCGACACCGGGAACGCGGCCGTCGGCCACCCGGCCGCCACGGTCAGCCTGCGCGGCATGGTCAACGTCGTGGTGACCGTGGCATCGAGCGCCACGGAGGTCCACTCGGGGATGTTCGGCGGCGCCGCTCCCGACGCCCTGGCCGCGCTGGTGGCCATGCTCGCCTCGCTGCGCGACGCGGCCGGGAACACCACGATCACGGGGCTCGACAACACCGCCGAGTGGTCCGGGGCGCCGTACCCGCCCGAGCAGTTCGCGCAGGACGCCGGCGTCCTCGACGGTGTGTCCCTGCTGGGGGACGGCAGCGTGTCGGACATGCTCTGGGCGCGGCCGGCCCTGACCATCCTCGGCATCGACTGCCCGCCCGTGGTCGGGTCGGCCGCGGCCATCGTCCCGAAGGCGGCGGCGCGGCTGAACCTGCGCATCCCGCCCGGGCTGTCGCCGCAGGACGCGGAGGCCGCCCTGGTCGCGCACCTGCGCGCCGCGGCACCGTGGGGCGTGCACGTCGACATCGAGATCGAGGCGACCGGGTCTCCGTTCGAGGCGTCGACCGACGGGCCGGCGTACCAGGCGATGGCGGCGGCGATGGAGGAGTCGTACGGACGGCCCATGGCGTCCCTCGGGCAGGGCGGCTCGATCCCGCTCTGCAACGTGTTCGAGGAGACCTACCCCGGCGCGGAGATCATCCTGATGGGCGTCGAGGAGCCGCAGGCCCTGATCCACGCGCCCAATGAGAGCGTCGATCCCGGCGAGATCGAGGCGATGGCGCTGACCGAGGCCCTCTTCCTGGAGCGGTACGCCGACCTGCGCGGCTGAGGTCGCTACGCGTCCTCGGCGCCGTGCCGCCGGAAGGGACCGATCATGCGCGGCCCGGAGAGCCGGAACTCCAGCCGGTGCGTCTCGCGCTTGAGCGGCCGGGCCAGGTACTGGCCCAGGATCACGCCGGCCGCGAGCGCGAGCGCCGTGGCCAGCGCCGAGGCGAGCTGCAGGACGCCGTCCTTCCCCTCCGCGAGCAGAGCCAGGCCGCGGTAGATCTCGATCCCGGGCAGCAGCGGCACGATCGCGGGGACGACGACCACGAGCGGTGGCACCCGGAACCGGCCCGCCACCAGGTAGCAGACCGCGCCGATCGTGACCGCGGCCGCGGCCGAGCCCCAGGTGCGTCCGGCGTCCGAGGCGTCCACCGCGAGCAGCACCCCCTGCCCGAGCGCCGCCACCAGCCCGACCGCGACGAGCGAGCGCAGCGGGGCGTACGACGCGAACGCGAACGACGCCGCGGCGAGCGAGGCGCCGGCCACGGTGACTCCTGCCTCGGACAGGCCGGCCGCTCCGGGCTTGAACGTGGTCAGCCCGATCCCCGCGAGGTCGCCGACGGTGAGTCCCGCCCCGACCCCGACGATGATCCCCGTGGTGTCCAGGGTCGCGTCGATGAGCCGGGCGCTGGCCGTGACCGGGAAGCCGTTCAGCGCGTCCTGGGTGGCGCCCATGATGCCCACGCCCGCGAGGAGCATCACGATGCCGGTCGTGACGACGCGCGAGGGGTTCACGTCGAGCGGCGCCGCCGCGGCCGTCACCGCGATGATCGTGGCGACGAAGCCGCCCGCCGCCTGCTGGTAGAACGCCGGGATCCGGGACCGCGGCAGGAGCAGCTGGGTCGCGTCGATCGCGCAGGCCGCCACGAACGCGAGCACGCACACGACCGGGGTGCCACCGAGGGTCAGGGCCACCCCGGTGCCCATCAGGCCCCAGCCGAGGGTGACCGCCCAGCGGCGCCGCTGGTGGCCGGTCGACACGATGCGGGCGACCTGGTTCCGCGCCTCGGTGCGGCTGAGCTCGCCGGCGACGAGGCGGTTCACGGTGTCGTCCACCTCGACCAGGTCGGCGTAGTCGACCGCCCGGTGGGTCACGCGGCGGATCTGGATGGCGGCGGGCTCGTCCAGGGTGGGCTGGTGGCGTACGGCCAGGTCGACGAAGGTGACGTCCGCGACCACGTGGGTCACCCCGCAGGCGCGGGTCACGGCCAGCATGGTGGCGGTGACGTCGGCCGCCCCGGCCCCGGACGACAGCAGGATCTCGCCGATCCGCAGCGCCAGGTCGAGCGTCTCGTAGACCTCGCGCCGCTCGCTCCTGCCCAGGTCGTCGGTCACCACCTCGCTCATGGTCGAGAACGACCTACCCCGCGGGACCCCCCGGATCGGGTGAGGCTGGAACCGGTACCGCTGACCGGGAGATAACCGGAGACGCCGGCCACCCGGTGCTTGTCTACGGGCAGCACCGCCCGCGACCGAGAGGACTGCCCGTGCCGACCCTGGAGGAACGGATCGCGCGTCTCGAGGCGATCGAGGAGATCAAGGCGCTCAAGCATCGCTACCTGCGGGCCTGCGACGCCAAGCGGCCCGACGAGTTCCGCGACTGCTTCGTCGCCGAGGGCGCGACCATCGACTACGGCCCGCAGGTGGGCAGGTTCGAGGATGCCGACGGGATCGCCGAGGTCTTCGCGAGGATCGCCCTGCTGCGCGTGGACGACCGCATCGTCATCCTGGACATGCACCACGCCGTGCATCCCGAGATCTCGCTGCTGAGCGGGACCGAGGCGACGGGGTCGTGGACGCTGCGCTTCCGCCAGGTCAACCTCGTGGACCGGACCGAGCGGGTCAGCGCCATCGAGTACGCCGACCGGTACGTCGTCGAGGACGGTGCGTGGCGCATCGCCAACTGCGTGGTGACCGTGCTGTGGACGCTCGCGAAGCCGCTCCCCGAGGGGTTCGCGATCACGGAGTCGTTCTCGTGACCGCGGGCCGCGTCGCCCTCGTCACGGGCGGCAGCAAGGGCGTCGGCCAGGGCATCGCCGTCGGGCTGGCCGAGGCCGGGTGGACGGTCCATGTCTCCGGCCGCGACAGCGACCGGCTGCAGACCACCGTCGACCGGATCCATGCCGCCGGCGGGACCGGTCGGGCGCACCGCTGCGAGCACACCGACGACGCCGACGTACGGCGCCTCGTGTCGGAGGTGCACGCCGACGCGGGCCGCATCGACCTGCTCGTCAACAACGCCTGGGCGGGCCCGCGGATGAACCACGTGACCCCGGAGCGGTTCTGGGAGCGCCCGCTGTCCGACTGGGACTCGCTGATCGGGGTCGGGCTGCGCGCGCACTACGTGGCGACCCACGCCGCCGCGCCGCTGATGATCGAGCAGGGCGGGGGACTGATGGTCAACATCTCCTCGGTCGGCACCCGCGCGTACCTGCACTCCACGCTCTACGGGATCTCCAAGGCGGGCCTGGACAAACTCACCCATGACGCCGCTCTCGAGCTGCGGAGGTACGGCGTCACGGTGCTGTCGCTGTGGCCCGGCCTGGTGCGCACCGAGCAACTGCTGGCCAGCGGGGTCGAGGACATCGCCGGGGTCCCGGTCACCGACGCCGAGACGCCGGAGCTGCAGGGGCGCGTGCTGGCCGCGATCGCCGCGGATCCGGCGATCCACGAGCGCACCGGCAGCGTGCTGATCACGGCCGAGGCCGCCGTCGAGTACGGCGTCACCGAGCCCGACGGCGGCACCCCGGTCTCGCCGCGCGTGATGTTCGGCGGCGGTCCGGTCTTCCCGCCCCTGCGCTGAACAGAGCCCGGCGCTCAGCCCGGCGGGAGCACGTCGTAGCTCAGCACGACCGTCCCGCGGCTCGTCGTACCCGACGCGGTGAGGGCGAGCCGGCGCGGAGCCGGCAGCCCGCGGAAGAGCCGCTTGCCCGTGCCGAGGAGCAGCGGGTGCACGAAGAGCCGCAGCTCGTCGACCAGGTCGCTGCGGAGGAGCTCCTCCACGAGCACGCCGCTGCCCAGGACCGCGATGTCGCCGTCTCCGCCCGCCTTCAGGTCGACGACCGCCGACCTCAGCTCTCCGTCGATCAACTGCGCGCCGGACCAGTCGAGCTCGCGCCGGGTGCGGCTGGCGACGTACTTGGGGGTGGTGTTCAGCCACCGCGCCATCGGGTCGTCGTCGGGCTGGTGCGGCCAGAAG
The DNA here is from genome assembly GCF_035503875.1 of Nocardioides sp. Taxonomy (GTDB): domain Bacteria; phylum Actinomycetota; class Actinomycetes; order Propionibacteriales; family Nocardioidaceae; genus Nocardioides. Next base: position 97,502 of record NZ_DATJTA010000104.1, read on the forward strand.
GCGGCCATCTTCTCGTACGTCCGACGCCCGAAGAGGTACGCCGTCGTGCGGTTCTGCCCGTGGGTGGCGACCGCCTCGTGGATCGCGTCGGCGTACGGCGCACCCCAGCCGCCGTGGGCGAAGCCGCCGTCGGTGTCCTCATCGGGCGAGCCCAGGCCCTGCATGACACCGTCGACGGTGAGGAACTCGATCACGACCAGTCTGCGCATGCCTCAGATGGTGGGGGACGCGACGATCCGATGGCTTGAAGGAAATTGATCCGCGACACTGGCGGGGTGGACGAGGCACACCGCATCGAGATCGTGCGGCACCGCGCCTCGCCGGCTCTCGACGGGGTGATCGCCGGCATGGTCGGGATGTCCGAGCGGGCGCCCGCTCCGGTCCGCCGTCGCCAGCCCGCGGGCACGGTGGTGCCGCTGGTGCTGTCCTTCGGCGAGCCCCTCGCGGTCGACGCGCTCGGTGACGGCGTGGGCGCCGGTCGCGAGTACCGCTCCTTCGCCGCGGGGCTGTCTACGGGCCGCGCCGACACCCGGTTCAGCCGCGGACAGGACTGCGTGCAGGTCTACCTGACCCCGCTCGGGGTCCGGCGGGTCCTGGGGGTCCCGGGGCGGGAGGTGGCCCGGTCCGTCGTCCACGCCGGCGACGTGGTCGGGGAGCTGGGCGATGCGCTGAGCGACCGGCTCGGCGAGGCGATCTCCTGGACGGAGCGGTTCGGGATCGTCGAGGACCTGCTGCTCCGGCGCGCGGCCGAGGAGGCTGCTCCGCCGTCGTGGCTGAGCTGGATGTGGGACCGGATCCAGCGGAGCGGTGGTCGGACCAGGATCGCGGACCTGGTGGCGGCCACGGGCTGGAGCCACGGCCACGTGGTGCGGACCTTCCGTGAGGAGGTCGGCCTCACGCCCAAGGAGATCGCCGGCGTGGTGCGCTTCGAGCGGGCCGTGGCGGATCTGGGCGTCGTGCCCCAGGCCGAGCTCGCGGCGCGCCACGGGTACGCCGACCAGAGCCACCTCATCCGGGAGGTCAGGCGCTACGCGGGGGAGACCCCGCGCGAGCTCGCCGCGGCGCGCCGACCGACGCCCGCGACCGCCCTGCGCGGGTCGTAGCCGGGTCGGTCAGACCTCGTCGTCCGCGAGCAGCCGGTCGAGCTCGGCGTACCCCTCGTTGACGCCGACCTCCATGCCGCTGGCCAGCCACTGGTCGCGGGCCTCGAAGGAGTCGCACAGCGAGACGGCGTGCAGCCGGGTGCGGCCGTCGCCGAGGTCCTCGAACGTCATCGTCTCCAGGGAGACCGAGTCCGGCATGCCCTCCCAGGTGAAGGTCTGGACGATGCGGTCCTCGCGGACGGTGTGGAAGCAGCCGCGGAAGGAGCCCTCGAAGTCGTCGTGCCGGGCGGTGTAGCGCCACGAGCCGCCGTCGCGGGCGTCCCACTCGGTGATCTCGTTCCGGAGCTCCTTCGGCCCCATCCAGCGGGCGAAGACGTCGCGGTCGGTGTGGGCACGGAAGAGCTGCTTCGGCGTAGCCCGGAAGTCGCGCCGGATGTGGATGGCCGGCACCGACGCGTCGGCCTCGATCGCCGCCTCGTCGTAGCGCTCGGTGGCGGTGGGGTTCTGCTCGCTCGTGGTGGTCATGATGCGGTCCCTTCTCGGGTGGTGGGGAGGTCGTTGCCCTCGTCGTCCAGGTCGGCCAGCACGGCGTCGAGCCGGCTGAACCGCTCCTCGGCCTGCAGCCGGTAGCGCTCGATCCACTTCGTCATCAGGTCGAACACCTCCGCCTCCAGGTGGACCGGCCGGCGCTGCGCGTCCTTGCTGCGGCTGACCAGGCCGGCATCCTCCAGCACCTTCACGTGCTTGGAGATGGCCTGGAAGCTCACGTCGTACGGCTCGGCGAGCGCCCCGACGGTCGCGTCGCCCACAGCGAGGCGAGCGACGAGGTCGCGGCGGGTCGGATCGGCGAGCGCGGCGAAGACGCGGGAGAGCTGGTCGGTCATCGGGTTCCTATTCAACTTCTGGGTTGAATAGAACGTACGCCTGCTGGCGTGCGTTGTCAACCAGTGAGTTGAATACGATCAGCCTCCCGCGGAGTCGTCCGCGCCCACTGTCCGCGATCGGCGGGAGCAGGAGATCGCCCCCCGATCGAGGTCGCGCTGCGCGAGGCCGAGCGGGCCGAGTGGGCGACTCACGACGCGCGCAAGGGGAGTGGCCAGCGCGCCGTCAGTGGCCGGGGCGCACGATGCGTCTCGCCAGGTCGACGAGCGCCTGTGCGCGGCGGACGAGGGGTTCGGCCCTCCGGAGGGTGACGAGTGTCGTGCCGTACTCGACGTCGCCCTTCGCGGTGATCAGCTCGCGAAGGGCCTTCTCGGCAGATGCCGCCTCGGGACGTGACCCGAGGGCGGTCCGCAGCTCGCCGGAAGACCTGGCGTGGTCCTTCGCCTTGCTGGTCGAGCCGGTCAGCATGGTGACGATCGCGTCCTTGGCGCTGATGCCCGCATGGATCGCGTCGCCGGCGGCGGGGGTTGCGCGCTCCATCTCGAGGTTGTCCTCGGCGGACGCCAGGTACTCCTCGGCCTTCTGGGGGTAGCGCCTGGCGTAGTTCAGGCTCTCGGCTGCCGTCATGATGCTTTCCGGCGGCTCGGACGAGGCATGGCGCCGACCAGGGCGATGCCGTCGCGGAGTATCTCCGCGACGACAGGCTCGCGATCCTCGGGGGAGCGAGCGAAGTGGTCGCGGGTCAGGTGCAGGACGTCGCAGTCGTTGCCGAGTCGCTCGCGTACTTGCTGTTGAAGGTGTGCGCGCCCTTCCCACTCGTCCGGGGCGACCGCCGCGAGGTCGACGTCACTGTCGGCCCGTGCCTCGCCTCGAGCGACGGATCCGAAGACGATCACGGTCTCGGCGCCCGATGCTGCATCACGTACGACGTGGGTCAGCATCTCGAGCGGACTGGCGAGCAAGCGCAGGGGGGCGATGGTCTGGTGGGTCTCGTTGATGCGGTGTGCCCTGGCCCGCCCGATGGTCTCGGCCGCGATCACGCCGATCTGCTCCAGGTCCCGGAGTGCCTGCTGCACCGCGCCGAGGCTGTGACCCTCGACCAAGGCATGAATTCCCCGCCCGGTGAGAGGAGTGCCGGTTCGGAGCAGTGTCGCGAGAACCGCCCCGCGCGCTCCCGGCATCAACCCGCCGAACGGTTCCCCGAAGTTCATATGATCAGAATAGCGGTCATATGAACATCCAGATAGTCATCGGTAGACGGAGATGGCGGGTGCCGCGGGGGCCTAGTGCCAGTCGCTGATCAGCACGTCGTGCGGGGCCGGGGCGCCGGTGCCGGTCTCCATGAGCGCCTTGAGGCTCAGCAGGTACGACGCCCACTTGGTGCTGCAGTGGTGCATGAACTCCCCGGGCTCGGCCCAGCCCTCGTGGGCGAACAGCACGATGGTGTAGCCGTCGACCTGGGAGAGGTCGAAGGTCACCTGGGTGCCGAGCCACTCCGGTGGGCCGTCCGTGACCTGCCAGTGGACCCGCTGGGCGGGCTCCAGATCGATCACCTCCATGTCGAACCCGCCGGCAGCGAACCGGAACTCGAGCGTGCCGCCGACGCCGGGGTCGCCGGCCGTCTGCTCGGTCCACCAGCCGGCGAGGCCGTCGATGGCGGTGAGTGCTGGGTAGACCTTCTCGGGTGACGCCTTCTCGACGCCGATGCGGTGCAGGATGTCGACCATCTGACTACCTCTCTCTGTCCTGGGCTTCGTCGTCCTGGGTGCGTTGGATCGTCTCGGCGATCCGCTTGATCCGGTGGAGTCGGGCGTCCCAGGCCGCCCCGACCGCGGAGAGCTGGGCGATCGCCCGCGCGAACTGCTCGTCGTCCACGTGGTACCTCTTCTCGCGCCCGGACGGTGTCGCGTGCACCAGCCCGACCCGGTCGAGTACGCCGAGGTGCTTCGAGACCGCCTGGCGGGTGACCGGCAGCTGCTCGCTCAAGCTGGTGGCGGTGCCCGCTCCGCCGCTGAGCAGCAGGTCGAGCATCCGTCGTCGGGTCGGGTCGCCGACCGCGGACCAGAGATCGTCGTCGACTACGACGGTCACGGCGTGCCCACCAGACGTTCGGCATACGCGCCGAGGCGCGGGACGTAGAAGTTCCAGCCGTCGACGTGCTCGCGGTAGGTCTCCTCGAGGACCGCCGCCTCCCAGCCGCGCTCGCGGAACCCGGTCTCGGTCATCCGCAGCGACGTGCCGGTGGCGGAGGGTGCCAGGTCGAAGGTCACGAGCAGGGAGTTGCCGGGCGCGGCCTCGTCGCCGGCGGCGTGTGTCCAGCGGAAGGCGAATCGTCGAGGCGGGTCCGACTCCACCACCGTCATGAGCTGGACGTGGGCGCGCGGGTCGGTCTCGTCGCCCCAGATCAGCTCGCCGGTCGCGCCGGGGGCCGACGAGGAGAGGGTGGTCTCGTCGGGCCACCACTCCTTCAGGTGCTCCGGTCGGCTGACCACCTCGAACACCACCTCGGGGGAGGCCTGGATGTGGACCTCGCGCTCGATGCTTGCGTACTCCATGCCCGCTTCCCTTCGTGCAACGTTTGGTTGCCTATCACCGTAGGTCGTCACGTGCGGATACGCAACCATCGGTTGCAATTGAGATGTCTCGGTGAGGATGGCCGTCCTTGTCACACTTCGGCTCTCGCCGGCGTCTTGATGTCGTACCGACCACCACAGGAGGACGACATGACCGGAGCGACCCGCATCCCCGCCGCCGAGATCACCGGTGTGAAGGGCTCGGTGATCAAGCGCTTCGCCAGGAAGACGTTGGGTCAGGTGCCCACCTCGATCGGCGTCTACTGGCACCACCCGAAGGTGCTGATGGACATGGCCGCCGTCGGCGGCAAGGTCAAGAAGTGGGACGCCTGCGACGAGCAGCTGAAGTCGTTCGCACACATGGCCGTCGCCTCGCGCGTCGGCTGCACCTGGTGCCTGGACTTCAACTACTTCGAGGCGCACAACAAGAACCTCGACATGACCAAGGCGCGGGAGATCCCGCGCTGGCGCGACTCCGACACGTTCACCCCGCTGGAGCGCGAGGTGCTCGCGTACGCCGAGGCGATGACCGAGACCGAACCGGCCGTGACCGACGAGATGGTCGCCTCGCTCCGGACCCGGCTCGGCGACGCCGGCGTGATCGAGCTGACCGCGGTGGTCGCGTTCGCGAACTTCACCACCCGCTCGAACGTCGCCCTCGGCATCGAGTCCGACGGCTTCGCCGCCGCGTGCGGCCTGAAGCCGCTCGCCCCGCGCGCCGCCGTAGGGTCGTGACCGTGACCCAGGACCCGTTCGTCACGAACCGTGGGCTGCTCTTCACCGTCGCCTACGAGATGCTCGGCTCGGCCGTCGACGCCGAGGACGTCGTCCAGGAGACCTGGATCCGCTGGGACGCCATCGGCCCGTCGGCCCGGTCCGAGGTCGTCGACCCACGGGCGTTCCTGGTCCGGATGGTCACCCGCAAGGCGCTCGACCGACTGCGGGCGAACTCGCGCCGTCGCGAGGAGTACGTCGGCGAGTGGCTCCCCGAGCCGCTGCTGACCGCTCCGGACGTCGCCGAGGACATCGAGCTGGCGGAGAGCGTGTCCTTCGCGATGCTCACGGTTCTCGAGACCCTCACGCCGACCGAGCGGGCGGTCTTCATCCTGCGCGAGGTGTTCGACCTGCCGTACGGCGAGATCGCGGAAGCCGTCGACAAGTCCGTGGCCGCCGTACGACAGATCGCCCACCGTGCCCGCGAGCACGTCGCGGCCCGCCGCCCCCGCCAGGAGGTGAGCCGCACGGAGCAGCAGGAGGTCGTCGAGCGGTTCCTCGCCGCGGTGAGCGGGGGAGACCTCCAAGGGTTGCTGCACGCCCTCGCGCCCGACGTCGTACTCGTGGCCGACGGGGGAGGCATCGCCCAGGCGGTCATCCACCCCATCGTCGGCGCGAAGAAGGTGGCGAACCTGCTCCGCACCTTCCCGAAGTTCGGAGGCGGCGCCACGATCGTGCCGACAACCCTCAACGGAGCCCCCGGCGCCATGATCGTCGGCCTGGAGGACGGCCACGACACCGCGATCACGTTCCTCGTGGGTGACCGCGGCATCACCCGGATCTACGCCGTCCGCAACCCGACGAAACTCACCGGGGTCGACGTGGAGGCGACGCTTCGTCGGTAGGCCGCGCGGGCAACGCGACACCCCCTGTGTGGCATGGGGGGTCTGCCGCGAGGCGCCCCACTGACGCTGGTTGAGCGTGAGGCGCCCGGCGACCACACGCTGGTTGAGGTGCGAGGGGCACTCGGCGGCCCACACGCTGGTTGAGGTGTGAGGCGCCCCAGCGCCGAGCCTCGAAACCCGGCGACCCGACAAGCAGCCGGAGCCACCCGCTGGCCCCTCAAACGCCTATCCACAGATACCAACGACCACCCCCGAATCGAACACCAGTTCGAGT
>NZ_DATJTA010000105.1:0-67516 GCF_035503875.1 Nocardioides sp.
CGGCAGGTCTTCACCAGCAACACTGCCCGCGCCGCTGCCCTTGCACCCTGGCTCGAGCACTACAACACTGAACGCCGCCACAGCGCCCTCGGAGGCAAGCCCCCAACCAGCCGACTGTCACCAACCTGATGGCCGGGTACACCTAGCGGCGCTAGCGGTTCACGCCGATGGTGCGCTCGGGAGCGTGCCCGTGCCGGATCTCCTCGGCCACCTCGTGGATCCGTACGCCGGCGGCCTGCCAGTCGCCGACCTGCTCCTCCCACCACGGCCGGAATCCCCGCCGCGCCTCGATGGTCCAGTGCCGCCCGAACAGCACCCGGCCGAGCACGGCGAACGGCAGGACCAGCAGCAGGAGCAGTAGCTCCAACCCGGCGACGAGCGCGAGCAGCAGGAACGGCAGCAGCAGGATCAGCAGGACGATGCCGATGATCGCGCTGACCGGGTCGTCCCCGAGTCCCGAGCTGGGCAGACTCGGCATCGCGTCGAGCGTGCCCTTGAGCCGCCGTCGCCACGGCACCCAGCGTCGGGTCACCCGCCACGTCTGTCCCTGTGGATCGCGCACCTTCACGAGGCGGAGGATAGGGGTGGCCCTCCGGCTGCCTGCCCAACGGCTGCAATTGCGGCCTCCGGACATGTTCCACCGCCCGCGACCTGTCCAACGGCTGCAATTGCGGCCCCCGGACAACCCAGCCCGGCCCCCCGACATCCCAGCCCGGCGCCCCGCACCCCGGATCGAAAAAGTCACACTTCGTGGCCGACCTCACCCAACGCTCCTAAGGTGCCCTCCATGACCGAGGTGGAAGGTGGGCTCCCGGAGCCCGAGGAGCTCGAGCCCGCGCAGGGTTCGCTCGACCTGGCGGCTCCCGAGGACCGGCACACCCGCGAGGAGTGGGAGGCGGCGACCGCGGCCGTGCTCCGCAAGTCGCGGCGGATCGGCGACGACGCCCCCGACAGCGTCGTGTGGGAGAAGCTGGCCCGCACCACCCTGGACGGCATCGCCGTCACGCCGCTCGGCACCCCCGAGCTCCTCGACGACCTGGTGACCAGCGGCCGCCCGGCTCGCACCGGCGCCTGGGACATCCGCGCGCACCATGGCGCGGGCGCGGCGAAGGCGGTCAACGAGGCGGTCCTCGTCGACCTCGATGGCGGCGTGAGCTCGCTGTGGGTCGAGACCGACGGCTCCGACCTCGCCACGGTTCTCGACGGGGTCCTCCTCGACCTCGCCCCGGTCGTCCTCGACGCCATCGACGCCCCGCTCGACGCCGCCCGCGCGTTCGTCGAGTACGCCGCCGGCCGCGAGCTCGCCGCCGGCACCAACCTCGGCGTCGACGCGACGGCCGCCACCGACGTACTCGTCGCCGCCGCGAGCCTCGCCCGCGAGGCCGGCACCCTCGCCCTGGTGGTCGACGGCACCGCCGTGCACGACCGCGGCGCCTCCGACGTCCAGGAGCTCGCGCACTCGCTGAGGGTCGGGGTGGGTGCGCTGCGCGCCCTCGCCGACGCCGGGGTCCCGGTGGCCGAGGCCGCCGCGCTCATCGAGTTCCGGTACGCCGCGACCGACGAGCAGTTCCCGACCATCGCCAAGCTCCGGGCCGCCCGCCGGCTCTGGGCGCGCGTCCTGGAGCTGTCGCAGGCGACGGGCACGATGCGCCAGCACGTCGTCACCAGCAAGCCGATGATGACCCGCTACGACCCCTACGTGAACATGCTGCGCACCACCGTCGCCGCGTTCGCCGCCGGCGTCGGGGGAGCGGACGCGGTCACCGTGCTGCCGTTCGACAGCCCGCTCGGCCGCCCCGACGGCTTCGGCCGCCGGATCGCGCGCAACACCTCGCACCTGCTCGTCGACGAGTCGCACGTCGCGAAGGTGGCGGACCCGGCCGGCGGCTCGTACGCCGTCGAGAAGCTCACCGACGACCTCGCCCGCGCCGCCTGGGACCTGTTCGGTCGTCTGGAGGACGGCGCCGACCTCGACGCCGAGATCTCCGCGACCGTCGAGCGCCGCGAGGCCGAGGTCGCGAAGCGCAAGCGCCCGCTCACCGGCCTGTCGGAGTTCCCGAACCTCGCGGAGACGCTGCCTGAGCGCGAGGACGACGGCGCCTGGGCCGGCGTCCGCTCCTACGGCGCCAGCTTCGAGGCGATGCGCGACACCCCGCCCGCCACCCACGTCTTCCTGGCGACGCTCGGCCCGATCGCCCAGCACACCGCCCGGGCCACCTTCGCGAGCAACCTGTTCGCCGCGGGCGGCGTCGCGGTCGACGTCGCCGGTGCCACGAAGGGAGCTGACGACCTGGTCGCGGCGTACGCCGGGCAGCAGGTCGTCTGCCTCGCCGGCTCCGACGCGGCGTACGCCGAGTGGGGCCAGGCCGCCGCCGAGGCGCTGCGGTCCGCCGGAGCGTCGTACGTCGTGGTCGCGGGGAAGCCGATGGAAGGCACCGACGACTCCTGCGCGACGGGCGTCGACGCCCTCGCGTTCCTCACCCGCATCAGGGAGCAGCTGGCATGAGCGTTCCGAAGTCCTTCTCCGGCCTGTCGCTGGGCGGCGGCGCCGTCCCGACCGGCGAGGCCGTCGCGGCCGAGCCGTGGATGTCCCCCGAGGGCATCGAGATCAAGCCGTCGTACGACGCGAGCGACCTCGCGGGCCTCGACGCGCTCGACACCTGGCCGGGCCTGAGCCCGTTCCTGCGCGGGCCGTACCCGACGATGTACACCACCCAGCCCTGGACCGTCCGCCAGTACGCCGGGTTCTCGACCGCCGAGGAGTCCAACGCCTTCTACCGCCGCAACCTCGCGGCCGGGCAGAAGGGCCTCTCGGTCGCCTTCGACCTGGCCACCCACCGCGGCTACGACTCCGACCACCCCCGGGTGCGCGGCGACGTCGGCATGGCGGGCGTGGCCATCGACTCCATCTACGACGCGCGGACCCTCTTCGACGGCATCCCGCTCGACGAGATGTCGGTGTCGATGACGATGAACGGCGCGGTGCTGCCGGTCCTCGCGCTCTACATCGCGGCGGCCGAGGAGCAGGGGGTGAAGCCGGAGCAGCTCGCGGGGACCATCCAGAACGACATCCTCAAGGAGTTCATGGTCCGCAACACCTACATCTACCCGCCCGCCCCGAGCATGCGGATCATCTCCGACATCTTCAGCTACACCGCCGCGAAGATGCCGCGCTTCAACTCGATCTCGATCTCCGGCTACCACATCCAGGAGGCCGGGGCGACGGCCGACCTGGAGCTGGCGTACACCCTCGCGGACGGCGTCGAGTACATCCGCGCGGGCCTCGAGACCGGCATGACGATCGACCAGTTCGCGCCGCGGCTCAGCTTCTTCTGGGCCATCGGCATGAACTTCTACATGGAGATCGCCAAGATGCGGGCGGCGCGGGCGCTGTGGAGCCGGCTGGTCCGCCAGTTCGACCCGCAGAACCCCAAGTCGCTCAGCCTGCGCACGCACAGCCAGACCTCCGGCTGGTCGCTCACCGCGCAGGACGTGTTCAACAACGTCGGGCGCACCGCGATCGAGGCGATGGCCGCGACTCAGGGCCACACCCAGTCGCTGCACACCAACGCCCTCGACGAGGCGATCGCGCTGCCGACCGACTTCTCGGCGCGGATCGCCCGCAACACCCAGCTGCTGCTGCAGCAGGAGAGCGGGACGACGGGCACCATCGACCCGTGGGCCGGCTCCTACTACGTCGAGCGGCTCACCCACGACCTCGCCGAGCGGGCCTGGGCGCACATCCAGGAGGCCGAGCAGGCCGGCGGGATGGCGAAGGCCATCGAGCAGGGCATCCCGAAGATGCGCATCGAGGAGGCCGCGGCCCGCACCCAGGCCCGGATCGACTCGGGTGCGCAGAAGGTCATCGGCGTCAACACCTTCCGGCTCGCGGCCGAGGACAAGCTCGACGTGCTCCGCGTCGACAACGACGACGTCTACCGCCAGCAGATCGCCAAGCTGGAGCGGCTGCGCGCCGAGCGCGACGACGACGAGGTACGCCGCAGCCTCGAGGCGCTGACCAACAGCGCCGAGCGCGGCTCCGAGCGGGGCTCGCTCGACGGCAACCTGCTCGCGCTGGCCGTCGACGCGGCCCGCGCCAAGGCGACGGTCGGCGAGATCTCGGACGCGCTGGAGAAGGTCTACGGCCGCCACCAGGCGGTCATCCGTACGATCAGCGGCGTGTACCGCGACACCGCCGGCGAGGGCGACGGCACCCTGGTCCAGCAGGTCCTCGACGCCACGGACGAGTTCGAGGAGTCCGAGGGCCGCCGCCCCCGGATCCTGGTGGCCAAGATGGGCCAGGACGGCCACGACCGCGGCCAGAAGGTCGTCGTCTCGGCCTTCGCCGACCTCGGCTTCGACGTCGACGTGGGGCCGCTGTTCTCGACGCCCGAGGAGGTCGCCCAGCAGGCGGTCGACGCCGACGTGCACATCGTCGGGGTCAGCTCGCTCGCGGCGGGCCACCTCGCGCTGCTGCCCGCGCTGAAGCAGGCGCTGGCCGAGCAGGGACGTCCCGACATCATGATCGTGATCGGCGGCGTGATCCCGCCCGACGACGTACCGACCCTGCGGGAGATGGGCGCCGCCGCGGTGTTCCTGCCCGGCACGGTCATCGCGGAGTCGGCCCTCGACCTGCTGGCCGCGCTGCGCGAGCAGCTCGGGCACGATGCCCCCGCCTGACGTCGACCAGCTTCTCGAGGGAGTCCGCGCGGGGCGTCGGGCGGCGGTCTCGCAGGCGATCACGCTGGTCGAGTCCTCCCGCCCGCAGCACCGCGAGCGCGCCCGCGAGCTGCTCACCCGGCTCGCCGAGTCCGGCGACGCCGGCGTCCACTCGCCGGCGACCCGGGTCGGCGTCTCGGGCGTGCCCGGTGTCGGGAAGTCGACCTTCATCGAGGCCCTCGGCAGCCGGCTGACCGCCGCCGGCCACCGGGTCGGGGTGCTCGCGGTCGACCCGTCGAGCGTCCGCACCGGCGGCTCGGTGCTCGGCGACAAGACCCGGATGGCGCGGCTGAGCGTCGACCCGTCGGCCTTCATCCGGCCCTCGCCGAGCGCGGGCACCCTCGGCGGCGTCGCCCGCGCGACGGTCCAGGCGATGTCGGTCCTCGAGGCGGCGTCGTACGACGTCGTGCTCGTCGAGACCGTCGGTGTCGGCCAGTCCGAGGTGACCGTGGCCGGGATGGTCGACACCTTCCTGTTCCTGACCCTGGCCCGCACCGGCGACCAGCTGCAGGGCATCAAGAAGGGCATCCTCGAGATCGCCGACGTGATCGCGGTCAACAAGGCCGACGGCGACCGGGAGCAGGAGGCCCGCGCCGCCGCCCGCGAGCTGGCGGGCGCGCTGCGGCTGGTCCGCGGCCACGACGAGTGGGCGCCGCCGGTCGTCACCTGCTCCGGCCTCACCGACGTGGGTGTCGACGACCTGTGGGACCGGGTCCTCGCGCACCGCGATCACCTCGGCACCGACGGCCTCGCCGCGAAGCGCGCCGGCCAGCAGCTCGACTTCACCTGGGCCCTCGTGCGCGACGAGCTCGACCAGCGGCTGCGGCACTCGCCCGCCGTGCGCGCGATCCGCGACCGGGTCCGCGCCGACGTACTCTCCGGCGACCTCCCGGCCCCCGTCGCCGCCGACCGGATCCTCGCGGCGTACGACGAGCGCTGAGCCGCACCTCGCCGCACCCAGCTCCCGGGTCGGCCGGGACACGGCACCCTGTCGCCCGGGACACCGGGACCGGGAGCCTCCTCGTGTTCACCCACGACTGGAGGCACCACCCATGCGTCACACCACCCGTTCGCCCCTCGCCGTCGCCGTCGGCGGCCTGACCGTCCTCGCCCTGCTCGGCGCGGCCACGTCCGCCGTCGCGGCCCCGCCCGGGACGGAGCCGGCCGAGAAGGCCGTCGCGAAGGGACTGCTCAGCCCGTTGAGCCTGGCCGTCGCCGAGAACGGCACCGTCTACTACTCGCAGAACTTCGCCGGCAGTCTGCACGCGCAGCGGCCGGGCCGGAAGGCGCGCACGATCTTCACCGCGAAGACGCCCGGCGACGAGGTCGGCGCGGTGTCCGAGCGCGCCGGTGTCGTCACCTTCGCGACGACCAGCGGTACCGGCCAGACCGCCGTCCTGCAGCGCTCCGCCAAGGGCAGGGTCCGCACGCTCGCCGACCTCGACGCGTTCGAGCGCAAGCGGAACCCCGACCGCGGCGTGACCTACGGCATCCGCGGCCTGGCGGCGGACTGCGCCGCGCAGTTCCCGGCCGAGGGCCTGCCGGCGACGTACCGCGGCATCGTCGAGTCGCACCCGTACGCCACCGCCACCACCCGCCGCGCGGTGTACGTCGCGGACGCCGCGGCCAACGCCGTGTTCCGCGTCCGGGGCCGCAAGGTCACCACCGTGGCCGTGCTGCCGCCGGTGCCCGTCAAGATCACGTCCACCGTGGCGACCTCGATGGGCCTGCCCGCCTGCGCGGTGGGGAGGACGTACCACTTCGAGTCGGTCCCCACCGACGTCGAGGTCGCGCGCGACGGCGACCTGTACGTCTCCACGCTGCCGGGCGGTCCCGAGGACGGCACCATGGCCGGCCACGCCGCCGTCTACCGGATCGACCCGGCCGCCAAGCGCCCGCGGGCGAGGAAGGTGGCCGGCGGCCTGACCAGCGCCACCGGGCTCGCCGTCTCCTCGAAGGGCAGCGTGTACGTCGCCCAGCTGTTCGCCGGCTCGGTCGTCGAGATCAAGAAGGGCTCGAAGCGGGCGCGTCCGGTCCGCAAGGCGATGATGCCCGGTGACGTGGAGTGGACGCCTCGGGGGATCTACGCCACGACCGGCGTGCTGAGCGGCCTGGAGCCGGGCACCGCGCCGGCCGGGAAGGTCGAGCGCTGGCGGCGCTGACCCGCGCACTGATGGACGGCAGGGACCGTCGGGGGCCGTCGTGAACTAACCTCGCTCACGATGCCTGCGGACGAACCGACCTCCTCGCTCCTGGCCGGCGTCGTGGAGAAGCACGACGCCGAGCTGGTGGGACTGCGCCGCGACCTGCACGCCCATCCCGAGCTCTCGTGGGACGAGGTGCGCACCACCCGGCTGGTCGCCCGGCGTCTGGAGGAGGCCGGCTGGCGGGTCACCCGGCTGCCCCGCACCGGGCTCGTCGCCGAGCTCGGTGCGGGAGCCCGCGTCGTCGCGCTGCGGGCCGACATCGACGCGCTGCCCGTTCAGGACGCGACCGACGACCCGTGGAGCAGCACCGTCGCCGGAGTCGCCCACGCCTGCGGGCACGACGTGCACACGACGGCCCTGGTCGGCGCGGCCCTCGCGCTGGCCGAGGCCGACGCCCGCGGGCTGCTCGACGGCCGGGTACGGCTGTTCTTCCAGCCCGCCGAGGAGGTCATGCCCGGCGGCGCCGTCTACCTGATGGGGCTGGGCGCCCTCGACGACGTCGAGCGGATCTTCGCCCTGCACTGCGACCCGGGCGTCGACGTCGGCCAGGTGGGGCTGCGCCTCGGCCCGCTGACCAGCGCCGCCGACCGGGTCGAGGTACGCCTCGAGGGCCGCGGCGGGCACACCTCCCGGCCGCACCTCACCGGCGACCTCACCTTCGCGCTCGCGAAGGTGATCACCGAGCTCCCGGCCGTGCTGTCGCGGCGGATGGACCCGCGGGCCGGGGTCAGCGTGGTCTGGGGGAGCGTGAACGCCGGCTCCGCCCCGAACGTCATCCCCGACCAGGGTCTGGTCGCGGGCACGGTGCGGATCCTCGACGCCGTCGCCTGGGCCGACTGCGAGAAGCTGGTACGCGAGCTGGTCCCCGAGCTGGTGAGCCCGTACGGCGTGACCGCCCACGTCGACTATCAGCGCGGCGTCCCGCCGGTCGTCAACGAGCCCGTGTCCAACCGGATCCTCGCCCGGGCGGTGCTCGACGTGCTCGGCGAGCGGGGCCAGGTCGTCGCCCCGCAGAGCCTCGGCGGCGAGGACTTCGGGTGGTACCTCGACCAGGTCCCCGGAGCCATGATGCGGCTCGGCACCCGCACCCCGGACGGCCCGACGTACGACCTGCACCAGGGCAACCTGCGCATCGACGAGCGGGCGATCGGGATCGGTGCGCGGGTGCTCGCCGGTGCCGTGCTGGGAGCCCTCGCGGAGGACTGACGCGCCGGCCGGAGCACGCCCGATCCAGGTTTGACCGGAGGGGGTCACGGGCAGGACGCGGCCATGGGACTGGCGGATCCGGGTGCGCTGGAGGACCTCGCCGCGAAGCTCGACGGACGGGCGGAGGAGGTGCGGGAGCAGACCCGCGCCTTCCGCTCCGAGGTCGGCCTCGTGGCGTGGCACTCGGCGGGCGCGGACCGCTACCGCGAGCGGTGCTCGGGACTGTGCGAGGACCTCGAGGGCAACGCCCAGCAGCTCAACGACGCGGCCGACGACCTGCGCGCCCACGCCCGGGCCGTCCGGGACCGAATCGCGTGGATGCACGACATGGTCGACAGGATCCGGGACACGGCCGAGGAGGCCTGGGACGAGACCCAGGGGGCCTTCGAGTGGGGCCACGACAAGGCCGAGGAGGCGTGGGACAGGGTGACCGGATGGCTGTGATCCGGCTCGGCGAGCGGCGGCCCGTCGCCGCCCCTCGCCGCGTGCGGCTCGGCCTGCCGGGGCTGAGCGCCCTGGACCGCGCCCTGGTGGAGTCCGGCGACCTGCGGCTGCCGGCTGACCTGGTGCCGGAGCCGTCGCCGACCGTCGCCGCGCTCGCCGGCGTCGACCTCGACCTGCTGCTCGCCGAGGCCGGAATCGCGCTGCACGGCCACGGCGTGCTCGACGACCACGGGGTCACTCCCGCCGTCGCGGCCAATGTCGCCGGCCTGGTGGCGGCGCCCCGGAGGGTGCGGATCTCGCTGGCCGGAACCGGCCTCGACCTGCTCGGCTACCACTGGGTCGACGCCGCGGTCGGCGGGTCGCTGGTGCGCGACCGGGCCGACGCCGTGCTGTCCCTGTACGACGCCCGCTCGATCGGCACCGAGCTCCTGGCCGCGCTGCCCGACCCGGGCCCGGGCGGCGACCGCCGGCCGGTGGAGGTCCCGCTGGAGGCGCTGAGCACGCTGCCCGCCGCCGCGGGCGACCCGGCACTGCATCCCGAGCTCGCCGGCCTGCTCGGGGTCGACACCGACGTCGTCCCCCTGCTGCAGGAGTGGAGCGGCAGCGTCCAGGGCGTCCTGCACGTCACCGTCCTCCCGAGCGTGCCCGACCGGCTGCCCGGGATGCTCGTGTGGTTCCTCGACCAGCACGGCTGGTGGGGTGCCCGCACGCATCGGGGCGACGACGGGACGCCCCGGGTGCGCCTGGAGCCCTGCGAGCGTGGCGACTTGGTGCCCCGGCTGGCGACCCTGATCGAGGGGGCCTGGGCGTGAGCGACCGCGACTACACCGTCGTCGGCGGCAGCCACGGGGTGGAGGCCGACCTGGAGGACATGGACGCCGCCGGGGGCCTGATCCGCAGCAAGGGCTGGAACGTCGGCGAGACCGCGCTGGCCACCCACAAGTACGTCCTCGACGCCAACCTGCTCAGCAGCGCGGTCCTCGCCCCCGCGACGTTCGCGACCTTCGAGAGCGGGTTGCTCGGCGCGCTCGACGGCCCGGGCGGCCTCAGCGCGAACGCGGTGCGGATGACCGCGACGGGCTCCTTCCTGCAGGCCAAGGCCGCGGCCCTGGCCACGACCGACCGCGCGCTGGAGTACCTCGTCGACGTCCGCCAGCACACCCAGGGCCTGGTCTTCGGGCTCGGCCTCACGACGGCGCCGCTGCCGACCGCGGCGGTGACCGCGCTGGCCCTGTGGCAGGGCGACTTCTTCGAGGACCCGAGCCGGTGGCTGCTCGAGCACCCCGACGTGCTGGAGGAGGTGGTCGCGAGCACGCCCGGACTGCTCGACTTCTTCATGCCCGGGGTCGGCTTCCCTGCTGACGCCGAGCAGGGCGCCGCACTGCTTGCCCTCCTCTACGACCAGGACCTGGGCGGGCTGACGTCCGAGCAGGACGAGGAGGTCGCCCCGGCGAGCCTCGCCGACGCGATGCGCAAGCTCGACGAGATGGCCGACCAGCCCGACGCGTTCAAGATCGAGCGCGTCGGCACGCCGCCGCACGAGGTCTACAACGTCTACCTGCCCGGCACCAAGGCCTTCGACGGCCCGTTCCCCGCCGGCACCCCCGGCCTGCCGGACGAGCTCACCGACAGCGGCCTCGTCCAGAACCTCGGCACCAACTTCGCCGGGGTCGCCGGGGCCGACAACGCCTACGTCGAGGCGGTCCTCCGCGCGATGCGCGAGGCGGGCATCCCGCCCGATGCGCCCGTGAACCTGCTCGGG
Organism: Nocardioides sp.; assembly: GCF_035503875.1. Classification (GTDB taxonomy): domain Bacteria; phylum Actinomycetota; class Actinomycetes; order Propionibacteriales; family Nocardioidaceae; genus Nocardioides. The sequence continues at coordinate 10,339 of NZ_DATJTA010000105.1, forward strand.
CACAGCCAGGGCGGCATCGTCGCGGCCCGGGTCGCCGAGGCCGTCTCGCACGGCGAGGGCGGCCGGTCCTACCGGATCGACAACGTCGTCACGGCGGGCTCGCCGGTCGACCACGTCGAGCTGCCCGACGACGTCTCGGTGCTCTCCCTGGTCAACGAGTACGACATCGTGCCGCGCCTCGACGGGGAGGCGTACGGCGACGACGCCCGGCACACCACGATCGTCACCGAGGTGCAGACGGGATCGGTCGCGGGCAACCACTCCATGACCGAGCTCTACCGGCCGATGGTCGACGACCTCGAGGCGTCCGACGACCCGGCCGTCCGCGACGCGCTGGACCGGCTCTCGGGGCTCCACCCGGGCGGCGGCTCGACGGCCTGGACGTTCCACATGGCACGCGGGTGAGGCGGCTCCTCCCCACGGTCGTGGTGGCCGTCGCCCTCTCGGCCTGCGGCCCGGCCGCCTCTCCGGAGCAGGCGGGGGCGAACCAGGAGATCCTCGACCGCGTGGCCGAGCAGCTCGCTGCCGAGGACGGCGTCACCGGCGTACGCGCCACCTACGTCGACGACGCCGGGAACGAGGCCAAGGCGTCGGTCCGGGTCGACTGCCGTGGCTGCGACCTCCCCGCGGTGCTGGACTCGGCCGTGCGGGCCGTCTGGGGCTCCGAGGTGACGCCCCTGCTGGCGATCAGCGCCTCGGTCGAGGATCTCGAGCGGGCCGAGTCCGACGACGTCGCCCTCAGCGTCCGCACCGACGAGGCCGAGCTGACCCGGAGGTACGGCGAGCGCCCGGTCCCCAGCCTCCCCGGCGACGACTGACCGGGCCGACCCGGGGTGTTTTGACCCCGACCAGCCCGGGAAGGAGGGGGAGGCGACCGGGGTCCCACTCCCGGTCGTCGGCGCGAGTGACCGTGAGTGACGAGGAGTGCAGTTGATGATGGCCGGCCGACTGGCTGCCCTGCTGAGCGTAGGGGTCCTCGCCCTGACGGCCTGTGGTGACGACGGCGGGAGCGAGCCGGAGCAGCTGAGCCTCGACGAGCCGACGCCCACCGCCACCCCGGAGCCCACCACGCCCGTCGACGACGGCCCGATCCCGGAGGACCCGGTCGACGGCGAGGTGACACGGGGGCTCTCCGCCGCGAAGGGCGCCGAGCAGCGGGCCGTCGAGGACGTCTGGTTCGCGTACTGGACCGAGCTGATCGAGATGTACGCCACCGGAGAGGTCGACCGCGACGCGGTGTACGCCCTCGCCGACGACGCCGCCGCGAGCGGACCGCTCGAGTACGCCGCCGAGCTGAAGGCCGAGGGCCACCGCCAGACCGGCGGCGTGATCGCCGCGACCACCAGCATCAAGGTCGCCGGCGACACCGCCACCGTGATCGGTTGCATGCGCAACACCACCATCGACGTCGACGCCGACGGCAAGGCGGTCGAGCAGCCGTCGGCCTTCCTGACCACCAAGGACACCCTGCGCCGGGAGGGCCCCGACTGGCGCCTGACCGAGCAGATCATCACGGACAAGGACGCCCCGTGCGCATATCGCTGACCTGCGGCGCTGCCGCCGCCGTCGTCGCCTCCACCCTGACCGTCGCGCTGACGGCCGGACCCGCCGCGGCCGACCTCGGAGGAGGCGGTGGCACCGACACCGACGGCGGGTACGGCGCCGGAGCCACCCACGTGACGGTCACCGGCCACGTGAGCCAGGCCCTGCGGGCTTCGGTTCCCGGGCCGCCGCCGCTGTGCTGGTGGGAGCCGATCAGCACCTCGTGGGACGTCGACCCCGACGATCCGGAGGCGGTGCAGAAGTACTGGGACGAGGAGCTGCGGCCCTACCTCACGGGGCACGCGGCCGAGGGCACCCAGTCGGTGCACTACGAGCGCTTCGAGCAGGCGATCAAGGCGCACGCCCGCGGGGAGGACATCACCTGGTACCGCCTGCGGATCAACCAGGGCGCCGTCCCCGGCGGAGACGGGTACGAGCAGGCCGCGGCCCTCGACGCGGCGGGGTGCGGCAGCGGCACCCAGCCCGGCCGGGAGGGTCCGATCCTGGTCACCTACGACTGGTTCCCCACCGGGCAGCAGCCCGAGCCGGTGGTCGACCCGTTGATCCTCGCCGAGTACGCCTACGAGGTGATGGACCTCGTCGAGCCGACGCTGGACTGGAACCCCAAGATCGGCAACGTCGCGAACGCCTCGCTGGTCAACCTCGCGACCTGGATGTGGGTCGACGACGTCGCGGCGGTGGGGGAGCGGTCGGTGACCGCGACCGCCGGCCCGGTCAGCGTGACCGTCGTGGCCACCACCGACGGGCTGTCGGTGACCTCCCCGGCCGGCACCACCCGCTGCGACGCCGAGCAGGCCCGCCGGGCGTACGCCCCCGGCGCGTCCGAGGACGCGGCGTGCACGCTCTCCTTCGGTCGTGCGTCGTGGGGCTACCCCTCGGGCTTCCCGGTCGAGGCCTCCGCGGTCTGGCAGGCGACCTGGACCTCCAACCAGGGCGACGCGGACACGCTGGAGGACAAGACGCGCGGCGCCACGACGTACATCCCGGTGGCCGAGTCGCAGGCGCTGGTGAACGCGGTCGGCTGATCCGACTCCCGACGCACCGAGGGGGCGTGACCGTCACGGTCACGCCCCCTCGGTGCGTCTGTCGTCGCTGCTGCCCGCCTAGCCTTTTCGGTACGGCACGCCGACCGCGGCCGGACCGCGGGAGCGCCCGACCAGCCCGGCGACGGCGAAGATCGTCACGACGTACGGGAGCATCAGCATGAACTCACTCGGCACCGGCGAACCGATCACCGAGAGCACGCCCTGCAGGTTGGAGGCGAAGCCGAAGAGCAGGGCCGCCAGCGTCGCCCGGATCGGGTCCCACTTGCCGAAGATGACGGCGGCCAGGGCGATGTAGCCCGCGCCGCCGGTCATCTCGCGGTTGAACTGCTGGACCGAGACGAGGGTGTAGAAGGCCCCGCCGGCCCCCGCGATCGCGCCCGCGATGAGCACCGTGCGGTAGCGGGTGCGCAGGACGTTGATGCCGACCGTGTCCGCCGCCTTCGGGTGCTCGCCGACCGCGCGCACCCGCAGGCCCCACCGGGTGCGGTAGAGCGCCCACGCGACGACCACGACGGCGACGTAGAGCAGGTAGACGAGGGGCGACTGCCGGAAGAAGATCGGGCCGATCACGGGGATGTCACCCAGCACCGGGATCGCGACCGGACCCAGCCGTGGCGGGCTGTTCAGGTCCGCGGTGTTGGGGGCCAGCACCTGCGAGAACATGAAGCTGGTGACGCCGATGACCAGCACGTTGAGGACCACGCCGACGATGACCTGGTCGACGAAGTAGGTGATGGCGAAGATCCCGAGGATCAGCGCGACCAGGGCGCCGGCCGCCATCGCACCCAGCACGCCGGCCCACGCGGAGCCGACCACGGAGCCGACGACCGCCGCGGCGAAGGCCCCGGCGAGGAGCTGGCCGTCGATCGCGATGTTGACCACGCCGGCCCGCTCACCGAGGACTCCACCGAGGGCTCCGAAGACGAGCGGTACGGCGAGGGCCAGCGCGCCGGCCAGCAGACCGACGACCGGGAGCGTCCCGCCCGCCGCGGCCCAGGTCAGGAAGCCGATCATGCCGATCACCGAGAAGACGGCGGTCAGCCAGAGCGGAGTGGTCCGCTTCGCGACGTAGCGGCGCGCCGACTCGGCCGTGCACAGCGCCATCAGCGCCACCATGACCCAGGCGGTCGCCTCGGCCGGGACGGTGACGGCCGGCAGCTTGTAGACGTCGTGGCGGGTGGCCAGCCGGAAGGTGGTGTCACCGGACTGCGAGCTGAAGCCCACCGCCGCGGCCAGCCCGAGGGTCAGCACGGCGTACAGGACCGGGACCTTCTTGCTGACCAGGGTGATGACCTGGGGCTGGTCGGTGACTCCCGGGGCGGGGACCGACGGGGTGGTCGTGCTCACTTGGCCTCCTTCGCGGGCAGCCGGAAGACGGCGCGCACCAGGGGCGGCGCCGCGATGAACAGCACGATGAGCGACTGGATGACCAGGACGATGTCGACGGGGATCCCCTCCGAGGCCTGCATCGAGAAGCCGCCGGCCTTGAACGCGCCGAACAGCAGCCCGGCGGCGAGGATCCCGAACGGCCTGGACCGGCCGAGCAGCGCCACGGTGATGGCGTCGAAGCCGATGCCGGCGTCGAGGTCGACGGTGACGCCGCTGGTGACCGTGCCGAGCACCTGGTTGGCGCCGGCGAGACCCACCAGCGAGCCGGCGATGAGCATCACGATCACGTAGGTGCGACCGACGTCGATGCCGGCCGTGCGCGCGGCGTGCGGGTTCACGCCGACGGCGCGGAAGCGGTAGCCGAGCGAGGATCGGCTCAGCAGCCACCACACGACCACCACGGCGACCAGGGCCAGCAGGAAGCCGAGGTGCAGGTTGTAGCGGTCGCCCGCCAGCTTCGGCAGCACCGCGCTGTCGTCCATCGGCAGCGACTTCGGGTTGATCGAGCCGGGCGCCTGGAGAATGCCCTGGGTGGAGAGGGCGTAGAAGACCAGGTAGAAGCCGACGTAGTTGAGCATGATCGTGACGATCACCTCGTGGGCGCCGGTGCGGGCCTTCAGCAGGCCGGCGAGGCCCGCCCAGAGCGCTCCGGCGAGCATGCCGGCCGCGACGGCGACCACCAGGTGCAGCGGGAACGGCAGGTCGACCTGGGTGCCGACCCAGCCCGCGGCGCCGCCGGCGAGCAGCATCTGGCCCCGGCCGCCGATGTTGAACAGGCCTGCGCGGAACGCGAGGCCGACACCGAGGCCGGCGGTGATCAGCGGCGCGGCGAACTTCAGCGTCTCGGTCAGCGGCCGGATGCCGGTCTGGAAGTCCTCGGCCCGGGTGTTGTAGATCGACCCGCGGAAGAGGGCGCCGTACGCACCGGTGATGGCCTCGCGGGCGGCGGAGAAGAAGTCGCCCGGGCGGGCGGTGATGTAGCCGGCCGCGCTGCGGACCTCCTCGTCCGTGGCCAGGATCATGATCGACCCGACCAGGACGGCGAGCAGCACGGAGAGGAAGGCCACCATCGCGTTGCCGGTGGTGATCGAGCGCAGCGTCTCGTGCCACCGCCCGGCCTCCGGCGGGGAGTCCTCGCTGCCCGGCGGCGGGGACGCCTGCGTCTCCACCTCGGTGGGCTGTTCGTCGGCGTGCGTCATGCCACTGCTCCTGCGGGTCGTTCTCCGGTCATCATCAGGCCGAGCACATCGCGTGGGGTGTCGGCCGGCACGATGCCGACGACCTGGCCGCGGTAGAGCACCATGATCCGGTCGGCGAGCGCCACGACCTCGTCGAGCTCGGTGGAGACGACCAGCACGGGGACGCCCGCGTCGCGGGTCGCCACGATCTGCTGGTGGATGAACTCGATGGAGCCCACGTCCACGCCGCGAGTGGGTTGGGCGGCCACCAGCAGCCGCAGGTCGCGGGAGAGCTCCCGGGCGACGACGACCTTCTGCTGGTTGCCGCCGGACAGCTGACTCGCGAGCGTGGTGATGCCGGGGGCGCGGACGTCGTACTCCTCCAGCTTCTCGCGCGCGAAGGTGTCGCGAGTGCCGACCTGCAGGGTGCCGTTGCGGACGAAGGGCGGGGCGAAGCTGCGGTCGAGCATGAGGTTCTCGGCGATCGTGAACTCGCCGACCAGGCCGTCGACCTGCCGGTCCTCGGGGACGAAGCCCACCCCGGCGTCGAGGATCTTGCGGACCGAGCGTCCGGTGAGCTCCTTGCCGTCGAGCCTGATCGAGCCGAGCACGTGCTCCTGCAGACCGAGCAGCGCCTCGGTGAGCTCGGTCTGGCCGTTGCCCTGGACGCCCGCGACCGCGAGCACCTCGCCGCGGCGGATGGTGAAGCTGACGTCGTCGACGTGGACCAGGCCGCTGCTGTCGGCGACCGTCAGGCCGCTGACGACGAGCGCGTCCTCGCCGAGGGTCGGCGGCTCCTTGTGGACGGTCAGCTCGACCGGACGGCCGACCATGAGGGAGGCGAGCTCGGCGTTGCTGGCCGTCGGCTCGGCCTCGCCGACGACCTTGCCGCGGCGGATCACGGTGATCCGGTCGGCGACTTCGCGGACCTCGCGGAGCTTGTGGGTGATGAAGACGATGGCGGCCCCGGACTCGCGGAGCTGGCGCATGGTCTGCATCAGCTCGTCGGTCTCCTGGGGCGTCAGGACGGCGGTCGGCTCGTCGAAGACCAGGATCTTGGCGTCGCGGGAGAGCGCCTTGATGATCTCGACGCGCTGCTGGACGCCGACGGGGAGGTCCTCGACGACGGCGTCCGGGTTGACGTGGAAGCCGAACCGCGCCGAGATCTCCCGGACCCGCTCGCGGGCCGCGTCGAGGTCGAGGGAGCCGGCGAAGCCGGTCTGCTCGTTGCCGAGCATGACGTTCTCGGCGACCGTGAAGACCGGGACGAGCATGAAGTGCTGGTGCACCATGCCGATGCCCGCGGCGATCGCGTCGCCCGGGTTGGCGAAGCTCATCACCTCGCCGTCGACGACGATCTCGCCCTCGTCGGCCTGGTAGAGCCCGTAGAGCACGTTCATCAGGGTCGACTTGCCCGCGCCGTTCTCACCCAGCAGGCAGTGGATCTCGCCCTGGTCGACGGTCAGGGAGATGCGGTCGTTGGCGACGAGGCTGCCGAAGCGCTTGGTCACGTTGCGCAGAGCCAGTTGCATGGAGCGATCCTAGGAGGAGACGACGGGGGTACGTCGAGGGCGCGTGGGCCGCATCGACGCGGAAGGGAGGCCGACCGGCCGGAGCCGGTCGACCTCCCTTCGCGGAGGTGTCACTTGCTGAGGTAGGACTCCACCGGGATCGAGCCGTCGATGATGCCGGCCTTGATCTCGTCGAGCTCGCCCTGGAGGGTCTCCGAGACCTCACCCTCGAAGTTGTGGAACGGGGCGATGCCGACGCCGTCGTTCTCGAGCGTGCCGATGTACGGCTCGCCGTCGAAGTTGTCGTCGGCGGCCGCGAGCACGACCTCCTTGGTGGAGATGTCCATGCCCTTGAGGACCGAGGTCAGGATGACCTCCTGGGTGCGCGGGTCGGACTCGAACACGTCGGCGTCGGTGCCGATCATCACGGCGTCGGCGCCCGAGTCGGCGATCGCGGTCAGCGCGCCTTCGTAGATCGGGCCACCGACGGGCAGCAGCACGTCGGCGTCCTGGTCGAGCAGCTGCTGAGCGGCGTTGGTGGCCTTCTCGTTGGCCTCGAAGCCGCCGGTGAAGGTGCCGTTCTCCCCGTCCCAGCCGACGACCTTGACCTTCTTGCCCTTCTGGGCGTTGTAGTACTCGACGCCCTGGCGGAAGCCGTCCATGAAGATCGTCACGGTCGGGAACGGCTGGCCGCCGTACGTGCCGACGGTGCCGGTCTTGGTGAAGTCGGCGGCCGCGTAGCCGGCCATGAACGCCGCCTGCGCGGTGTCGTAGAGGAGCGGCTTGACGTTCTCGGCGTCCTTCTCACCGTCGAAGTCGTTGTCGGCCGCGTCGTCGATCAGCGCGTAGTGGAGGTCGGGGTTCGCGGTGGCGGACTCCACGGTGGCCGCGGAGAGGGCGAAGCCGACGGAGACGATGATGTCGCAGCCCTCGGAGACCAGGCTCTCCAGGTTGGGGCCGTAGTCGTTCTCGCTGTTGGACTCGACGCCCTTGAAGTCGGCGTTGAGCTCCTCGGCCGCCGCCTGGACGCCCTCGTAGCCCAGCTGGTTGAACGACTTGTCGTCGAAGCCGCCGGCGTCGGAGACGATGCACGGGAGGAAGTCGCTCTTGGCCTCGGACCCACCCGAACCCGACTCGTCAGGGGCGTCTCCACACGCGACCAGCGCGCTGGACGCCGCCAGGACGGCGATACCGCCGACGATGGCCTTCCGCATCTTCTTCACATCTGCCTCCAAGTCCTTGCCCCGCCTCTGGGGGCGACGACCGGCACCGTAGTGCGTTCGGCGGTTCCGCGGGGCAACTCCGGGGATCGGAGACGAAAGGGTTATCGACTTGGGACCTTCGCACCGGCGGTTCTGCTGTCTGTGGCAGGGTCGGCACGGACGAAAGGGGGCCGGATGGCCGAGGTGGACCAGGCGCCGTGGACGGACCTGCGCGCGGCCGCGATCGAGGTCGCGAAGCGCGCCTACGCGCCGTACAGCGGCTTCCCCGTGGGCGCAGCCGCGCTCGTGGACGACGGCCGGGTCGTCGTCGGCTGCAACGTCGAGAACGCCGGGTACGGCGTCACCCTGTGCGCCGAGTGCGGCCTGGTGTCGTCGCTGGTCGCGGGCGGGGCCGGCCGGCTGACCCACTTCGTGTGCGTCAACGGCGACGACGACGTGATCATGCCGTGCGGCCGGTGCCGTCAGCTGCTGTGGGAGCACGGCGGGGCGGCGCTGCTCGTCTGGACCCCCGCCGGGGTCCTGCCGATGGACCAGGTGCTGCCGCAGGCCTTCGGTCCCGAGGCGCTGGAGCGCTGAGGATCCCGGTTAGCCTGACGCGGTGACACTCCACGATGCGGTCGAGGTGATCCTCGCCAAGCGGGACGGCGGCGCGCTGTCCGACAGCCAGATCGACTGGGTCATCGACGCCTACACCCGCGGCGAGGTCGCCGACGAGCAGATGTCGGCGCTGGCGATGGCCATCCTGCTCAACGGCATGGACCGGCGCGAGATCTCGCGCTGGACGGGCGCGATGATCGCCTCGGGCGAGCGGATGGACTTCTCGGGTCTGTCCCGCCCGACCGCCGACAAGCACTCCACGGGCGGGGTCGGCGACAAGATCACGCTGCCGCTCGCACCGCTGGTCGCCGCGTGCGGCGTCGCCGTACCCCAGCTGTCCGGGCGGGGGCTCGGCCACACCGGCGGCACCCTCGACAAGCTGGAGGCGATCCCCGGCTGGCGGGCCGCGCTCAGCAACGAGGAGCTGTTCGCGCAGCTCGAGGACGTCGGCGCGGTGATCTGCGCCGCCGGGGACGGCCTCGCGCCGGCCGACAAGAAGCTGTACGCCCTGCGCGACGTCACCGGCACCGTCGAGGCCATCCCGCTGATCGCCTCCTCGATCATGAGCAAGAAGATCGCCGAGGGGACCGGTGCGCTGGTCCTCGACGTGAAGGTCGGGTCCGGGGCGTTCATGAAGGACGAGGCCCGCGCGCGGGAGCTGGCCGAGACGATGGTCGCCCTGGGCCAGGACGCCGGCGTCCACACCGTCGCGCTCCTCACCGACATGTCCACCCCGCTCGGGCTCACCGCCGGCAACGCCCTGGAGGTCGAGGAGTCCGTCGAGGTGCTGGCGGGCGGCGGTCCCGCCGACGTCGTCGAGCTCACCCTGGCCCTGGCCCGCGAGATGCTCGCCGGCGCGGGCGTCACCGACGTCGACCCGGCCGACCGGCTCGCCGACGGCTCCGCGATGGACGCCTGGACGGCGATGATCCGCGCCCAGGGCGGGGACCCCAGGGCCACGCTCCCCACCGCGCGCGAGACCCACGTCGTCACCGCACCGGCCACCGGGGTGCTGACCCGGCTCGACGCGATGGCCGTCGGCCTGGCCGCCTGGCGCCTCGGCGCGGGCCGTGCCCGCAAGGAGGACCCGGTGCAGGCGGCGGCCGGAGTCCGCTGGCACGCCCGGCCCGGAGACCGGGTGAGCGAGGGTCAGCCGCTGCTGACCCTGTGCACGGACGAGCCCCAGCGCTTCGACCGGGCCCTCGCCGCCCTCGAGGGTGGGTACGACGTCGCGCCCGACGGCTCGTCGTACACCCCGACGCCGCTGGTGATCGACCGCATCGGCTGAGGTTTGGCGTGGTGCCGACCGGGCAGAACGGGGTTTGTCCAGGCACCACATCATCTCGAGGAGTGACGCATGTCCGACGGCAAGATTTCCGTATCCCACGGTGATATCGAGACCCAGGCCAAGAACCTGGCCGACATCAAGAACCAGGTCGAGCAGATCCTGACGACGGCCAAGGGCCAGGTCGACAACCTCCGCGAGAGCGGTGGCTTCAAGTCCGTCGCCGGTGACTCCTTCAACGGCACCTACGAGGAGTGGAACGCCGCCAACATGAAGAGCGTCGGCCTCCTCGAGGAGATGGCGACGTACCTCACCAAGGCCTCCGGCGCCTTCGCGGAGATCGACGCGGCGTACACCATCAAGTGACCCGCTGACCTGGGCGCGGCGACGCGCCTCCTCGGGTCGATGACCGCACGAGGCCCGGCTCCCTCTCGGGGGGCCGGGCCTCGTGGCGTCTGCGTGTCCGGGGACCCTCAGCCCGCGAGCGGCACCTGGACGCCGATCTGGTCGCCGTTGCCCGGGAAGAGCACGCCGCGACCGGGCTGCACCCGCGCGACCAGGGAGGTCCGCGCGACCCGGCCGCCGAAGATGTCGGCCTGCAGGGCCTCCTGGGGGGAGAGCAGCAGGCCCTTGCGACCCTTGCGCGCCTCGGTGATCCACCCCGAGAAGCCCGATCCGAGCTCGGTGATGCCGCCCGCGACCACCACGGTGAACCCACGCTCGCGCGCCTGGCGCACCACGGCGAGCAGCACCGGGGCGAGCGGACCCTCGCGGAGCGCCTCGCCGTCGTCGATGAGCACGACGGAGCCGTCGGTGAGGCCACGCAGCCGCTCGACCACCGCCGTCGGCTCGGCCTCGGTCCCGACGACCGCGCGCTCGCCCAGCGCCGCGCTGAGGGCGTTGGCGACCGGGGTCAGCCCCAGGACGTCGCGACCGGTCGCCTCCGCCCAGCGGAGCAGGAAGAGCAGCGTGCTGGTGCGGCCGCTGCGCGGGGGGCCGACCACCAGGGCCGGGGAGCTGGCCGCCTCGACGCTCAGCAGCTCCAGGAGGTCGCCGCCGACGCCGAGCGGCACGTACCCCGCGGGCACGGCCGCGGCGCGCGCCGCGAGGGTCTCGGCGGCGCCGATCTCCGCGGGGAGCGCAGCCAGCCGCACCGGACGGAGGCCGGATGGTGCGGGCGGGAGCGCCGCCTCCCGGTCCGTCAGGGTCGCGCCGAGATCGCGGACGTACGCGCTCTGCGCCGCCCCCGACACGTCGTCGGTGAGGACGGCGACCTGGGCCTCGATGCCCGACTCGCCCCACAGGCCGCGCCCGTCGGCGAGGTTCTCCGGCACGTCCTTCGGCCGGAGGCCGGCGCTGGAGTAGTCGGAGCGGTCGGGGAGTCGCAGCATCAGCTTGTGCTCCACCAGCGCGGCCACCCGGCCGCTCAGCAGCGAGCGGTCGCCGGTGACGACGAGCTGGATGCCGACGCTGGCCCCCTCGCGCAGCAGCGAGAAGACCCGGTCGTTGAGCCGGCCCATGTCGACCTCCGCCAGGTCGGACACGAAGCCCTCCCAGCGGTCGATCAGCAGGACGACGTACGGGAGGCGCTCGTCGGGGGCCGCGGCCGCGCGCTGCTCGTCGATGTCGGCGAAGCCCGACCGGCCCAGGACGTCCTGGCGGCGCTTCACCTCGTCGCCGAGCCGGTCCAGCAGCCGGCCGGCTCGCTCCACCTCGGTGCGCTGCACCACGGCCCCGGTGTGGGGGAGCGCGGTCAGCGGGAGCAGCGCCCCGTTGCCGCAGTCGAGGCCGTAGACGTGCAGGTCGCGGGAGGTGGTCACCTCGGCGAGGCCCGCAGCGATCGTGCGCAGGGCGGTGGAGCGCCCCGAGCGCGCGCCGCCGACGACGTACAGGTGGCCGGAGGTGCCGAGCGCGAACTGGCGGGTCCGCTGGGCCTGGTCGGCCGGGTGGTCCTCGAGCACCCAGGGGGTCGACCACCCGGTCACGCGTACGCCGTCGCCCGCGTCGCCGTCGCGTGCGCGGAGCTCGTCGAGCCGGACCGGTGCGGGCAGCTCGGGCAGCCACGGCGAGTGCTGGGCCGGGATCCGGAGCCGCTCGGCGGCGCCGTTGACGGCCTCCACCAGCACCGACAGGTCGGTGTCGCCCTCGTCGGTGTCGCTGCCTGCGGCCTTCGGCCGGCCGGGCGCCGGGTGCCCGACCACGGACCAGCCGATCGGCCAGGCCAGCGGTGCCTCCCGCGCGAGGAGCTCGGTCGCGCCGACGCGCGGTCGTGCCCCGCCGACCCGGCCGGACTGGAACGGCAGCAGCGAGGAGTGGCCGAGCCGGGCGTAGCCCCGACCGGGCTGGTCCGGCCCGATGGTCGCCGACTCGCTCGCGTCGATCACGTCGCGCGACTCCGACTCGTCGGTGACCCGCAGCGCGATCCGCAGGTTGGTGTTGGCCCGGATGTCGTTGGAGATGACGCCGGAGGGTCGCTGGGTCGCCAGCACCAGGTGGATGCCCAGCGAGCGACCGCGCTGCGCGATGGTGACCAGGCCGGTCACGAAGTCGGGCAGCTCGGCCTTCAGGCTCGCGAACTCGTCGATGACGATCGCCAGCCGCGGGATCACCGGCAGCGACGGGTCGCGCCGCTGCATCGCCCAGTAGTCCTCCAGGTCCTTCGCACCCGGCCCCGCCAGCAGGTGCTCGCGGCGCCGCAGCTCCGCGCCGAGGGACGTCAGCGCCCGGCTGACCAGGTGGGTGTCGAGGTCGGTCACCATGCCGACCGTGTGCGGCAGCTGCGCGCAGTCCTTGAACGCCGAGCCGCCCTTGTAGTCGACCAGCACGAAGGTGAGCTGCTCGGGACTGTTCGCCAGCGCCAGGGAGGCGACGAGGGTCTGCAGCAGCTCGGACTTGCCGGAGCCCGTCGTACCGGCGATCAGGGCGTGGGGGCCGTCCTTGCGGATGTCGAGGCGGAACGGGCCGTCGAAGCCGACGCCGATCACGACGTCGGTGCGGGCCTCGGGACCCCACCGGCGCGCCACCAGCTCGTCGGTCGGTTCCTCCAGCCCGAGGACCTCCAGCAGCCGCGCCGACGACGGCAGCCCCGACGACTCGACGCTCGGCGTGGTGTCGCGCACCGGTGCGAGGGCGCGCCCGACGAGCTCGCCCCACGCGGGCTCCACCAGGTCGGGCCGGATCCGGGCCACCGCCTCGCTGCCGGTACGGCGCAGCTCGACCACGCCCTCGCGCAGGTCGAGCACCGCCGCACACTCCTCGGGCAGCGAGCGCTGGTCCTCGTCGAGGCAGAGCAGGTGGATGCCGACGGCCGGGCCGTCGCGCAGCAGGCTGACCACCCCGGGCAGGGTGCGCAGCCGGCGCGCCCCGTCGAGGACGACCAGCACGTCGGGGCCGGGCGGGAGCGCCTTGCGCACCGCGGCCGCCGGGCCGGCGGCCTGGGTCCGCTGGGCGAGCAGCTGGCCGAGCTCGCCGACCCGGCGCGAGATCGAGTCCTGGTCGGTGCCGATGAGCGCGCCGACCGGCTCGCCCTCGACGCGGCAGTGCGGGAGCCAGCGCAGCCAGCCCCACTGGTCCTCGCGGTCGGCACCGGTCAGGACGAAGAGACGCAGGTCGGTCGGCGAGTGCAGCACGGCGGCCTGGCCGAGGAACCAGCGCGCCACGGCGTCGACGCCGGCCTGGTCGCCGCAGGCGCCGATGATGGGGACGTCGCGCACCGAGATCGAGACCGGGACGTCGTGGAGCACGTTGGGCTCCCGGGGGGCGTCGGTCTCCTTGACCGACTTGTCCCGGACCGCCAGCGCCGACGGGCGGTCGGCGACCCCCACCCGGAGGGTGAGGTAGTCGGGGTCGGGGCGGCGCCGCATCCACAGCCGCTGGCCGGGCCCGACCGCCTCGAGCAGCACGGCGGCCGGGTCCGGGTGGTCCTGGCGCAGCTCGTCGCGCTCGAGCCCCTCGGCGACGGCCAGCCGGTGGCGTACCGAGCGGAGCTCGTGGCGGTACTCGACCAGCCGGTCGCGGTAGTCGCGCACGGTGCCGCGGCGCTGGGCGACGAAGTTGAAGAGGGCCATGAACGGCGAGAGCAGGGCGAAGAGCAGGAACCGGGGACCGAAGAAGAGGGCCATTGGGCCGGCCATGAGGAGCGGGGCGATGATGAGCGGCCACGGCAGCGTCGCCCGGCGCGGCGCCTTCGGCTCCTGGGGGATGACGAAGGAGCGCTCGCGGTCGGCGCGCAGCATCCGTGGCGGCCGGTTGAAGTCGATGCCGAGCAGCTCCTCGCTCGGGCTGATGTCGGCGTCGGGCACCCAGACCTGGCGCCATTGGAGCAGCGTGTCGCCGATCCGCAGGTCCGCGCCCTCGGGCCACACGATCTCGGCGGGCTCCTCCGGTGCGGCGCCCCGGCTCCTCGCCCGCTGTCGGGCCTTGGCACGGCGCCGCTTCTGCCGGCGCTCCCGCCGGGTGAGTGCGGCGTCCGGCAGCGAGTCGAGGAAGTCCGGGTCGTCGTGGTCGACCTCGGTCTCGTCCGCGCTCGGGTCGTCCGCCGCCGGGTCCGGATCGCCCGGCCGGCGGCCGTCGACGGTCACCGGGAGGTCGCACGCGACGACCTCGACCTCGGCGGCCGTCGTGACCCGGATGGTGAGCGCCTCGGTCGGGAGCAGCAGGTCGGGCAGGGACATGCCGGCGGCTCCGTTGCCCAGGGGGTGCTCGCCGATGCCGAGGCGGTGCACGCGGCCGGCGCCGGGGCCGGAGACGACCCGGACCTCGACCACCCCGCGCGGCAGGGCGCCGGTCGCGCCGGTCGGCTCGTGCAGGGCGACCACCGCGCCCGGGCGCAGGCCGGCGTCGCGGAGGGTGAGGTCGTTGTCGACCCGCCCGCCGTCGACGTACACCGCCGTCTGCCGGGCGAACGACTCGTGCATCTCGACACCGAGGGTGCGGAGCAGGACCGGGAGGAGCTCGGCGACCGTGCTGTGGGGGTCGGCGTCGACGAGGACGTCGTGCTGGCGGTCGGAGGTCCCGTCGACCACGCTGAGGCTGAATCTCACCCGGGTGTCCTTCCACACCGGGTCCGGATTCATGCGCATCCGGAACCGGACCAGACCAGATCACACGCGCTGCACGATGTGACCCAGCCGGGTGGTTAGAGCGCAGGTCGCAGGGGAAACAACCCCCTCGTGAGCACCGACATCCAGCCCGCGGCCGCCGACCGTCAGCGCGCCCGGGCCTTCCGGCGGAACACGCCGGCAGGTTCCGCGTCCAACCGCCCCACCACCGAGCCGCCGCGCCAGCGCCGCCCCGCGCTGGCCGCGCTGGCGCTGCTCCTGATCGTGGGCGGTGCCCTGGCCGCCGGCCTGCTCGCCGTACGGATGGACTCGCGCGAGCCGGTGCTGGGCGCCGCGCGGGACATCCCCGCCGGCACGCTGATCACGGCGGAGGACCTGCGTGAGGTGCAGGTCGCGAGCGAGGACGTGTCGACGATCTCGCTCGACCTGCTCGACCAGGTCGTCGGCACCTACGCCAAGGTCCCGATCCCGGCGAAGTCGCTCGTCACCGAGCCCATGCTCACCACGACCAGCCCGGTCTCCGACGACCGGGCCGAGGTCGCGATCCCGCTGAACCCGGCGCTGACGCCGGCCGGGCTCGCCAGCGGCGACCTGGTCCAGGTCATCCGGATCTCCGGCGCGGGCGGCGACGGCGGCGCCGAGGTGCTCGGCGAGGGCCTGGTGATGGAGGTCAGCGACGGCTCGTCCGACCAGCTCGGCGGCAGCCAGGCGGGCTCCCTGAACCTGCTGGTGCCGGCCGGGGCCGCCGCGTCCATCGTCAACGCCGCCGGGTCGAGCACCGCCGGCCTGGCGATCCTGGACCGCGGCCAGTCCACCGACGTCGACCTCTCCGGACCCGAGCAGTGAGCGTCATCGCCCTCGCGTCGGCCAAGGGATCGCCCGGGACGACGATCACCGGGCTGGCCCTGGCCAGCACCTGGCCCCGTGACGTCGTCCTGGCCGAGGTCGACCCGGCCGGCGGCGACCTCGGCTGGCGCTGCCGCGACCGCTCCGGCGACCCGCTCGACCCCGACCGCGGGCTGCTGTCCCTGGGCGCGGCCGCGCGCCGGGGCGCGTCCGAGACCACGCTCGGCGAGCACCTCCAGGAGGCGGCGTTCGGTCGTCCCGTCCTGGTCGGTGTGTCCTCGCCCGACCAGCTCGCCGGTCTCGGCGGCGCCTGGAGCCAGCTGTCCGCGCTGTTCAGCGCCCACCCCGACGACGTCCTGGTCGACGTCGGCCGGGTCACGCCCGGGTCGCCCGCGCTGCCGGTGCTGGTCCGCGCCGACGTCGTGCTCTTCGTCGTCCGCCCCGACCTGGAGGGGGTGGCCCACCTGCGCGAGCGGCTGCAGTCCCTGCGCACCGCCTTGCGCCTGGGGGAGTACGACGGCCCGCCCGTCGGCGTCGTCGCGGTGACGTCGTACCGCGACACCAACGTGGTCGACGACCTGCAGCGGCTGCTCGACTCGGAGAAGCTCGGCGTCCACGTGCTCGGCATCGTCGCCGACGACCCCAAGGCGGCCCGGATCCTGTCCTCCAGCCGGCTCGGCGACCCGCGCAAGACGCTGCTCGGCCGCTCGGCCAAGACGATCGCGGAGCGCGTCGTCCAGCTGGCCGGCGACGCCCGGCTCTCGGAGGTGAGGTGAGCATGGACCAGCAGCTCGTACGGCGGCTCCGCGAGGAGGTCGCGGAGGTCCTGTCCCGGCAGCGGCGCGAGGACGCGCTCAACGGCGTACCTCCCATGTCGGCGGAGGACGAGCGCCAGTTCGCCCGGGCCGTCGTCGCCCGGGTGCTCGACGGCTACGCCCGCGAGGAGGTCCGCGCGGGGCGTACCCCGCCCTCCCCGGACGAGGAGACCGCGCTCGCCGAGGGTGTGCACGCGGCCCTGTTCGGCGTCGGTCGTCTCCAGCCCCTCCTGGACAACCCCGAGATCGAGAACATCGACATCAACGGGCACGACCACGTCTTCATCGGCTACGCCGACGGTCGCGAGGAGCGCGGCCAGCCGGTCGCCGACTCCGACGACGAGCTGGTCGAGCTGGTGCAGACGCTCGGCGCCTACAGCGGCCTGACCAGCCGGCCCTTCGACACCGCCAACCCGCAGCTGGACATCCGGCTGCCCGACGGCTCGCGCCTCTCCGCCGTGATGGGCGTGTGCCGGCGGCCGTCGCTGTCGATCCGCCGGGCGCGCCTGTCCCGCGTCTCGCTCGACACCCTGGTCGGCTACGGCACCATGTCGCCGGAGCTGGCGGCGTTCCTCTCCGCGGCGGTGCGGGCGCGCAAGAACATCATGATCGCGGGCGCCACCAACGCCGGGAAGACCACGCTGCTGCGGGCGCTGGCCAACGAGATCGAGCCCGGTGAGCGGCTGATCACCGTCGAGCGCGCGCTGGAGCTCGGCCTGGGCGAGTTCCCCGACCTGCACCCGAACGTCGTCGCCTTCGAGGAGCGTCTGCCCAACGCCGAGGGTTCCGGCGCCATCCAGATGGCCGAGCTGGTCCGCCGCTCGCTGCGCATGAACCCCAGCCGGGTCATCGTCGGTGAGGTCCTCGGCGACGAGATCGTCACCATGCTCAACGCGATGAGCCAGGGCAACGACGGGTCGCTGTCGACCATCCACGCGAACTCGTCGGCCGAGGTGTTCAACCGGATCTGCACCTACGCCATCCAGAGTGCGGAGCGGCTGCCGTCGGAGGCGACGATGATGCTGATCGGCGGCGCCATCGACTTCGTGGTGTTCGTCGACCGGATCAACACCTTCGCCCAGGGCGGCAACCTGCGCCGCGTGGTCACGTCGGTGCGCGAGGTCAACGGCGTCGACGGGCGGGTGCTGTCCAGCGAGGTCTTCGCGGTCGGCGCCGACGGGGTGGCCGTGCCGGCCGCCGCCGTCTCCTGCCAGGCCGACCTGGAGGCCGTCGGGTACGTCCCGGGGGCGGCCGCGACCTGGCTGGAGCCGGTCTCGTGACCCTGACGCCGGAGCTGGCCCTCGTCGTCCTGGTCGGCGCGCTGGCGGGCGGCGGCGTGGTGCTGCTCGTCGCGGCCCTGACGCCGCGGGAGCAGGCGGCGCACGTCGAGGCGCCGTCCAACCTGCTCGAGCAGCTCCGGGGACTCGGGCGCCGCGTCCCGTTCGGCATCGGCGCGGGGGTGCTCGTGCTGGTGCTCACCCAGTGGCTCGTGGTCGCGCTGGCGGTCGGCGCCCTGGTCGCCTTCTGGGACCGGCTCTTCGGCGGCAGCCGCGAGACCCGCGACGGGGTGGCACGGATCGAGGGCCTGGCCGCGTGGACCGAGTCGCTGCGGGACACCGTCGCCGGCGCGGTCGGCCTCGAGCAGGCGATCCCCGCGACGGCATACGCCGCCTCCCCGGCGATCGCCGCCGACCTGCAGACCCTCGCCGACCGGCTGCGCGTGCGGGTGCCGCTGCCCGAGGCGCTGCAGCGCTTCGCCGACGACATGGACGACGCCGGCGCCGACCTGATCATCGCCGCACTGATCCTCAACGCCCGGCTGCGCGGACCCGGCCTCCGTGAGGTGCTGACCTCGCTCGCCGAGTCGGCCCGCGCCGAGCTGGAGATGCGCCAGCGCATCAACGCCGGCCGGCGCAGCACCCAGCGCAGCGTGCAGATCGTGGTGGGCGTGACGATCGTCTTCGTCGTGGGCCTGTCGATCTTCAACCCCGAGTACGTCGAGCCCTACGACAGCCCGGTCGGCCAGATCGTGCTGCTCTTCATCCTGGGCCTCTTCGCGGCCGGGTTCATGTGGATGCGGGCGCTGTCGAAGTTCGAGATGCCCGAGCGCTTCCTGCGCTCGCGGGCCGCGGGGGTGGTGCGCTGATGTGGCTACTGCTCGTGATGGCCGCGGGGGCGCTCGTCGGTGCCGGACTGCTGCTGGCCGGGATGCTCGTCGCCCAGCCGCGGACCTCCGGTCCCGTGGCGCTGGCCCAGCTCGACGCCCGGCTCGCCCGCGGACGGCGCCAGGCCACCGTGACCGCCGACCGGCGTCACCAGGCCGAGTCGGCCCGGATGCGCAAGTTCGGTGCCGAGATCTCCGACAGCCTCGACAACCGGGGCATCCGGCTGCCGCGCTCGCTGCGGGCGAGCCTGGCCATGGTCGGGCAGTCCCGGGAGATGTTCCTGGCGCAGACCGTGCTGTGCGGGCTGCTCGGCCTGGTGATGCCGGCCCTGCTTCTGGGCGCGCTCAGCGCGCTCGGGCTGCTCGGCGTCACGATCCCGTTCTGGCTCAGCGTGATCGGCGCCGTGCTGGGCGCCGCCGCGCCGTACCTGCAGGTGAGTAGCCAGGCCACGGAGCGGCGCCGGGGCTTCCGCCACGTGGTCAGCTCGTTCCTCGACCTCGTGGCCATGAACCTCGCCGGCGGCCGGGGCGTGCCCGAGGCACTGCAGGCGGCCTCGCACATCTCCGACGGCTGGGCGATGGTCCGCATCCGCGACGCGCTGGAGGCCGCCCGGCTGCAGGGGCGCACCCCGTGGGCCGCGCTGGGCGACCTCGGCGAGGAGGTCGACGTCGACGAGCTGCGCGACCTCTCCGCCGCGCTCGCCCTGGTGGCCGAGGACGGCGCCAAGGTGCGCGACTCCCTGACCGCCCGGGCCGCCTCCATGCGCCGCAAGGAGCTGGCCGACGCCGAGGGCCGCGCGGCCGCCCGGTCCCAGTCGATGCTGGTCGCCCAGCTGCTGCTCTGCGTGGGCTTCCTGGTCTTCCTGGGCTATCCGGCGGTCGCGCAGATCCTGGGCTGAGAATCACCCCGCCCCGAGGATTCATCCGCCGAGGCCGGGGAACTCTGATCACCAGTCGTTCATCCCGAGGAGACATCACCATGACCGAGTTCCACCAGTACCTCCGCATCCTGATCGCCGGCCACCTCGAGAAGGCGCGCAGCGAGCGCGGCGCGTCGGCCGTCGAGTGGGTCGTCATCACCGGCCTCGTGATCGGCATCTGCATCGCCGTCGGCGCGATCCTGATGAACACGATCAGCGACGGTGCCGATCAGATCAACCTGGGCGGCAACTGATCCCATGCGGCGACCCCGGCGGCGTGACGAGCGCGGTGCCTCGGCGGTGGAGATGGTCTTCTTCCTGCCGATCCTGTTCACCGTCGTCCTGATCGCCGTCCAGTTCGCCATGGTCTACCTCGGCAACCAGGCCGCCGGCGCCATCGCCCGCGAGACGGCCCGGGTGGCCCGGGCGACGGCCGACGGCCAGGAGGCCCACCGGGCCGGGGACCGCTACGCGCACAACATGAGCACCGGCATCCTCAACGACTACCGGATCGTCATCACCCCGCTCGGCGAGGACCGCGTGCGGGTGACGGTGACGGGCGAGGCCCAGAAGATCTCGCCGATCGGCGTCCCACGGGTCTCGCAGACCGTCGAGGGACCGATCGAGCGGTTCGTGGGGGCCGACTGATGCGCTCCCTCCGGAGCCGCCTCCGACGCCGTCGGCGCGGGGAGCGGGGCTCGATGGCCGTCGAGATGGTGCTGCTGACCCCGGTGCTGATGGGCTTCGTGATGCTGATCGTGGCCTTCGGCCGGTACGTCGCGGTCCAGGGCGACATCGAGGCGGCGGCCCGCGACGCGGCGCGGACCGCCTCGCTGCAGGCCTCGGCCGGGGCGGCCGACAGCGCGGCGCGGGCGAGCGTCGCCGCCTCCCTCGACGACCTGACCACGTGCTCGACGGTCTCGGTCGGCGGCGACTGGACCTCGGGCGGCGACGTCGTCGTCCGGCTGCAGTGCTCGGTGTCCATGTCCGGCCTCGGCCTGATCGGCATCCCGGGCCGCGTCGCGGTCGAGGCGGAGAGCTCGGTGCCGCTCGATCCCTACCGGAGGTACGAATGAGACCGCCGCGTCGTCGCGGCGAACGGGGTGCGGCCGCCACCTCGTTCGTCGTCGGCATGACCGTCGTCCTGCTCGCCTGCGCGGGCCTCGTCGTGGACGGCGGCGGCGCCCTGAACGCGCGGATGAGGCTCGCCGACGAGGTCGAGCAGGCGGCGCGCGCCGGGGCGCAGATGATCGACGAGGGCCAGCTGCGCCAGAACGGCGTCGTCCGCCTGAACCAGGTGGCCGCCGAGCAGCGGGCCGTGGCGTACCTGCGTGAGCGCGGTCATCCCAACCCGCGCGCCGCTGCCGGGCTGACCAGCATCGTCGTCACCTCCGACGACCAGGTCGAGCCGACGCTGCTCAGCCTGATCGCCGTCCCCCCGTTCGACATCCATGCCACAGCCACCGCGGAGGCCGAGACCCGATGACCACGACCAGCCCCGCCCCCACCGGCCCCGACGGAGTGCGCGGACCGCAGCGGTTCGCCGCCCCGACGGTCGAGGAGGACCGGCCGTCCTGGGCCAAGGTGCTCGGGTCCGTCGTCGCGCTGCTGGGCCTGCTCGTCGGCATCCCCGTCCTGCTCCTGGTGCTCACCGGCGCCCCGCCGCTGCCCGACGGCCTCCCGACGAAGGAGACGCTGACCGAGCCGCTCAGCATCGACGCGGTGTTCGCGGTGCTGCGGATCGTCGTCTGGCTGGCCTGGCTGCAGTTCGCGGTCTGCACCGTGGTCGAGGTGGTCAGCCTGGTCCGCGGCGGTGGCCTGCCGCGACCGGTCCCGTTCTCGGGCCGGTCCCAGGCGCTGGCGCGTGCGCTGGTCGGCACCATCCTGATCGGCTCGTCGATCCTCGGGACCTCCGGTGCCGCGAACGCGGCCGAGGACGCGCGGGCCGTCGAGAGCCCCGCCACGGTCGCCGTGCAGCAGACCCAGGACGCCGACCAGACGCAGGCCGCGGCCCAGGACCGGGCCGAGGAGGTGCAGGCCGAGGCCCAGGACACGCCCCGGATGAAGCACGTGGCCGGCGTACCTCGCGACATGACCGACGTCATCGGCAAGAAGGTCGCGATCGTCCAGCCGCCCAAGGGGCACTACCACGACAACCTCTGGGACATCGCCGAGCGGCACCTCGACGACGGCCGGCGCTGGAAGGAGATCTTCGACCTCAACAAGGGCCGGGTCCAGCCCGACGGGCTGCAGCTCGAGCTCGGTCGCCTGATCCAGCCGGGCTGGGTGCTGATCATGCCGGGCGACGCCCACGGCGTGCAGCGGGTGCAGGCGCTCGAGCAGTCCGCGCCCGAGCCGGACGAGGCCGGCGCCGCCGGCGCCAGCACGGCCGTCGACCGCGGTGACCAGGTCGCGGAGGCCGGCGGCGAGGAGAGCGCCGTCCAGGAGGCCGCACCGCTGCTGCTGGGCGGACTGCTCTCGGCGATGCTCGCCGGCGCCGTGGCCGCCGAGCGCCGACGCCGACGGGGTCGTGCGCTCGACGACGACGACCTCGAGGCCGAGGTCACGCTCCGCATCGGTGCCGACGAGGAGCGCGTGCGCTGGCTCGACCGCGCGCTGCGCGGCCTGAGCGCCACCTGCCGGGCCGAGCGCGTGCCACTGCCGCAGGTGTACGCCGCGACCGTCTCCGACGACGCCGTCGAGCTGCGGGTGGCCCCGCCGGTCGAGGTCGCGCCCGCGCCCTGGTCGGTCCTCGACGGCGGCAGCCGCTGGCGCCTGGACCGCGACGCCGACGAGCCCGCGGAGGGCGGCCACGCGCCGTACCCCGGCCTGGTCTGCCTGGGCCGCGACGACGAGGGACGCGACGTCCTGCTGGACCTGGAGTCCGTCGCCGGCGCGGTGACGGTGACCGGCTCGCCGACGGTGGCCCGCGAGGTCGTGTCGGCGCTGGCCGTGCAGCTGGCGACCGCGCCGTGGGCCGACGACCAGCGGGTCTGGGCCCACGACCTCGCGCCGGTGCTGGCCGACGTCGGCGGCTCGCCGCTGCTGATGGTCGACGACCTCGCCGCGCACCTCGACGACTGGCAGCGCAGCTCGCCCGCGCGGCGGGCGCAGGAGGTCCTCAGCGGGCGTCTGGGGCGCCACCCCGGCGCGGCTCCCGAGTATCTCGTGCTCGGCGGCCTGCCCGGCCTCGCCGCGGGCGCGCAGCTCGACGCCCTCGGCCCGGCCGACACGCGCGGTCTCGGCGTGCTGTCCGCGGTCCCGGTCCCCGGCGCCCGGTGGCGGCTCGGCATCGACGACTCCGGCCGGCTCTCGATCCCGCTGCTCGACCTGGAGGTCGACGCCGTCCGGCTGACCGCCGACGCGGCCGACGACCTGGCGGCGCTGTTCACGAAGGTGCGCGCCGACGCGCCCGTCGACGTACGCGACCGGGTCACGGTGCCGGTCCCGCCGCACGAGCACGACGACAGCCACTGGCGTGCCGCGCCGATCCGGGTCGGCGTACTCGGCCCGGTCGAGCTGCGCAGCGCCGGCCAGCTCGACCCGGCCCGCCTCGACCTCGCCACCGAGGTCGTCGTCTTCCTCGCACTACAGAGCGCGCCGGTGCACCCGAGCGTCGTCGGTGCCTCGGTGTGGCCGCGCGGCGTCACCGCCGAGGTGCGCGACGCGACGATCGCCCGGGTCCGCGACTGGCTGGGCGACGACCGGGACGGCAACGCGCTGCTGCGCGAGACCGCCGAGGGTCGCCTGCACCTCGCCCCCGACGTCGCTGTGGACTGGCACGCCTTCTGCGCGCTGGCTCGTCGAGCCCGGGAGAGCGACACCGGCACCGAGAGGGAGCTGCTGCGCCGCGCGCTGCAGCTGGTACGCGGCGAGCTGATCGACCGGCGCCCGGTGGCCCGCTACAGCTGGCTGCCCCGGACGCGCCTGGAGCGCCAGGCCGTCGACGTGGTGGTCGACGCGGCCCACCGGCTGGCCGAGCTCTCCTTCGACGACGACCCCGCCGGCGCCGCGGCCGCCTGCCAGGCCGGCCTCCGGCTCGCGCCGACCTCGCAGGTCCTGTGGCGCGACCTGCTCGTCGCGGAGGACCGCAACCCCGACGGCCCCGGCACGTCGGCCGTGGTCGACGAGATGGCCCGCACCCTGCAGGCGGCCAAGGCCCCGCTCGACCCCGAGACCGAGTCCCTGGTCATCGAGCTCCTCCCCAACCGCCCCGAGGGCGGCGAGGTCACCTCCGCCTGACCGCCGAGTCGGCAGTACTTGTCGACGGTCTGTCTGCAAGTACTGCCGACTCGGCGCGCAACTTCTGCCGACTCGGCGGGCTACTCGGCCAGGAGGAGTACGACGGTCTCCGCGACGCAGGCGGGCTTGGTCTCGCCCTCGATCTCGACGGTGTAGCGGATGATCACCTGCTTGCCGGCGGGCAGGTCGGTGACCTCGCCGAAGGCGGCGTGGCCGCGGACCCGCTTGCCGACCAGCAGCGGGTTCGGGAAGCGGACCTTGTTGACCCCGTAGTTGAGCTTCGCGCCCGGGGTGTCGAGGCTGAAGATCTGGCTGCCGAGCCACGGGACGAGCGACAGGGTGAGGTAGCCGTGCGCGATGGTGCCGCCGAAGGGTCCCGAGGCGGCCTTGTCGACATCGACGTGGATCCACTGGTGGTCGCCGGTGGCCTCGGCGAAGGTGTCGACCCGGGCCTGGTCGACGGTGACCCAGTCGGTGCTGCCGAGGTCCTCGCCGGAGGCGGCGGCGACGTCGTCGAAGCTGGTGAACACGCGCAAGGCAGGGCTCCTTCTCGTCCGTGATCTGGGGGAGGGCTGTGATGGGATGGCGCCATGAGCGCCGTCGCCGAACCTACCGGTCTGACTCGTGAGACCGTCCTGCGCGCCCCGAAGGTGCTGCTCCACGACCACCTCGACGGGGGACTGCGTCCCCAGACCATCATCGACCTGGCCGCGGACTGCGGGCACGAGCTGCCGGCGACCGCCGCGGAGGCGCTCGGTGCGTGGTTCGCCGAGTCCGCGGACTCGGGCTCCCTGGAGCGCTACCTGGAGACCTTCGACCACACCGTCGCCGTCATGCAGAGCGGCCCGGCGATCACCCGGGTCGCGCGCGAGTGCGTCGAGGACCTCGCCGCCGACGGGATCGTGTACGCCGAGGTCCGCTACGCGCCCGAGCAGCACGTCGAGGGCGGGCTGACTCTCGACGAGGTCGTCGCCGCGGTCCAGGAGGGCTTCGACCAGGCGACCGAGGCGGCGGGCGGGCGGATCGTCGTACGCCAGCTGCTGACCGCGATGCGGCACCAGGCGCGCTCGATGGAGATCGCCGAGCTGGCCGTCGCGTGGCGCGACCGCGGCGTCGCGGGCTTCGACATCGCGGGCGCCGAGGCGGGCTACCCGCCCACCCGCCACCTCGACGCGTTCGAGTACCTCCAGCGCGAGAACTCCCACTTCACCATCCACGCCGGCGAGGGCTTCGGGCTGCCCTCGATCTGGCAGGCCATCCAGTGGTGCGGCGCCGACCGGCTAGGCCACGGCGTCCGGATCATCGACGACATCACCGTGGGCGACGACGGCGAGGTGACGCTGGGCCGGCTGGCGGCGTACGTCCGCGACAAGCGGATCCCGCTGGAGATGTGCCCGGCCTCCAACGTCCAGACCGGCGCGGCGGCCTCGATCGCCGAGCACCCGATCGGGCTGCTGAAGCGGCTGCGCTTCCGGGTCACGGTCAACACCGACAACCGGCTGATGAGCCGGACCTCGATGACCTCCGAGCTGTGGAACCTCTCCCAGGCCTTCGGGTACGGCGTCCGCGACCTGGAGTGGTTCACCGTCAACGCGATGAAGTCCGCGTTCCTGCCGTTCGACGAGCGGTTCGACCTGATCTCGCAGGTGATCAAGCCGGCGTACGCCGAGCTGGCCGCGGAGCAGGGCTGATCGGGTGAACGTCCATCTCGGGCCGAGCCTCATCCTGCTCGTGGGTGCCCTGGTGCTGCTCGCCGCCGCGTCCGCGATGGCGGCGCGGGGGCTGCGGCAGCGGCGCCGCGCCGTGCAGCTGGACGCCCGCGCCGTCCAGACGACGGCGGCGGTGCTGGAGCTGTCCGCCAAGGACGTCAGCGTGGCGGGCGAGCCGACGACGCTCTACTACCCGACGGTCCGGTTCACCCCCGAGGGTGGCGAGCCGGTCGAGGCGGAGTGCCTCTCCGGCGTCCAGCCCCCGCCGCCGCACGTCGGGGACGCCGTCGAGGTCCGCTACGACCCCGAGCACCCGACCGACGTCGAGCTCGCGGGCGTCGACCCGCGGGTATCGGCGGGCCGGAGCTCGTTCGTGGTCGCCCGGGTGCTGCTCGCCGTCGCCGCCGCGCTACCGGTCGCCTGGCTCCTGCTCGCCCTGCTCGTGTGGGAGTGACGCCGCGCGCCCCAGGTCCCGCGCGGCGGCGTACGCCTCCTCGTTGGTGACCGGCACGCAGCCGAGGGCCACGGCGTGCCCGACCACCTTGCGCTGCGCACGCATCAGCGCGAGCCCGCGGCGGACCAGGACCAGCGGCGGCTTGCGGTGCTCGCGCAGGTCGCGGGTGAGCCGCCGCCAGAAGGTCAGCAGCGGGTGCCGCCGGACGCAGTACGCCGCCGCGAGCAGTCCCGCCTCGCGGGCGTGCGGGACGATCTCCTGGGCGAAGATCCCCTCGGCCACGAAGAGCGGGCTCCCGTCGAGGTCGAGCACCCGCGACCCGCAGCGGCCGCTGCGCGCGATGTCGTAGATCGGCACGTCCGCCCGCCCGGTGCGGCACAGCTCGTCGAGCGCGGCCATGGCGTCGTCGAGCAGCCACGAGTCCGGGTCGTCCCAGTCGACGATCCCGGCGTTCGCGCCCTCGGTGATCAAGGGCAGCGTGGGGTCGCCGACGTCCTTGTAGAAGTCGTCGAGGCGCAGCACCGGCAGGCCGATGCGTTCGGCGAGCCGGGACTTGCCGGTCCCCGAGGGGCCGGCGAGGACGATGACGCGAGCGTCCACGCGTCAGTACGACGCGTCGCCGCTGCCGTCACCGGCGAGCAGCTGACGGCTGCCGGAGACGCCGAGCCGGGTCGCGCCGGCGGCGATCATCGCGCGGGCCTGCTCCAGGGTGCGGACGCCTCCGGAGGCCTTGACCTGGACGGTCGGGCCGACGGTCTCGGCCATCAGGCGCACGGCGTGCTCCGAGGCGCCGCCCGCCGGGTGGAAGCCGGTCGAGGTCTTCACGAAGTCGGCGCCTGCGTCGGCGGCCGCGCGGCACACGCCCACGATCTGCTCGTCGTCGAGGGCGGCGGACTCGATGATCACCTTGAGCACGGTCGGCGCGGGTGCGGCGGCACGGACCGCGGCGACGTCGGCGCGCACGGCGTCGTACCGACCCTCGCGTGCGGCGCCGACGTCGATGACCATGTCGATCTCGTCGGCACCGTCGCGGACGGCGCCCGCGGCCTCGGCGGCCTTGATCGTCGAGGTGTGCTTGCCGCTGGGGAAGCCGCAGACCGCCGCGACCTTCAGGTCGCTGCCGGCCGGGACCGCCACGGGGAGCATCGAGGGGGAGACGCAGACGGAGTACGTCCCGAGCTCGACGGCCTCGGCGACCAGGGCCGCGACGTCGGCGTGGGTGGCCTCCGGCTTGAGGAGGGTGTGGTCGATCGCGCGGGCGACCTCGGCGGGCGTCGGGGACGAAGGGGTGCTCACGCCCGCCAGGATAGGCTCACGAGGTCTGCCAACCGCACTTCGAGGGAGGGTCCGTGCCGTCTGGGACGGTCGAGACGTTTCGGCCGACGAGCGGCCAGCTCCTCGGGTGGACCGGTCTGGTCCTCGCCGGGGTGATCGCCGTCGCCGGGGTGATCGAGGGTCCGTCGTGGCCCGTGGTCACCGGTGCGCTCGTGTTCGGGGTGCTGGTGTGGGCGGCCGTCCTGAAGCCGCGCCTGTCCGTGTCCGGCCGCTGGCTGGTGCTGCGCAACATGCTGGAGACGGTTCACATCCCGCTCGCGGCGATCGAGGAGCTCGCCGTACGGCAGGTGCTGGCGGTGCGGGTCGGCGACAGGCGGTACGTCACCCCGGCCGTCGGCCGATCCTTCCGGCAGACGGTCAAGAGCAACCGGCGCGCCCAGGGCGCGGACGCGCAGGGCGACACCGACCTGGCCGCGCAGGCGTACCCCGACTTCGTCGAGCAGCGGATCCGCCACCTGGCGGCCGAGGCGCGCGAGCTGGAGTCGGTGGGGCGCTACACCGCCGAGCAGGAGGCGCTGGCCGCGGAGGTACGCCGCGAGCCGGCGCTGCTGGAGATCGGGCTGCTCGTCGTCACCGGCGTGGCGTTCGTGGTGTCGCTGATCCTCTGACGGGGTTCAGATGCCCGCGGCCGCCTGCACGTCGGCGCGGATGGCGTCGAGGCGTCCCGCGGCGGCGATCCGGGCGGCGTCCACGCCGTCCTCCGGCCGGACGGGTACGACGACCTCCAGGTAGCACTTCAGCTTCGGCTCCGTGCCGCTCGGGCGTACGACGACCCGCGCGCCCTCCGCGAGCACGTAGCGCAGCCCCTCGGTCGGCGGCAGGTCGGCGCTGCCGAGCGACAGGTCGTCGACGCGCTCGACGGCGAGGCCGCCGAGGGTCGCGGGCGGGGTGCCGCGGAGCCGCGTCATCGCGGCGCCGATCTCGGCCAGGTCGGTGACCCGGACCGACAGCTGGTCGGTCGCGTGCAGGCCGTGCTCCTGGGCGAGGTCGTCGAGCAGGTCGACCAGCCCGCGTCCCTCGGCCTTCGCCGCGGCCGCCAGCTCGCACAGGAGCAGCAGTGCCGAGACGCCGTCCTTGTCCTTCACGTGGTCGGGGTCGACGCAGTAGCCGAGCGCCTCCTCGTAGCCGTAGGCCAGCCCCTCGACCCGGCCGATCCACTTGAAGCCGGTCAGCGTCTCGGCGTACGGGCGACCGGCCGCGCGGGCCATCGCGCCGAGCAGGCTGGAGGAGACGATGGTGGTGGCGAAGGTGCCCTCGCGCCCGGACGCCAGCAGCGCGTGGCCGAGCAGCGCCCCGACCTCGTCGCCGCGGAGCATCCGCCAGCCGTGCGGTCCGGGGACGGCCACGGCACACCGGTCGGCGTCGGGGTCGTTGGCGACCACGATGTCGGCGCCGCTCCTCTCGGCGAGCGCCATGGCCAGGTCCATCGCGCCCGGCTCCTCGGGGTTCGGGAACGCGACCGTCGGGAACTCCGGGTCCGGGTGCTCCTGCTCGGCGACCACCCGCGGCGTCGAGAAGCCGGCGGTCTCCAGGACCTGGACGACCGAGGTGCCGCCCACGCCGTGCAGCGGCGTGTAGACGATGTCGAGGTCGCGCGGGCCGTCGCCGGCCAGCGCGGCCACCGTGTCGTAGTAGGTGTCGACGATCTCCTCGTCGAGGACCTTCCCGGGGCCGCCACGGGGTACGTCGGCGAGCGGCCCGACGGCCGCGATCCGCGCGGCGATCTCCGCGTCGGCAGGCGGGACGATCTGGCTCCCGTCGCCGAGGTAGACCTTGTAGCCGTTGTCCTGCGGCGGGTTGTGGCTCGCGGTGACCATCACGCCCGCCGAGCAGCCGAGCTCGCGGATCGCGAAGGCCAGGAGCGGCGTGGGCAGCGGGCGGGGGAGCAGCAGCGCACCGATCCCGGCTCCCGTCATCACCTCGGCGGTGTCGCGCGCGAAGACGTCGGAGTTGTGGCGGGCGTCGTACCCGATCACGACGGGGCCGCGCGCCCCGGTGTCGCGGAGGTACGCCGCCAGGCCGGCCGCCGCCCGGGTCACGACGACCCGGTTCATCCGGTTCGGTCCCGCGCCGAGCGCGCCGCGGAGCCCGGCGGTGCCGAACTCCAGCGTCCCGGCGAACCGGTCGGCGAGATCGGCCGCGTCGCCACCGGCCTCGACCGCGGCGAGGACCTGCTCCAGCTCGGCGCGGGTCGCCTCGTCGGGGTCCTCCGCGATCCAGGCGCGGGCGGACTCGAGCAGTTCTCCGTGGGTCATGGAGGCACGATACGAGGGTGGGAGTCCTGCCGCCGCCTCGAGACACCGACCGGCCGCTCGGCCACCTGGTGCGCGAGCTCGCGGGCCACCTGGGGGTGCCGGGCACGGTCGCGGTCTGCGTCGACCTGCTGGCCGGCGGCGACCCGGCGCCGTACGCCGTCGAGGTGGTCTACCTGTCCGGGCTGCGGGTCCGACCGGAGGAGCGGGAGGCGTACTGGTTCCGCGCGTGGGGCGCCCGCGGGCTGCTGCACGTGTGGACCGACGACGCCGCGCCGGCGGTGCTGCGCGGGCTCCACGACGAGCACTGGCGACCGGCGGAGAACTGCCTGAAGGTCGCCTCGAAGCGCGAGCTCGGCGAGGCGGGACCGGCGGCCGTGGGGCTGCTCGGCCACGACCTGCCGCGGATGCGGGCGCAGGCGGTCCGACTCCTCGGGATCGCCGGCGACACCGAGCACGTCGACGCGGTCCACGCAACGCTCGACGACCCCGATCCGGGGGTCCGGCAGGCGGCCGGACGTGCGCTCGACCGGATGACCCTGCGGCTGGACCTGGCGTGAGGGCGTCGTACACCTTCTCCGACGCGTGGCACCTGGACGCGAGCCCGGAGGCCGTGCGGGACGTCGTGGTCGACCTGGAGCACTACCCCGAGTGGTGGCCGCAGGTGGTCGCGGTCGCCTCGCTCGGGCCGGACGACGCCTGGGTCCTCTGCCGCTCGGTGCTGCCGTACACCCTCGACCTCGTGCTGCACGCGGTCAGCCGCGAGCTCCCCGTCCTGGAGGTCGGCGTCAGCGGCGACCTGGAGGGGACGGTGCGCTTCGCGCTGTCCCCGGCGTACGGCGGGACGCGGCTGCGGCTCGAGCAGGAGGTGAGCGTCGCCGGATGGCTCGGGGTGCTCTCGCCGTTCGTCCGCCCCGTCCTCGTGTGGAACCACGACCGGATGATGCGCGGCTGCGTCAGCGGGCTGCGTCGTCGGCTCGGGTGCGCGCCACCACGCCCAGGACGATGAAGAGCTGGGCGAGCGTGTACGTCGTCATCACGGCCGCGCCGCCCGCGGCCTCCGGCACGTCCCACGGCCCGAAGCCGCCGATCGCGATCAGCCCGTCGGACACCGCGAACAGCGCGCCGCCCGCCCACGCGAGCGGGTGCACGCCCGAGGCGAGCAGGGCCATCGCGAGCAGGCAGGCGCCGTACACCAGGACCGCCGGCGCCAGCACCCCCGCCTCCGGCAGGGTCAGCGCCATCAGCGCGGCGGCCGGGAGCAGGTACGCCGCCAGCACGGACCGCGGACCGGTGAGCACGCTGCGGCCGGCGTACGGGCGGAACGCGACGATGTAGACGACCTGCGCCACCAGGAAGAACCCCACCATCGCCAGGAACGCCGGGTCCTCCTCCAGCAGCCGCGGCACCGAGTCACCGAGCCAGGAGAACCCCAGCGCGACGAGCGTCAGCCGGACCAGCCGCGGACCGGTCCCGGCCAGCTGGACCAGGGCGAGCGCCAGGAGCGGCATCAGGAGGACCTGGGTCGTGGTCGCCAGGGTCTCGGCCTCCGCGAGCTGAGCACCGACGTGGGTCACGGCGACGGCTGCGTAGACGCTGAGGACTGCCAGTGAGCGTCGCGACATGGCCGCACCGTAGTGCCCAGCCCGCCGAGCCGGCGTGAATATGGTTCCTCCGCTGCGCTCCTCCACCATATTCACGCCGGCTTGGCGATATCGACGCTACGCGTCGATGCTGCTCATGTCGCCGTAGCGGTCGCCGACGACGGCGTCGCGGGGGACGGCGGCGGTGAGCCGCGTCAGGTCCTCGGGGGAGAGCACGACCTCGGCCGCGGCGACGTTCTCCTCGAGGTAGCGGACCCGCTTGGTGCCCGGGATGGGGACGACGTCGTCGCCCTGCGCGAGCACCCACGCGAGCGCGAGCTGGCCGGGGGTGCAGCCCTTCTCCTCGGCGATCGCGCGGACCGCGTCGACGAGCCGCAGGTTGGCGGTCAGGCCCTCGCCGTTGAGGCGGGGGAAGTACCCGGAGCGCCGCGTGTCGTTCTCCTCCAGCACCGACTCGGTGGTGATCGCGCCGGTGAGGAGGCCGCGGCCGAGCGGGGAGTACGGCACCAGGCCGATGCCGAGCTCGCGCAGCGTCGGGAGGATCTCGTCCTCGAGGTCGCGGGTGAACAGGGAGAACTCGCTCTGGAGGGCGGTGATCGGGTGGACCGCGTGCGCGCGCCGGATGGTGGCGGCCGAGGCCTCGGACAGGCCCAGGTGGCGCACCTTGCCGGCGGCGACCAGCTCGGCCATCGCGCCGACGGTCTCCTCGATCGGGACGTCGGGGTCCACCCGGTGCTGGTAGTAGAGGTCGAGGTGGTCGACGCCGAGCCGCTCCAGGGAGGCGTCGCAGGCGGAGCGGACGTACTCCGGCCGCCCGTCGATGCGCCGAGTGCCGTCGGGGAGGGTGACGTTGCCGAACTTGGTCGCGAGCTGGACCTCCTCGCGCCGGCCGGCGATGGCGCGGCCGACGAGGCGCTCGTTGGTGTGCGGGCCGTACATGTCGGCGGTGTCCAGGAAGGTGACGCCGAGGTCGAGGGCCCGGTGGATGGTGGCGATGCCGCCCTCCTCGTCGGGAATGCCGTAGAAGGCGGACATGCCCATGCAGCCGAGCCCGAGGGCGGAGACGGTCAGGGGGGAGGTGGTGCCGAGGGTGCGCTGGTCGATGCTCATGGCACCTACTCAAACGGTTGGAGTGCGCTCCAGGTCAAGCCCCCGCCGCGCGAGGCTGTCGGTGTAGATCCCGATCTTCATGTCGATCGCGCCGAGGTGGCGCTGCACCTCGGCCAGCTGGTCCAGCACCTGCTGGCGGTGCGCCTGCAGGAGGGCCAGCCGCTCGACCTCGTTGCCGTCCCCGGCGCGGACCAGCGCGGCGTAGCGGCGTACGTCGCGGATCGGCATGCCGGTCGCCCGGAGCCGGTTGACCATCTCGATCCAGCGCAGCGCGTCCTCGTCGTACTGCCGGTGGCCGGAGGCGGACCGGCCGACCGGACGGACCAGCAGCCCGTCGCGCTCGTAGTAGCGCAGGGTGTCGGGGGTCAGCCCGGTGTGCGCGGCCGCCTCGGCGATGGTGAGGCTCATCGGCCCAGTGTGACTCCTGGAGTGCGCTCCAGGTCAAGCGGCCGCCGACCTCAGCCGCGGCGGTCCAGGGCGGGTCGGTGGTACGTCGCGGTCGCGAACGGGCCGCCGACGTGGGCGCCGTCCCAGTCGTCCTCGGGGGAGGGGCTGATCGAGTCGGCGTAGGTCTCGGCGTCGTCCTGCGGCTCGTAGCCGAGCGCGCGGCCGGGCTCGAGGTCCCACCAGGCGCGGGTGTTGGCGGAGATGCCGTAGAGCACCGCGAAGCCGGGGGCGGTCGTGGTCAGGGCGGCGTCGACCATCCGGACGCAGTCGTCGGGGGAGAGCCAGGTCGAGAGCTGGCGGATCGTCTCCGGGCGCGACCCGAAGGAGCCGATCCGGCACGCGACGGCGTCGAGCCCGTAGCGGTCGGCGTACAGGCTCAGCAGCGCCTCGGCCGCGACCTTGCCGACGCCGTAGAAGGTGTCGGGGCGCGGGCGGGTGCCGGTCGTGAGCAGCTCACGCCGCGGCGTGCGGCCGACGGCGTGGTTCGACGAGGCGTAGACGATCCGGCGGACGTCGTGCTCGACCATCGCGTCCAGCAGGGCCGCGGTGGTGACCACGTGCGAGGTCAGCGAGTCCGGGAGGCTCGCCTCGTCGGGGTGACCGGCGAGGTGGACGACGGCGTCCGGCCGCTCCTCGGCGAAGACCGCCGCCACCGCGTCCGGGTCGGTGCACTCGACGGTGTGGAAGCGGGTCTGGTCGCCGTCCGGCTCGGGCACCCGGTCGAGCGAGACCACCTCGTGCCCGCGGGCGAGGAGCCCGACGGTGACGACGCGGCCGATGCTCCCGGCCGCGCCGGTCACCAGCACTCTCACGGGGTCCTCAGCGCAGGCCCCGTCGAGGTCCGGTCAGCGGCGGTACCCATCGATGTCTCGCCCCAGCTCAACGAAGACGGCCTGGTTCAGGTGGAACGCTACCTTCACCTCGCCGACCACTCGACCCTTCTCGTCGGCGGAGAGCTCGAGGCCGTCGAGGCGGGCGCGGTAGCCGTCCTTGTAGACCTTGGGCTTGGGGATCTCGGTGAAGTCGTAGAACGCGATGCCGGCGCCGTCGAGCTCGTAGGTCCGCTCCAGGATCCGGCCGATCGCCTGGCCGCCCGAGAGGTCGCCCAGGTAGCGCGTGTAGTGGTGGGCGACGAGCAGGCCGCCCCACTCGGTGGCCGCCGTCACGCGCTCGCGGTACGCCGCGACCGCCGGCGTGTCGATCGTGCGCGGGCCGCCGGGGGACCAGTGGTCGAGGTCGGCGTCGATCGTGGCGAGCCGCTCGAGGGCCGGGTCGTACATGGCGGCGACCAGCGGGTCGTCGAGCCGCGAGCGGAGCGCGGTCTCCAGCGCCTCGTAGACCGCCCGGAAGCGCAGCAGGTAGTCGGCGTACGCCTGCTCGTTGAGCTTGCCGCCCATCAGCTCGGACATGAACGACGAGTGCTCGGCGGCCTCGTGCTCGGCCATCGAGCCTTCGCGCATCGCGGTCGAGAGGGGGGTGTCGACGAGGGTGTGGTCGAGCACGGTCATGGCGGTCTCCTGGGAGGAGTCAGGGCGGGCTGGAGCAGGTGTGGATCGTAGGCCGGATCCGGGTTCGGAGTCCGTCGTACGACCAGTTTATGGACAAAGTGTCGAAATCAAGATGACAGCCTGTCAACAAATGTCTGGACCGGTACTAAGGTCAGCCTGGCCAATGTTAGGCTCACCTAAGTTACAACGTGAGAGGACTCTTCATGCCCGCCGCTCTTCGACCACCCGCTCTCGGGGTGCTCGCCGCACTGCTCGCGCTCCTGCTGGGGGCGTGCGGCATCAGTGCCGGCGGAGGTCACGGCTCGGACGACGCCGAGGGGTCCACCTCGGCCGCGCCGCCGCTGGCCGACGTGGAGCCGATCGCCGACGTGCGGTCGTGGGAGGGCGAGAAGATCGCGGTGCCCCGGGACGAGCTCGACCCGGTCGCGGAGAACCCCGCGCAGGACCTGCCGGCCACGGTCACCGACTCGCAGGGCACCCGCGTGAAGATCACCGACGCCAGCCGGGTCCTCGCCCTCGACGTCTACGGCACCCTCTCGCGCACCGTCCACGAGCTCGGGCTGGGCGACACGCTGATCGGGCGGGACGTGTCCACGCAGTTCGCGGGCACCGAGGACCTGCCGCTCGTCACCCAGAACGGCCACGACCTCAACGCCGAGGCGATCCTCGGGCTCGACCCGACTCTGATCATCACCGACACCTCGCTCGGTCCGTGGGACGTCGTCCTGCAGATGCGCGACGCGGGCATCCCCGTCGTGGTCGTCGACTCCCACCGCGGTCTCGACAACGTCGTGAGCCTGACCAACGAGGTCGCCGCCGCCCTGGGCGTGCCCGCAGAGGGCAAGAAGCTGGCCGAGCGCATCCAGGCCGAGGTCGACGCGATCGTCGAGCAGATCGCCGCCGTCGCGCCCGCCGACCAGGGGCAGCGGCTGCGCACCGTGTTCCTCTATGTGCGCGGCCAGTCCGGCGTCTACTACATGTTCGGCGAGGGCTCG
The DNA here is from genome assembly GCF_035503875.1 of Nocardioides sp. Lineage (GTDB taxonomy): Bacteria > Actinomycetota > Actinomycetes > Propionibacteriales > Nocardioidaceae > Nocardioides. Next base: position 45,592 of record NZ_DATJTA010000105.1, read on the forward strand.
GGGGCCGACTCCCTGATCGACGCGATCGGTGCGTACGACGTCGCCGAGGAGATCGGCTGGAACGGCATGAAGCCGCTCACCGACGAGGGCCTGATCGCCGCCCAGCCCGACCTGGTGCTGATGATGTCGAAGGGCCTGGACTCGGCCGGCGGCGTCGACGGGCTCCTCGAGCGGCTCCCGGCCCTGGCCGAGACCCCGGCCGGCCAGCACCGGCGGTTCGTGGCGATGGAGGACTCCGAGATCCTCGGCTTCGGCCCCGCGACCGCCTCCGTCCTCGACGCGCTCGCCGTCGCCGTGTACGCCCCGGACGCGATCAAGTGAGCGCCACGACCGTCCCGGTCACCCCGGTACGGGCCACCCTGCGCGGCGTCGTGGCCCGCGTCGGCCTGCTCGGCGGGCTGACGGTCGCGCTGGCCGTGATCCTGGTCCTCTCCGCCGGCACCGGGCAGCTCGACATCCCGCGCGACGAGGTGCTGGGCTCGCTGCTGCACAAGATCGGCCTCGACCTCGGCCCGGTGCCCAGCCACCCGCAGGGTGAGAACACCCTGTGGCAGGTGCGCTTCCCGCGCGTCGTGATGGCGGCCATCGCCGGTGCCGCGCTGGCCACCGCCGGCGCGCTGATGCAGGGCGTGTTCGGCAACCCGCTCGCCGAGCCCGGTGTCGTCGGCGTCTCGTCGGGCGCCGCGGTCGCGGCGGCTGCCGTCATCGTCTTCGGCTGGACCTTCGCCGGCTCCTGGACGGTCGCGCTGTGCGCCTTCCTCGGTGGGTTGCTCACCACCACGCTCGTCTACCTGATGTCCCGCGACGGCGGCCGCACCGAGGTCGTCACCCTGGTGCTCACCGGCATCGCGCTGAACGCGATGACCAGCGCGGGCCTCGCGTTCATGATGTTCCTCGGTGACACCCAGGCGCGCGAGGAGATCGTCTTCTGGCAGCTCGGCAGCCTCAACGGCTCGCGCTGGGAGTACGTCGGCGTCGTCGCCCCGCTCGCCCTCGTCGGGATCGTCGCGGCGATGCTGCTCGCGCCCAAGCTCGACCTGCTCGCACTGGGCGACCGGGCCGCCCGCCACGTCGGCGTCGACGTCGAGCGGCTCCGGATCGGCACGATCGTCGTGGTCGCGGTGCTCACCGCCGCCGCCGTGAGCTTCTGCGGGATCATCGCCTTCGTCGGCCTGGTCGTCCCGCACCTGATCCGGCTGATCGCCGGTCCCGGGCACCGCCTGCTGGTGCCCGCGAGCGCGCTCGGCGGCGCCGTGCTCCTCGTCGCGGCCGACCTGTGGGCCCGCACCGCCGTGGAGTACGCCGACCTGCCGATCGGCATGCTGACCTCGCTGATCGGCGGCCCGTTCTTCTTCTGGCTGCTGCGCCGCGCGCGTCGTACCGCGGGAGGCTGGGCATGAGCGTGCTGTCCGCCCACCAGGTGAGCGTGACCATCGACGGCAACCCGATCGTCGCCGACGTCGACCTCGAGGTGTCCGCCGGTGAGGTGGTCGTCCTGGTCGGGCCGAACGGCGCCGGGAAGTCGACCCTGCTCTCGGTGCTCTCCGGCGACGTCGACCCGTCCTCGGGGCACGTCGAGCTGGCCGGCAAGCACCTCGGCCACCGCCACGCCCGCGAGCTGGCCCGGTTGCGGGGCGTCCAGCTGCAGAAGCAGGGCCTGGCCTTCGGGTTCCGGGTGCACGAGGTGGTCCGGATGGGCCGCTCGCCGTGGCACCGCACCGAGGCGGCCGAGCGTGACGACGTCGCGGTCGAGGACTCCATGGTCCGCGCCGACGTCACCGAGCTCGCCGACCGGCTCTTCCCGACCCTCTCCGGCGGTGAGCAGGCGCGGACCTCGTTCGCCCGGCTGCTGGCCCAGGAGACGCCGGTGCTGATGCTCGACGAGCCCACCGCCGCGCTCGACATCCGCCACCAGGAGCAGCTGCTCGGCGTGGTCCGCGACGTCGCCGCGGCCGGTGCGGCGGTCGTCGTCGTGCTCCACGACCTCTCCCTCGCGGCGGCGTACGCCGATCGCGTGTGCGTCCTCGCGAACGGCCGGGTCCGCGCCGACGGTCCGCCCGCGGAGGTGCTGACCGGCGAGCTCCTGACCGAGGTCTACGGGCACCCGGTCGACGTCATCCACCACGACGGCGCCCTGCTCGTGGTCCCGGTGCGTCCGCGACCCGTGACCACGCTGACCGACACGAGTGAGGAGGAGTCGTCGTGCTCCGCCGTCTGATCCTGCTGGTGGCCGCACTGCTGCCCGCCGCCCTGATCGCGCTGCCCGCACCCGCCCAGGCCGCCGCCCGCGTGAGCGTGACCAACGACCGCGGCAGCCAGCTCGTCGACGGCACGTACGCCACGAAGCTGACCGTCCGGGGCAGCGGCTTCCAGTCGGTCCGCGGCGGTCACGGCGGCATCTACGTCTGGTTCGGCACCGTCTCGGGGGCATGGCAGCCCAGCAAGGGCGGCACCTCCGGCGAGAACTACGTCTACGTCCCCGACAGCGAGTCGCGCGACAACGCCGGCTACCAGCGCTTCGTCGCCTTCCCCGGCTCCGACACCGCCTCGTCGGCCAACGGCGGGACGATGAGCGGCAACGGCGGCTGGTCCGTGGACCTGGCCGTCCCGGGGCCGGTCTTCGAGGCCGTCGGCCGCAACGGCGGCGTCCGCACCGTCGACTGCCGCAAGGTCACCTGCGGGATCATCACCGTCGGCGCGCACGGCGTGAAGAACGCCCGCAACGAGACCTTCACCCCGCTGAAGATCGGCGAGGTGTACGACGCCGCGCCCGCCGGCGCCGCATCCACCGAGACGCCCGCCGCGACCCCGACGCCGACCCCGACGGCCGGTGCCACGTCCGCCCCGACCACGGCTCCCGACGCCGGGGCCGCGCCGCCTCCCGCGGGCGGCAGGGCGGCCACTCCCGCGCTGGAGGTGGACCGGGCCTCGGCCCGGGCCGGCAACGCCCTCGCCTTCACCGGCTCCGGCCTGCCCGCCGGTCGCCAGGTGACCGTGGTCTTCGACGACGGCGCGGCCGCGTCCGGGCCGTTCCTGGTCGGCAGCGACGGCAGCATCGCGGGCGTCGTACTGCTTCCGGCCGAGACGGCTCCCGGCACCCACGAGCTGCGGGTGTTCGGCCTCGAGAACCCGCCCACGGTCAACTTCGCGGTCGCCGCCGCCGACGTCGAGTCGGCAGAAGTTGCCGCCGCCTCGGACAGCAGCGACGACGAGAGCCGCGCGGCCTGGGTGTTCGCCGGGGCGTCCGCCCTGGTGCTGCTGGTCGTTCTCGGCCAGCTCGTGTGGCGGATGCGGAGGTCGCGTCGTGCGACGGCCTGAGCGGAGCGCCCGCACCGGCGCCGCGGCCTCGCTGCTGGTCGCCGGCCTGGTGAGCCTGGTCGTCGGAGTCTTCGCCGTGCTGCCCGCGGGCGCCGCGGGGGAGGGGCCGGACGACGAGGTCACCACGACCACCACCGGTACGGCCACCCCCACCGACGAGCCGACCGAGGAGCCCACCGAGGAGCCGACGGAGGAGCCCACCGAGGAGCCCACCGAGGAGCCGAGCACCAGCCCGACCCCCTCGCCGACCGACTCCGCCGGTCCGGTGGAGATCGAGGGCGCCGTGCTGCGCTGGGGCGTCAGCAACCAGAGCAACGCCCGGTCGCACAACCCCGCCGCCATCAACTTCCTGGCCGCCGGCGTCGCCAACCCGGGTCGGGGCGGCGTCGCCCTCCGCGAGTCGCAGTGGCGGGCGGCCCAGGGCAACGTCACCGTCGAGAAGCGCACGGCCGCCGGTGCCTGGCGGACCGCCACCTGGGCCGGACTCGGCACCTCGCCGGCCGGCGCGTCCATCGGGGTGTACGGCCCGTTCAGCGAGCACGCCGTCGTCCTGCGCAAGGGCACGGGGACGGTGGACCGGGCCGCCGGGACGGCCACGGTGTCGTGGAAGGGGACCTTCACCGTCGTCTACTACGGCGGGAACACGATCTTCACGGTGACCGATCCGACCCTGCAGGTCGCGGGCGGCAGCGGAACGCTGACCGCGACCCTCGGCGGCTACCTCGCCGACCGCAACGACCCGACGGTCTGGCAGACGGCGACGCCGCAGCGGCTCCGCGTCGTGGATCTGCCCCGCGTCACCCTCGGCGAGCTCGGCCTCACCGCGCAACCGGCGTACGAAGGCGTGCGCGTCAGCGGCTCGGTGGCCCAGGACCGGGCCGGCTCGGGCTGGGGTGCGTTCCCGCAGCCGTTCGTGAGCTACCTGGAGCCGTTCGGCATCGACCAGTTCTGGTACTCCACCGGCCTGCAGTCCGACTCGACGAAGCGACCCCTGCCGATGACGATCAGCTACTCGGCGAAGGAGATCGCGGCCCCGGCGCCGACGAAGACCCCGACGCCGAAGCCGGACGTCGACAACTCGGCTCCTGCCGCGCCGAGCGCGCCCGCCGCACCCACGCCGACGTCCGGAGGCAACGCCGCCCCGGGTGTGCCGGTGGCTGCCGGGCCGGTCGCGGCCGGCGCGCCCCCGGCCGGCGCGCCGCTGGCCCTCGCCGCGCCCGGGCCGCTGCCGGGCGCCGTCCAGCTCGCCGCCGCTCCCGTCTCCAGCACGACGGCCGCGGCCTCGGCCACCGCGAGCAGCGCCGGATGGTTCGTCGGCGGCGCGCTCCTGCTCGCAGCCGCCCTTCTTCTCCTCCTCCCCGCACCGGGCTCGGGCCCGCGCCGGACACCCTGAGAATGCACGACGAAAGGAACACCATGTCCATGCTCACCCGAGGCAGGTCGCGCTTCGCGGCCCTCGGCACCGCCGGCGCGCTCGCCGCGTCCGCGCTCGTCTTCGCCGCGCCGTCGGCGCAGGCGGCCGAGCCGACCGCAGTCTCGCGGGCGCTGTCCTGGTCGATCTCGACGCAGTTCATCGAGCACCTCTCCACCCGCACGCTCGGTGGCGGCGCCACCTTCGACGAGACTGCCCAGACCTTCACCTTCCCGGGGGCGAGCACCGCGGTCTCCGGCGATGTCACCACCTACTCGTACGGCGGGTCCGTCCGGGGAGCGTTCGCCTTCAGCGGTACGGAGTACTACTCCGTGACCATCGCCGAGCCCCAGGTCAGCGTGGACGGCGAGGGCGACGGCGAGATCACCGCGGTGGTGTCGGCCACGAACGCGGCCTCCGGCGGCAACCCGGCAGGCTCGACCACGCCCGCTCGGGTCACGGTCGCCGAGTTTGCCGACGGCACCGTGGACTTGGGCGGGGTGTCCGCCACTCCTGACTGGACCGGCGTCCTGCCGTCCGGCAGCGAAGAGGCGATCGCGCTCGGCATCGTCACGAGCCCGACCAAGCCGGAGAACCCGGTGGGCGGCGCCTCCTTCAACCCGGACTTCCTGGAGCAGCTGACGTCGGGCGTGCGCGCGCACTTCTACGCCAGCGGCGCGACCGCTGATCCCAAGAAGCCGGTCGCGTCCTTCATCGCGAGCGCGGTCCCGACGGTGACCCCGTCGACCCTGGCGACCTCCTACGCGGACGGCGTCGACGTGCGCATCGACGGCGCCGGGTTCAACCCGAGCACCCAGCCCGGTGACGCCGGTGTCTACGTGGGCGTCGCGCCCGCCGACGCGGACATCGACTTCAACGACCGCGAGGCCGGGACGGCCGCGATGGTGGCCGTCGACTGGGTGATGCCGAACCAGTTCACCGACGGTGCGTTCACGAAGTTCCTGAACCTGCCGACCGCGAAGCTGGTCAAGGGCAAGGAGTACGCGATCTTCACGTGGCAGGCCCACACCTACTCCAACCCGAGCCAGGACACCATCACCCCGGTCGCCATCGACTGGAACGCGCTCACCCCGCCGGTGGTCACCCCGCCCGTCACCCCGCCGGCGCCCGCCAAGGTCGCCCCGAAGCTGACCCTGAAGGTCACCAAGGCGCCGACCACCCGCAAGGCCGGCCGCGCCGTCCTCACGGTCAAGGGCAGCAAGGGTGCCGCGACCGGCAAGGTCAAGGTGCAGGTGCTGAAGGGCAAGAAGGTCGTCAAGAAGTTCCGCACCGCGTCGCTGAAGAAGGGCAAGCTCACCATCGCCCTGCCCAGGCGCGCGAAGGGGACCTACAAGGTCAAGGTCACCTACGCCGGCAACGCGTCGTACAAGGCCGCGTCGAAGGCGAAGGCCTTCAAGATCCGCAAGCGCTGACCTGACGCCCGTCCCTCAGCCCGCGGCGCCGACCGCCCGGAGCACGAACGTCTCGATCGTGCCCGGCGGCAGGTGCCGCGGGCTGAGGCATGCATGGACCAGGGACAGCGTGCCGTCGAGGTCCTCGATGCGGAACGCCCCGGACTCGACGCCCGCGCGCAGGATGTCGCGCAGCACGTCCTCGACCGCGACGACGTGCTCGCGGATCGCCTGGCGCGACGAGGGCGGGAGGATGCCGTACAGCTGGGGTCCCAGCCCCATGTGGAACTGCTCGCCGGCCTCAAGGTGGTGGCGCAGGTAGGTCCGCAGCTGGTCGACCGGGTCGGAGCTGCCGCGCAGCGCCTGGCGCAGCTGGGCGACGTACTGCTCGGTCTCGTGGGTGGCGAACGCGACGACCACCGCTTCCTTGTCGTGGAAGTGGTGGTAGATCGCCGTCCGGCCGATCTCGGCGCGCTCGGCGATCAGCGCCATCGTGATCGCGTCGAAGCTCCGCTCGGCCATCAGCTCGGCGAAGGCGGCGAAGACCCGACGCTGGAGCTGCTCGCGATGCTGCTGCAGGTTGTCGCCGGAGATGCGGGGCACGCGTGCAGGCTAGCGGCTCAGGGGAGAGGCGCGGTCACCATCGCGGTCACCATCGAGATCAGGTTGCGGATGAAGTCGTCGGTCGGCAGCTGGGGCCGGCCCGGGACCTCCTGGTCCAACGCCTTCGCCCGGTCGGCGATCGAGCGCAGCAGGAAGCTGGTCGCGAGTGCGGTCCGTTCGAGCCGGAGCTCCTCGGACATCTCCGGCAGCCGCGCGTTGATCAGCTCGTAGACCTCGAAGCCACCCGACCGGGACAGCACCTCCTGGACCGCCGGGTCGGCGGACTCGGGCTCGTCGTCGACGAGCTGGGCGACGATCTGCAGGAAGCACCGTCCGCGCCAGCCGGTCTCGGCGAGCTCGACGGAGGGTCGTACGACAGCCTCGAACGCGCTGGCCAGGTCGTCGTCCGGCCGGCTCCGGGCGATCGCCAGCAGCTCGCGCTCGCGGGGGCCGAGGAACTCGGCCTCGCGCGCGAGGACGGCGACGAGCATGCCCTCCCGCGAGCCGAAGTGGTAGTGGACGGCGCCGCGGTTGCGCTGGCCGGCCTGCCGGGTGATCTCGAGCAGCGACGCGTTGTGGACGCCGTGCTCGGCGAACGCTCGGGTGGCTGCGTCGATCAGCAGCTGACGGGTGTCGTCGGCGCTCATGTGCTTTCCTCCTGCTAGATCCTCGGGACGATCCGTCCCAACAGCCCACCCATGCGCGAGGCCGCTGCCCGCCCGGCCTCCAGGACCTCGGCGTGATCGAGGGGCGCGCCGCTGATCCCGGCGGCGAGGTTGGTGACCAGGCTGATGCCGAGCACCTCCATGCCTGCCTCGCGCGCGGCGATCGCCTCCAGGGTGGTGCTCATGCCGACCAGGTGGCCGCCGATGATGCCGGCCATGCGCACCTCGGCCGGCGTCTCGTAGTGCGGCCCGGGGAACTGGACGTACACCCCCTCGTCGAGCGAGGGGTCGATCTCCCGGCACAGCTCGCGCAGCCGGGGGGAGTACAGGTCGGTGAGGTCGACGAAACGCGCCCCCACGATCGGCGAGCGCCCGGTGAGGTTGATGTGGTCGCTGATCAGGACCGGGGTCCCGGGCGTCCAGCTCTCCTTGAGCCCGCCGCAGCCGTTGGTCAGCACGATGGTGCGGCACCCGGCCGCGGCCGCGGTGCGGACCCCGTGGACGACGGCCTCGACACCCTTGCCCTCGTAGTAGTGCGTACGGCTCATGAACACCAGCAGCTGCTTGTCGCCCGCCGCGATCGAGCGGATCTTGCCCGAGTGCCCCGCCACCGCCGCCGCCGAGAACCCCGGCAGGTCGGTCGTGTCGATCTCCGCCGTCGCCGTCCCGAGGGCGTCCACCGCCGGCAGCCACCCCGACCCCAGGACCAGCGCGACGTCGTGACTGGCGACGCCGGTCAGCTCCGCGAGAGTCGCGGCAGCCTGCTCGGCCAGGTCGTAGGGGGTCTGCTGATCCGTCACGCGCCGGACTCTAGTCCTCCGAGTGGGTTCCGAGCAGCGACGCGCGGTGGGGTGGGGTGGGTGGGAAATTCCCCGGTCTACCGAGGAAGTTGGACGTTCTCAGGCATCGCGTCGGCCCAGAACGTACGGAAATGGCCGAGAAGTGGGTCCCGGTCTCCGGGCGCGCGCGGCCGGGAATCGTGCACAGACGCGGATCTGCCGGCGCACGGGCTGGCGCTGCATCCGGCTCACCTGGGCCGACCTGGAGAACCCCGAGCGGACACCGGTAGACCGGGGAATCTGCAGACCCGGACCCCTACAACCCCGTCGACCGGCAGGGCCGGCGGCGGAGCGCGGCGACGTAGTCGGCCGGGGCGTCGGCGGCCTCGGCGGCGTCGGCGAGGACGCCGAGGGCGAGGGCGGAGGGCAGGCCGCCCTCGTAGGCGTCCAGCACGTACGTCCAGGCGACCAGCTCGCCGGTCATCGTCGCGACGCGGACCTTGGTCTTGCGGTACAGCCCCGAGTCGGCGGACTCCCAGCCGTCGAGCGACGACTCGTCCTCGCGGGTGACGTCGTACACCGCGACGAAGACCTGCTCGAACGGGTCCTGGACGAGTGTGGGGAGCGCGCCGTCCCAGCCGTGCTCCTCGCCGCCGAAGGTGAGGCGCCAGCCCTCCAGCCACCCGGTGGTCTGCAACGGGGAGTGCGGGCAGCGCTCGCCCATCCGGGTCGGGTCCAGGTTGGTCCCGTAGGCGGCGTAGAGCGTCACGGGGAGCAGGCTATCCGCCAGGACCTCCCGCCTTGGGGTGACCTGCGCGACAGCCCTAGTCTGGATGTCGTGACCACCCACTTCGATGTCCTCGTCCTCGGCGCCGGCCCCGGTGGCTACGTCGCCGCGATCCGCGCCGCCCAGCTCGGCAAGTCCGTCGCCGTCGTCGAGGACAAGTACTGGGGAGGCGTCTGCCTCAACGTCGGGTGCATCCCGTCCAAGGCGCTGCTGAAGAACGCCGAGCTCGCGCACACGCTGACCCACGAGAAGGCCAAGTACGGCATCGAGGGCGACGCGACCATGGCCTTCGGCCCGACCCACCAGCGCTCGCGCCAGGTGAGCGCCGGGATCGTCAAGGGCGTCCACTACCTGATGAAGAAGAACAAGATCACCGAGATCGACGGTTGGGGCACCCTGACCGGCGCGAAGGGGATCGACGTCAAGGACAAGGACGGCGGCACCACGTCGTACACCTTCGACAACCTGATCATCGCCGCGGGCGCCCAGGTGCGGATGCTGCCGGGCATGCAGAAGAGCGACAACGTCGTCACCTACGAGGAGCAGATCCTCGACGAGAACCTCCCGAAGTCCGTGATCATCGGCGGCTCCGGCGCGATCGGCGTCGAGTTCGCCTACGTCATGGCCAACTTCGGCGTCGACGTGACCATCGTCGAGTTCCTCGACCGGATGGTGCCGACCGAGGACGCCGACGTGTCCAAGGAGCTGCTGAAGCACTACAAGAAGCTCGGCGTGAAGGTGCTGCTCTCGACGAAGGTCGAGAACGTCGAGGACACCGGCTCCGGCGTCAAGGTCACCGTCAGCAAGGACGGCAACACCGAGGTCCTCGAGGCCGACAAGATGCTGGCGGCCTTCGGCTTCGCCCCGCGCGTCGAGGGCTACGGCCTGGAGAACGCCGGCGTCGAGCTCACCGACCGCGGCGCGATCGCGATCGACGACTTCGGCCGCACGAACGTCGAGGGCGTCTACGCCATCGGCGACGTCACCGGGAAGCTGATGCTCGCCCACGTCGCCGAGGCGATGGGCATCGTGGCCGCCGAGACGATCGCCGGCGCGGAGACCATGCCGGTCGAGTACGACTTCGTCCCGCGCGCGACGTACTGCCAGCCCCAGGTGGCCTCGTTCGGCTACACCCAGGCCCAGGCCGAGGAGAAGGGGTACGACGTCAAGACGGCCACCTTCCCGTTCTCGGCCAACGGCAAGGCCCAGGGCCTCGGCGAGGCGGTCGGCTTCGTCAAGGTCGTCGCGGACGCCGAGCACAACGAGATCATCGGTGCCCACCTGATCGGCCCCGACGTGACCGAGCTGCTGCCGGTGCTGACGCTGGCCCAGAAGTGGGACCTGACCGCCGACGAGGTCGCGCGCAACGTGTTCGCCCACCCCACGCTCGGTGAGTCGGTCAAGGAAGCCGTCCACGGCATCGCCGGCCACATGATCAACCTCTGATGACTGACCGCGTCGTCATCGTCGGCGGCGGCCCCGGGGGCTACGAGGCCGCCCACGTGGCCGCCCAGCTCGGGGCCGAGGTGACCATCGTCGACTCCGACGGGGTCGGCGGCTCGGCCGTGCTGACCGACTGCGTGCCCAGCAAGACGCTCATCGCCACCGCGGAGGTGATGAGCGAGCTCTCCGGGGCCGCCGAGCTGGGGGTCAGCTTCCTCGACACCGAGGGGGCGTCCGCGGAGTCGATCCGGGTCGACCTCGCGCGGGTGAACGCGCGGGTCAAGCAGCTCGCCGCGGACCAGTCGTCCGACATCGGGCGGCGGCTGGAGCGCGACGGGGTCCGCCTCGTCAACGGGCGGGGCCGGCTCGACGGCACCAACCGGGTCGTGGCCGCGCTCGCCGACGGCGGCGAGGAGACGATCGAGGCCGACGCGGTCCTGGTCGCCACCGGCGCCGCGCCGCGCACCCTGCCGTCGGCGATGCCCGACGGCGAGCGGATCCTCACCTGGGAGCAGGTCTACGACCTGACCGAGGTGCCGACGGAGCTGATCGTGGTCGGCTCCGGCGTCACGGGCGCGGAGTTCGCGAGTGCCTACCTCAACCTCGGCATCCCGGTCACCCTCGTCTCGAGCCGCGACCGGGTGCTGCCCGGCGAGGACGCCGACGCGGCGGGCGTGCTGGAGGACGTGCTGCGTCGCCGCGGCATGACCGTGCTCTCCAAGTCCCGGATGGAGTCGGTCACCCGCTCCGGCGACACCGTCACGGTCGCGCTGACCGACGGTCGCACCGTCGAGGGCTCGCACTGCATCCTCGCCCTCGGCTCGGTCCCGAACACGGCCGACATGGGCCTGGAGGAGGCCGGCGTACTCCTCAAGGACGGCGGGTTCGTGTACGTCGACCGCGTCTCGCGTACGTCGGCCCGCGGCGTCTACTCGGCCGGCGACTGCACCGGCGTCCTGATGCTCGCCTCCGTGGCGGCCATGCAGGGCCGGATCGCGATGTGGCACTTCCTCGGCGACACCGTGCACCCGCTGGACCTGAAGAAGGTCTCCTCGAACGTCTTCACCGCGCCCGAGATCGCCACGGTCGGCTGGTCCCAGCAGGCCGTCGACGCCGGCGAGATGCAGGCCGAGGTCGTCATGCTGCCGCTGTCGGGCAACCCGCGCGCGAAGATGCAGGGCGTCCGGGACGGCTTCGTGAAGCTGTTCTGCCGCCCCGGCACCGGCATCGTCGTCGGGGGCGTCGTCGTCGGCCCGCGGGCCAGCGAGCTGATCCACCCGGTCTCGATCGCGGTCGCGGAGTCGCTGACCGCCGACCAGCTCGCCCAGGCGTTCACCGTGTACCCCTCGATGAGCGGCTCGGTCGCCGAGGCGGCCCGGCGGCTGCACCGCATCTAGCTCGCCGGCAGCTGCGCCAGGAGCCGCTCCATCCGGGCGACCTCGGCGCGCTGACCGGCCCGCACCTCGGTCGCGATCTCGGCGGCCCGGGGATCGGTGCCGGTCGCCAGGACGTCGTCCGCCATGGCGATCGCGCCACGCTGGTGACGGAGCAGCTCGTCGAGGAACAGCCGGTCGAAGGCCGGCCCCTCGGCATCGGCCAGCGCCGCCAGGTCGTCGGCGGCGAGCAGTCCCCGCATCGGATGGTGCCCGTGCTCGCCGTGGTCGTACTCGTGCGGGTCCTCGTCGGGCGACGGTACGTCGATCCCGCGCTCGGCCAGCCAGCCCGCCATCAGCCAGACCTCCGGCCCCCGTGCCGCCTCGGTCCGGGCGGCGAGCGCCCGGACCCGCGGGTCCGCGGCGCGGGTCGCCGCCAGCTCGGCCAGGTCCAGGGCCTGGCCGTGGTGGGGGATCATCATCTGCAGGTACGACACGTCGTCGTGGTTCCAGTCGGGCGTGGCGGTGGCGGACGAGCCGGGCTTCGTCGGCGTCGCATGGGTGTGGTCGCCCTGACCGGGGAGGTGTGCGTGGCCCTCCGGCGGGGGAGCGGATCCGGCCCCCGAGCAGCCCGCGACCGCGGCGTACCCCACGACGAGGGCGGCGGCGAGCAGGGGACGGAGCGGGCGCACGCGCCCAGCACATCACGCGGGGGCGGTGTTCGGGTGGCGGCTAGCCTGGACGACTCGTCGACCCTCGGGAGCTGATCCATGCGCCGCCTCGCCCTGCCCACCATCGCCGCGATCGTGCTGGCGCTCGTCCCGGGGACGTCGTCCGCCGCGGAGGGGCCGGCCCGGCTGGTCCTGCAGGGCAAGGGCTGGGGGCACGGCCACGGGATGTCGCAGTACGGCGCGCAGGGGGCCGCGCTCCACGGGCTCAACCACCGGCAGATCCTCCGCTTCTACTACCCGGGCACCCGGTGGGGCCGCGCGGGCGGCAAGGTGCGGGTGCTGATCTCCGCCGACACCACCGCCGACGTGGTGGTGCGCGACCGCGCCGGCCTGAAGGTGCGCTCGCTCGGCAACGGCATGACCGTCGACTTGAGGAAGGCCCGGCCCGCAGCCCGTGCCTGGCGGATCACCGCCGCCTCGCCGACCCGGAGCCTGGTCTCGTGGAAGGGGCGCTCCGGCGGCTGGCAGCGGCTGCGCACCGTGAAGGGCGACGCGCAGTTCCAGGCGACCGGCCCGATCACGCTGGTCACGCCGTCCGGCTCGGTGGCCTACCGCGGCGCCCTGCGCTCCGCGACCGTCAAGCCCGGGCGGAAGGCTCGGGACACGGTCAACGTCGTCTCGCTCGAGAACTATCTGCGCGGCGTCGTACCCGCCGAGGTGATCGCGGGCGCGTGGCGGCCGGCCGCGCTCCGCGCCCAGAGCGTCGCGGCCCGCACGTACGCGGCGTACGAGCGCCAGCACCCGCTCGCCCGGCACTACCAGTTGTGCGACACCGCGCAGTGCCAGGTCTACACGGGGACGAGCAACGAGCATCCCCGCACCGACGCCGCCATCGAGCGGACCCGGGCCGCGGTGCTGACCCACCGCGGGCGCCCGGCGTTCACGCAGTTCTCGTCCAGCAACGGCGGCTGGACGTCGGCCGGTGCGTTCCCGTACCTCTCCGCCAAGAAGGACCCGTACGACGCCATGCCCTCGAACCCCAACCACACCTGGCGCCACGTCGTCCGGGCGACCGCGATCGAGGCCGCCTGGCCGGCCCTCGGCGACTTCCGGCGGATCACGGTGCTCCGGCGGGACGGCCACGGTGCCTGGGGCGGCCGGGTCGACCGGGTCCGGGTCGTGGGGTCGCGGGGGAGCACGACGGTCTCCGGGGACACCTTCCGCAGCTACCTGGGGCTGAAGTCGAACTGGTTCCGGGCACGCTGAGAACTACAGATCTGTAGTTCACACGGTCTCGTTGCGGGGCCGTTGGGGCGCGTGATGCGATAGGTGTTCCCACTGGTCACGGGCGCAACTCGGTGCACCCCAGCCACACCTTCTCGCCCGGAAGCTCGGCCCCTCCATGCGTCTGCGACTGCTCCTCGTCCCTGCTCTCGCCGGGCTGCTCCTGGCCCCGCCGCCGGCGCAGGCCGCGGACCGCTGGGCGGTGCCCGCCGGTTCGACCGTCACCATCAGCGGGCACGGCTACGGCCACGGCCACGGGATGTCCCAGTACGGCGCGCAGGGCGCCGCCCGCCAGGGGCTGAGCCACGACCAGATCCTGGCCTTCTACTACGCCGGGACGACGCCGGGGAAGATCGCCGGCCGGGTGAGCGTGCAGATCTCCGCCGACACCACCGACGACCTCCTCGTCCGGGCGCGCGCCGGGCTCACCGTCACCGACCGCAAGACCGGCAGGCGCTGGACGCTGCCCCGCAACGGCGCCCGGTTGTGGCGCGTCGCCACGAACCGCAAGGGCGTCACCCGGGTCACGTACCGCACCGACCGGTGGCACCGGTGGCGGGTCCTGCGGGGTGACGGGGAGATCGCGGCCGGCGGCCGGCCCGTCACGCTGGTGACGCCGTCGGGCGACCGGCCCTACCGCGGGCGGCTCCGGCACGCCTCGGTGGCCGGTGGCGGGCACGACACCGTGAACGTGCTCTCGCTCGAGGCCTACCTGCGGGGCGTCGTACCCCTGGAGATGCCGGCGACCTGGAGCCCCGCGGCGGTCCGCGCCCAGGCGGTCGCGGCCCGGACCTACGCGGCGTACGAGCGGGCGCACCCGCGGTCGCGGCACGCCCAGCTCTGCGACACGACGTCCTGCCAGGTCTACGGCGGGTACGCCGCCGAGCACCCCGCCTCGAACGCCGCGATCGCCGCCACCCGGGGGAGCGTCCTGCTCGACGGCGGGCGGCCGGCGTTCACCCAGTTCTCCTCCAGCAGCGGCGGCTGGACCTCGGCGGGCTCGGTGCCGTACCTGCGCGCGTTCGAGGACGTGTACGACGGCTGGTCGGGCAACCCCGTGCACGCCTGGACAGTCCGGCTCGCCCCTGCCCGTCTGGAGCGCGCCTGGCCGAGGATCGGCACGCTCCGCGACATCCGGGTGACCGCGCGGGACGGCAACGGGAAGTGGGGCGGGCGGGTCCGCTCGGTCACGCTGACCGGCAGCGCCGGAAGCGTCACCGTCTCCGGCGACACGTTCCGCAGCGTGCTGGGCCTGCGGTCGACGTACCTGACGTTCGCGGTGTCCTGAGCGCGGGCGGACGGCTCGCCGCCGCCCGCCCGCGCGCGGATCAGCAGGCGGCGCCGGCGGGGGTGCGACCGCGGAAGAGCCTGTCGGCGTAGGCCCGGGTGGCGTCGTACGACTGGTCGACGACGGCGCGGTGGTCGGCGCCCTGGTAGATCGAGTAGTCGATCGGCGGCGCCGCGCCGCACAGCACGGAGACCAGGTAGTCGACGCCCGGCTTCGCCACGAGGGTGTCGGCGGTGCCGGCGGCGACGAAGGTCGGCACCCGGGGAGCGAACCGCACGGCGTCCTGCGAGTCGAGGTACGCCGTCAGCGGGCCGAAGTCGGCGTCGGGCTCGAAGATCTGCGGCGGGGTGAGCGTCTCGGCGACCTCCCGGATGGCGCCCATGCAGCCGGTGCGGCCGGCGTCGAGCAGAGGCTGGGCGACGTCCGTGACCAGGGCGTCAGCGTCGACGGTGTCGGTCGCGGCAGCCGCTCCGAGCAGCAGCGGCGGCAGGAAGGCGATCGCCGCCTGGGCGCCGGGCAGGTTGTTCTTGATGTACGGCGCGGTCTGGCTGAGTCCGACGCCGCCGGGCGCCAGTGACATCGCGCCGAGGAGCTCGGTGCCGCGGTGCTTGCGGGGTCCGGCCGCGGCGGCGAGGGCGGCGTGGCCACCCTGGCTGTGGCCCGCGGCCACCCACTCCCGACCGACGTGGCGGTCGAGCTGGCGGGCCGCGACGACGATGTCGGCCACGGTGCGCGCGGCGCTCGGGCCGTTGATGTACGGGTGGTCGCCCGGGGTGCCGAGGCCCTCGTAGTCGGTCTTCGCCACGACGTACCCGGCGCCGCTCCACTTGTCGAGGGTCTGGTCGACTCCGCCGAGGTAGTCGTGGGCGGGGCCGTCCACGGTGTCGCGCGACGGCGCGCACGCGTCCGCCGTACCGGTGGTGCCGTGCGCCCAGCTCAGCACGCGCCAGCCGCCGCGCGGGGCCTTGCCTCGGGGGAGGGAGACGGTGCCGGTGACGCGGATCTTCTGGTCGCGGGCGCCGACCGAGACGTACTCGACCAGGTAGGTGGCCCGCGCACTCGGGAGCGCCGCCGCCGTGCGCAGGGGCCGCGCGCTCAGCAGGGTGCCGCGGGGCTTGCGCAGGTCGGCGTGCTGCCCGTGCGGCTTCCCGTGCTTCGCCGGGGCGGCGTCGGGGCGGCTCGGCGCCGCGGCCGGCGGGGCGGCCGGCGGGGCGGCCGTCGAGGGGGCGCTCGCCAGCCCCGTGGTCAGGAATACGGCCGCCGCCACGGCGGCCCAGGATCGTGCGCTCAACGTTCCTCCTCTGCGGGCGCCCGAGGCGCCCTGTGGTCCGGGTCACAACCACGATCGCCGCGCCCGCCGACAACTCGTCCGGCATGTCCCGCTGAGCGGCAAAACCTGTGCTGCGACCGCAACCGACGCTGGTTGAGGTGCGAGCGAAGCGACGACCTGCGCCGGTTGAGGTGCGAGCGAAGCGAGCCTCGAAACCTCGTGAGCCCACAGTCGGCCCTCAGCACCCCCGCCCGTCGGCGAGTCAGCCCAGCTGCTCGAACAGCGACACCACGATCCCCTCCGGCCCGCGCACATAGGCCATCCGCACGCTGCCCTCGTACTCGCCGATGCCGCCGACGAGCCCGTACCCGTCCGCCGCCACCGCGTCGACGGCCGCCTGCAGGTCGCCGACCTCGAACGACACGTTGCGCAGCCCGAGCTCGTTGGCCATCGCGGCAGGCGAGCCGGGCACGTGGTCGGGCGTGACGAAGCGCGCGAGCTCCAGCCGAGCCCCGCCGTCCGGCGGGCGCAGCATGACGATCTCGCAGTGCGCGCCCTGGAGGCCGCAGACGGTGTCGATGAACTCGCCCTGCACCGACCCGGTGCCCTCGACCTCGAGCCCCAGCCCGACGAAGAACGCCTTCGCCGCGTCGAGGTCGGCGACGGTGATGCCGACGTGGTCGAAGCGTCGCACGTGTGTCATGACGTCATCCTCCGGTGGTCCGGCCTCGTACTCGGACATACGTAAGTGCCGTCAGCCCAGCGTCCGCACGCTCAGCACGGTGCCGGATTCCCGACTTAGGTACGTCCGTCTACGCCCACGCCGTCCTCGGTCAGTGCCGCGGCCGGCAGCCAGTCGGCGCCGAGGAGCTGAGCGAGGTCGGCGAGGCCGGTGGTATCGCTGCCCACCGCGTCGGAGGCGGCGGCGATCCGCTCCACCATCACCCGGCCGACCTGCTCCTCGACCGTGCCCTCGGCGTACGCGATGTGCCACGGCGAGACCTGGTGGTCGCGGTGGGTGCGACCGGTCACCTGCCGTCCGGCGATGCCCGAGAAGCGCGCCTGGTGGAAGACGCCGACCCGTGGGTCGGCGCTCGCCCGGCGGCCGTCGCCGAGGGTCTCGCCGGCATGCAGGCTGATCGAGGCGACCGTGGTGAAGACGCAGACCTTCGCCTCTCCGGTCTGGAACCGGAGCCGCTCGGCCTCGGCGTCGAACCGGTCGCGGCCGTAGATCGTGGCCACCTCGATGCCCGAGTCGCGCAGCCGGTCGGCGATGGGGTCGGCGGCGGTGGCGACGAACTCGACCGAGCACGCCACCTGGCGCTCGGCCTCGACCTGCTGGGCGATCCAGGCGGCCGTCGAGTCGACCCGGATCAACCCCGCCTTCTGCCGGAAGCGCAGCAGCGCGGCCCGGCCCTTGACGACGTTCCGGCCACGTCGCGCGATGTCCATCTCGCGGCAGAACTCGCCCCACTCGGCCTCGTACGCCGCTCGCTCCGCCGGCGTGAGCGCCACCGGCATGCCGGAGATCGGCACCGGCCCCCACGGTGCGGCGCGGTGCAGCATCGCCGGAGGCCGCTCGTCGGCGAGCCAGCCGCGCACCAGCTTGAGGTCCGCCGCGCGGCGCGCCGGATCGGTGGTCCAGGTCGCGCCGTACCGGCCCGGCTCCACGCCGACGCCGTGTCGCTCGAGCGCCGCGGCGAACGTGGGACCGGGCTGAGCCGCCGAGGTCCACTCCCGCATCGGCTCGCCGAGCACCTGCGCATAGGCGGGCGCGAGGTACGGCAGCTCCAGCGGCGTGTGTCCGGGCGTCGCGGTCGTCGCGATGACGAACGGCGCCGCGTCGTGAGGCTTCCCGTGCCCCGAGATCCGCGCCCAGAGCTTCCACCGCTTCGTCGTCGTACGGCGCAGCGCGTGGGCCTCGTCGGCGATGATCACGTCCCACGTGTGGTCCGCGACCTTCTCCAGCCGGTCCCAGGTGATCACGACCCACTCCAGGCCGCCGTCGCCGAGCGCCGCGATCGTGCGGCACCAGTGGCCGATCGTGATCGCGGCCGGTCGGTCGGCCACGACGAGCACCCGCTCCGCGCCGCGCAGGTCGCCCACCGCGATCGCGCCGAGGACCGCGGAGATCGTCTTGCCCACCCCGGGCTCGTCGGCCAGCAGGAACAGCCGTCCGCCGGCTTCGGCCCGCGCCGCTATCGCGTCGGCCGCCTCGAACTGGATCCGCCGGGGCTCGAGCGCGTCGGTCGGCTCGGGAGCCGGTGTCGGGTCGTCGGGGTTGAGCGTGTTCTCGACGAACCGCCCGAGCGTGTACGGCCCCGGGGCGTAGGGCGCGAGGTGCGCGGGCAGGGCGCGGCCGACGTACAGATGGGTCTTGACCGCGGGGTGCCAGGAGGCGCCGTCGACCGGGGTCCCGTACGGGACGTCGAGCACCCACAGCCGCTCGCCCCGCCCGGCGACCGGCAACGGCCGTGACGGCTGTCGCGTCCCGCTGCGCCGCGACGAGGTGCTGCGCCGGCGAGCGCTGGATCCGCGACGACTGGCCACCCCTGGACGCTACAGGCGACTCGACGCCTCAGCCTCCCGCCCCTCCCGCCGATGGACCTGAGGTACTGCAACGAAATCCGCCCGTCTGCACGACCCGAGCTCGAAGGCACCGTCACTCCTCATGCTTGTCACCCACGTCAGTGGTACGAGCGCGTCGCCAGTCCGGCGCGCTCTGTCCGCCCTCCTCGCCCTCGCCATCACCGTCATCGGCACGTTCGCCGGGATGGTCGGCATCGCCGCGCCCGCGAGCGCCACGCTCCCTCCCGCCTCGTGCACCTGGACGGAGCTGAGCAACCTGCCCGAGGGGGTGCGCGCCGCCGAGTTCAGCGCGCCCACCGACGGTTGGCTGGTGCTCTTCGCCGACGGTGTGCTCCGAGACGAGTACAGCATCTGGCTGCGAGGCACGATCAAGCGCGCGGACGCCGAGTTCGCCGCCGAGCTCGAGGCCGACGTCATCGAGTGGCGCTGGTACGACCCGAGCGTCGTCGACAGCGAGTCGCTCGCGACGATCACCTACGGGACGCCGTACGCGTGCGACTTCAACTGGCCCGTGCCCGGCGCACAGTCCATCGACTTCACCCAGCCCGCCGACGTCACGCACGGCGAGACTCCCGAGCCGCTCGTGGTGTCGGCGACCTCCGGCCTCCCGGTGACCACGGAGTCGCTGACCCCGGAGGTCTGCACCGTCGACGGCGTCGACGTCACGCTCGTCGGGCTCGGCGAGTGCACCATCGAGGCCACCCAGGCCGGCGGCATCGCGCCGGACGAGACGGAGTACGCGGCGGCCTCCCCGGTGTCCCGTACGTTCATCGTCAACTCGGGCATCCGGCTCCAGGAGGTGCAGTTCACCGACCCCGAGAACATGCGCATCGGCGAGGGGTCCCAGGTCCTCTACGCCACTGCCGACAGCGAGGGTCCGGTCTGGTTCGAGTCGCTCACCCCCGAGGTGTGCATCGCGACGAACCGCGCGAGCAACTCCACCGTCTCCGCGGATGCTCTCGGCGAGTGCACGGTCCGCGCCCACCAGAGCGGCGGCCCGGTCGGCAACGGCCACTTCGAGTACAACGCGGCGCACGCCGACAAGACCTTCCACGTCTGGCCGGCCGCCCTCGACCAGACCATCACGTTCCCCGAGCTCGACGACGTCCACCTGAGCGACGACGCGCAGTACCCGGCCGCGACCTCGACCTCGGACCTCGAGGTCACCTACCGCAGCCTGACCCCGGAGACCTGCGCGGTCACCGGTGACCAGGTGGGGCTCCCCAGGCGCGCGGGTCGCGCGGCGTACGCCGCCGGCGTCCGCACCGAGGTCGACTACCTCGCCGTCGGCACCTGCACGGTGGAGGCGACCCAGGAGGGCAACGCCGACGTGAAGACGGTGGAGACGGTCTTCAACGCCGCCGAGCCGGCCTCGCGCTCGTTCGAGATCTCCGCCGACCCGGTCCTGCCGCAGACGATCACGTTCCCGGACCCGGCCCAGATGACTGTCGGCGACGCCCCGCAGAGCCTCCAGGCGACCGCGTCCTCCGGCCTGCCCGTGACGTACGACCTGGCGGCCGACGTGAGCCCGTGCTCCCTGGACGGCTCGAAGGTCGTCGCGCACCACCCCGGCAGCTGCGTCATCGTCGCCGAGCAGGCCGGCGGCGTCCACGACGGCCACACGTACGCCGCCGCCGAGCAGGTGCTCCGCACGGTCACGATCGTCGCCGCCCCGGTCGCGAAGACCCAGGACGTGAAGGTCTCGGGCAGCCGCGGCTACCCCCTCTCGGCGCGTACGGCGGGCGTGACGTTCGCCAGCTCCGCCGGCCTGCCGGTCACCGTGACGACGCAGACCCCGAAGGTCTGCGCCGTGGCGAAGGGCGATGTCGTCCTGAAGTCCGCCGGCACCTGCCGCCTGACCGCGGTCGCGGCCGGCAACGCCGACTACGCGGCGTCCAAGCAGGTCGCGGTCGCGTTCCCCGTCTGGGCCGCCCCGAAGTTGCCGGCGAAGGCGCGCGCACCGCGCGCCGTCACGGTGCTCGGCCAGGGCGAGAGCGCGTACGGCGTCACCGCGTCGCCCGCGAAGGTCTGCGGCACCGCGTCCGGGCGGGTCGTCCTCACCGGTGCGGGGAAGTGCACGATCGTCGTCCGCGACGGCTCGCGGGTCGTCCGACGCGCCAAGGTCGGCGTCACCGAGGTCAACGCGGGCAAGCCCAGCACGAAGGACCTCGAGCTCATCGGCTCGGTGCGCTTCGACTTCAACTCCTCCGAGCTCACCCCGGCGGCGAAGAAGACCCTGCGGCGCCTGGCGCCCAAGCTCCGCTCGTCCGAGCTGGTCGTCGTCTACGGCAACACCCAGGCGTACGGCGGCGGCGACAACGCCGCCAACCGGAAGCTCTCGGCCCGGCGCGCCGCCGCGGTCGTGAAGTTCCTCCGCGCCCGCGGCGTGAAGGCCAAGGCGACCACCGTCGCCATGTCCTCGCGCAACCCCGTCGGCAAGAACGAGGCCGCCAACCGCCGAGCCGACGTCTACTGGGTCCCGTGACCCTGAAGCACTAGGCACGTACGACGCCGCCGTCAGCGAACCCGCTGACGGCGGCGTCGTTCTTTGATCACGCCGCTCGCGGCGGCCGCGCGAACGCTGGTTGAGGTGCGAGGCGCCCCAGCGGGTGCCGACCGCTGGTTGAGGTGCGAGGCGCCCCAGCGCCGAGCCTCGAAACCCGGTGAGCGGTACAACGGCGTCGGTGGGGCGTGCTTGTCGGGCTGCGGGGTTTCGAGGCTCGCTTCGCTCGCACCTCAACCGGCGTTGGGTGACGCTGGTTGAGGTGTGAGGCGCCCCAGCGCCGAGCCTCGAAACCCGGTGAGCGGTACGACGGCCTCGGTCGGGCGTGCTTGTCGGGCTGCGGGGGTTTCGAGGCTCGCTTCGCTCGCACCTCAACCGGCGTTGGGTGACGCTGGTTGAGGTGTGAGGCGCCCCAGCGCCGAGCCTCGAAACCCGGCGACCCGACAAGCAGCCGGAGCCACCCGCTGGCCCCTCAAACGCCTATCCACAGATACCAACGACCACCCCCGAATCGAACACCAGTTCGAGT
>NZ_DATJTA010000106.1:0-6842 GCF_035503875.1 Nocardioides sp.
TCCGTCACACCAGGGGGGCCTTCCGGCTCGAATGACCCCCTGGTGTGACGGACTACCCCGCCGCTGCTATCTCCAGACCCCGTCCAGCGCGGCGACCACGTCGTTCTCCCCGGCCAGCCCGCGTACGGCGGCCAGCAGCCGGTCGCCGTCCCCGGGCGCCAGCAGGCCGTCCAGCTTCGCGACCAGGGCCGCGTCGTCGAGCGGGAAGTGCGCGGTGTCGCCGATCGGGTCCGGCTGCGCGAGGGCGAGCGTCGTACCGTCGCGGAGTGTCACGGCGACCTCGCAGACCCGGCGGTCCGGCAGGTGCGCGTCGAGCTCGTCGAGCAGGTCGACCGTCACCCGCCCGGCGAACTCGTCGGCGGCCGCGAACTCCGCCGTGCCCGGCTCCATGGTCGCGGGCGTGACCGCGCCGTTGACCGCGGCCGAGGCCACGGCGAACGGCAGCGAGAACATCGCTGCCAGCCGGCTCTCCGGGTGACGCCCGAGGAGCGGGGCGGCGAGCGAGTGGATGCCGACCCGGACGGACGCGACGTCGTCCGGCGCCCACCGACCGGCGGCGCGGAGTGACAGCACCAGGTCGATCGCGGCGTGGGTGAACGAGCACGCCGCGTGCTGCTTGAGGTAGCCCTCCGCCGCGAGCCAGCGGGTGCCGAGCCCGTCGACGAGCAGGTCGGGGTCGAGCTCGCCGACCAGCCCGAGCGCGGCCGCGGCCCCGCCGCGGTTGGCGACGAGACCGGCCCGCGCGAGGTGTGCGGCCGAGAGCCCGGCCAGGTTCGCCTGGCCCATCCACAGGTTGCGGGTCGGGTCACCTGCGAGCACCGTGTCCCATGGCGCCACGGTCATCAGGCCGGTCGCCGCGTCGACCGCCGCCTCCACCTGCGCGGGTGTCGCACCGAGCAGGGTCGCCGCAGCGTACGCCGCCCCGGTCGCGCCCCAGTGCCCGTGCGGGTGCCAGGCCGGGCCACGTCGTACGGCGCGGCCGAACCGGGCCGCGACCTCGTAGCCGCCTGCCACCGCGGCCAGGAAGCGCGGCCCGTCGACCGGGACCGACGACTGCTGGGCCGCGGCGATCGCCGCGAAGACCACGTGGGCCGCCGGGTGGCCGGCCGCGTGCTTGTTGCCCTCGTCCAGCTCCTGGGAGCAGGCCGCCGTGGCGGCGAGCAGGGCGGCCGTCTCGGGGGTGGTCCGGTGACCGGTGCCCGGCAGAGGATGCGGGCCGGGCGGCAGCGGCCAGGCCGCGACCAGCGCCTGCAGCTCCGGGGTCCGCATCCCGGCCAGCGTCACGCCGACGAGATCGGTCAGCACGACCGGGATCCGCGCGCGGACCGCGGCGGGCAGCTCGTCGTACGGCACGCCGACCTCGTGGACCAGCGCGGCGATGGCGTTCGCCGTGCGTTCCGGTAGGGGAAACGACTCGGGGTCGGTCATGTCGTCACGGTACGACTGCTGTGGCAGCGGAACAAGGCGGCAGGGCAGCCGTGACAAGGTCACACCGAGGTCATGCTTCCCGTGGGGCGACGTTCCGGATACAGTGAGGGACCGTTCGAGCGTTTCTCCTAGCGAAACGGAGTCAATGTGACCAACGCTCCCGCGCCCCTCGAGGGACTTCGGGTCCTCGACGTCTCCACGATCCTGGCCGGGCCGCTGTGCTGCCAGATCCTCGGCGACTACGGCGCCGACGTCGTGAAGATCGAGCACCCCAAGGCCGGCGACAACATGCGGGGCCACGGTCGCAGCAAGGACGGCGTCCCGCTGTGGTGGAAGGAGATCAGCCGCAACAAGCGGACGGTCGCCCTGGACCTCAAGGCGCCGAAGGGCGGCGAGGTGCTCCGCCGGCTGGCCGCCACCGCCGACGTCCTCGTCGAGAACTTCCGTCCCGGCACCCTCGAGCGCTGGGGTCTGGGTCCCGACGTGCTGCTCGAGCTGAACCCGGGCCTGGTGATCGTCCGGCTCACCGGCTTCGGCCAGACCGGGCCGTACAGCAGCCGCGCCGGCTTCGGCACCCTCGCCGAGGCGATGAGCGGCTTCGCCGCCGCCACCGGTGAGGCCGACGGACCGCCGACCCTGCCCGCGTTCGGCCTCGCCGACAGCATCTGCGGCATCGCGGCGTCGTCCGCGGTGATGATGGCGCTGCGCCACCGCGACCTGACCGGGAAGGGCCAGGTCGTGGACCTGAGCATCCTGGAGCCGATCATGACCGCGGTCGGCCCCGGCCCGACGGTCTACCAGCAGCTCGGCGAGATCCCGCAGCGCCACGGCAACCGCTCGACCAACAACGCGCCGCGCAACACCTACCGCACCTCCGACGACAAATGGGTCGCGATCTCCACCAGCGCCCAGCGCATCGCCGAGCGCGTCATGGAGCTCGTGGGCCACCCCGAGGTGATCGACGAGCCGTGGTTCGCCACCGGGGCCGGCCGCGCCGAGCACGTCGACCTGCTCGACGACCACGTCGGCAGCTGGATCGCCGCCCGCGACCGCGAGACGGTGCTGGACGCCTTCACCGAGGCCGGCGCCGCGATCGGTGCGGTGTACGACGCCCGCGACATCACCGAGGACCCGCACATCCGCGAGACGAAGATGCTCGTCGAGGTCGAGGACGACGACCTCGGCCCGATCCTCCAGCACAACGTGATGTGGCGGATGAGCGAGTCGCCGGGCCGGATCCGCTTCACCGGCCGTGCCATCGGCCAGGACACCGACGAGGTGCTCCGCGAGCTCGGCTACAGCGCCGAGGAGATCAGCAACCTGAAGGACGAGGAGATCCTGCGATGACCGCCCCTGTGGCAACCGATGCCCTGCTCGACATCGTGCGAGGCGGGGTCGACATGGTCGACCTGGGCCGCCAGCTGCGGGTGGGCATGCCCCAGTCGCCGAACCACCCGCACTTCTGGCACAGCCTGCCGCGCCGCCACGGCGACATGGTGCGCTCGGACGGCAGCAGCGCCGCCAACGACATGATCAGCACCGGCACCCACGTCGGCACCCACATCGACGCGCTCTCGCACGTCTCCTTCCAGGGCAAGCTCTTCGGCGGGATCGACGCCGCTGAGGCCGGCGTCGGCGGCAAGTACGAGCAGCTGGGCGCCCACACGATCGAGCCGATGATCCGTCGTGGCGTGCTGCTCGACGTGGCCGGGCACCTCGGCGTACCGCACTGCGAGGGCGGCTACGAGATCACCGTCGCCGACCTGGAGGCCACCGCCGAGCGGCAGGGCGTCACGGTCGGCCAGGGCGACGTCGTCCTGATCCGCAGCGGCTGGGGCGCGCGCTTCGCCGAGGGTGCGCCGTACGTCGGGGGCCCGACGGGCGTCCCCGGCGTCAGCGAGGCGGGCGCGGTCTGGCTCGCCGAGCGCGGCGTGCACGCGGCCGGTGCCGACACGATCGCCTTCGAGCGCCTGGCGCCCGGGGCCGGTCACGGCCTGCTGCCCGCGCACCGCGTGCTGCTGGTCGAGCACGGCATCTACATCATCGAGGCGCTCGACCTGGAGGGCCTGGCCGCGCAGGGGTGGAGCGAGTTCACCTTCGTGCTGGTCCCGCTCAACATCTTCGGCGCCACCGGCTCGCCCACGCGGCCGCTGGCCCTGCGCTCGGCCGCCGGGACGGGGGCGGGCGCATGAGCGACCTGACCCTGGCCCAGCAGCTCGGCGAGTTCGCCGCGGGCACGAGCTTCGACGACCTGCCCGAGGCGGTCGTCGACAGCGTCCGCAAGCGGGTCCTGGACACCGTCGGCATCGCGGTCGCCGCCGCCCCCCTCGAGACCAGCCGCGCCGCGCGCGCCTGGGCCAGCTCGCAGGGTGGCCGGCCGGTCGCGTCCGCGGTCGGCGTACCCGAGCGGCTCCCGGCGGCGCTGTCGGCGTTCGTCAACGGCGTGCTCGCGCACTCGCTCGACTACGACGACACCCACCTGCCGTCGGTCCTGCACCCGAGCGCCACCGTCGTCCCGGTCGCCCTGGCCGTCGCCGAGCGCGAGGGCGCGAGCGGGGCCGAGCTGGTCCGCGCGATCGCCCTCGGCCTGGAGACCTGCGTCCGCCTCGGCATGGCCGGGTACGACGAGGCCGCCAAGAACTCCACCTTCTTCGAGCACGGCCAGCACGCCACCTCGATCTGCGGCGCGATGGGCGGCGTCGTCGCCGCCACCGTGCTGATGAAGGGCGACGCGAAGGCCGTCGTCGACGGGCTCGGCGTCACCGCGTCGATGGCCTCCGGCATCATCGAGGCCAACCGCACCGGTGGCACCGTCAAGCGGATGCACTGCGGCTGGGCCGCCCACGCCGCCGTCTCGGCCGCCGAGCTGGTCGCCTTCGGCCTCACCGGTCCGCCCACCGTCCTGGAGGGCCGCTTCGGCTTCTACCAGGCCTGGCTGCACGGCGAGTTCGACGCGAGCGCCATCTCCGACGGGCTGGGGGAGACCTGGGCCGTGCCCGACATCTTCTTCAAGCCCTACCCGGCGAACCACTTCACGCACGCCGCCGTCGACGCGGCCGCGCGACTACGGGAGCAGGGCGTCACGCCGGACCGGGTCGAGCGGCTGACCCTCGGCGTACCCGCCCCCAACCTGCGCACCATCGGCGAGCCGATCGAGGTCAAGCGGACCCCGGAGACCGGCTACATGGCCCAGTTCAGCGGACCGTACGCCGTCGCCGTCGGCCTGCTCGGCGGCTCCGGTCTCGGCGCCGGCGTCGAGGACTACACCGACGAGCTGGCGCAGGACCCGCAGCGTCGCGCCCTGATGGCCAAGGTCGACGTGGTGCCCGACGAGCGGTGCACCGCGATCTTCCCGACGCAGTTCCCCGCCGTGCTCACCGCCCGTCTGACCGACGGCACCGAGCTGGTCGAGGAGGTCCTCACGACCCGCGGCGGACCGCAGCGCCCGCTGTCCTTCGAGGAGCTGACCTCCAAGTTCCGCGCCAACGCCGGCCGGACGCTCGCCGAGAGCCAGGTCGAGGACCTGGCCCGGGCGTGCGCCGAGCTGGAGACCTGCCCCGACGTCGGCGCCGTACTCGCGCCGCTGACGACGGTGGACCCGCACACCACCAACGACACCACGAGCGAAGGGTGAGCCCCATGGCCCAGCACGACCTGATCATCACGAACGCCCGCGTCGTCCGCCCGGGGCACGAGCCGGAGCGGCTCGACGTCGCCGTCAAGGACGGGGTCTTCACCGCGTTCGAGCCCCACCTCGACCCGGCGACCGCCGACGAGGTCGTCGACGCCGGCGGCAAGCACCTCTTCCCCGGCGTGGTCGACGTCCACCAGCACTGGGGCATCTACAACGAGCTCGGCGAGGACGCCGAGACCGAGAGCAAGGCCTCGGTGCAGGGCGGCGTGACGTCCGGCATCACCTACATCCGGACCGGTGCGTACTACCTGAACCGGACCGGCCCGTACCGCGAGATCTTCCCGGAGATCCTCTCGGCGACCGACGGCCGCGCGTACATGGACTACGCCTTCCACGTCGCTCCCATCCTCGAGGAGCACATCGACGAGATCCCGATGATGATCGAGGAGCACGGCGTGCCCTCGTTCAAGATCTTCATGTTCTACGGCGCCCACGGCCTGCACGGCCGCTCGGCGGACCAGGGCTCGTTCCTGATGCTGCCCGAGGACCAGTCGTACGACATCGCGCACTTCGAGTTCGTCATGCGGGGCATCCAGAAGGCCCGTGAGGACGAGCGCTTCGCCGCCGACCGCGACGCGATCTCGCTGTCGCTGCACTGCGAGACGGCCGAGATCATGCGGGCCTACACCAAGCTCGTCGAGAAGGAGGGCAAGCTCACCGGCCTGGAGGCCTACAGCGCCTCGCGGCCGCCGCACTCCGAGGGTCTGGCGATCACCATCGCGTCGTACCTCGCGCACGAGACCGAGCTGCCGAACATCAACCTGCTGCACCTCACCTCGCGCAAGGCCATCGAGGCCGCGATGATGATGCAGGCGACGTTCCCGCACATCAACTTCCGCCGCGAGGTCACCGTCGGCCACCTGGTCGCGAACTACAACACCGCGAACCTCGGCGGCAAGGTGAACCCGCCGCTGCGCTCCCCCGAGGACGTCGACGCGCTGTGGGAGCACGTGCTCGCCGGCAACTTCTCCTGGGTCACCTCCGACCACGCCTGCTGCAAGGAGGAGACCAAGTTCGGCGAGCCGAAGGACGACGTCTTCCTGGCCAAGTCCGGCTTCGGCGGCACCGAGTACCTGCTGCCCGGCCTGATCACCGAGGGCCGCCGCCGCGGCCTGTCGTACGGCGCCATCGCCGACCTGACCGCCAAGAACCCCGCCGAGCGGTTCGGCCTCTCGCAGAAGGGTGACCTGGCCGTCGGCAAGGACGCCGACTTCTGCCTGGTCGACGACGAGGTCAGCTACCAGGTGCGCGCCGAGGACTCGCTGTCCACGCAGGAGTACACCCCCTTCGAGGGCTTCGAGCTGACCGCCAAGGTCACCGACACCTACCTCCGCGGTGGCGCCGTCCTCCGCGACGGCAACGTCGTCGGCGACGCCCGCGGCCGCTTCGTGAAGCGCTCCGGCAACCGCTGACGCTCCAGCCCGCAAGACCCCCGCAGCCGATCCGGCTGCGGGGGTCTTCGTCGTCTGCGCGGGATGTACGTCGAGTCGGCAGTAGTTGCGTGTCGAGTCGGCGGTTCTTGTGGACGGGTGGGGTGGTTGTGTCGGCAAGTTCTGCCGACTCGGCGGGCTACTCGACGAGCGTGGTGCGTTGGTGGAAGAGGTCGAAGTCGGTGTGGTCGCCGGCTTTCCAGAGGGGGACGCTGGATTTGAGGACGAGGGTCATGCGGAGGGTGGATTCGGGGTCGCGGAGGGTGTCGCCGAAGAGTTCGTTGATGCGT
>NZ_DATJTA010000107.1:0-41235 GCF_035503875.1 Nocardioides sp.
GCCGCTCGGCGGCATGATCGTGTCCGACCGGCTGATGGAGCCGTTCACCCAGGGGACCGCGACCTTCCTGCACGGCATCACGTTCGCGGGCCACCCGGTCTCGGCCGCGGTCGCGCTGGCCAACCTGGACGTGTTCGAGCGGGACAACCTGCTCGGCAACGTGCGCGAGAACGAGGACGGCTTCCGTTCCACCCTGGGCAAGCTGTCCGACCTGCCGATCGTCGGTGACATCCGCGGGGCCGGCTACTTCTACGGGATCGAGCTGGTCAAGGACAAGGCGACCAAGGAGACCTTCACCGCCGAGGAGTGCGAGCGCCTGCTCTTCGGCTTCGTCTCCAAGCAGCTGTACGCCGAGGGCCTGTACTGCCGCGCCGACGACCGCGGCGACCCGGTCGTCCAGCTCGCTCCCCCGCTCATCTGCGGCCCCGAGCACTTCGACGAGATGGAGCAGATCCTCCGCACCGTCCTCGACAAGGCCTCCTCCCTCCTCTGACCCACCCACCGCCGACCCGGCGTGAGTTTGCTGCCGACCCGGCGCGAACTCGCGCCGGGTCGGCGGTTGTCCACAGCCCCGACGGACGGGTGGTACGACGCACGGCGGGACGGGCATGCCGGGACGCATGGCGATCCCACTTCCCGACGACTTCCCGTTCCGACCCGACCAGCCGTTCACGCGAGTCCAGGCCCGGGAGGCCGGCGTACCGGACTGGCGCCTGCATCAGCTGGTCAAGCAGCACGTCCTCCGGCGGCCGGTGCGCAACGTGTACGTCGCCGCCTCGGCGGCCGACTCCCTGGACCTGCGCTGTCGCGTCCTCGGGCTCGTCGTACCGGCGGACGGGTTCGTGTGCGACCTGACGGCCGCCTGGCTGCACTCGGGAGAGAAGGCGCTCGCGCCCGGCGACCACGAGAAGGTGCCGCCGATCTCGTTCTTCCGGCCGAGCGGCGGGCATCGGCTGCGCAACGACCTCACCCGCAGCGGCGAACGGCACGTCGAGCCGCACGAGCTGATGGAGGTCAACGGCCTCGTCGTCACGACTCCGCTGCGGACCGCGCTCGACGGCGGCCGCCTCCAACGCACCGCCGACCTGCGCCTGTGGCAGATGGCGTGCATGCTCGCCACCGGGACGTTCACCCACGATCGGCTGTGCGGCGAGGTCGCCCGCCTCAAGGGACGGCGCGGGGTCGTCCTGCAGCGGGAGCTGCTGCCGCGCGTCGACGCCGGCCTCGCGTCGTTCGGCGAGGCCGCGCTGCTCAACCGCTGGTGCGACGCCGGCCTCCCGCCGCCCGAGACCCAGGTCGAGATCACCCGCGACGACGGGTCGTCGTACTTCCTCGATCTGGGGCTTCCCGACGAGCGCTTCGCCGCCGAGTACGACGGGCGCGCGTGGCACTCGAGCGACGCGCAGCGCTCCCACGACCGGGAGCGGCGCGAGTGGATTCGCCACCATCGCTCGTGGCGGATCGGGGAGTTCACCGAGGCGAACACGTTCGGCCAGCATCAGAACGCCGAGCGGCTCCTGCGCGAGGCCTGGGCCGAGCACCGCGGCGTGCGGTACTTCTGACCACATTCACGCCGGGTCGGCACCACATTCACGCCGGGTCGGCGGTCAAGTGAGGGCGGCTCGGCGGCGGCGGGAGGTGATCTCGCCGGCGACGACGATGGCCACGGAGAGCAGGAACATGATCGTGCCGACGACGTTGACCTGCATGGGGACACCGCGCTGGGCGGCGCCCCAGACGTACATCGGGAACGTCGTCTCGCTGCCGGCGTTGAGGTTGGTGATGATGAAGTCGTCGAAGGAGAGCGAGAAGCTCAGCAGGGCGGCGCCCACGATGCCGGGCAGCACGAGCGGGAAGGTCACCCGCCAGAAGGTCTGCGAGGGCGTGGCGTAGAGATCCATCGCCGCCTGTTCGAGGTTGTCGTCCATGCCGGCGAGCCGGGCGCGCACGGTGACGACGACGAAGGACAGGCAGAACATCACGTGGGCGATGAAGATCGTCCAGAAGCCCAGCTGGCCCGCGAAGCCCGACGAGACGAAGAGCGCGAGCAGCGAGGATCCGAGCACGATCTCGGGGGCGGCCATCGGCAGGAAGATCAGCAGGTTGCTGGCGGAGCGGCCGGCGAAGTCGTGCCGCACCAGCGCGAACGCCGCGAGGGTGCCGAGGATCGTCGCCACCACGGTGGCGAGCAGCCCGATCCGGATGCTGAGCCACAGCGCGTCGCACATGCCCTGCGCGCCGCAGAAGTTCGTCCAGTTGTCGAGGGTGAACCCGTCGAATCGGTAGACGTTGCGGCTGACCGGGTCGTTGAAGCTCATGAGGACGACGACGAAGATCGGCACGAACATGTAGATCAGCACCAGCAGGCCGAGCAGGAGCACCAGGTGCTCGCGGATCCACCTCACAGCAGCTCCTCCGTCCCTGCGCGGCGTATGTAGACCAGGACCATCGCCAGGATCAGCAGCATCAGCATCGTCGAGAGCGACGCCGCCGAGGGGTAGTTGTTGGCGTCGACGAACTGGCTCTGGATGACGCTGCCGATCATCCGCTGGTTCGGACTCCCGAGGAGCACCTGGTTGATGTAGTCGCCGACCGCCGGGATGAAGGTCAGCAGCGTGCCGGAGACGACCCCGGGCAGCGACAGCGGCCAGGTGACCTTGAAGAACCCGACGAAGGGGCTGGCGTACAGGTCGCTGGACGCCTCGACGAGCCGGTGGTCGATCCGGTCCAGGCTCGCGAACAGCGGCAGGATCATGAAGGGCAGGAAGTTGTAGACGAGGCCCGCGACCACCGCGACCGGGGTGGCGAGCAGTCGCCCGTCCTCACCGAGGATGTGCAGGAACTGCAGGAGGTCCACGACGTACCCGTCGTCGGCCAGGATCAGCTTCCACGACAGGGTCCGCACCAGGAAGCTGGTGAAGAACGGCGCGATGACCAGCACCAGCAGCAGGTACTTCCAGCGGCCCGCCTTGAACGCCATCGCGTAGGCGAGCACGTAGCCCAGCACCAGGCAGATGACGGTGGCGATCGCGCCGTACCAGAGCGAGCGCAGCAGCGGCCGCCAGAACTCCTGGAGCGCGTCCCAGTAGTTCGCGACGTGGTAGGTCATCGAGTAGCCCTCGATGTCCGACCCGCTGGGGTCGTACAGGCTCGTCGCGACGAGCGAGTAGAAGGGCAGGACGAAGAACAGCAGCAGGGTCAGGAACGCCGGCAGCAGGAGCAGGTAGCCGGTCCGCCCGCGCCGCCGGCCGGTGTCGGCACGTACGTCGGCCGCCGCGACCGGCGCGACACCGGCCGTGCTGGTCATCAGTCGTCGCCCTTCTGCGCGCCGGCCGAGGCGTCCTGGGAGAAGTCGAGCAGGAAGGCGTACTCCGGGCGCCAGGACAGCTCGACCGGCTCACCGGAGCGGAACAGCCGGACCCGGCCGGTGTTCTGCTGGAAGACCTGGAGCTCCTGGCCCCACGGCATCCGGACGAGGTACTGGGTGGAGACGCCGTTGAAGCTGACGTCGGAGACCACACCGCCCGGGATGGTGTTGCCGGGAGCGTCGAGCTCCTCGCCGACCTCGCCGATCAGCACCTTCTCGGGGCGGATGCCGATCCAGCCCTTGTCGCCGTCGGTGTGGGTCCGCTCGGTGGGCACCGACACCTGGATGCCGTGCATGTCGACGGTGGTGACGTCGGCGGAGCGGCCGAGCACCGTGCCCTCGATCAGGTTGGACTGACCGAGGAAGTTCGCGACGAACGTCGAGCGGGGGTTCTCGTACAGCTCGGCCGGGGCGCCGAGCTGCTCGATGACGCCGGCGTTCATCACCGCGACCGTGTCGGCCATGGTCATGGCCTCCTCCTGGTCGTGGGTGACGTGTACGAAGGTGAGCCCGACCTCGACCTGGATCCGCTTGATCTCGATCTGCATCGAGCGCCGCAGCTTGAGGTCGAGCGCGCCCAGCGGCTCGTCGAGCAGCAGCACCTCGGGCCGGTTGATCAGCGCCCGGGCCAGTGCGACCCGCTGCTGCTGGCCGCCGGAGAGCTGGGCCGGCTTCTTGCGGGTCTGGCTGCCGAGCTCGACCAGGTCGAGCATGTCGCGCACCTGTTGCTCGACGTCCTTGACCTTGCGCCGCTTCAGGCCGAAGGCGACGTTCTCGAAGATGTCGAGGTGCGGGAAGAGCGCGTAGTTCTGGAAGACGGTGTTGACCGGCCGCTTGTACGGCTTGGCGAAGGTGATGTCCTCCCCCGCCAACGTGATCGAGCCCGAGGTCGGCGTCTCCAGCCCGGCGACCATCCGCAGCGTGGTCGTCTTGCCGCAGCCCGACGGACCGAGCAGGGCGATGAACGAGCCGCGCGGGATGTCGAGGTCGAGGTGCTGGACGGCCGTGAACACGCCGTACGACTTGGTCAGCTCGCGGATCCGCAGCCCGTCGTACGACGAGTCGTCCGCCCGCTCGCGCTGCACGTCAGCCACCTGTGACATTGGCCCAGTCTCCTTCGTACTCGTTGCTCTGGCGGGCGTCGAGCGGCATGAAGTCGAAGGTGTCCGCCAGCATGTCGTCGTCGGGGAAGATGAGCGGGTTGGCGGCGAGCTCGGGGTCGATCTTCTCCATCTCCTGCTGCGCACCCTTGACCGGACAGATGTAGTTGACCCAGGCGGCCAGCTTCGCGGCGACCTCGGGCTCGTAGTAGTAGTTGATCCACTGCTCGGCGTTGGCCTGATGGGTCGCGAGGTTGGGGATGATCATGTTGTCGCTCCACAGCGACAGCCCCTCCTCGGGGACGACGAACTTGATGTCGGGGTTGTCGTACTGGAGCTGGATCACGTCGCCGGACCACGCCTCGCAGGCCAGGATGTTCCCGGCGGCGAGGTCCTGGGTGTAGTCGTTGCCCGTGAAGGCGCGGATCTGACCGCTCGCCACGACCTGTTGGAGCCGGTCGATCGCCACGCCCCACTCGTCGTCGGTGAAGTCGCCGGGGTCCGCCCCGGTGACCAGCAGCAGAAAGCCCATCGTGTCGCGCATCTCGGTCAGCAGCGTGACGCGACCGCGCAGGTCGGCCCGGGTCAACAGCTCCTCGAAGCTGCGCACCTCTCCGGTCTTCGCGGCGTTGTAGGCGATGCCCGTCAGTCCCGACTGCCACGGGGCGTGGAACTCCAGGTCCGGGTCCCACTGACGGTCCCGCAGCGGGTCGATCAGGTTGGCGTGCAGGTTGGGGACGTTGGCCTTGTCGTAGGGCTGGGTCCAGCCGAGCGAGATGAACCGCGCGGCCATCCAGTCGGTGAGCATCACCATGTCGCGCTCGATCGAGGTGCAGTCCGCCATCTGGTTGCGGACCTTGGCGTAGAACTCGGCGTTGTCGTTGACGTCGTCGGAGTAGTCGACGGCGATCCCGGTGCGCTCCTCGAAGGTCGAGAGCGTCGAGGGGTCCTCGTCGGCGTCGATGTACTGCGGCCAGTTCGAGATGATCAGCCGCTTCTGGCTGGCCGACACGTCGGTCGCCCGGCACGTCGCCGGGTCCTGCTGCACCCCGGAGGTCTCGAAGAACGGCAGCTTCAGCGCAGCGGCGCTGGCCCCGAGGAAGGCGACGGTCCCCACGCCGCGGAGGACCGTCCGGCGCGATGCGAAGCCAGGTCCGCGGCCGGGTCCAGGCGTGCCTGACGTCATGTGACCCCCTACGAGTGCGTGCTCTCGATGGCTCGGATCGTGCCACTTCAGGGGGGTGCCGACAAGCGATCCGGTCGATCGGAAACCTGTTCGCAACGAAATCCCTCGTACGACGACGGCCGTGCCGCTGCTTGGCCGCACCCCTCGAGCCTGGGAGCATGACTCCATGAGTCCCCGATCAGAGCGCGGTCCGGCGCCGCTCGACGACGTCTCGAAGGCCATCATCGAGCAGCTCCAGCAGGACGGACGGCGCTCGTACGCCGCGATCGGCAAGGTCGTCGGGCTCTCCGAGGCCGCCGTACGCCAGCGCGTGCAGCGGCTCATCGACGGCGGCGTCATGCAGGTCGTCGCGGTGACCGACCCGATCGAGCTCGGCTTCGCGCGTCAGGCGATGGTCGGGATCCGGGTCACCGGCCCGCTCGAGCCCGTCGCCGACGCGATCGGCGCCCTGCCCGAGGTCGACTACGTCGTGATCACCGCCGGCAGCTTCGACCTGATGGTCGAGGTGGTCGCGGAGAGCGACGAGGACCTGCTCCGGCTCATCTCGAACGACATCCGCAAGATCGACGGCGTCCTGGCCACCGAGACCTTCATGTACCTGCGGCTGCACAAGCAGACCTACTCGTGGGGTGTGCGCTGAACGGGTACGCCGGGCTCTCGCTCTGGCACGAGACCGCGGAGCACGACTGGACCCCGCGGCCCGCGCTGCCGGGCGACACCGACGTGGACGTCGCCGTCGTGGGCGGCGGCCTCACCGGCCTGTGGACGGCGTACTACCTCGCCGAGGCCGACCCCGCCCTGCGGATCGCGGTCCTGGAGTCCGAGGTGGCCGGCTTCGGCGCCTCCGGGCGCAACGGCGGCTGGTGCTCGGCCCTGTTCCCGGCCTCGCTCGACAGCCTCGCCGCGATGGCCGGTGGCGGTCCGGACGGGCGGCGGGCCGCGCTCGCCCAGCACGCCGCGATGCGGGCGACGGTCGACGAGGTCGTCCGCGCGGCCGCGGCCGAGGGGATCGACGCGGACATCGCCCAGAGCGGCACCGTGGTGCTGGCACGCACCCGCGCCCAGCTCTCCCGGGCTGCCGCGGAGGTCGCGCACGCCCGCTCCTGGGGTCGCGGCGAGGACGACCTGCGGCTGCTCGGGTCGTCCGAGGCCCGGTCCGTGCTGAACGGCAGCCGCACCCGCGGCGCGACGTACACCCCCGACTGCGCGGCGCTGCACCCGGCGCGGCTGGTGCGCGGCCTCGCGGGCGCCGTCGAGCGACGTGGTGTGCGCGTCTTCGAGCGGACCCGCGTCACCCGGATCGAGCCCGGTGCCGCGGTCACCGAGCACGGCACCGTCCGCGCCGCCACCGTCGTCCGCGCGACCGAGGGCTACACCGCCCGCCTCGAGGGGCAGCGCCGGGCCGTCGCCCCGGTCTACTCGCTGATCATCGCGACCGAGCCGCTGCCCGCGGCCACCTGGGACGGGATCGGCCTGGCCCGGCGCGAGACGTTCAGCGACCACCGGCACCTCATCGTCTACGGCCAGCGGACCGCCGACGACCGGCTGGTCTTCGGCGGCCGCGGGGCGCCGTACCACCTCGGCTCGCGGATCCGGCCCGAGCACGACCGCGACGAGCGCGTCTTCGCCGGCCTCTACGCCGCGCTCGTCGACCTGTTCCCGGTCCTGACCGGCACCCGGGTCACCCACGCGTGGGGCGGGGCGCTCGGCATCGCGCGCGACTGGACCGCCTCGGTGGGCCTGGACCGCACGACCGGGCTCGCCTGGGCGGGCGGGTACGTCGGCGACGGCCTGTCGACCACCAACCTGGCCGGCCGGACCCTGCGCGACCTGGTGCTGGGCCACGACACCGACCTGGTCCGGCTGCCCTGGGTCGGGCACCGCTCCCCGCAGTGGGAGCCCGAGCCGCTGCGCTGGCTCGGCATCAACGCGGGGCTGCGCGCGATGACCGTGGCCGACGCCGAGGAGAGACTGACCCGGCGGCCCAGCCTGATCGCCCGCGCCGTCTCACCGCTGCTGCGCTGAGGGCGTCGATCAGAGGCCGTTCGCGCGGGTGCGGGCCGGCGGGCGCGGGGCGCGCAGCCAGGCGCGGAAGAACCGCCCGAGCTCCTCGCCGCTGACCCGCTCGGCGAGCGCGACGAACTGCCGCGTGGTGCCCGTGCCGCCGCGATGAGTGCGCACCCAGGTGCGCAGGAGCCGGTTGAAGTCGCGCCCGCCGATCCGCGAGCGCAGGGCCTGCATCGTCATCGCCCCACGCTGGTAGATCGGCACGTCGAAGAGGTGCCCCGGACCGGGGTCGTGGATCCGGACCCGCCAGAAGTAGTCGTTGGCCCGGAGGTCGCGGTAGGCCCGGTCGAGCCACTCGCGCCCGCTCGGACCGCCGTGCTTCTCGGCCCACAGCACCTCGAAGAAGGTCGCTGGCCCCTCGTTGAGCCAGATGTCGCGCCAGCCGCGGACGGTCACGGAGTTGCCGAACCACTGGTGCGCCATCTCGTGGACCACCGTGCTCGTGCCCCCGTGGTCGAGGACGGGGTACGTCGGCCGCGTCTGGTTCTCGAGCGCGAAGCCGACGGGCAGCGCGGTGGTGAGACCGCCGGTGCTCGAGAACGGGTAGCGGCCCAGGCGGCGGGTGAGCCACGCGGTGATGGCCGGCGTCTGCTTCATCAGCCGCATCGCGCGGCTCTGCTGCGCGGGATCGAGTCGCTCCGAGACGGCGACGTACCAGGGCAGGCCGCGGTGGGTGCCGGACGCCGTACGGAACGAGCCAGCGGCGAAGAACGCGAGGTAGGACGCCATCGGCTCGGCGCTGCGCCAGTGGGTGGTCGCGAGCGGCCCGGCGACCGTGCGGCCGACCAGGGTGCCGTTGCCGACGACGTCCAGGCCGCTGGGCACCGAGATGCGCACGTCGAAGCGCGCCCGGTCGCGCGGGTGGTCGTTGGCGGGGAACCACCACGGCGCCATGTGCGGCTGGTTCATCGCCACGACCTCGTGCTCGTCGGCGATCCAGTTCTGCTCGCCGGCGTACGTGATCGGCGCGGGGTGGCCGTCGTACGCCACCGCGACCTGGACGGTCTGTCCCTTCCGCAGCGGCGCGGCGGGGGTGACCTGCAGCTCGTGCTGGTCGGGCTTGCGGAACGCCACCGGCGCTCCGTCGATGCGCACCGACTGCACGGGCAGCAGCAGGTCGAGGTTGAAGCGCGTGAGGGCGCGGGTGGCGCGGAGGGTCACCCGGGTGTCGCCCCGCAGCCGCCCGGCGGCCAGGTCGTAGGCGACCTGGATGTCGTAGTGGAGCACGTCGATCCCGCCGTTGCCGTCGAGCGGGAAGTACGGGTCGCCGATGCCGGCGGCGCCCGGCCGCGGGTCCGCGGCCGTGACCGGTGACGCGGGCGCGACGAGACCGACGGTGCAGACGAGCGCGAGCGCCGGGACGAGACGACGGAGGGGACCCACGGCTGCAAGGTAGACCACCTCGCCGAGATGCTCGCTTTCCGCGACCGCGGATGCTATAACTCTAGTTAGTTACTAGACTTTAAGCGAGGTCGCGGTGCGGGTGATCACCCTGGAGGTCCCGGAGCTCGGGAACCGCTGCCACCTGGTCCACGACGGGCGGCGCGCCCTCGTCGTCGACCCGCCCCGCGACCTGACCGCCGTCGAGCGGGCGGCCGCGCAGGCCGGGGTCGAGATCTCGGCCGTCGCCGACACCCACGTCCACCACGACTACGTCTCCGGCGCGCTCGCGCTGGCCCGGCGGCACGGCGCCGACTACCTGCTGTCGGCCGACGAGCGGGTCGACTTCGAGCGCGTCGGCGTACGTCACGGCGACGTGGTGAGCGTCGGCGGGCTGGAGGTCGAGGTGCTGGCGACCCCGGGGCACACCCGGCACCACCAGTCCTTCCTGGTCCGCCGCGACGAGCAGCCCGGCGCCCTGTTCAGCGGGGGCAGCCTGCTGTACGGCGGCGTCGGGCGCACCGACCTGGTCCACCCGCGCCTGGCCCTCGGCCTGGCCCGGGATCAGTGGGCCAGCATCCGCCTGATCGGCGGCCTCGACCCGCGCACGGCGCTGCACCCCACCCACGGGTCCGGCAGCTTCTGCGCGCGCAGCACCACCGGCACCCCGAGCAGGGACGACCCCCAGGACGGAGACACCGTGACCATCGGCGACGAGACCAGCCGCAACCCGGCCTTCAGCACCGCCCGCGACCGCTTCGCCCACGATCTGGTCGCGGGCGACGGACCGGTCCCGGCGTACTCCGCCCACCTCGACCCGCTCAACCGGGCCGGCGCCGGCCGGGCAGAGCCCCGCGCGGCCCGGCCGGCGACCGCGGAGGAGGTCAGCGACGCCATCCTGCGCGGGTCCTGGGTCATCGACCTGCGCGGCCACGAGGAGTACGCCGACGGCCACGTCGCCGGGTCGGTGAGCATCGAGTACTCGCCCCGGTTCGCGACGTACGTCGGCTGGCTGGTGCCGTGGCAGGACGACATCGTGCTGCTCACCGACTCGCCCCGCCTGCTGCAGCCCGCGCTGCGCGACCTGGCCCGCATCGGCATCGAGGGCGTCGGCACCCACGTGCTGCCGCGGGCGGAGCCGCTGGAGGCGACGTACCGCCGCGCGGCCTGGGCCGACTTCCGCTCCCCCACCGGCGAGCAGCGCGTGGTTGTCGACGTCCGGCAGCGTGACGATTGGGACGACGGACACCTGCCCGGGGCCGTCCACGTACCGGTGCAGGACGTCGACCTGGTCGCCGCCACCCTGCCCGCCGGCGAGCTGTGGGTGCACTGCCGCTCCGGCTACCGCGCCGGCATCGCCGCCAGCCTGCTGCACCGCGCGGGCCGGTCGGTCGTTCACGTCGACGACGGCTGGGAGCAGGTCGCGGCGCTCGGGATCCCCACCGCCACCGATCCCCACGCCGCCTGACCCCCACCGCCGACCCGGCGTGAATGTGGTGCCGACCCGGCGCGAACTCGCGCCGGGTCGGCGGAAAAGCGGTTGCGGGGTGCCCCCTCGGACGCTGATGCTGGATCCCCCGCACCGTGCGACCGCGCGGTGCCCATCGAGAGGAGCGTGACATGTCCAGGACTGTCGTCGGCCTGAACGCAGACCGCCCCCACCTCTTCCGATGGAGCACCACCACCCATGTCACACGACTCCGCTCCGGAGCAGTACACCTCTGACAGTTTCGTCCGGCTCCCCGAGCCCGACCACCACGTCGACCGCCTCGAGGGCATCGACGAGTCCTTCGTCTTCGACTTCCAGGCGTACGACGAGGTCGCCGACGGCCAGCGCTGGACCACCTGGTACGACGTCGAGCCGCTCTCCCGCGGACCCGAGCCGCGACCCGACTGGGTCGTGACCTCCCGGGGCGCGATCGACACCGAGCTCGGCATCCTGAAGACCGGCAAGGAGGCCGACGTCTTCCTCCTCGAGCGGGCCGACCCGCTGGAGCCCGAGCGCGGGGTCGTGATGGCGGCCAAGCGCTACCGCAGCAGCGAGCACCGCACGTTCCACCGCGCCGCGTCGTACACCGAGGGCCGGAGCATGAAGCGCTCCCGCGACGAGCGGGCGATCAAGCGCAAGAGCACCTTCGGCAAGCTGGTCGCGGCCGGCGAGTGGGCGGTCTCGGAGTGGGACGCGCTCAAGCGCTTCTGGGCGCTCGGGCTGCCGGTGCCGTATCCCGTGCAGATCGACGGCACCGAGATCCTGATGGAGTGGATCACCGTCGAGACCGACGACGGCGTCGACACCGCACCCCGGCTGGCCCAGACCCGGCCGGAGCCCGAGCTGCTGCGGAGCTACTTCGACCAGCTGCGCGACGCGCTGGCCACGATGGTCCAGCACGGGATCGTGCACGGCGACCTGTCGCCGTACAACATCCTGGCCGCGGGCGATCGGCTCGTGATCATCGACCTTCCGCAGATCGTCGACCTGGTCGGCAACCTCAACGGGATGGACTTCCTGCTGCGGGACTGCACGAACATCTGCACCTGGTTCCGCGCCCGGGGGCTCGAGGTCGACGAGCACGACCTGTTCGGTGAGCTCCTGGGGCACGCCTTCTAGGGTTCGGGGCGTGAAGCGCACCCGCGGCCGGATCGTCCACGTCGAGTCCCTCGGCGACCTCGACCGGAGACTGGCCGCGGGCGCGCGCCGGCTGTCCGGCTGGCGGGTGCGGGCGGTCGACCTGACCGACCGCACCGCCGAGCTGCGCGGGTGCCGCGTCGCCGGCGCGTCGTTCCTCGGCTGCCGGTTC
This sequence comes from Nocardioides sp., assembly GCF_035503875.1. Classification (GTDB taxonomy): domain Bacteria; phylum Actinomycetota; class Actinomycetes; order Propionibacteriales; family Nocardioidaceae; genus Nocardioides. The sequence continues at coordinate 11,899 of NZ_DATJTA010000107.1, forward strand.
GCGCCCGGCGTCGGCGACGAGCTGTCGGCCGCCGGGGCGCTGGTGCTGCCCGCGATCCCCGACGTACCCGTCGACGTGCACCGCGCGGCGCTCTACTCCCCCGGCGAGCTCTACGACACCGTCGTCGCCGGCGGGGAGTACGACGGCTCGCTCGACGCCCGCGCCTACGCCTGGGCGCAGCGGCCCGGCGACGCCGAGGACGAGCTCGCCAAGACGCTGCACGACCACGTTGTCGACCAGGCGCTGCAGTCCTGGGTGCGCGAGCGCCGGATGGTCGGCGTGATGGGCGGGCACGCCGCGCTCCGCGGCGAGCAGGGGTACGCCGACGCCGCCCGCCTGGGTCATCTGCTCGGCGGGAGCCTCGTGGTGGCGACCGGCGGCGGGCCGGGCGCGATGGAGGCGGCCAACCTGGGCGCTCGCCTGGCCGGCCGACCGGCGGGTGAGCTCGACCGGGCGTTGACCGAGCTCGCGCAGGTGCCGTCGTACCGGCCCTCGGTGACGGCGTGGGCCGCCGCGGCCCGTCTGGTGACCGAGCGGGTCCCGGAGCCCCGCGAGACGCTCGGGATCCCGACCTGGCACTACGGCCACGAGCCGCCGAACCTGTTCGCGACGGCCGTGGCGAAGTACTTCCGCAACGCCGTGCGCGAGGCCATCCTGCTGGAGGTGTGCGACGCCGGCATCGTGTTCCTGCCGGGTGCCGCCGGGACCGTGCAGGAGGTCTTCCAGGACGCCTGCGAGAACTACTACGCCGACGAGTCCTCCATCGCGCCGATGGTGCTGGTCGGCGAGGAGCACTGGACGCGCACCCTGCCCGTCTGGCCGCTCCTCCAGGCGCTGGCCCGCGGGCGCGCCATGGAGCCGCACGTGCACCTGGTCGACACGGTCGAGGAGGCCGCGGCGCTGATGGTCGGGTAGGTCAGGCGGCCAGCCGGCCGGCGCCCGCACCGGCAGCGAGCGAGCGGTAGTGGTCGACCAGCCGCTCGTTGACCGCGCGCCAGGAGCGGTCGCCGACGCTGCGGCGGGCCGCGAGGCCCATCCGGCGGCGGTAGAGGGTGTCGTCGGCGAGCCGCCCGACGTACGACGCCAGCGCGGCCGGGTCGCCGGGCTCGTAGAGGTGCCCGGCGACGCCGTCGGCCACGACGTCGACCAGCCCGCCGGCACGCGGCGCGACGACCGGCACCCCGGAGGCCAGCGCCTCCTGCGCGGACTGGCAGTAGGTCTCGTGACGGCCGGTGTGCACGAACACGTCGAGGCTGGCGTACGCCGCCCCGAGCGCGTCGCCGTGCAGCACGCCGAGGAAGGCGGCACCGGGAAGCAGGGTGCGTAACCGCTGCTCCTCCGGGCCGCCTCCGACGAGGACCAGGCGCACGCGCGGGTCCTCGGCCAGGGAAGACAGGAGAGGGAGCTCCTTCTCGGGAGCCAGCCGGCCGACGTACCCGACGAGCAGCCGGCCGTCGGCCGCGAGCTCCCCGCGGAGGGCGGCCGAGCGGCGTACCGGGTGGAAGGCCTGGAGGTCGACGCCGCGCGGCCAGAGCACCGTGCGCGGGATGCCCAGCCCGTCGAGCTGGCGCAGGCTCGCGCTCGACGGCGCGAGCGTGAGGTCGACGCGGTGGTGGATGCGGCGGGTCAGGGTCGCCATCGCCCGGCAGCCGCCCGCGACGCCGTACCGCTCGGCGAAGCCGACGAGGTCGGTCTGGTAGACGGCGAGGGTCGGGATGCCGAGCTCGCCCGCGGCCCGGGTGGCCTGGTAGCCCAGCGTCGCGGGCGAGGCGATGTGCACCACGTCGGGGCGGAAGCGGAGCATCACCGAGCGCAGCCGGCGCCGAGTCTCCAGACCGATCCGGAAGTCGCGGTAGAACGGCAGGCTCGCACCACGGGCGTGCGTGACCGGGAAGCCGGCGTACGTCGGCGGGCCGGTCGGCGCGACGAGCTCGGCCGTGTGGCCGGTGGCGGCGAGGTGCTCCAGGACGCGGCGGACGGAGTTGGTGACGCCGTTGACCTGGGGAAGGAAGGACTCGGAGACGATCAGGACCCGGAGGTTGTCCATGCGGCTGACGTTAGGAAGCCGATCCCAACGTGGGGCCAGTGTGACGTGGCCGTCACGTGAACCTCAGAGTGACAGGCGGTACGTCTGCTCCCGGCCGTACGCCGTGAAGCCGGCCCGGCGCAGGATCGGCGCGGCCGTCTCGACCCGGCCCTTGACCAGCGCGAACGCGGCGTCGTGCGCGACGGCGTACTGCAGGCGGGCGGCGAGCACCGCGCGGTAGCCGCCGCGACCGCGCGCGTCGGGGACCACGCCGGCGCCCCAGAGCAGCGCGACCCGGCCCGCCTCGCCCTCGGCGAGGGTCAGCCCGCCGGTGCCGATCGGCCGGCCGTCGAGGTAGGCGACCGCCGCGGCTCCGAGACCCTCGCCGTGGGCAAGCGCGGCGTCGGCGGCGAGCTCGCGGATCCGCTCGTTGTCCGGAAGCCCACCCTCGCCGAACGCGGCGACGGAGACCGTGAGGTGGTCGCGGGTGGTCTGCTCGTCGAGCTGCCAGCGCACCTCGACGTCGGCCGGTACGTCGAGCTCGGGCGACCCGGCCGCCAGGTCCAGCGCGTGCACGTCGACCGTCTCGACGACGGCCCCGTCGAGGTCCTCCAGGGTCTCGCGCAGCGCGTCCGGCGCCCCGAGCGGCACCCGGACGTCGAGGGCGTCGTACCCCCAGGACCGCGCGCGGGCATCGGCGTCGACGAGCAGCCGGTCGACGTCGTCCTCGTCGGCGGCGGCGAGGTGCAGCACCGTCGGCGGCGTACCGAAGGACGGCGGCCAGCCGACGAGCAGCAGCTCCTCGGTGCTGTAGACCGTCGCGTCGTCGGGGAACCACAGCCAGGCCGCCGAGGCGGCCGCCACGTCCTCCGGGGTCACGACTCCGTGGCCGCCAGCTGACCGCAGGCGCCGTCGATCTCGCGGCCTCGCGTGTCGCGGACGGTGGTCGGGATGCCCTTGGCCTCCAGCCGGCGCACGAACTCGCGCTCGTCGGCGGGGTCGGAGGCGGTCCACTTCGAGCCCGGCGTCGGGTTGAGCGGGATCAGGTTGACGTGCACCCAGCCCCAGTCGCCGTACGAGCGGAGGACGTCGCCGAGCAGGTCGGCGCGGTGCGCCTGGTCGTTGATGCCGCGCATCATGGCGTACTCGATCGAGACCCGGCGCTTGGTCGCCTTCGCGTAGTCCCACGCGGCCTCGACGGTCTCGGCGACCGAGAAGCGGGTGTTGATCGGCACCAGCTCGTTGCGGAGCTCGTCGTCCGGGGCGTGCAGGCTGAGCGCGAGCGTGACCGGGATGCCCTCCTCGGTCAGCTGCCGGATCCGCGGCACCAGCCCGACCGTGGAGACGGTGATCCCGCGCGCGGACATGCCGAGGCCGTCGGGGGTCGGGTCGGTCATCCGGCGTACGGCGCCGATCACGGCCTTGTAGTTGGCCAGCGGCTCGCCCATGCCCATGAAGACCACGTTGGAGACCCGGCCGGGGCCGCCCGGGACCTCGCCGCGGGCCATCGCCCGGTGGGCGGCGACGACCTGCTCGACGATCTCGGCGGTCGACATGTTGCGCTGCAGGCCGCCCTGGCCGGTGGCGCAGAAGGGACAGGCCATGCCGCAGCCGGCCTGGCTCGAGACGCACACGGTCGCCCGGTCGGGGTAGCGCATCAGCACCGACTCGACCAGCGCGCCGTCGAAGAGCTTCCACAGCGTCTTGCGGGTGGTGCCCTTGTCGGCCTCGAGGGTGCGCAGCGGGGTCATCAGGTCCGGCAGCAGCGCGGAGACGAGCTCGGCGCGCTGGCCGGCGGGCAGGTCGGTCATCGCCTCCGGGTCGTCGACCAACCGCGCGAAGTAGTGCGTGGACAGCTGCTTGGCCCGGAAGCCCGGCAGGCCGTGCTCCTCCAGGAGCGCCTTGCGGCCGGCGGCGTCGAGGTCGGCCAGGTGCCGCGGGGGCTTCTTGCGGCCGCGGGGCTCGTCGAAGACCAGCGGCAGCGCGGTCGCGCCGGCGGGCTGGTCGGGGGTCTCTGCGGAGGACATCCCTCCGAGTGTCCCACCCGCTACCACGTCAGCCGAAAACCTCGGCGCGCGGTCACTCGACGTCGACCCAGTCCAGGGTCCGCTCGACGGCCTTCTTCCACCCGGCGTACCCCTCCGCGCGCTGCTCGTCGTCCCAGCGCGGGGTCCAGCGCCGCCCCTCGTTCCAGTTGCGGCGCAGCTCGTCGGTGTCGGTCCAGAAGCCCACGGCGAGCCCGGCGGCGTACGCCGCGCCCAGGCACGTCGTCTCCGCGAGCACCGGCCGGCTGACGTCGACCCCGAGGACGTCGGCCTGGATCTGCATGCACAGCTCGTTCGCCGTCACGCCGCCGTCGACCTTCAGCACCTCGAGGCGTACGCCGGAGTCCTGCGCCATCGCCTCGGCGACGTCGCGGCTCTGGTAGCAGATCGCCTCGAGGGTCGCCCGCGCGACGTGGGCGTTGGTGTTGAAGCGGGACAGCCCGACGATCGCGCCGCGCGCGTCGGAGCGCCAGTACGGCGCGAACAGGCCCGAGAACGCCGGCACGAAGTACACGCCTCCGTTGTCCTTGACCTGCCGGGCGAGCGACTCGCTCTGCGCGGCACCGGAGATGATGCCGAGCTGGTCGCGCAGCCACTGCACGGCTGAGCCGGTGACGGCGATCGAGCCCTCCAGGGCGTAGACCGGCGGCTCGTCGCCGAAGCGATAGCAGAGCGTCGTCAGCAGTCCGGCCTTCGAGCGCACCGGCTCGGTCCCGGTGTTGAGCAGCATGAAGTTGCCGGTGCCGTAGGTGTTCTTGGCCTCCCCCGGCTCGAAGCAGACCTGGCCGACGGTGGCGGCCTGCTGGTCGCCGAGGATGCCGGTGAGCGGCACCTCCCCCCGGAACGGGCCGCGCTCGGCCGTGCGTCCGTAGCCCTCCGGGCAGCTGGACGACCTGATCTCGGGGAGCATCGCTCGCGGGATGTCGAAGAGCGCGAGCAGCTCGTCGTCCCAGGCGCAGGTCTCGAGGTCCATCAGCATCGTGCGGCTGGCGTTGGTGACGTCGGTGACGTGCGCTCCCCCGTCGATGCCGCCGGTCAGGTTCCAGACCAGCCAGGAGTCCGTCGTACCGAACAGCGCGTCGCCGCGCTCTGCGGCCTCCCGCACGCCGTCGACGTTCTCGAGGATCCACTGGATCTTCCCGGCCGAGAAGTACGTCGCCGGCGGCAGGCCGGCCCGCTCCCGGATCAGGTCGCCGTGGCCGTCGCGCTCCAGCTTGGCGGCGATCTTGTCGGTGCGGGTGTCCTGCCAGACGATCGCGTTGTAGTAGGGCCGCCCGGTGTTCCGGTCCCAGACCACGGTCGTCTCGCGCTGGTTGGTGATGCCGACCGCGGCGAGGTCGCGGTGCGTCAGCCCGGCCCGGCCGAGGCCGATCTCGACGACCGAGCGGGTGCGCTCCCAGATCTCCACCGGGTCGTGCTCGACCCAGCCGGCCCGCGGCAGGATCTGCTCGTGCTCGAGCTGGTGCCGGGCCACCTCGCCACCGTCGTGGTCGAAGATCATGAACCGGGTGCTGGTGGTGCCCTGGTCGACGGCTCCCACGTAGGTCGTCATGGTCGGCCCTCCTGCCGGTGGATCAGGCGTCGGTGCTGTAGAGGATCCAGAGCACCAGGCCGGCCGAGGCGAGCACGACGACGGCGGTGGTGACGATCCCGATCAGCATGTAGCGGCCGAAGCGCCGGGTGCGAGGCGCGACGGTCAGCCCGATCGGGATGGCCAGCGTGACCAGCACCAGCGGGAACAGCTCCTCCGCCGTCTCGGTCTCGACGAGCACGCTCAGCAGGCCGGCGTAGATGCCCGGCACCAGGATGACGAACAGCAGGCCGGTGAAGAAGCCGGAGAGCGACGTGAAGGTCGGGTGGTCGCGGTGCCACCAGCTGGGCTCCGCGGCGGGGGCCTGCTCCTCGGTGCTCATCACGCCGAGAGTAGCGGCTCGGACAGGGTCAGCACGTCGGGCATGCCGAGACGCGCCCAGCGATCCAGGTCGGGCTCGGTGCCGGTCAGCGCCGCGGCGACCACGGTCCAGGCGGTGCCGTGCCCGACCAGCACCACGTCCTGGTCCGGGTGCACCTCCCGGATCGACCGCACCGCACCGACCACGCGCTCGCGCAGGGCCGCCAGCGGCTCCCAGCCCACGACGGCGGGTACCTCGGGCTCGGCGAAGGCTCGTCGTACGGCGGCCGGGAGGTCGTCGACCCAGGCCGCACCACGCTGGTGCTCCCGCAGGCCGTCGACGATGCCGACCTCGCCCTCGGTCAGCAGCTGGCAGGTCTCGAGCGCCTTCGGCTCCGGGGAGGTGAACCACACCGCGCCCTGGGGCAGCCGGTCGCGCAGCGCCCACACGTCGTCGAACCCCGCAGGGTCGAGCGGCCAGGACGCGGCCGGCGTCGTGGGATCGACGACCGGCCGCCCGTGCCTGACCAGGAAGAGGGTCACGCCCGGTCCTAGAAGACCAGGTAGTGCAGGATCAGCCAGATCGGCGCGATGGTGGCCAGCAGCGAGTCGAGGCGGTCCATCAGCCCACCGTGACCGGGGATCACCTGGCTCATGTCCTTGATGCCGAGGTCGCGCTTGATGACCGACTCGCACAGGTCACCCAGGGTGGCCATGACGACCGTGACCAGGCCGAGCAGCAGTCCGACCCACCAGTCACCGTCGAGCAGGTAGACGACCAGCGCCCAGCCCGCGACCAGGCAGAAGACGAACGAGCCGGCGAAGCCCTCCCAGGACTTCTTCGGCGAGATGACCGGGGCCATCGGGTGCTTGCCGAACAGCACGCCGGCGACGTACCCGCCGGTGTCGGAGGCGACGGTGATCGCGACGAAGGTGATGATCCCCTGGACGCCCGGGTCGTCGAGGCCGCTGGCGTTGACGCCGCCGCCCTCGGCCAGCAGCAGCGCGACGAACGAGCCGAGGAACGGGACGTAGATCAGGCTGAAGACGGACGCCGTCGCGTTCTGGACGTAGCCCTCGATCCCCCGGCGCAGCAGCCAGAGCATCGTCATCAGGGCGGCGACGGCCGTGGCCGTGACCAGCGCCGGTGCACCCCAGAAGTACGCGACGACGACCATCACGACGCCGCCGAGCATCAGCGGCTGCTCGGGCAGGTCGATGCCCTTGACCCCGAACCCGCGGTGCAGCTCCCAGATCGCGACGACCACGGCGATCGCCACGATCACCATGAACGCCGTCTTCCAGAACAGCAGCGACAGCAGGATCGCGCCGACGAGTACGAAGGCGGAGGCGAAGGCCGCGCGCAGGTCGCGGCCGGCGCGGCCGTGGTCCTTGGGCGGCGCCGGGGTGGTGTCGGTCATCGGGAGCCGAGCCAGAGAGGTCTCAGACCTCCAGCAGCTCGGCCTCCTTGTTCTTCAGCAGCTCGTCGATCGCGTCGGTGTGCTTCTTGGTGACGCCGTCGAGGCGCTTCTCGGCACCGGTCACGTCGTCCTTGCCGACCTCGCCGTCCTTCTCGAGGCGCTCCAGGGCCTGCTTCGCCGTACGACGCAGGTTGCGCACCGCGACTCGGCCGTCCTCGGCCTTGGCCCGGGCCACCTTGATGAACTCCTTGCGGCGCTCCTCGGTGAGCTCCGGGAAGTTGCAGCGGAGCATCTTGCCGTCGTTGGACGGGTTGACGCCGAGGTCGGAGTCGCGGATGGCGCGCTCGATGTTGCCGATCGCCCCGATGTCGTACGGCTGGATCAGGATGATCCGCGCCTCGGGGGCGGTGAAGGACGCCAGCTGCTGCAGCGGCGTCGGGGAGCCGTAGTAGTCGACGACGATCTTGCTGAACATGCTCGGGTGCGCCCGGCCGGCCCGGATCGCCGAGAACTCCTCGCGGGTCGCCTCGACCGACTTCGCCATCTTGCCGTCGGCCTCGTTGAGGATGTCGTTGATCACGGCTGCTCCTGTTGCTCGGGGTGCTGCGCTGGTCGGTGCTGCGCTCGGTCGGCGCGGGTCGCTGTGGTGGAACGGGCACTCAGCCCGCGCTCACCAGCGTCCCGATCTTCTCACCTCGGACGACCCGGAGGATGTTGCCCTCCGGCTCCATCCCGAACACGACCATGGGCAGCTTGTTCTCTCCGCACAGGGCGAACGCCGTCTGGTCCATGATCCGCAGCCCGCGCGAGATCGCCTCGTCGTAGGTGAGGTCGTCGAACTTGGTCGCGGTCGGGTCGAGGTTCGGGTCGGCGGTGTAGACGCCGTCGACGCCGCTCTTGGCGACCAGGACGACGTCGCACTTGGACTCCAGCGCCCGCTGCACGGCGACCGTGTCGGTGGAGAAGAAGGGCATCCCCATGCCGGCGCCGAAGATCACGACCCGGCCCTTCTCCATGTGCCGGATCGCGCGGCGCGGGATGTAGGGCTCGGCGACCTGGCCCATCGTGATGGCGGTCTGCACCCGCGTCTCGACGCCCAGCTTCTCCAGGAAGTCCTGGAGCGCGAGGCAGTTCATGACGATGCCGAGCATGCCCATGTAGTCGGCACGGACCCGGTCCATGCCGCGCTGCTGGAGCTCGGCGCCGCGGAAGAAGTTGCCGCCGCCGGTCACGACCGCGATCTGGACGCCGGCCCGGGCCACCTCGGCGATCTCGGCGGCGATCTTCTGGACGACGTCGGGGTCGACGCCGACGTTCCCCCCGCCGAACACCTCACCCGAGAGCTTCAGGAGCACACGCTTGTACCCGGTCACCGAGAACCTCCCTGGTCGATGTCGAACGTCGGACCGGGCGCGCACGCGCGGCCCGGCCACCGGGAGAAACCTATCGGATGACGTCCCCCGACCACGAAGCCAGCACCGGCGGACCGGACCTGCCGGGTGCAGCTAGGGGCTGGACGAGGTGCCGTCCGAGCCGGCCATGACGAGCGCGACGACGATCCCGATCACGAGCAGGGCTGCGAGCACGGCGGCGGCGATCTTCGGGACGCTCCACGGGCGGTCCCCCACGACCTCGCCGGTATTGGCGTTGACCATCACCTGCCAGGTCTTGCCTCCGTAGAGGTAGGTGGCGATCCACAGCGGCATCAGCACGAGCTTGAACATCGCCCGGGAGTACGTCACGTCCATGTTCGACACGCGCTGCTCGTCGCCGCCGATGGCGCGCTCGCAGTCGTCCTCGATGTCGCGGCGCATCTCGGCCCGCGCCTCCTCCGACCCCGCCTGCGGGTCGAGGTCGTAGCGCAGGGCGGAGTAGCCGGTGAGGTACTCCTGCTGGAACGGCCGTGCGTCGGCCAGGGTCCAGGGACCCATCTTCTCCAGGTGGTCCTCGTCGAGCTGGTGGCTGGCCACGACCAGGACGTCGTCGAAGGTGCGCGACACGTGGCCCGACGCGGACGTCCAGCGGGTACGCCGCTCCTGCCGCGTCTCGGTGCGGGTGCCGCCCTTGCCGTCCGAGACCTGGTGGCTGACCGTGACGTAGTAGTAGTCGCCGCGCTGGCCGACGTAGTCGGTCTCGGTGTGCGCGTCGTAGGTCCAGTGCGGCACGTAGGTGCCGTGCAGGCCCTCGGTCGAGCCGACCTTCTTCAGCGCGTTCGGGGCGAACCGGCGGGACCGGACCCACGTCCCGAACGCCTCCTGGGCGCCGCGCCGGTCGACGTGGAACGGGACGATCGCCTCGGGAGCCACCAGGCCCTCGGGGTGCTCGTCGGCGATCAGCGCGCCGCCGCAGAACTGGCAGGCGCTCGCCAGGTCGTCGGTCTCGGTGCTCGCGCCGCAGCCCTGGCAGCGCAGCACGTGCGCGACCAGCGCGGCCACCTCGACGGTGCCGTGCCGGGACACCCACTCGTCGAACGAGTGCTCGCGGATGGTGGCGGCACTCGCCGCGATCTCCAGCTCGGATCCGCACGACCCGCACCGCAGGGACGTCGTGCCGGGGGCGTACGCCGTCTGGGCGCCGCAGCTCGGGCAGGTCGAGCTGAGCGGCGCGGGGGCCGCGGGAGTCTCGGACATCGCGACCCGATCAGGCGTGCGGCGGCAGCGGCGGAGGCGTGGCCGCGAACAGACCCTGCAGCTCCGGCAGCTCGGACGCGGCCGTCCAGGCCGCCATCCCCTGTTGCCAGACGAGGGTGTTCGGGGTCAGCTCGCCCGAGGCGACCTTGGCGGGCAGCTCCGCGGCGCCGACCGGACCGACCTGGGCGGCGCCCACGGCCAGGAACCACGGCTGCGCCGCGCCCGGGATCGGCGGCGGTCCGCCCGCGGGCGCGGCGGGTGCCGCCGGGGCCTGCTGCGGGTTGAGCGAGTCGGCCATCTGCTTGCCGAGCGCCATCCCCACGCCCATGCCGAGGCCCTCCCCGGCGCCGCCCGGGTTGTTGGCGGCGTCGCCGATCGCCTCGGCGGCCTGGAACTTGGTGTACTGGTCGAGGTTGCCGAGCACGCCCATCGAGGTGCGCTTGTCGAGCGCCTCCTCGACCTCGGGCGGCAGCGAGATGTTCTCGATGACGAAGCGTGGGATCGAGATGCCGAAGTCGGCCAGGTTGGTCGTCAGGGTGCCGGCCAGCGTGTCGGCGATGGTCTGCTGGTTGGCCGCGAGGTCGAGCATCGGCAGGTTGGAGTTCGCCAGCGCCGTACCGACCTGGCTGACGATGTTCTGGCGCAGGAACTCCGAGACCTCGTCGGTGCGGAAGTGCGGGTCGGTGCCGACCAGCTGGCGCAGCAGCGTCGCCGGGTCGGTGACCTGGAGCGCGTAGGTGCCGAAGGCCCGCAGCCGGACCATCCCGAACTCGGCGTCGCGCAGCGTGACCGGGTTCTGGGTGCCCCACTTCAGGTCGGTGTACTGCCGCATGCCGACGAAGTAGACCTCGGCCTTGAACGGCGAGTTGAAGCCGTACTTCCAGCCCTTCAGGGTGGAGAGGATCGGCAGGTTCCGGGTCTCCAGCGTGTAGGTCCCGGGGGTGAAGACGTCGGCGATCTGGCCCTCGTTCTCGAAGACCGCCACCTGGCCCTCGCGGACGACGAGCTGGGCGTTCATCTTGATCTCGTTGCCCTGGCGCGGGAAGCGCCACACGAGGGTGTCGCGACTGTCGTCGAGGAACTCGACGATGTCGATGAACTGGCCGCGCACCTTGTCGAACAGACCCATGGGTTCCCCTCGTCCTGCCGCTCGCGACCCCGGCGGCCGCACCGGGACCCTACTGGACCGCGGGGCGCTCCGACCGCGGGATATCCCCAGGGCCACGGGGAAATGCGACCGGGGCCGGTCCACGAGCTGCTGCTCGCGGACCGGCCCCGGCGACGACGTCCGAGGTGCCTCGGATCAGGCGCCGACCTCGAAGCGGGCGAACCGCTTCACGGTGGTGCCGGACTCGTCGAGGACGGCCTTGACCGACTTCTTGTTCTCGGTCACCGACGGCTGCTCGAGGAGGACGACCTCCTTGAAGAAGCCGTTGAGGCGGCCCTCGGTGATCTTGGCGATCGCCTGCTCGGGCTTGCCCTCCTCGCGCGACTTCTGCTCGGCGATGCTGCGCTCGTGCTCGACGATGTCGGCGGGGACCTCGTCGCGGGTGAGGTACTGCGGGCGCATGGCCGCGATCTGCATCGCCGCGGCACGGGCCGCGTCGGCGTCGCCGGTGTACTCGACGAGGACGCCGACGGCGGGCGGCAGGTCGGCGGCACGCTTGTGCATGTAGGCGACGACGTCGCCCTCGAACGCGACGTACTGGCCGAGCTCGATCTTCTCGCCGATCGACACCGCGAGGGCGTCGACCACGGCGCCGACGGTCGAGCCGTCGAGCGCGACGGCCTTGAGGGCCTCGACGTCGGCCGGCTTGGCGTCGGACGCCGCGGCGGCGATCTTCTCGGCCGTGGCGACGAAGTCGTCACCCTTGGCCACGAAGTCGGTCTCGCACTTGAGCTCGACGAGCACGCCGGGGGCGTGCGCCACCAGACCGGCGGTCGCCTCGCGCTCGGCGCCGCGGGCCTCGGCCTTGGCCGCGCCCTTGACCCGCAGGATCTCGACGGCCTTGTCGAAGTCGCCGTCGGCCTCGGTGAGGGCCTTCTTGCAGTCCATCATGCCGGCGCCGGTGAGCTCACGGAGCTTCTTGACGTCGGCGGCAGAGATGTTCGCCATGAGTCTTCTTCCCTGTTGTTCGAGTGGGTGGCACCGCATTCAGCGACGCGGCGGGCCCCCGTACGTCGTACGTGGGCCGCGCCGCGATCGGAGAGTGCGTCAGGCCTTGGCCTCGTCGGCGGCGGGCGCCTCGGTGGTGGCCTCGGCAGCGGGCGCCTCGGCGGCGGGAGCCTCGGTCGACGCGCCGGTGGCCTCGGAGGCCGCGGCCTCGCCGGCGGGGGCGCTGGTGGCGGCCTCGGCGGCCTGCTCGGCGTCACCGGTCAGGAGCTCGCGCTCCCACTCGGCCAGCGGCTCCTCGGCGCCCGGGGCCTTCTCGCCCTCGCCCGACTTGGCGCCGGAGCGGGCGATCAGGCCCTCGGCGACGGCGTCGGCGACGACGCGGGTCAGCAGCCCGACGGCGCGGATGGCGTCGTCGTTGCCCGGGATCGGGAAGTCGACCTCGTCGGGGTCGCAGTTGGTGTCCAGGATGCCGATGATCGGGATCCGGAGCTTGCGCGCCTCCTCGACGGCGAGGTGCTCCTTCTTGGTGTCGACGATCCACACGGCGGACGGGGTGCGGCCCATCTCGCGGATACCGCCGAGGGTCTTCTCCAGCTTGTCGCGCTCGCGACGCATCTGGAGGAGCTCCTTCTTGGTGCGGCCGGACGCGGCGACGTTGTCGAAGTCGAGCTCGTCGAGCTCCTTCAGACGGTTGATCCGCTGGTGCACGGTCTGGAAGTTGGTCAGCATGCCGCCGAGCCAGCGCTGGTTGACGTAGGGCATGCCCACGCGGGTCGCCTGCTCGGCGATCGCCTCCTGCGCCTGCTTCTTGGTGCCGACGAACATGATCGTCCCGCCCTTGGCGACGGTCTCCTTGATGAAGGCGTACGACCGGTCGATGTAGGCCAGCGACTGCTGCAGGTCGATGATGTAGATGCCGTTGCGCTCGGTCATGATGAAGCGCTTCATCTTGGGGTTCCAGCGACGGGTCTGGTGCCCGAAGTGGACGCCGCTCTCGAGGAGCTGGCGCATGGTCACGACTGCCATGTGGGTTCTCTTCTCCTGGTGGCCGGCGCCCGTGTGCCCACCCTTGAAGCAGGGCGGGCCGGGAGTCCGGACCGGTTGTGTTTTCAGTTCACCGCGACCGACGGGTGCCGGTCGCCCTGACGCCTGCGCGTGACCCGACCCGCATCGCTGCGGGACCGAGGGCCATCGCCCGCGGGTGATCGGTCCCAGGAGCGGGACCGTCGCGGTCAGCCGACGTGCGTAGTCGTCCCGGATGCAGACATCCGGAACGCGTCCGCCAGACTACGGGACCGCGTCCCCGGACCGCCAATCGCGACAGCGACCACCGTCCGGGCCGTTCGACGTCCACAGCCGACCTGCCGGCGGGGCTCTCCACCGGTGGTCGACGCTCCACCCGTCGGCGTGCGCCACCGCCCCATGCTCGGTGCATGGCCCGAACCCTCGCCGTCCTCCTGCTCCTGCTCTCCGTGCTCTCCGTGTCCCCCGCCGACGCGGCCGATGCCGACCCCGTCGGGCACTGGCCACTGACACCCGAGCCCGAGGTCGTCGTGCGCTTCGACCCGCCCGCCGACCCGTGGGGGTCGGGACACCGCGGCGTCGACCTGCTCGGCCGGCCCGGGCAGACCGTGCTGGCAGCCCTCCCGGGCCGCGTCTCCTTCGCGGGCTCGCTCGCCGGTCGCGGCGTGCTCGTGGTCGACCACGGCTCGACCCGGACGACCTACGAGCCGGTCGCGGCCACCGTGGCGGTCGGCGACGAGGTCGTGGCCGGTGGGCCGATCGGCCGCCTCCAGAGTGGCGCCTCCCACTGCACGCCGCGCACCTGCCTGCACTGGGGCTGGATCGAGGGCGCGGACACCTACCTCGACCCGCTGCGCCTCGTCGGCGCCGGGCCGGTCCGGTTGCTGCCGCTGTGGCGCGACCGCCCGGTCGACGCTGCGCCGCTGCCGCAGCGGTCGGCGTACGACGGGTGGAGGCCGCTGGTCACCCTCCGGCTTGCCTGGTGACCCCGCCCCAGTCGGCACCCGCGGTGCCGACTGGCGTCATGCCCGGGGGTGGGCCTGCTGGTAGGCGCGGCGGAGGCGGTCGGTGGTGACGTGGGTGTAGCGCTGCGTGGTGGCGAGGGAGGCGTGGCCCAGCAGCTCCTGGACCGATCGCAGGTCGGCCCCGCCCTCCAGGAGGTGGGTGGCGGCGGAGTGGCGCAGGCCGTGCGGGCCGATGTCGGGGGCACCCGGGACGTCGGCGATCCGTCGGTGGACCAGTGTGCGGACCGCGCGCTGGTCGATCCGTCCGCCGCGCGCGCCCAGGAACAGCGCGGCGCCCGAGCCGTCCCGCGCCAGCAGCGGGCGGCCCTGCCGCAACCAGAACTGCAGGGCACGGGCGGCCGGCCGGCCGTAGGGCACGGTCCGCTCCTTGCGGCCCTTGCCGAAGACCCGGACGACGGACCGGTCCGCGTCGAGGTCGTCGACGTCGAGGCCGACGAGCTCGCCGACCCGGATGCCGGTCGCGTAGAGCAACTCCAGCATGGCGACGTCGCGCAGCCCGACCGGGCTGCCGTCATCCGCGAGGGCCGTCGCGGCGGCGATCAGGTCCTCGGCCTGGTCGGCGCACAGCACCGACGGCAGCGTCGCGTGCGCCTTGGGTGAGCCGAGACTGGCGCCGGGATCCGTCGGGATCCGGCCGGTGCGGGCCAGCCAGGCGGTGAACACCCGGGCGGCCGTCGCCCGACGGGCCAGGGTCGTGCGCGAACGACCCAGCGTCTGCTGCTTGGCCAGCCAGCTGCGCAGGGTGCGCAGGTCGAGCTCCGCGACCTCGTCGAGGCCCATCCGGTGGGCGTGCTCCAGCAGACCGGCCAGGTCCCCCAGGTAGGCGCGCACGGTGTGCGGGGCGAGGTCCCGCTCGGAGACCAGGTGCCGCTCGTACTCCCCCAGCACCCGCACCATCGGCTCGGGCAGCCCCACCTCGGGCTCCTCCGAGCTGGGTGCGGTCTCGGCGGTCACCCCCCGAGTCTAGGAACGCCCCACCGACGCGGGACCCGACACGCCGGGCGCGCTACTCCTGCGCCAGGGCGGCCAGACGCCACCCGTCCTCCTCTCGCTCGACGTACCCACCGGCCCGGAGCCGGTCGAGGGCCGGCCCGACCTTGAGCAGCGCCATCCCCGCCGTCCGCGCGACGGAGTCGGCGCCGACCGCTCGGCTGACGGGCACCGCGTCGAGCACCTGCTGATCGCTCATCGAGAGCCGGTCCCGGGAACGCTCGCGCCCGCGTGGCTCCTCCAGGACGTGCTGCCCGGCCGGCGCCACCATCTCCAGGACCTCCTGCCCCGACGTCACCAGCGTGGCCGCGCCCGACCTCAGCAGCTGGTGCACGCCCTGCGAGGGGGCACTCGTGATCGGCCCCGGGACCCCCATCAGGTGTCGGTTGAGCCGGGTGGCCCAGTTGGCGGTGTTGAGGGCACCGCTGCGGACCGCGGCCTCCACGACCACGGTGCCGGACGTGAGGGCGGCGATGATCCGGTTCCGGCTGAGGAAGCGGACCCGGGTCGGTGCGCCTCCCGGCGGCGACTCCGAGACGACCGCACCCTCCCGCGCGAGATGCTCGATCAGCTCGCGATGCGCCTGCGGATAGACCCGGTCGGCCCCGCAGGCCAGGACGGCGATCGTCGTCCCACCACCCCCGAGCGCACCGCGATGGGCCGCCTGGTCGATGCCGAAGGCGGCGCCCGAGACGACCGGCGCTCCGGACCGCGCGACCACCGCGGCGACCTGGGCGGCGACGTCCGCGCCGTACGTCGTCGCGGAGCGCGAGCCGACGACCGCCACGGAGGACCCGAGCCCGTCGAGCCGCAGCGGTCCGCGGACCCACAGCCCCAGCGGCGCGCCGCCGCGCTGCTGGAGCGGGGGCGCGAGGGCGAGGTCGTCCAGCTGCGTGGGCCACTCCGTGTCACCGGGGACGACGAACCGCAGGCCGGCCCGCGTCGCCTGCTCCAGCTGCCGGACGGGGTCGCAGCCCTCGAGCCGGCTGCGCGCGTCCCGGCGCACCTCGGAGTCGTCCCGCTGGGCCAGCACGTTGTCGTAGAGCACCTGCGCGCCCACGTCGGCGACCACGGCCGCCACCCGGGCGTCGCCCGGCTCGGTCAGCAGCGACAGGCCGACCCGAGCGAGGCGCTCCGCCTCCGGGACGCTCACGACGCCCGCCGGCGGAGCGCGGCCAGCGGCAGCGGGTCACCGCGCCTCAGGGCCAGCGCCGTCTCGACCTCGGAGACGCCCGGCCGGCGCCCGGGGTCGCGTGGGCACTGGAGGTCGAGCACCGTCCACGCCAGCCGGTGCACGCGGACGGCCCCGCGCGAGGTGATCTTGGCGTCGTAGATGTCGCCGTCGAGCCGGTCGCGCCCCGCCTCGTCGAGCGACCAACTGTCGCGCAGGGCCGCGCCGGGGACGTGGGCGTTGAGCCGCCAGCCGACCTCGGCGTACCGCTCGGCCTGACGGCGCCGGGCCTGGGTGACCCGGAGCCGGACGGACGCCGAGTCCTCGGGTCGCGCGAACCGGTCGTTGCGCTCGAACGGCTGGAGCGGCTCGACGTGGCGCAGGATGTCGACCCGGTCCGCGACCGGGCCGGTGATCTTGTTGCGGTAGTCGCGGCGCGCGACCTCCTTGCAGGTGCACCGGTTGTTGGCGGCGGCGGGACTGAAGTCTCCGCAGGGGCACGGATTGCAGGCGAGCACCACCATGCCGCGGGCCGGGAGCCGGACCTGCTCGTCGGTGCGAGCGATCACCACGTCGCCGCTCTCCAGCGGCTGGCGCATGGCCTCGATGACGTCGCTGCGGAACAGGGGGAACTCGTCGAGGAAGAGCACGCCGGCGTGGGCCAGGCTCACCGCGCCGGGTCGGACCTGCCCCGAGCCGCCGCCGATCAGGCTGGCCTTGCTCGCGTCGTGGTGGGGAGCGGAGAACGGCGGGCGACGGATCATCCCGGCGCCCGGGTCGAGCACGCCGGCCAGGGAGTGCAGCGCCGTCAGCTCCAGCGCCTCCTCGGCGGTGAGGTCGGGCAGCAGGGTCGGGATCCGCTCCGCGATGGTGGTCTTGCCCGCCCCCTTGGGGCCCGACAGCATCAGGTGGTGGCCGCCCGCCGCCGCGACCTCGATCGCGAAGCGGGCGTCGGCCAGGCCCATCAGGTCGGCCAGGTCGACCTCCTCCATCCGCTCCTCGCCCCGCCACGACAGCAGCCGGCTGCCCGACGCGGCCGCCACCGGGTCGGCCTCCGGCACCTCCTCGCCGCGGAGCTCGGCGACGACCTGGGCGAGCGAGCGCATCCCGAGCACGCTCATGCCGGGGACCATCGCGGCCTCAGCGGCCTGCGGCTCGGGCACGAAGACGCGGCGGATCCCGCGGTCGGCCGCGGCCAGCACCATCGGCAGCACCCCCGGCACCGACCGGAGACCACCGTCGAGGGTGAGCTCGCCGATCAGCGCCGCGCCGTCCAGCGCCGCGCCGGGCAGCCGACCGTCGGCCGCCAGCACGGAGCAGGCGATGGCCAGGTCGAAGTGCGTGCCGCGCTTGGGCAGGTCGGCCGGCGAGAGCAGGATGGTGATCCGCTTGGTGGCGGGCCAGGTGAGCGACGAGTTGATGATCGCCATCCGGCACCGATCTCGCGCCTCCTGGATCGAGGCGTCCGGGCGCCCCACCAAGGTGGTGCCGACCTGGCCGGGTGAGACGTCGGTCTGGACGTCGATCACGTGCCCGAGAGCTCCCTGGAGCGAGACGGTCCGCGCCGTCGCGAAGGGCATCAGCCGATCCCCCGCACGTGGTCGAGCTGCGAGGGTCCGCGACGTGGCCGGATGACGGCGACCAGGTCGATGCGGATCTCCACCGGTCCGACTCCGTGCGCCTCCCGCCATCGGACGGCCAGACGGCGCAGCCGGGCGAGCTTCAGCTCGGTCACGGCCTCATGCGGGGTACCGCACCGGTCGCTGCTGCGGGTCTTGACCTCGCACACGACCAGGACGTCCTCCTCGCGCAGCACGAGATCGAGCTCGCCCGCCTCGCAGCGCCAGTTCCGGTCCAGCAGGATCATCCCCTGGGCCGTCAGGTGGCGTGCGGCGAGCGACTCGCCGTACGCCCCGAGCGCCTGCGTCGTGGTGCGTGCTGGTGTGCTGCTTCCCGTCATCGGCTGACCTCCTGCGGACAGCCTCGCCGCGAGCGGGGACGCGGGAGCCCGTCGCCCAGGAGGACCTGGGGACGACCCCGTTCCCCGCCCCGGTGTGGACGACTCGTGGCCCGGGAGAAGCCGGGCCTACGGCTTCGGCGGGTCGATCTCGGAGGGGTTGAGCTCCTCGACGTTGACGTCCTTGAAGGTCAGCACCTTGACGTTCTTGGCGAACCGCGCCGGGCGGTACATGTCCCACACCCAGGCGTCGCTCATCGAGACCTCGAAGAAGACCTCGCCGGCCTCCGTGCGCGCCTTCACGTCGACCTGGTTGCACAGGTAGAAGCGCCGGTCCGTCTCCACGACGTACTTGAAGATGCCGACGACGTCGCGGTACTCGCGATAGAGCGTCAGCTCCATCTCGGTCTCGTACTTCTCGAGGTCCTCGGCGCTCACCCGGAGGACTCTAGTTCAGGCTCCAGGCCCGCAGCCCGCCGTACGTTCACGAAGCGCATCCGGTGCACCGGCGAGGGTCCGTGCTCGCGCAGCGCCGCGGTGTGGGTCTCGGTGATGTAGCCCTTGTGGGTCTTGAAGTCGTACGCCGGCCAGTCGCGGTCCAGCTCGGTCATGATCCGGTCGCGGGTGACCTTGGCGAGCACCGACGCGGCGCTGATGCAGGCCGCGACCCGGTCGCCCTTCCAGACCGCCAGCCCCGGCACGCCCAGCCCGTCGACGGGGAACCCGTCGGTCAGGACGTACGCCGGCGGCAGGTCCAGCAGCGCCACCGCCCGTCGCAGCGCCTCGACGTTCGCGACGTGCATGCCGAGGCGGTCGCACTCCTCCTGGCTGACCACCACGACCGACCAGGCGACGGCACGCCGCACGACCTGCTCGTAGCAGCGCTCGCGCGCCTTCTCAGTCAGCAGCTTGGAGTCGGCGAGCCCGGGGACGATCCCGGCGCGTCCCTCGGGCAGGATCGCCGCCCCCGCGACCAGCGGTCCCGCGCAGGCACCGCGGCCGGCCTCGTCGACGCCCGCGATCGGGGCGATGCCGTGCCGGCGCAGCGCGCGCTCGTAGCCGTACAGCCCGGCGTCACGCCGGACCGTCGCTCCCCGGGGCAGGACACTCACCCGACCACCTTCTCAGGAGGCGTCGGGTACGTCGTCGAAGGCATCGACACCGTCGGTGAGATCCAGGCGGTCAGCGGGCCAGACCCGTGCGAACAGGCGGCCGACCACGCTGTCGACGTCGACGTACGGCGCGTCGCAGTCGGGGTCGTCGGAGCGGCACAGCCGCACCGAGGAGTCGCCGGAGTGGGAGCGGTTGTCACCCATGACGAACAGCTTGCCCTCCGGGATCGGGCCGACCTTCCAGTCCTCGCCGCAGTTGTCCTGCCGCGGGCCGTAGCACGGCGCCCCGTCGAGGACGGCGTACTCGGACTCGTCGACCGACACCCCGTTGACCTTCAGGCGGCCCTGCTCGTCGCAGCACTCGATGACGTCGCCCCCGACCCCGATGACCCGCTTCACGAGGTGCCCGCCGGACGGGTAGAGCCCGATCGCGGCCAGCCCCTTCGCGACCGGGCCGGTCGGGCCGGCCGTCTCGCCGAGCAGCCAGTTGCCCGGGTCCTCGAAGACGATCACGTCGCCCCGCTGCGGCTGGCCGCCGAACCAGTACGACGGCTTCTGCACCAGGATCCGGTCGTTCTTGACCAGCCCCGGCTCCATCGACTCCGAGGGGATGTAGAAGGACTGCAGGAACAGCGCCTTGACCACGACGGCCAGCAGCACGGCGGCGACGAGGAGCACCACCGTCTCCTGCCAGCCGGAGAGCTTCCGCCGGGTCCGGGCGGCATGCTGCGGGGCGTCGTCCTGCGGAGCGGGCTCCGGTGCGGGATCCGGGGAAATGGACGAGGACCGCGGGTCCCCGTCCCCGTCATCGACGGAAGGGGTCCCGCGGTCCTCGGTGGTCACGCGGAGATCCTAGGCGGCAGCCGGGGATCTCAGGACTCGCGACGCTCCTTGATCTTGGCGGCCTTGCCGCGCAGGTTGCGCAGGTAGTAGAGCTTCGCGCGGCGGACGTCACCGCGGGTGACGATCTCGATCTGCTCGAAGATCGGGGAGTGCAGCGGGAAGGTCCGCTCGACACCGACGCCGAAGGAGACCTTGCGGACGGTGAAGGTGCGGCCCACGCCGGAGCCCTGCACGCGGATCACGACGCCCTGGAAGATCTGGACACGGGAGCGGTTGCCCTCGACGACCTTCACGTGGACCTTGATGGTGTCGCCCGCGCGGAAGGCGGGGACGTCGTCGCGCTTGGCGGCCGCGCCGAGCTCGGTGATGACGTTGCTCATGATTCTCCTCGCGGGTGCCACAGGTCAGCCGCGGTCTCGGATGTGGTGCGTGTTCAGGTGTCGTCCAGGCGAGGTGGCCGGCGGCGCTGGGCTCCCCCTGTGGCAGGGGCCCGACGCAGATCCCCCGTGCGGTCCTCGGAGCGATCCTTCGGCCCGGCTGGACCAAGGGATGAGTCTGCCACAGGGGTCTCAGCGGCCGGAAATCCGCTTCGTCAGCACCACCGCGCCGGGCGGCGGCGCCAGGTCCGGGCGCAGCCGGAAGCCGGCCTTCTTGTACATCCGCAGGTTCGCGGCGCTGCCCACCCCGGTGAACAGGACGTACGACGTCGCCGCGGGCGGCGCGACCCGCTGCACGTGCTCCAGCAGCGCCCGGCCCAGCCCGCGCCCCTGCAGGTCCGGCGCGACCATCACGCGGCCGATGTCCCACGCCTCGCCCTCGAGGCGCCCGCGCACCGCGCCGACGAGACGGCCGGCGGCGCGCACGACGTACCAGTCCCACTCCTCGAAGGAGGCCAGCATGTCGTCGAGCGACTCGTGCAGCGCGGGGATGTCGAGGGAGTCGTTGACGAGCGCCTCCTGGACCCAGCAGGCGCGCTGGAGGACCAGCAGCTCGGGCGCGTCGGCGCGGGTCGCCGGGACGATCTCCTCGCCGCCCGGGACCTGGCTGGCGTGCAGGAGGTCGGGGCGCCGGTCGGCGGTGCGCGCGAGCTGCTGCTCGTGCCGCCAGGCGGCGATCGCCCCGTGGTTGCCGCCGAGCAGCACCTCGGGCACCTCGTGGCCGCGCCAGGTCGCGGGCTTGGTGTAGACGGGGTACTCCAGCAGCCCATCCTCGTGCGACTCCTCGACCAGTGACGCGGCGTTGCCCATGAAGCCGGGCAGCAGCCGCACCACGGCCTCGGTGATCGCGAGGGCGGCGACCTCTCCCCCGTTGAGGACGTAGTCGCCGATGGAGACCTCGCGTACCTCGCACCGGGTCGCGGCGTGGTCGAGCACCCGCTGGTCGATGCCCTCGTAGCGCCCGCACGCGAAGACTAGCCGCTCCCGGGTCGCCAGCTCACGGGCCAGCGCCTGGGTGAAGGGCTCCCCCGAGGGCGTCAGGACGACGAGGGTGGCACCGTCCACGTCCAGCTCGTCGAAGGCCTCGCCCCACGGCTCGGGCTTGAGCACCATCCCCGCGCCGCCGCCGTACGGCGTGTCGTCGACGGCGCGGTGCCGGTCGTGGGTCCAGGTCCGCAGGTCGTGGACGTGCACCTCGATCAGACCGGAGGACACCGCCTTGCCCGGGAGCGAGAGCTGCAGCGGCGCGAGGTAGTCCGGGAAGATCGTGAGGTAGTCGAGCCTCACGCGTCGTCCTCCAGCGGCGTGACCAGGCCCGGGCGGTCGGCGATCACGACGTGGCCGGCGGCGACGTCGACCGCGGGCACCAGCGCCTTCACGAACGGCACCAAGGCGTCGCGGCCCTCGGGCGTACGGATCGTCAGCAGGTCCTGGGCGCCGTGGACCAGCCCGGTCACCTCGCCGAGCGCGCGACCCTCGACGTCGTACGCCGCCAGGCCGACCAGCTGGTGGTCGTAGAACTCGTCCGGGTCCTCGGGCGACTCGTCGGCCGGGACGGCGGTGTGCAGCAGCAGGCCCCGCGCGGCCTCGGCCGCCGTCCGGTCGGGGATCTCCTCGAAGACGACCAGCAGCCGCGAGGAGTGCCAGCGGGCGCGCTCGACGGTCAGGGTGCGCAGCGTGCTGGTCGAGCCCCGGGGCGCCTCGACCCGCAGGACCGACCCGGGCGCGAAGCGCCGCTCGGGCTCGTCGGTGCGGACGTCGATGGTGACGTCGCCGCGGATGCCATGGGCCTTGCCGATCCGGCCGACCACGACCTCGATGCTCTCCACTGGGTCCTTCCTGCGCTTTCGGTCGTCAAATGCCGAACGGGTGCCGCCCCGGAGGGCGACACCCATTCAAGCGGTTCGTGCGTGACGCTGTCTCAGCGACGCCGGTCGACGTCCACGAAGTCGACCCGCGCGCCGGACCGGCCGGCGAGGGCGGAGATGACGGTGCGGAACGCCGACGCCGTACGGCCGCCGCGGCCGATGACCTTGCCGAGGTCGTCGGGGTGCACCCGGACCTCGAGCACGGAGCCGCGGCGCAGCTGCTTGTCGCGGACCGACACGTCGTCGGGGTTGTCGACGACACCCCGGACGAGGTGCTCGAGAGCGTCGGCGAGCATGTCGCTCAGGCCTCGGCCTTGGTCTCGGCCGCCTCGGCCTCGACGGTGGCGTCCTCGGGAGACTGACCGGCGGCGACCTCGACGGCCGGGGTCTCCTCGGCCTTCGGCTCCTCGGTCTTCTCAGCCTTGTCGGCCTTCTTCGCGGCGGTCTTCTTGGTCACGGCCTCGGTCGCGCCGGAGCCGTGGGCCTCCTTGAGCGCCTCGTTGAAGATCTCGAGCTTGTCGCGCTTCGGCTCCTTGACCTTCAGGGTCCCCTCGGTGCCGGGGAGGCCCTTGTAGGTCTGCCAGTCGCCGGTGATCTTCAGGATCGCCTCGACGGCCTCGGTCGGCTGCGCGCCGACGCCCAGCCAGTACTGCGCCCGGTCGGAGACGACGTCGATGTACGACGGGTCCTCCTTGGGGTGGTACTTGCCGATCTCCTCGATGACCTTGCCGTCGCGCTTCTTGCGCGAGTCGACGACGACGATGCGGTACTGGGGCACGCGGACCTTGCCCAGGCGCTTCAAACGGATCTTGACGGCCACGTCTGTGGTGTCTCCTCAGGAATATGGTGTGGGTGGCTGCCCCTCCACCAGGTGGGGAACACCGGGGCGGGACGACCGTCGGGCTCTGCGCACGCGGGTGAGAGGGACCGCAGGCACAGGACTCAGCGGACGATTCTGCCAGACGCCGGGCGCCCGGTCGAAATCGGGCACGATGTCGGCCATGAGCGCCGATCCGAGCCTGCCGACGCCCCCTCGGACCCCGACGAGAGTACGTCCGTCGGCGTGGTGGTTCGCGCTCGGTGGCGGGCTGCTCGTGGCCGCCGTCGTCAGCGGGTTCGCGCTGTTCGCGTGGACGCTGAGCGGCTTCCTCTCCACCGACTCGTCGGTGCCGGTCGACGGCGCACCGCACCTCGTGGCGGTCGAGCACGACGACGACCTGATGCTCTGGGCCGACGAGACCGTCGTGACGCCCACCTGCACGGTGGTCGACGTCGCCACCGGCACCACGCTGCCTCAGCGGAGGCCGACCGGCGAGTTCCGCCGGTCGGTGGACGGCGAGGGCGACTGGCTGGGCGTCGCCGTCGTCGACGGCGGGGTGAGGGAGCTCCAGGTGACCTGCGAGCAGCCGAGCACCCCTGTCGCCACCGTCGAGATCGGACCGGTCCCCCACCTCGGGAGCTTCGGGCTCGGCCTGGCGGCGACGATCGTCGTACCCCTGCTCCTCGGCGGGCTCGGCCTGCTCGTCCTGCTGGTCACCGGCATCCTGTGGTCGACGCGGGCCACGACTCGCCGCTGAACGTCCGGTTCGACTCCGCCACCGGCGTGCGGCCCGCCGACTCGGGTCGAGCCGTCGCGCTGCGTACTATGCCGGGGTGCCGGACGCCCGACCCTCCACGCTGAGCCCTGAGCGCTCGGCGAAACGGGGCTTCCGCGGCGACATCCAGGGCATGCGCGCGGTCGCCGTACTGCTGGTCATGCTCTGGCACGCGGGGGTCGGCGTACTGCCCGGCGGCTTCGTCGGCGTCGACGTCTTCTTCGTCGTCTCCGGCTTCCTGATGACCGGCATCCTGCTGCGGGACCAGGACTCGGAGCGCGGTATCTCGCTCCTCTCCTTCTACGCGCGACGCGCTCGGCGACTGCTGCCGGCCAGTCTGTGCACGCTGGCCGTGGTCGGTCTGGTCGGGTGGTGGCTCCTGCCACCGCTGCGACGGTGGGACCTGCTCGCCGACATCGCGGCCAGCAGTGCGTTCGGCATGAACTGGCGCATGTCGAACCAGGCCGTCGACTACCTGGCGGCCACGACCGGCCCCCCGAGCGCGCTGCAGCACTTCTGGTCGCTGGGCGTCGAGGAGCAGTTCTACTTCGTCTGGCCCGTGCTGCTCATGGCGGCGGGGGCACTCGCGCTCCGGCTCGGGATCTCCCGGCGGCGCGTCGTGGGTGCCGCGATGCTGGTGGTGCTGGCGGTCTCGTTCGCCTACTCCGTCCACGAGACCTCGACGAATCCCGCCCAGGCCTACTTCGTCACCTGGACCCGGGTCTGGGAGCTCGCGGTCGGCGCACTCGCGGCGCTGGTCGCGGACCGGTGGACCCGGCTGCCGCGCCGGGTCGCGGCACCCGCCGGCTGGCTGGGGCTGGCGGCGATCATCGTGGCGGCGGTGCGGTACGACGAGACGACGCCGTTCCCGGGATCGGCGGCCCTGCTGCCCGTCCTCGGCGCTGCCCTGGTCGTCCTCTCGGGTCCGGCGGCGGGTTCGAAGGGTCCGGTGCTCCTGCTGGGCGTGAAGCCGATGCGGCGGATCGGCGACTGGTCCTACTCCCTCTACCTCTGGCACTGGCCGCCGCTCGTGTTCACCGCGGTGGTCCTCGAGCGCGACCTGGGGGTCCGGGCCGGCCTGCTGGTCGTCGCGGCATCGTTCATTCCGGCGTACCTCTCCTACCGCTTCATCGAGGAGCCGGCCCGGCGGGCCACCTGGTCGCGAGGTCACTGGCCGGCGCTGGGTGCCTGGGGCGGCCTCGCCGCCGCGACGCTCGGGATCGCCCTGGTGGCCGGGCTGATGCGTCCGGAGGTCGTGCAGACCGACGGTTCGCTCGCCAACGCGCTGACGATGAGCGAGCGGCGTCCGCAGTCGGTGTCGAACCTCGGCGCCGGCGCGCTGGACGCGAAGCCGCGGGGCGACCGCACCGGCGCACCACGCCACGACGCGACCTTCTACCCGCAGCCCGAGCAGCTGCCCGACACCCAGTTCGGCTGCATCACGCCGTACACCGTCGACGAGGTCGAGACCTGCGACTACGCCGCCACCGACTCCGACACCCGTGTCGTGCTGGCCGGCGACTCCCACGCCGTCCAGTGGGCGCGGGCCATGGTCGACGTGGCCTCGGCCAGCGACTGGCACCTGACCCTGATGGCCAAGCAGTACTGCCCGCTGGCTCCGGGGGTGCCGATCGAGTCGCCGTACCAGGATTCCTGCGCGCAGTGGCAGGAGGCCGCGGCCGAGGAGCTGCTGCGCGACCCGCCGGACCTGCTGGTCACCAGCCAGGAGGACTACCGCGCGCTCGGCGACGACGGTGAGATCCTCGACCTGCGGGCCGGCGCCCAGGCCCTCGGGACCGCCCAGCGGCAGCTCTACCGGGAGCTCCTCGCGGCCGGCACCACCATCGCGGTGATCCGGAACACCCCGCGCGCGGGCATCGACATGGGCGCCTGCCTCACCGAGAACGCGGACGACATCACCGCCTGCGCGATTCCGCGCAAGCACGCGCTCCGCGGCGTCGGGGCCGCCCAGAAGTACGCGGTGCAGGACCTCGACGACGTCCGACTCATCGACCTCACCGACTCCATCTGCCCCACCCGCCGGTGTGCTCCCGTCATCGGGTCCGTGCTCGTCTTCCAGGACGCCAACCACATGACGACGACCTACGGCCAGTCGCTCGCCCCCCGGCTCGCGGCCCAGCTCCCGGGGGCCGCCCGGCTCTGAGGGCCGCCGTACGACGCCGCTCGCTTCTCATTGCGGTCTCACCAACCTCGGCCGAATCACTCACGATCGGGTCCCACCCGCCGAATGCCCTCGCATGTCCACCGACTCCCCGCCGGCCACCGCGCCCGTCGCGCTGATCGTCGAAGACGACGAGGACACCGCCGAGCTGCTCGACCTGGTCCTCTCCCAGGCGGGGTTCTCCGTGATCACCGCGCTCAACGGCACCGAGGGCACCGAGCTCGCCCGGCTCCACCAGCCCGCCCTGACCACCATCGACGTGTCGATGCCCGGGATGGACGGGTTCGAGACGACCCGGCGGATCCGGGAGTTCAGCGGCACCTACATCGTCATCATCAGCACCCGCTCCGACGAGCGGGACATCCTGGCCGGGTTCGACGCGGGCGCCGACGACTACGTCCCGAAGCCGATCCGGCCGCGCGAGCTGCAGGCCCGTCTCGCCGCGGTGGCGCGCCGCCCGACGACGACGTTCGCCCCGCAGCCCGTGACCCACGCCTGGGCCGCGGCGGCCGAGGACCCCGCGCGCTCGGCGTACCACCGCCTGGTCGTCGCGGGCGGCCAGCCCGTCGACCACCTCGCGGCCATCCCGGGGCCGGTCACCGTCCACGAGCCGGAGCCGGACGAGGAGCTCGAGGAGACCGGCGAGGCCGGCCGCGACGGCATGCTCGAGCTCGGCATGCGCTTCGTGGGCAGCTGGATCGAGTTCTACGGCCTGCGCATCAACCCGGCGCGCGGCCTCGTGGTCGTCGACGACCGCCTGGTCGACCTGAACCCGCGGCAGTTCGACCTGCTGCAGCTGATGTTCTACTCCGGCACCCGGACCCGCTCGTCGCGCTACCTCGCGCTGCGGCTGCGCGGCGAGACCGAGGAGACCACGCGCACCCAGGCCTACCAGGACCGCGACTGGGTCGAGTCGCTCATGGAGAACCTGCTCAACCGCCTCGGCGAGCGGGCCCACGCGCCTCGCTGGATCGAGGCCCGGTCGCGGTCGCGGTTCCGGCTGGTCCGCCCGGAATAGCCACAACCAGCCGGGCCGACGCGGCGTCGTACCGGCATGACCCCCTCGCAGCGCCACCCGTGGCTCCGGCCCGTCGCCGTGGCGGTGCACCGCACCCGGCGCCGGCTCACCTGGTGGCGCGCGCACTGTGACTGGGCGACGGACCGGTCGCCCGGGCTCCCTCTCTCGACGCGCGTGGCGCGGCACGACTCGCTGCTGCTGCGCGAGCTCGCCGGGACGGACCCGGCGCTCCAGCACGGGAAGGTCGCCAACCTGCGGCTCGCGGCGCCGTACGTCGACGGGCTGGTGCTGCGCCCCGGGCAGACCTTCTCGTTCAACCGCACCGTGGGCAGCTGCTCGCGCCGGCGGGGGTACGTCGACGGCCTGCGCCTGAGCGACGGCCGGCCCGTGCCCGGGGTGGGCGGCGGCGTCTGCCAGCTGGCGAACCTGCTGCACTGGCTCGTGCTGCACTCCCCGCTCACCGTGGTGGAGCGGTCCGAGCACAGCGTCGACGCGTTCCCGGACAGCGGCCGGGTGGTGCCGTGGGGCGTGGGCTGCACGATCGTTTACAACTACGTCGACCTGGTGGTGCGCAACGACACCGGCACGACCTTCCAGCTCGGCGTCCGGGTCGGCGAGAGGTACCTGCACGGCGAGCTGCGCGCGGACCGGGAGCTCGCGCACGGCTACCGGGTCGAAGCGCGCGGGGAGGAGTTCGTGAGCCTCGACGGCGTCCTGCACCGGCGCAACGAGATCTGGCGAACCGCCACCGACCGTCGCACCGGCGCGCAGCTGGACGAGCTGGTCCGGCGCAACTGCGCGCGGGTGGCGTACGGGGTCTAGGCGACCACGCGCCCGCGGAGCACGACGCGCTTCGGCGTGTAGAGCACCGACGGATCGACGCGCGGGTCCCGGTCCAGCACCACCAGGTCGGCCTCGACACCTTCGGCGAGGGTGGGGTCGAAGCCGAGCCACTCCCGGGCGCGCCACGAGGCCGCCGCGACGACGTACTCGGCGGGCAGGCCGAGGTCGACCATCGCCAGGATCTCGCCGGCCAGGTGGCCGTGCCGAGTGGGACCGCCGCCGTCGCTGCCGACGTACAGCTGGACCCCGGCCTCCCAGGCGCTCATCAGCACCTCGCGACGCTGGGCGTAGAGCTCCTCCATCGTCGCGGAGTACGCCGGGAAGCGCTCCCGGCCCGCCTCGGCGAACCCCGGGAACTTCGAGGTCTGCATGACGGTCGGCACCAGCGCGACGCCGGCGGCGGCCATCTGCTCCACCTGGTCGACCGCGAGGCCGGTGCCGTGCTCGATGCAGTCGATGCCGGCCTCCAGGAGGCCCGGGAGCACGTCGCGTCCGAAGCAGTGCGCCGTCACCCGCGCGCCCTCCGCGTGCGCGGCCGCGATCGCCGCGGCGAACGACTCCGCCGGGAACGACGGCGCGAGGTCGCCCTCCTCGCGCGAGATCCAGTCGCCGACCAGCTTGATCCACCCGTCACCGGCGCGGGCCTGCTCGGCGGCGTACGACGGCAGGTCGGCAGGCTCGATCTCGTGGCCGAAGTTGCGGATGTAGCGCTTGGTGCGGGCGATGTGCCGCCCCGCCCGGACCAGCCGCGGGAGGTCCTCGCGCTGCTGCACCCACCGGGTGTCGGCGGGCGACCCGCAGTCGCGCAGCAGCAGCGCACCGGTGTCCCGGTCGGCCAGTGCCTGCCGCTCCACCTCGGCGTCGTCGACCGCTCCCCCGTCGTCGAGCCCGAGGTGGTTGTGGGCGTCGACCAGCCCCGGTACGACCCACCCCTCCGCCACCAGCTCGGCCCCGGGCTGCCGCTCGTAGGTGACCCGGCCGTCGACGACGTACAGGTCGCGCACCTCCCCGTCGGGCAGGACCGGACCGTGGATGCGAAGAGCGGGGGCACTCATACCCGGGACGCTACCCAACGCCGAGTCGGCAGAAGTTGCCGGTCGAGTCGGCAGAACTTTCTGACAGGCTGTGCGCAAGTTCTGCCGAC